>JAOAEJ010000067.1 GCA_026416815.1 Clostridia bacterium | reverse complement strand
ATCATTATCTTTACTTATTACTGAGAGATAATCTTTTTTTGTCATTTAGTAACCACCTCAATTAGTTAGTGCCTAAATTAATTAGGCACTAACTAATATATCATATAGCTTTTAGGCTGTAAACATTAACTTTTCCCGGTGGTTATGTACAAATATTAGCCCCGAACATCCGGCCTTTACTGCTTCACTAAACACCTCTCTGGGATGAACTATTGAGGCATTAAGACTTCCGACCGAGACATTTAAACTCTTCATTACATGATTCTTTGTGTTTAAAAACACAACTTTAAAGACTTCTTTCTTCAAGTGTCGCATTTCTTCCATAAAAAGCTTTCTTATGTCTTCCGGAGACTTTATTATGACCCTATTGCTAATGCTAAAGCTCGAAGCAATCCTTTTGGAGAGCTCCATCAGGGCCTTAATTTGTATAGCTTTAACCCTTCCTATACCCTTAATTTTCCTCAGCTCTTCAAGTGAAAGGTCATATAGAAACGCCAAGCCTCTATCATCTTCCCCTTCCTTCAATAACCTTTGCGCAAGTGCTACAGAAGTCTCATTCATGCTTCCGGTCTTAATAATTATTGCCAACAATTCAGCGTTTGACAGCATTTCCGACCCTAGTTTTTCCAACTTTTCATAAGGCCTTTCACCCTCAGGCAGGTCCTTCATTTTTAGACGTTCTTTCATTCTACAGCCCTTTGCCCCCACTCACATATTACATCTATCAACTTTTCTATTTCATATCATGTAGATAGTTTACTGTAAAGTTAGTGATTTACAGTAAACTATCTATATTAATTCTATAATAAGCTTAGTAGCAAATTCCCTCTACTTACCTAGCAGTTCCATATTATTGTGTTTTAATTCACCTGTAAAAACATATGAATTTAAAGCAATGAATTTTATAATACTATAGTATACTAACCCCAAACTCCTCCAGTATAAAGCTAAGCCTGGTTAAGGGCAATCCTACAACATTAAAGTAACATCCCTCAATTTTCTCTACAAGCACTGCACCAATTCCCTGAATCCCATAAGAGCCGGCCTTATCCATAGGCTCTCTCGTCTTAATGTAGGATAAGATAGTACTATCAGAAAGTTCTCTCATCTTGACGCGGGTCTTCTCATATGCCTTTACACTTTTTAGCGTGTAAGAGTTAATAACCGTAACTCCTGTTATAACTTCATGCCACCGGCCTTGAAGTGATTTAAGCATTTCAAATGCCTGTTCCTCATTTGCCGGTTTACCCAACACGCCGTCTTTTACCACTATGGTATCGGCACCTATTACTAAAGAGCCCTCCGGCAACTGCTTTGCTACATCTAAAGCCTTCTCATAAGAAAGCTTCTGCACCAGTTCTTCCGGGGGTATATTCACCTTAATATCTTCCTCAATATTTGAAGGAATTATCTTAAACTCTATGCCAATTTGCTTCAAAAGTTCGGTACGCCTTGGAGAAGCTGAAGCCAAAACAATTCCCAACATATTATTTGCGTACAAGTTTCTCCAGTAAATTCGAGAAACTATTCTCCTTATATTTTTTGTGTGCTAAATTTTTATGAATAAAATTATAAAAGTCTCTCCAGACCATACAATTTATTATAACTATAAGGTCTATCTTTTTCAACAAAATAAGGAATATTCTGATACAAGTTGATAAAAACATCAAGTTAACTTTTCAGAAACATTATACTATTTCAATTATATCAGTAAAATAGTAATTTAGCCCAGTTATAATCTCGCCTGCCCATGGCTTACTACCTCCGATAAATATAGTTTACTGTAAACTATATTTATTATTTCCCCAACCTATTGCAAAATTTATCAGAGCAAATTTCCAATTTACTCTACTTGCTGAATTTCTATTCCTTTATGAGTTTATTATTTGACATTAGTACATAATCTACGATAGCTATTATTTCTTGAAATGCTAGTTTATTAATGCAAATCCATATTCAGATAACCAAATAAAATTTATTAAAGTTATTATACTGCTAAATTTTTTATACTTCTCTTTTTTTTAAATAAGAAGTATAATATAGATAAGACAGACAACATATACCTTGATTTGTATTAATCATTTATTGGTTTGATTATTTAGTAGACATTGCTATATCCAATTGGATGTACCCTTAGGGATAAACATGGGTGATACGGCACACATGGCGTTATTATAAAGTTATGCAAGTTTTAAAGTAAATGTTGTTATGTTATTAGATTTGTTAGTTTATTAGCTCTTTATGATAAAATTTATGGCTTTATAGAAAGACTACTTTTGTACTTTCCTGTGCAGCTATATAAGTTGCGATAATGATATTACAAGGAAAAACTTGATTATCGCAATATAACTTAAGGTAACAAATTGCAAAAAAGATTTAGGGAGATCCTCGATTTAGATTCTTTCTTGCAATTTATATAGCGCTTATGTAATTAATAAGAGTATCTTTGGTTTTTATAAGCTCATAAACTAGATATAGTGCGGTGATGATATATGAAAATAGAGAAAATAAATGATAATATGATACGAGTAACAATAACACTAAATGACTTGGAAGAAAGAAATATTGATCTTAGTTCGCTAAACTATAACTCGCCCGCAGCTCAGGAACTTTTCTGGGACATGATGGAGCAGGCTGAAATTCAATTCGGCTTTACAGCCTCTGATTCTCAGCTTGTATTTGAGGCCTCCCCTGATTCCGCAGAAGGGTTTATTGTAACTATTACCAAACTGGACGAGGATGGAGACTTTGAGTCCATACAAAAATATATAAAGAATAAGTTCAAGAATACTGAACTCCGAGGGAAAAAGAAAAGCAGAAAAATATGCTCTACTATAATGGTTTATTCCTTCGAAAGTTTTGATGACCTATGCAGCTTATGTAAAAAAGTGCAGCCTATGTATTCAGGAGACAGCACACTTTATAAGTGCAAGAATACCTATTACCTGTTGCTCACCAGGAACAACCTTATTATACCTAACCCAAAGACCTTCGAGGCACTTTTGGGTGAATATGGCAATAAGGTGTCCAATGTAGGTTTTTATGAGGGGTATTTGAATGAATATGGTGAGAAGATAGCTGAGTATAATGCAATACAGGTTATCAGTGACTACTTTTAAGTTTACCGAAAATGTTGTCCCACGACTTATACCAGAAGCTTGAGCAAGACGCTCCAAACTGCTTCTGGTTTTCTGTTTTTAATGCAATATATATGGCATTGTACAATCCCAATTTGATGGTACTTTGCTTTACTTTTTATTTTTTTTAATTTATTATTTAAGAAATAAAAATATTAAAGTAGGTGAGTTACTTACCATGGCTCCTAATAATAAAATTGTACCCAATAAGTTTGAACAGTTTTTAATTAACAGGCAAAGCCTCATTGACCAATATACAAAGGGTGATCTTTCGAAAGAGGAATTTATAGAAGCAAATTACAGGTGTATTAATGCCTTGGATATTAAGCCGTTTCAAAAAATCGATAATGTAAAGAAAGCTATATACAATTATCAGTATTATAATGTGCTTGCTAAGTACTACCAGAAAAGAGCCCACGATTTAAATAAGCGTAATGAGGCAAGGGAAGATTTCCTTGAACTTGCAAATTACTACTATTCAAGAAAAGACCAAACTACTGAAAAACTTTTGAAGCTTATTGATTTTGTAGGCGTGGATGCCTATTATGTGAAAGTCAAATCCCCAAATTTGAAAAAGAAATTGTTTGAGATTGTTTTAAAGGATTATGACAACGTTATTCTTCACTCTAAAAATGAAGTCTTATTAAACCTATTAATTAAAGAAAATGTATTTCTTAGCGAGGAAAGACAATCCCTTGTGGATAGCTATATAAACCAAAAATATTAATAAGCGCAGCATATATGATAAGCAAAAAGAAGCAGTGGCTCTTACACTACTTGTAAGAATTCCTGCTTCTTTTTACTTGCGTCCAACTTGGAAATATTTATCCTCTTCGCTCTGTACCGCTATTTTACTTGCATTATAAAAAACGTTATATCATCCCTTGTTTTCTTAACCCCAACAAAATCAAAAATAGTCCTTGTAATCAATTCAGACAATGCCATGATAGCCTTACGCCCGTTTGCTGCTATCAGCTGCTTTAAATTATTTTCGTTAAAACGTTCCCCCTTATGTATTTCTGCCTCTACCAATCCATCAGTGTAAAATAATATCCTATCACCATGGTCTAATTTTATAGTTGTATCTATGTAGTCTTCAGTATAGAAGTCCATAAACTTACATATAGGAAAACCTTTAATGCTGATTTCAGTAACATCCCCCGAGCTGTTTATAAGTAAAGGCTGTGTGTTTAACCCCCCCGAAGCAATGGTTAGTTCCATTGTTTCTGTATTGTAAACAGCATAAAGCAGTACTATATATACATCATCCTTAAAGTTTGTCTTATTGAAGGCTTTATATGTACTTTTCAGTACGGTAGACGGACTCAGTATCTTTTTGTTGCTTTGGTCAATTTCCTTTAAATTCAGTATACACTGGTTTATAAATACAGTAAGCATAGCAGCAGGTACGCCATGCCCTGATACATCACCTATATACATCCCTATATTGTTTTCATCTATATTAAATATGTTATAAAAATCACCGCTAACTCTATCGGTTGGAAAATACCTTGCTTCAAAGGATATATGACGGTTATCCGGTAATAGCGAAGGAAGCATTGCTTTCTGGATATCCCTTGCGTAATCCAAATCATCCAAAAGAATTTGATTCATTTCTTTTATTTCCCGAGTCCTCTGATCGACAATTCTATCGAGATTTTCAGCATAGTTCTTAAGCTCCCTCTGAGCTTTTGAAAGTTCACTATAGGGCTTCTGGACATTATAAATAAATATAACTCTGAAAATCAGGAAGAATGCAATAAATTTGTATACATGCCCCAGATAGTTATATATATCATAAACACTACCGTAGCTTATAAAGGCAAACTCGCTGAAGATGCTGAGAATCAGAGAACAACACATCAGGATAGTCAAAGACTCCCTTACCCTCTTAAATTCCCTAAGAAAATTTGCCAACGCTACTGTAAGCGTAGTCACTATAACGTATTCCATCATAATCTTAGTTTGTGTCAATCCATATCCTTCAATGTACATAGCAGGCAGCAACTGCGGAAAGTATGTGGCAACTATCAGGCATACTATACACAGCAGTATCGAAGGAATAACTATAAGCCTTTTATTTACTGCGTACCTTTTTTTTAAGGGTATGAAGCTTACAGACGCAAGCCCTATACCTCCTATAAGCCTTGAGACAATCCAAAAGGTTGTAGCCCGGTTCGCCGCATTATTGCTAATAAAAAAATCCGGCATCCCCTTAAAACTCAGTGCATGAAATGCGTCGATTATACCCATTACAAGAAATATATTTCCTATGAGAAACGACCGGATATATCTTGATTGATCATAGGCGTAGTAAGATACTACAAATACCGCAAAACTAATTACAACACCGGTAAACTCAAATAAGTTGTGCCATGTCAGGTATGTAGCTATACTTATAATTCGGTCAAAGCTGACTTCAAACATATAGGCAAAATGAAACAGAACAAAAGATACAATAACAACTATTATTATCGGCAAGTAACTCTTAATTCTTTCTAAATGCACATCAATACCTTTATGTATACCCATTCACAAAACACCTTTACCTTAAGCTATTTATTTTAGTTTCTGTAATATACTTCTCAAAACACAAGCAATCCTATCAAAAAAGTATACAAACAATTATAATATAAACATTATTAAATAGTAAATTTTAGACTTGTTAATACGCTATATGCTTTAGCCTCAATTATTATAACATTTATTAGACTAAAATCCAAATAATCGTTAATATTTAACAACAAAAAAGTTAACAAATAAAAAAAGGGCCGGCCCCTTTTTTTAAGGCCTACCCTTTCCATTGCATATTCATTACTGCTCAACTGTTGTGATATTCGTTTCAGCGTTATTAATAGCAACCTGATTATCTGATACCATAACTTTGTTGCTGTCATTTTGTATACCGTTAATCAGATGCCCTGCTTTTTGCTTAACCAGCGCAGTACTTAAAACCGTATCCATATCTGCAGCGTATACAAACTTTATTTTCTTTCTCACGTTTTCCGGTATATCTTCTACATCCTTCTTATTATCGAGAGGTATTACTACAGTGTTTATACCCGCCCTGTGTGCTGCAAGCACCTTCTCCTTCAGTCCTCCTATAGCAAGTACTCTTCCCCTTAAAGTGATTTCACCGGTCATTGCCACATTTTTCTTTGCCGGTATTCCCGACAATGCGGAAACCATGGCAGTAGCCAGCGTTATACCCGCTGAAGGTCCATCCTTAGGTATTGCACCTTCAGGAACGTGTATATGAATATCATAGTTTTTATAAAAATCACTGTCTATATTATATTGGCTTACACGGGAACGAATAAAGCTCATAGCAGTCCTCGCAGACTCCTTCATAACCTCTCCAAGATGTCCTGTCAGCTCCAGCCTTCCGCTTCCGTTCATAATAGTTACTTCGATTGAAAGAGTATCTCCACCTACAGGTGTCCAAGCCATTCCTGTAGCTATACCTACTTCATCCTTTTCATTAGCCTTGTCATATCTGTATTTCTTTGTACCCAGGAACTTTTCCAAATTGCTGGATGTAACACTTATGCTCTTTTTATTTGAAGAAACCAAGAATTTTACTGCCTTCCTGCAAACTTTGGCTACTTCTCTTTCAAGATTTCTTACTCCAGCTTCCCTTGTATAGTAGTTGATTACATCCCTTGTTGCCTGCTCATCTACCTTCAAGTTATTCTTTTGTAATCCGTGTGCTTCAATCTGCTTTGGTATCAGGTACTTCATTGCGATATTTACCTTTTCCTCTTCGGTATAGCTTGTAAGGTGAATTACCTCCATCCTGTCAAGCAGAGGACGCGGTATGGTATCTAAATTATTAGCCGTAGTAAGGAACATTACGTCGGAAAGATCAAAAGGCAGCTCAAGGTAATGGTCTCTGAAAGTATGGTTCTGTTCGGCATCCAGAACCTCCAGCATGGCAGAAGCCGGATCTCCCCTGTAATCACTATTCATTTTGTCTATTTCATCAAGCAGTATAAGTGGATTTTTTGAGCCTGCCTGTTTCATAGCTGCGATAATCCTTCCAGGCATAGATCCAACATAAGTACGCCTGTGACCTCTTATTTCAGCTTCATCCTTTACCCCGCCGAGCGACATTCTAACATAATTCCTGTTTAAAGCCTTAGCTATTGATTTTGCAATAGAAGTTTTCCCAACCCCCGGAGGCCCCGCAAGGCAAAGAATCGGCCCTTTTAGCTTACTATTGAGCTTTCTTATTGCGAGATACTCTATAATTCTTTCTTTAACCTTTTCAAGTCCGTAGTGATCTTCATCCAGAATATCTTCCGCTCTATTTAAGTCTATTATCTCTTCGGTTTTTTTGTTCCATGGAAGATCAAAAACCCAATCAAGATAAGTTCTTACAACTGAACCTTCTGCAGAGCCCGGAGGCATTTTCAACATACGGTCCAGTTCTTTGAGCACCTTCTTTTCTACTTCTTCGGGCAGGTCAGCTTGTTTGAGCTTTTCCTTGTATTCCTCAACTTCACCGGCTATACCGTCCTTGTCCCCAAGTTCATTTTGTATAGCTTTTAACTGCTCTCTTAAGTAATATTCCTTTTGAACCTTGTCTATTTGCTTGCGAACTTTTGCATTAATATTCTTTTCAATCTCTAAAATATCAATTTCTTTTACCAGTATCTCCAACATCTTTTCAAGGCGAACTTTTGCATAAAACTCATTTAGTATTTCTTGCTTTTGTTCTACCTTCAAAGCAATATTGTTTGCTATCACATCGGATAACTGGCTGTAATCCTCAATTGAGGTAATGGAAAGCACTGTCTCAGGTGAAATTTTGTTGCTAAGCTTTGCATATTCATCAAAGGTTGATAAAACCTTTCGTTTTAAAGCCTCTATCTCAATATCATTTTCTTCGTCCTGTACAAAAATCTTTTCTACAACCTCAGCCATGAAGAAAGGTTCATTTTGAGTTATTTCTCCTATCTCAGCTCTGCTAATACCTTCAACCAATACTCGGATTGTATCGCCGGGCAGCTTTAAAAGCTGCTTTACTTTAGATATTGTACCTACAGTAAAAATATCATCTTCGCCTGGTGTATCGGTTTTTGCATCCTTCTGGGCAACAAGAAAAATAAGCTGGTTATTTATCATTGCCTCCTCAAGAGCCTTAATAGATTTCACCCTGCCTACATCAAAATATAAAGTCATATATGGAAATACAGTCAACCCTCTGAGAGGTAAAAGCGGAAGAACTTGCTTCTTTACTATCTTCTTTGTTTCGGACATTTGACCATCCCCTAGTTATTATTTAAATACTTATGCGTTTATATATATTTTCATTACTTTAAGTTTGTATAAATATATAGCTACCCTTGCTAATGCTTTTCATAACAATTTATTAATAAAAAGCAAACAACCCTGCCATACATAGCTTGCCGAATGCTTATATGGCAGGTTCGGATGTACAAAACCCAGTTCTAACTTTCCTCATTATAACCTTTAAGTTTTTTAATTTCAATTGTTTTTATCTGGAACATGTTCAGCGTATAATATATACTTTCAAATAGTTCTATTACCAAATAAAGCTATTCATTGTTAAATATTTTCCTGATTTGTCGTAATATCGGAAGCCTACCTTTTAACCTAATGGCAGCTCCATCCTTCAAAGCATTTATTTCTTCAGTAAAGGTTTGTGTACGCCACCTTGATTCGGTAGTCAGACTATTTATTATACCGGCTACCCTGACCCAATAAACCACAAACCTATATAAAGGTAGTACAAAGCACATATACCACCTCTTGAGAATATACCTCTTAACATCGCTTTGCTGCTTCAAATACATTGCCGATACGCCTAAGTATACAAAACTGTTTAGAACATAGGAAATGTAAATCAGTACATTCGCACCTATTAGCAAGCTTAGGGGGTAGTTTATAAAATAAAGGTATATCATAGCAAAAAACCATATAAGCCGTGGAAATGTCAATGTATGATCAGATACCAGCTTCCGCATTGTAGGCTTTGTGATAAAACCTAAAATCCCTCCCATATGCTGATTTGTAAATAGGCTTGCCACTTCCAACTCGGCTCTCTGCCATCTCTGCCTCTGAATATATAATTTATCGAGGTTTTCTATAGGGTCCACATAGAAAAAGGCATTTTCACACATCACAGTCTTGCCACCTACAAAATTCCTTATTTGGAATGTCATATGGGTGTCTTCACCGATGGTCTCGCAATTATACATTTGGGTTTTCATCAGAGCTTCACGCTTAAAGCATGAAAATGCTCCGGCCAAGGTGTACATAGAGTTAAAGGTTGATTGAAAGTTTCTACCCACAAGAAAGCTTTCGCTATATTCAAACAATTCACACACACGAAGCATTTTGAGGAAAAACCCCTTTGTTTTTTGTATCAACCCGGGGTCTATTAGTATCACCCCTGTCATACATGCAATCTCATCATCGCTTTCAAACCTCTTTACTACATTTTTTATAGCATTTTTATCAAGGCAACCATCACTATCTATATTTATCACATATTTTCCGGAGCTGCTGAATATACCTTTATTTAGAGCTTTGGACTTTCCTTGCTCGGAATTATACCACCATAGCTTTAAGTCCGGATGTTTTTCCTGAAAATCTATAAAGATATTATAGCTTCCATCCTTACTTCCGTTATCTATAAGAAACACCTCTATGTTATCCTTAGGATAGTCCTGTTCCACGATAGACTGTAAACACATGTCGAGAGTGTTTTGAGAATTATACACCGGAATCAAAACCGAAACCCTAGGATAATAGTCTGCGGACTCCTCTTTCAACCTATAATACCTTATAAAGGCTAAAACCGCACTTAAAAAGCCTATAGCTATTTCCCATAGAAAAGGTATTATCAGCCACGCTCCCCAATATAAAAACTGTTGAAATAGCTTATTGTGCAGCATAGGACATACCCCCTACCTTTTGCCTCAATATATGCGGACGTGTAAATACTATATAATAAATCACAACCATAAAGGCAAAAAACAATACTCTTGCAAATAATGTATGGCTAAAGAAAAATAAAGGACTTCCGAAAAGCTTAATAATTAAGCATATGATAAAAACCCTGGCTACATTGGCAATAAAGATGTAAATTATGCCGATAACTGTATATAGAATCTTCTCCCTATAGTTATATACAGGATAGAAAAGCAAAAGGCATACGTACACCAATGTCTCTATAAAACCTGAGCATTCATAGTCAACAAAGAACGAAATTGCCTGATTTTTGTAGTAAATCGTTATTGAAGAATATTCGGGATAAGCTTTATACAATCCTGAAAAATCTCCTATGAGACTTATTAAATAAGTAACTGCATATTCCAGATATTTTTCTGCCGAACCTAAGCCTATATACATTAAAAAGCAAAACAGTCCCGCACTTCCGACCAGGAATACAAAAAAGTGCATCTTAATTTTTCTTAGGAATACCATGGTGATAACCCATAGAATAAATAAAACAAACGGCAACATAGCTAATTACCTTTCTATGATATATAAATTGCAAAAAAGAATCTACAACGAAGTTCTCCCTAAATCTTTTTTGCAATTTGCTACCTTAAGTTATATCGCGATAATCAAATTTTTCCTTATAATATCATTATCGCAATTTATATAGATAAACCAATTTAAGATTAGTGATTTTCAGATAGGCAATAAACTGTAATAAGTACACCTTGCCTATCTACATAGAGTCACTTTTAAATTTGGTTACCCATAGTTACCTTGAGTCTTCTCTTTTTTTTGTACAAAACCATGGAATACGCCAGCATACAAACCAAAATCGTACCTACAATCGTATAAATTGGAAATGTACTGATTGTAGCTATTGTAATGCCGCCATCCGCCGGAAAACGGTCCTGCCCTTCACCAAAATGCAGATCAATCTGATACCCTGCAGAAGTTGAGCTTACCAGCTTCTGTAGCGGGATTTCAAACTCCAGAGCCTGTTCTACATACTTATTGTCCCCCCATTTTCCCTTTGCACTCCATATCAACGCTCCTGCTTCATCTAAAAGGTCTACATCGACAAACCTACTGGGAGGGTGGTAACTTACCCTTACCCGCCTCTCGCCCAATTCACTGCTTAAATATCCCTCAAAGTCCCAGTCTTCAAACTTCTTACCTCTTTGGTCATCCGGCTCCACTTCCCTCTCACAGTAAAGGTATAAAGAGCCACTGGAAATGTCAGGGTGCCATCTTACCTCCACAACACTATCTATATTATTGTTTCCGGAACGGGATAGGTTTGGCTTGTCCTGCCAATCGGTAAAATCGCCATCAAGATTAATATCCTTAGCAGCGCTAGCTGCCATTGGAGTATACGCCATAATGAATGTAAAAACAACTAGAGCTATTAAAATCCTTTTTCTCATACATTTTCACCTATCCTTACTCTTGGTAGTACTATGCTTCTCACCCTCCAAGGCTTTCTTCCGTTTACAATACTGTACAAAACCAACATTCCAAGCAATCCCAAAATACTTACTGCAACTCCTGTAATCAAATGCGGGTATCGGGTTTTTATCTTCAATTCCTTACCCTTCATCACAATAAGGTTATGGGATTCGCCATATTCCCCGTCTAATGCTTGAAACGTGTCAAGGGAAGCTATACCTATATTAACGCCTTCTTCCTTAGCTCTTACCTGTATAGTATTTTTATTTTCCAGCAGTTCTATATTTACTATTTTTCTTACGGGAGTACTGTGAGACTTAAAACCTATAGCCTTTTCGAGGACTTTAAGGGCTTGAGTATCGCCGGTTTCCATAGTAAAATAAGGCAAATTGAATCCTAAAAAAACTATGTTATCATTTACCTTGGTGCCCATAAAGTCCATTTCTTGTCTCTGGAACTCCACTTTACCATAAATGCCATCGAGGTTTTCCAGATACACCGTCCTCCATAAAGGAATATCCTTAGGCATCCCGCCTAGTTCAATCCTGTCACTGCCTAACTCCAACATAGGGAATTTGCCATTAAAGTCCACCGGCTGTGCCATAACTTCCAGGAAGCTTGCTCTGGATGAGTATATATCGCTCTCTGCTCCAGCCAGGTCTATTACAAATTTTACACCCCTATGCGACAGTTCTTTGACCAGTTCTTCTGCTTTTGTCTTGTCTTTATATTTGAACCCAGAGAGGTATATTACCTTGTAATCAAGCAGCTTACTTTCAGAATAATTATCGAGATAAACATCCTCACCTACTTCAAACTCTGGGAACATATATGCTATATTGCTTGCATACCTTCCTATCGCAAGTGCTTTGTATTCAACTTTGGTTGCAAACCGCTGCTTTACAGGAAACTTATATATTGCATACTCACCAATTCGTGCTTCCTCTTTGTAGCCTGCTGTTGTCGCCCTTTGCATAAACTCTGTATAATTCTTTACTTTATCCTTTTTAACTACAATTGTATCAGCTCCATGTTCAAGGCATCTATCCAAGAGATATGAATACCACCCCTTCTCCAAAGCTGTATTCATCCACATTATGTTTTTAGTGGTATGAGCCCCCTGCCAACCCGAGCCAAACACTTGACTTACCTTTTTACCCGACTGGTTATTGCTTATATAAAAGCTTGGAAACGAACCGGCTTCACTCAAATCTAGCAGCGCTATCCTCTGTACAGCTGTACCGGCAGCTGCATCCAATACTTCTTTTACGCCTTCCGGCATTGGTGAATTGTGTGCAAGAGCAGCAAATGATACTGCACTATCTATTGCAATGGCTACTAAAATTACTGCAAGAACTTCCTTCCTCAGCTTTTTCCATAATAACAGCCCACAAAAGAACGCACCCATAGCTAGAGGCGTAAACCTCATCATCCAAAACAGCTGACTCATCGGAATTTTTACGAGAATAGGCATTAGCTCCCTGGTTGTCCCAAGAAAAATCAGCAATGCAACCCCAAAACCAATCTTGCTTTTTTTATCCCCAAGCCATAACCCAACAGCCGCCGCGATAAAAACTGAAATACCAAAATAGAAATTGTCTGCACTTTGAAACCTTATGAGTGGATTTAAAGATTGTGTGAAAGGATATGTCAGCCCCTGCATTAACTCCGATACAGCGGATTGGTCCATGGAGGTTATACCGCCTTTTAAGGCAGGGTAAAGCCAAACTCCAGCCATTGCTATTCCAAGCAGCACAGCCGCAACTGCCTCTATACCTTGCCGTGGTTTTTTCTCTGCTATGGAATATATCAATACATATATAAACACTGTAATACCTACCATTGCAGATATCATAGCATGGCATAGGGTTATTGCTGTCATTGATAGTGAAATAAGTATTAGGGTCCTTTTGTTTCTGCTTTCCATATAACTCCATACTGCAAGTAAAAGATATGGAAATACCGAAGTTACGACAACCCTGGAAATGTTACCTTCAGAAAAAAGTACTCTTAAGTTGTCGGGTAAGAAAAACCAAAGCGGAGCCAATATAAGAGCTAGTTTTACACGACCTGTTTTTTTGCCCCATAGTATCCAACCCATGCCTCCACCAATAACAATTAAAGCTATAAAAATGTTATAGGCTATAGCAATATTCCCGCTTGAAAGCATCTCAAGTACAGCTATTATATAGTGGGGTAAAGGCGCCCAATACCTTAGAGGCTGTATGCCATTATACCATTCACTTGTATATAGGGGAAAAAAGTTCCCGTCCAAAATCCCCTTGTATAACATGTCAGCCTTAAAAACATGATACCAACTATCCGAACCCCAGGGATACATACCACTCCTAGTAATCCAGAATACTGTAATAACTGCTGCCAATATCAAGATACCGACACCGATAAGCATATAGTGAAAGTTTTTTAATTTTTTCTCCTTAACTACAGATTCTTCCTTTACAACATGGGTATTGGCATTTGCTTCAATAGCGGCAGCTACTTCCATCTTAGCATTATACTCTTCTCCGGTTTCTTCCACCGCTTGTCCAAGCTGATTAGCTTCGGTTCCTTCGCCGCTCCCCCCATTATACAGCTTTGGCTGGACTTCATCTGGCTTTGGTATCTCTAATTCTGCCGATGAAGTACAGTCTATGTTTTTACATGCTTCCTTTATGTCGCTTATTATATACGTTCTTGTAGGGTTTTCACTGATTTCAAGCCGATTTAGCTCCCATTCCCCGTCCTTTAGCATCTCAATTATTTGTACACAGAAAATCTCTCCTATGTTCTCCATAGTAGGAACAACTTTATCAAAGGGCGCAATTTCATTAAGCAGCTTTCCTTCATACTTTGACAAGTATATCTGAATATCCTTTTCTGTTCTGCTAAACTGGATAAACCCTTCTCTTTTTTTACTTATATATAATACAATCTCCCATGTATGAGGATGAACTTTCGGGTCTGATTCATCCAGTTTCACCGCATGGCGGGCATTTAAATAAAACTTAAACCTATATTTCCTATTGAACATTTGCATTCCTCATTAAATACATTTTATTTTTCTCTATATATTATTTATTAAATTTACCAATCGCAAAATGTAATACAGCTATTTTCTATTGTAATGCTAGTACAAAACATTTTTCAACCTTTATCTACTTTTTTACCCTAAAAAATTATAATGTAACATATTCCTTTTAATACTTTATGCATTCCCTAAAATAACCTTAACCCTTGATAGCAGATCATCTTTTTGAACGGGCTTCCTTAAATAGCCTGAAACTCCAAGCCCCTTAGCTTGCAACACATTCCCAGGTTCAACATGTTCGGTTAGTATCAGCACAGGTATATCTTTATATTTTTGATTATCCTTAAGTTTTTTTATCAAATCAAACCCGTTTTCATTTTTAAGAGTCAAATCCATAATAACAAGATCAACACAGCTGCCGTATTCCTCTATCCCGTTTAGCATCCCGATTTCATTAGCCGCTTCCATAAGCCTGACTCCGAGGTTATCCAATATCATTTTGACCTGAAATCTTACAGTATCGGAATCGTCTACTATCATAATCTTTTTTCCATTGTACATACGAGCCCCTCCACTTTTTAAAAATAAACTTATCTTATAAGCAAAACCCTTTTTCGTTAAAAAATCTTTTTATTTCTATTTCGGCATTATCTATAAGCTTAGTGATTTTATTTACACATGTTGGTACATCATCCATTTTACTATATTTCAGCAACATGTCCAGCTTTTCTGCTTCTTTAAACACATCGTGTACATTTAAATTTGCTGAAACTCCTTTGATATTGTGAACTGTGCGTTTAAGCATATGCCAGTCACCGCGGGATAAGCAATCCCGCATAGCTTCAATTTCATCCCTCATCTCCGAAAAATAACTCAAAAACAACTTAACTATATCTCTAACCTCCACCCCAATTTCATCAGCCAACCCTTGCAGGTCATACCTTATGTTTGTTTCCGACATTAGCTATTCCTCCTTATTAAAGCAGTTTTATCTATCTATACTCCACCTTTGTATTACCTCACGTAATATATTTAGCCTTACAGGCTTACTTATGTAGTCATCCATTCCCGCTGCCAAACATTTGTCTCTATCGCCCTTCATAGCATTCGCAGTCATAGCTATAATCGGAATATAGCGCCCAATTTCAATCTCACGTTTTCTTATCAGACAAGTTGCTTCAAACCCATCCATCTGAGGCATTTGGCAGTCCATTAATACCATTGCATAGCTATTGTTTCGCAATACAGCTTCAAAAGCTTCTTTTCCGTTAGTAACCATCTCAACCTTTACACCCAGCTTTCCAAGCTGCATAGCTACCAGTTCCCTATTTACAGGATTATCTTCTGCCAACAAAATAACTTTATCTATACTGTCTATAGTAGGTTTACTTTTATCTATTACAGGAGCTTTTAAACTCCTCGCTTCAGGGGTGAAATTGCTTTCCGACTTCCTGAGCTCTGCAGCTTCAAACTGAACGGTAAACCAAAATGTAGATCCTTTTCCTTCGGAACTTTCTACTCCAATCTCTCCTTTCATGAGTTCAACAATTTGCTTTGATATAGAAAGACCTAAACCAGTACCTCCATACTTTCTCGTGGTTGAACCATCTGCCTGTACAAAGGGCTGGAATAATCTCCTCTGCACAACATCACTTATTCCTATACCTGTATCCTTAACCTCAAAAAGTATGGTTATATAGTTCCCCTCCTGCTTTTTCAAGGAAACACATATTGCTACTTCTCCCTCGGTAGTAAACTTTATGGCATTGCTTGCCAGGTTGAGGAGCACCTGTCGCAAACGATCTCCGTCTCCACGCAGCAAAGGTATTTCATGTTGAATAAACGTCGTAAGTGATATCTTTTTCTCACGCACTTTTACAGCCATAAGCTCTGCCACACCTTCAACCACTTTAGACAGGTCAAAATCAAAACAATTAAGAGTAAGCCTCCCGGCCTCGGCCTTTGAAAAATCAAGAATATCATTTATTATATTAAGCAGAAGGTTACCCGAATCCCATACAGTAGCAGCCAGTTGCTGCTGCGTTTTATCCAATGATGTGTCCATTAACAATTCTGTCATGCCGATTATAGCATTCATCGGCGTCCGTATTTCATGACTCATATTTGCAAGGAATTCACTTTTTGAGCGGTTTGCGGCTTCTGCAGCCTCTTTGGCATTGTGCAGCTCCTCTTCTACCCGTTTTCTTCTAGTAATATCATGGAAAAGGGTTATGAAATAACCCTTTTCCGGGGCATAGGCAGAAACCGAAAACCACTGCTTTGAAACTTCCGAATAGTATTCAAACACAGCATTTTCATTATTTAAGACAGCTTGACAACATGTTTCCAACCAATCTACCCCTCCACTGGTATCCAGGATAACGCTGGAAATCCTCCTGCCCACGATATTTTCCTTCTCTAAACCGGTCAATTCCTCAAAAGCCTTATTAACTTCTACAAAAATCAAATCCATAGGATAGTGCATGCTATCGAAAATAATTTTAAAATATCCATACCCATCTACCATACTTGTAAAAAGGTGACGGTATTTATATTCACTCTCCTTTATCTCATTTTGTGATTGCTCCAACCCCGCTAACATGCTATTGACCTCGCCGCCAAGGGTAGCGAGTTCGTCCTTCCCCTTCACCGACACCCTGACTGTAAGGTCACTGTTTACTCCTATCCGGCTAACGCTGCTGCTCAATAGGGAGAGCCTCGATAAAACCATTTTTTCAAGAAGAAGCAGGATTATAGCTCCAATAGTAAGTCCGCTTATCAAAACCGCTAAAGCAACAAATTGTAGGCTCCTTTGACCTTGAGTATACACCTCTCGCTTACTATCCACTCTTAGTACTAGAGCCGGTTTGTTATAGATGTCCTTTAGAAAAGTATAACCTGCAATAAATTCATTTCCCAAAACCTTTGTCAGCGTCAACTTTTGTTCAGACAATTCCGATCGTGCCTTAAGAAAATCTTCCGGCATATTTAAATTATCATATCTATGTATTTTTACGGGCATTTTGGTCAGCTCACTGATATGCATAACCTCTTTATTGCTAAGATAGCGTCCCATAATAATTACTCCCTTAGCAGGGCCTAGACCATTACTGTTAAGAATGGGATGCACTGCTACCATTGCAGGCCCTTCGGGGTAAAGGGTTATACCCTTTACTCCATGCTTGTCCTTAAGATACTTCAAATATAAAGGAGTGTTTGCAGCAGCTCCCAAAACACTTTTGGGCACATCTATCTCCTTTTGCATTGACAAATCATAATTTTTTGCAAATACTACCTCACATGACTTGTTAATAAGTATTACAAAGTTTATTTGCAGAGCAGAAAAAGAAGAATCAGTCAAGTTTGACCTTATATAAGACTCGTTTCTATTTTCAATAAAGAAGTATGTATCATCCCACTGCGACCAGTCGGTAAGCTTTGTATTGAGAGCAGATACTTCATTTTCTAACGCCAGTGTAACCTGTTCGATACTTTTCTGAACATATCGCTCCTCCAAACTGGAGTATCCTTCTTCGAGAATAATATGAGAAGTGGCATAGAGTGTTATAATAAGACAAATAAGTGTTAAACCAATAACTATCATCGTCTTTTTGCGTAGACTCATGGGCTAGTCCTCCCCTTATGTGCCTTATTCGAACAGCTTAAGAATAAAAGATGGAGCTATGAATCATATAAAAAAAATCAAAAGACATATCATATAATAAAATTTAATATCTTTATTAAGCAGGTTTACTAGCAATTTAGACTTTTTACAATAACTGCATAATATATATACTTATGTCTATTTTTGTAATATAAGCGCATATTCATTATACCATTACTGCAAAACCACTTCAATTATTACTGTGTTTATCTTTGATTTTTTGCCATACCATTCTAAGTCTTATTAAATCCATATAGATAGGTTAGCCATACATTTTATCTAAAAAACAAAAAACTTATAGACATTTTTCTAAAAACCGTTTAAAATTAATTAAGCAAGCTTTAGCTTTTCAATCAACAAAAGTCAACATATCATTAGTGTTTTAAAGTCAAATGAATTATATAACGGGTATATAATAGGATTTCACATCAAAATACTAATAAAATCCTGCTAATCGCATTAAACATTGACAATTTTTTAATACAGCGTGGTATAATATATTATGTATTTTTTGTGTTTTCGACATGTACAGAGGAGGGGATCTTTTTGGCCACTTCAATATTGAGTGAGTTTTTCCCTGGAGAGGATATAAACAATTTTTTCAAAAAAGGTACAGTAGTAACTGTCCACCATCTAAAGATATTAGATGTGCAGTTACCCAGTGTTGTCCAGAGAGCAGACAGTGCAAACCTTTATGTAGTCTTTACCGAAGCTTTCCTGAAAAATAATGTTTTAAAAGGTGACAACGTTGTATGCAAAATCAGAGATGAAAAATATGAATATTTACTATCCGGGGTAGTAAGTGACATAGAATTATCGTTTCCTGGCCTAGCTAAGGTCGCTGTTACCGATATTAAGAAGTTTAACAACGCAAGAAAAAGCAAAAGGTATGGTTGCAATATGCCGTCCCATGTTTATACTTCCGATTCTACTGTATATTCTATCGTTAAGAACATGAGTGCTACAGGTGTTTTTGCTATTTTTAAAGAATATGTCAGTAAAGGTACCGCAGTCAAACTTAAAGTCTGGGAGTCTATAGGCAAAGATGATTTCATCGAGTTTAAAGCTGAAGTTATAAGAATAGTACCTAAATACGGTTATTATGAATACGGCTTCAGGATATTGGAGATAGATGAAAAAAACAGTGCTACATATGATAGACTGTTATCTCAACTTCAGCACCAGGAAGAACTGTACCTATCGGGCTTATTTAAAAAACAAAAGTAACCTTGCAAAGGGTTCTGTTTGTTTTAGCTACAATGCTGTGATAATTAAAGGGAATACCTTTGACTAGATTCAAGGTATTCCCTTTGTTATTTTGTTTCCTATTGATAAGTAGTCAGTGTAATTTTAGTTTTCCCCAGTTAGGCAATGCGCTTTGACAAGCAGAATTTGCTTAACTGGGGAACAACTCCTTTACGTGGCTTATCTATAACTCTAAGGCTTAGTTTTGAGTTGCGCCATAGTAAACAATACCTTTATCTGAATCAATTGTAACAACTGAGCCTGATTTCAGTATCTGCGTAGCATTTTCAGCACATACTATAACAGGTATCTCCAGCGTAAGCCCAACTGTAGCGGCATGAGAGTTTACTCCACCCTCTTCTACTACCAGAGCTGACGCCCTTTTAATAATAGGGAGCATTTCATTACTGGTATAGGGAACGACAAGTATGTTGCCGTCTACAAACGTTTCTTTAGCTTCCGCATATGTTCTAGCTACACATAATTCCCCGGTTTGTGAGCCTCTGCCTACACCGATACCTTGTACGAGGACTTTGCCCACTACATGTACCTTCAATATATTTGTGGTACCACTTACGCCTATAGGAACTCCCGCAGTAATAACCGCCAAATCCCCATTCTTTACCAATCCTGATTCAAGAGCCTTCTCCACGCCCATATCAAATACTTCATCTGTGGAAGTTGCCTCCCCTACAAGGAACGGTACTACACCCCATGAAAGCGAAAGCTGGCGCTGTACCCTCTCTGAAACTGTGGTAGCAATTATAGGGCAAGCCGGTCTGAATCTGGATATCATTCTTGCAGTATGCCCTGTTTTTGTAACAGTAACTATGGCAGAAGCCTTCAAGTCAAGAGCAGTTGTACAGGTAGCATGACTGATAGCATTGGTAACACTGCCCATCAAATCATACTGCATGGAGCTGAAACCACTCCAATAATCTCTGGAACTTTCGGCTTTTTTAGCAATCTTAGCCATTGTTTCAAGACTTTCAATAGGGTATTTTCCTGCAGCAGTTTCTCCTGAAAGCATTATAGCACTTGTACCGTCATAGATAGCGTTTGCTATATCACTCGCTTCAGCTCTGGTTGGCCTAGGGTTTCTTATCATTGAATCAAGCATCTGTGTTGCAGTAATAACCGGTTTGCCTTTCCTGTAGCATTTCTCTATAAGCATTTTCTGAACAATAGGTACTTCTTCAACCGGTATCTCAACCCCGAGGTCTCCCCTTGCAACCATTATACCGTCAGCTACTTTGATTATTTCATCAACATTCTGTATACCTTCTCTGTTTTCTATCTTTGCTATTACCCTTATTTCCTGTCCATTATTTTTTTCAAGCACTTTTTTTATTTCTATAACATCGCTAGCCTTTCTTACAAAGGAAGCAGCAATAAAATCAAATTCATTTTCTATACCGAATATTATATCCCCAACATCCTGTTCAGTAAGTGATGGAAGATGAATTTCTGCACCAGGTACATTGATACCTTTGTTATTTCCAAGCATACCTCCATTTAATACAGTACAGTAGATGTCCTTACCTTTAACCTGATTTACCTCAAGTTCAACCAATCCATCGTTTATAAGAATACGACTTCCTTTTTTTACATCCTTATACAATTCCTTGTATGTAACTGTACATTTTGAACTGTCACCTATAATGTCTTCATTTACCAATACAAAGCTTTCACCTTGTACAAGTGTCACTTCATTATTTTCAAACTTTCCGGTTCTGATTTCCGGGCCCTTGGTATCCAAAAGCAAAGGAATAGGAAGTCCCAAGCTATTCCTTACCTTTTTGAAATTGTCAATCCTTATTTTGTGTTGTTCATGAGATCCATGGGAAAAGTTGATACGAGCAACATCCATGCCCTTTATCATAAGTCTCCTGAGTATATTCTCATCATCCACCGCAGGTCCTAATGTACAAATTATCTTTGTTTTTCTCATTTTCTTCCCTCCGAATTAAACTTTAAATTTTAACTAATAATACCGGGTACATTTGCAACGTATAGTACGGCATATCGGAACTCGGTAGTAGTAAACATACAAAAGCGTAAGGCTTCCGCTATGCCCTACGCCCCGCTGCGTGTGTAGCAATTTTGGTATAACACCTGCATTATACAGATATAATACCTTATATGTAATTTATTTTTAAGCAGAAAAATTTACTATGGGCCTCATACTCTATGTAATCTGTAAGTAACAATGTATACAATGCCATCATATAAAGGCTTTCTGCTAATGTACATGCAACTATATATATTATTATTTTTTACGATATTCAATTATATCACTTTGGCTAGGACACTTCAATAACAAGCCTGAGAAAAATGCTTTTATTTGTATACATATAATTGTAGCCTAATAAATTATAGCCTGCAACTTACAAAAATATAATTCATCTAATACACAGGACCAGAAAGGTTGTTGCTATAGAAGCCAATACAGGCACTACTAAAGTCTGTTTCCTCCACGCTAAAACTGCACCCACCCCTATTCCGATAATCCCGGCTATAGGCCTTTCAGGTGTAGCACCTGCTACCCCAGGTATAATAAGGGCACCAAGAGCGGTATAAGGTATAAAGAGCAAAAAGCGGCGCAAAAGTTGTGGCATATTACGTTGGGATAAAACTGCCAAAGGTATCAACCGGGGAATATACGTTACTACCGTCATACCTATGATTAGCACTAAAAAATTTTTCACGTTATTCCCTCCCTGCTATCTTCACTAAAAAACATTGCACCGGCTAAAGCTGAGGTCACAGTTGCCACAATCATATTCCATCCTGAGGGAAGCAAGTTTAACCAGGTTAGAAGCCAATTAATTGTCCCGGCCCCTATGGCAAGAACAGCCACATATATTGACTTTCTCATTTCAGGTACAAGAATAGCTACGAACATTGCATATAAGGCTATACCCATACTGCTTTGAACCGAAGCCGGTAAAATAGCCCCTATAAGGTATCCTAGTACCGTCCCACCTACCCATGAACTATATGTAATCCCCTGAAGTGTAAGCAAATACGTTGTATCCGGCTTCTTTTCCATAGTAGCTGCAACCGAAAACACCTCGTCGGTTATACCGAAGGCAATAATGGAAAGCAATACTTTCTTTTTTTCCTTTAAACGAGCAGCTAGTGAAGCACTCATTAAAAAATGCCGCAGGTTTATAAGGAATGTAGCCAGAATGATTTCTCCTGCCAAAACACCTGATTTAATCAGATTGAGAGCCATAAACTGGCTGGCCCCGGCAAAAACCATAGCTGAAAATAAAAAGCTGTACAAAAGCGGAACCTCTACAGTTTTTGCAAGCAGCCCGAAGGCCATAGCTGTAGGAATGTATCCTATTACAACAGGTACAGCAGCAGCAGCCCCTTCCTTTATACTTTGCAAATTTCTCATCTTTTAATCCCCTAATTTTTTCGACTTTTTTCATTATAACAGCTTTTTATTTTATATCAATACTAACAAAGTTTTAGATATTTTATAAATTCATTGTATTTCCAGGTTTTCTAGAGTTTTGCTATCCAGATCAAACACCCTTAATAAGTGGTTATTGGTATCTGCTATATATAGGGCATTATCATGGAATATTACATCATTCGGCTCATTTAAAGCAAGGGTTTTACACACCTCCCTATCAAGGTCACAAGCAGACTCTTCCCTCCTCGACAAAAGAGTTGTCAGACTCCTGTTTTTTAAATCCGCTCTGCGTATAGCATGGTTGTAGGTATCGGCAATATATACTATGCCCGCATTATAATGAACTCCCAGAGGATGCTGAAGTAAAGCATTATCAAAATCACCATCTCGCAAACCAAATACAAAAAGCCCCTCTCCAATATAGGTTCCTATATATCCATTGTCTATCCTCACACTACGAAGAGCTGATACCTCACTGTCTGCAAAAATCAGTTCACCCTCCCCAACAGCTATCCCACTCGGCTGAGCCAGTTGGGCAGCTCTTGCAGGACCATCAACTATATTCTCCCTCCCGCTTCCGGCAAACACCTCACAATAATGACTATCTATATCCAATCTCCAAATTTGATGTGACCCAGCCATGGCTATATAAAGATGTCTGCCTTGTACAACAGCATCCCAGGGTGAATTCAGGGATACATCAGTACCTTTTCCTCCTTTTGCTCCCCATTCTGCTTGTCTTCCGTTTCCGGCTATGGTTGTAATAAACCAATTGTCAAGGTCTATCCTTCTTATAGCATGATTTTCAGTATCGCATACAAAGAGATAATCTTTGTGAAATGCTATACCCTGGGGCCTGAAAAATCTAGCCTCGCTATAGCTTCCATCCTTAAATCCCTTATTCTTACCTCCGATTACCTCTAATATCTCTCCTTTAGTTTTACTTATTAATCCAATTTGAAGTACACGGTTGTTGTTTGAGTCGCTAACGAACAGGTGATTTCTTTTTCTATCAATATCAAGCTTTCCAGGATAGGAAAGAAAGGCGCTATCTCTTTTATCAGGAATTATACTAACTTTTTGACTTACAAGAATCCCCCTGTCTTTTCCCTCTTTTAAAGCCTTTCTTATACCGCTATCAAGTGCATCCCTTACTCCTTCACCTGCTGCCTTTCCAATTATCTCCCCATCGGCACCCACCAGCAGAAAGCTGGGCCATGCAGAAATCCCATATACAGTCCATAAACGATGACTGTTATCAACTAACACAGGGTGGTTTATTTCATAACGAGCTATGGCATGTTTGATATTCCCAATATCCTTCTCATTTTCAAACTTTGCCGAGTGTACACCGATTACCACTACAGGTTCATCTTTATATTTTTCTTCCAACCAAGCCAGTTCAGGCAATACATGTATGCAGTTTATACAGCAGTATGTCCAAAAGTCCAGTAATACCACATGACCTTTTAACTCCTCCAGTGTTATGGGCTTATCTGTATTTAACCATGCGGTATTTGGCGGGAATGGTTTTAATTTCATAATTATTTACCTCATCTAATATAGAATATTAATAGTATCCTACAGCTTATCAATTTTTATATGCAGGTAGTAAAAGTATACTGTTTTTTCTGTCTTGACTATAAAGTAAATTAAACATATTATTATACTTAAAGGAATGCCAACAAAAGGAGAACAATCAAAATCCTTCTTCAGTCTGAGATATTTAATTTTAAATTGAAAATAATAATCTTATATTCTATATTTATTAAGTTAAGGAGAGATATTAAAATGATACACGTTCAAAATAATAGGGCTGCCAGGAAACATATCTTTATAACCAAATGGCCGGATAAACTTGAGAGATACGTAAAGTATGATAAGAACAAAGATGACTATTTTGAAGTTAATTTAGCTGATGCTCAAAAATTCGCCTCAAAAGAAGAAGCTGAAAATTTTGCAGCAGCTGTAGAAGACTTTGGATACGATAAGCCCGAAGTAGTAACTGTAGAATGCTGTATAACTGCATAAGTTATCAGCAGCCTTACCGGAATTATAGTAAAATGCCCAAGTATATCAAGCTTACACCATTAGGATATCTGCAGCTTGATATACTTGGGCATTTCGTCTATTTTGATCTGGATTTATCTAAATCTTCAAATACATTCCTAAACTTTTAATAAAACAAGAATCTCTCGGAATTAATCCTACAAAACATGTCTTTTTCATCGTCATTAAAAACATCTATCTTCGAGAATTTATCCAGGTACTCATTGTACGAATCTATATCTATCAAGTTTACGCAAAAATCCGAGCCAAATAAAATACGGTTGAGCACCTTTTCTTTAGCTCCATCGGGTAAGTTATGTACAGCTTTCCTCAAATCTCTGTAGGTTTTGGGGTTAACTCCGTTGTAGGAGAAATCGGCGTAGACATATTCATACTTTGTTATGAGGGTTAAAACCGTATTAAACCACTCCCTCACAGGAATGATACCCATAATTTCACTTTGACCGCCGAAATGGGCAAAATTAATCTTCAAATCAGGGTATTTTTGCAGCACCTTTTCCCACCTTGCCGGAGAGGTATATCTCCTAGCCTCTTTTTTATCCAGTACGGAAAATCCTCCATTATTACAATGGGTTGTGATAGGTATTCTCTTCCTGCAGCAGTATTCATAAAGATATTTGACTTTCTCCAATTCCTCCTCATCATCTTCCGGCCAAGGGTCAAACCCAAGAGGAGGATACAATTTAATACCCGCAAAATAGTTACTTTTAACGCTATCAATATCTCCTTCAAATCCTCCCATATTGCTAAAAAGATCATCGGAAGTCCCGATATATTCTCCAAAGTATTTATCTAATGTATCAAGTAAGGTACCACCTTGCCCCACATCCTGAGAGTATTGATAAATCCTTTTTATTGAATTTTTATCCCTTTCATCAACAAAAAGCTTTATGAGCTCCTCATATTCATTTATTGACATCCTACCGTAAAACACAAGCTTCTTTGACTTTTCTTTATATTTAACTTTATTTTTAAGGCCCTCGTTTAACCTTTCAAGATTCGGTACTTTGATTACCTTCTCACTAGTCTCATCTTTTAAGTGATAATTCTTTGTGTTGATTCCCAAAAAAGGGTATATCTCAAATATACCGTCAGGCCTTTCCTTTGTATATTCCCTTATACCGTTAAGCACATCCAGTATCTGATCCAGAACCGGTTTTTGCGACGCCTTGTTGTAGAAAATATCCGGATTATCGGCACCTTTAAATCCAAAATCAATTATTAATGGAGTCAAAACAATTTTGCTATATTTGTTTTCACCAATAACCAGATGCCCATCTTTTATTAGCTCACTTTCTTTCAGATAGTCCTCGACTAATATAAAAAAGCTTTTAGTGTCATTTTCCATAACCGAAAAAAGATTTTTTATTTTATTTATTTTCTTCCCGATAAATGCAGAAGCAAAGCCGCCCAGAAAAGCGTTAGCTGCCAATAACAATTGTAAGTTGAAGCGCTGGACAAAAGCGAGCAAATATGGGTGGCTTAAATTCATCGCATGAAAGTGGTTATCATAAAACTTTTTGTCTTTCATTGTTTTATCACCTCTAGTTTTTATTTGAGCAGAATATTTTTTTACATTTGATTACATTTTTTAATGTTTGCGACTTTTATTCGACACATAATTATGGTAATATAGTAATGTATTTTTACAATATCCAAATTTCTATATTTAATTAAGCTCACACTGTTTTGTTATTATATTTTGATGAAATATTTATTAGTGAAGGTAATTCCGCGCAATGAGGCAAAGTTTTAATATTTTCTAGATTCTTTTATTAACATAAGTTTAAGCCTAATAAGCAACTATGGCAAGAAAAATTTAAAAATATTGTCAAAAAAGTGGATTTTTATAATATCATATAATTCTCAGGAGGTTATTTTATGGGGCAGAAATCTTTCATACTCAAGAATGAGCACCGGGTCAACATAATTACTACAAGGATACTTTGCGGTACAACAGTTGCCTTCCCCTTGCTTTTTACTCTGGGCTTAGTTGGCTTTTTCACCTTTGATCTCAAAATGCTGCTTATATCTTCAGTAGCAGGGACTGTGGGAGCAATACTGCCTATAATCCTAAGAAAGTTGAGCTTTAACAGCACCTTTGTGAAGTATTTTACTATTACGATGAGTACAATGGTTATAGCAATACTAGCAAAGAATCGTGAAATTGGGATTTTCCTCGTTTATCTCTTTCCAATAGCCCTAAGCTGTCTTTACTTTGACAGGAAACTCACTACTTCAGCTTTCATAATGGGACTGTTTGGACTTATAATTTCAAAATACTTCAGAGCTGACTTTGAAACTTTTAAAGACTATCTTTCAGTAACTATAGGGTATGTGATAGAATTTTTCTGCCTCTCATCAATATTTATAATGCTTGCGCGTAGAACCAGAAATCTGCTGGACAGCCTTACCAGCTCCGAGGAGCAGGCAGCAATCCTCGAAAAACTTAAGGATGTCATGCAGCAATCATCAAATGCTTCAGATGTTCTTGCCCACTCGGTCAAACAGCTCTCAACCACCATTGAGGAAACTACTCAAGCAAACAACGAAATGGCTCAAAACGCTGGAAAAGCAGCACAGGATTGTGAAAAAAACTTGAAATACGTAGAAAACACCACCAACACCGTAGAAAGCATTTCAAGTACATTAGAAAACATTGCTCTTCAGACCGGTGAAATGTCCGAGATATCACAGGCTACCTATCAAGCTACAGAAGAGAGTAAGCAGATTATGACTGACGCTATAGAAAATATGGAGGAAATTGAGGTTTCTACTACTCAGAGTAAGGAACTTATCAACCGACTTGGAGATAGATCTGAGCAGATAGGCAAAATTATTGAGATTATTACTGCTATTACAGCCCAAACCAACTTGCTTGCCTTAAATGCCGCTATAGAATCTGCAAGAGCTGGAGAACACGGCAAGGGCTTTGCGGTGGTATCCGATGAGATAAGAAAGCTTGCGGAGCAGTCAGGAGGAGCGGCAAAGGAGATAGCTAATCTAATCAAACAAATTCAGGAAGACACATGTAACGCTGTTTCATCCATAGATCAAGGCTCTAACACAATCAAGACCGGTATCGAGCTGGTCAGGACAGCCGGAAAATCTTTTGAAAAACTTAAAAGGTTGCAGGAAAAATCAAACCAAAAGGTTCAGGAAATTGCTCAATCAAGCAATCAAACCTCCAGGTATGGACGCGAAATTGTACAAATTGTTGCGAATATAAAAGCTCTCACAACTCAATCATTGGATGAGGTTGAATCTATTGCGAGTGCTACTCAGCATCAGGCAGCGGCTATGGAACAAATTGCGGCCTCCTTTGCAGTCATAGATGATACCGCCGATGGATTGCTGGAATTAAGTAAAAGCATTGGAAATATGTAATTAATCTATACACGTTTATTTAATAGTAATATGGTAATTATAAAATTATGGATACGGGAAATTTCCCGTATCCATAATTTTTAATTTTTTCGGAGGAGCTTTCTTTGGAAAATAAAATTGCTAACAGACAAGGTTTTTCTTCGGGACTTGCAGTATTCTTTGCAACTCTGGGTTCTGCTGTAGGTTTGGGGAACATATGGAAATTCCCCTATTTGACAGGGGAATTTGGCGGAGGGGCTTTCCTTCTTATCTATCTTCTATGTATAGTTTTTGTAGGTTTACCCATAATGCTGAGTGAGTTTTATATAGGGCGGAAAACCAGAAAAAATGTTGTAGGAGCTTTTGAACAGCTTAAACCTGGTACGCCTTGGAATTCTATCGGTCTAATGGGAGTTGTAGCCTCTTACTTGATTATGTTCTTTTACAGCTGTGTTGCCGGATGGGTTTATTCTTATGTATTTAAAGCCATTAGGGGTGACTTTTCGGGTATTACACCGGAGTTGGCAAACACGCAGTTTGCAAGCACTATAAATAGTCCTGTATGGCCGATAATGTGGCAGGTTATTGTTGTGTTTGTCGTATCTGCCATACTTATCTCGGGAGTTAAAAACGGTATTGAAAGAGTTACAAAGACACTTATGCCGGTGTTATTTATACTTATAATAATATGTGATATCAGGGCCCTTACCCTTCCCAATTCATCCAAGGGCTTTAGCTTCCTCTTTCATATAGATTTTAGCAGACTTACCGGCCCGGTCATACTGACAGCGCTGGGGCTTGCATTTTTTAAGCTCTCGCTGGGTATGGGTACAATGATAACATACGGCAGTTATTTCACCAAGGACAACAACATGGTAAATACCGCTTTGAGAGTTGCTATTTCTGACACCATAGTTTCGATACTTGCTGGACTTGCCATATTCCCTGCTGTTTTCTCCTTCGGCATGGAACCGGGTGCTGGACCGGGGCTGCTTTTTATGACGATTCCATTGGTATTTTCGCAAGTACCCTTTGGAAATATGTTACTTATTGCTTTTTTCGTTTTATCATCTATCGCTGCTACTACTGCTATGATATCGATGGTAGAGGTGCCTGTAGCTTATTTTTCTGAGGAAAAGGGCATATCCAGAACTAAAGCGGTATTGATCAATGCAGTGATTATATTAGTAATTGGCTCGCTAGCCACACTCTCAGCAGATGGTTCCAGCTTGCTTGGCGGATTTACTATGTTTGGGAAGACCCTGTTTGATATGTTTGATTTTATATCATCAAATATACTACTCCCCATAGGTGGGCTTCTTATAGCACTATTTATAGGCTATGCAACTAGAAAAGATGATTTAAAGAACGAGCTTTCAAACAACGGAATTTTGCGAAATAGACGTGTGGTTGATGTGTTTTATGTTATTGTGAAATTTATTACACCAATACTTCTTATAATTGTATTTTTGAATTCCATAGGTGTAATTAAGGTTTCTTAAATTATTTAAAGGAGGGACTATTGAACAGTCCCTCCTTTGTACTTACTTATTATATACGTTATAGATAACTACTGCCATTTGCTCTCTTGTAACACTTCCCTTAGGGTTTATAGACTTTCCGTTACCGCCTACGATTCCCTCTTTAACCAAAGTGTCTATACTTGCTTTTGCATATTCAGATATACTTGAAGCATCGGTATATTTGCTTAAATCCGGCTTTGTGGAACTAACCGAAATCTTTTTGGAAACCTGTAATGCTTTTGCAACAAGCACCATCATATCCTGCCTGCTTATAGGAGCTTTTGGATTGAACTTATTGCCTCCTACACCGTTGGTTATTCCCAACTTCTTAGCTAATCCTACTGCTTCATAGTAGTAATCTTTTTCATTGATGTCGCCAAAGTTTGAATCAACCTTTCCTGTCAGCCCCAAAGCTTTGACAAGCATTACTATAAAGTCCGCTCTGGTAATGTTTTTGCCAGGATTAAAGTTTGTAGGTGAAGTTCCGGCAATAATACCCTTGGATGCCAAAACTTCAATCTTTTCCTTAGCCCATGAAGCAGAGATATCACTGAATGTTTTCTGTACATAAGCTACTGCATATTTGCTGAAGTGGGTTGTTGTAAAAGTAACTTTTCCGGTACTTGCATTATACCTGCCGCTTGGGACTGATATTACATTACCTTTATTGTCAATATACCATACAACTATGTGCTCGGCATTCCTTAGTTCTGCAGCAGTAGGTTTATAGTCTAAAGCTATAGTTACAGCTGCTTCTGGATTATCCCAGGTAATACCCTTTCCATTTATTGCTGCATTGATTTCTACAACAGGCCTACTTCCTAGAGCATTTTTCAAATCATTGTTAAGCTTTGATTTATCTGCAGCTCCTATGGATATTGAAACCTGCTCAGCTTGTGAAACCTCCTGAAGCCTAAACATATTACTTGGAACTGTTATACTGCCAACCGGTGTCACTATCTCAATTATTTTGTCTGCTGACTTTGAAGCTATAATGTCTGCCGGCAGTGCTTGCTGGTATGCTGTAGCGCCATCTATCTCAGCTATTTCCACCACCACTTTTTTTGCTCCATTTTTATCTGCAGAAACGCTTTCAAATCTTTCAATCAACTCTTCCGATTCTACCTTAGATACTGCAACATTCTCATTGTTTAGCACAGGCTCCTTCTTTAGAGTCGATATCACATCTTCATCACCCGGAGGCGGTGTCACTGTAGGAACAGGTGATGGTGACGGTGTTGGTGTTGGCGCTACTGTTGGCATTGATGTCGGTATTGATGTTTGTGTTGGTGTTGGTGTCGGCGTTGGTGTCGGCGTCGGTGTTGGCGTCGGTGTTGGCGTCGGCGTTGCTTGTGCTGCACTTATACTAAAGCTGAAGCCGGTATCTTTAGCCGCAACACCCTTAACTGTTAATTTTACAGTGTAGTTTCCCGCCGTTAATCTTGTAGGTATAACAGCTTTCAGTTGGGCGTTGGAAGCTGTGGTTATGGTACATAGATATTCTGTAAAATTCCCATCAACAAGCTTTAAAGTATTACTTGACAATGTAGAAGAAAAGTTCTCCCCACCAACTGTAAAGCCTCCGCTGATTGTGCCTTCAAACAGTTGAGCTCCTGTCGTGTCAACACTGCGTATGACTGGTGCTGGCGAGTCAATATTAAACGTCTTAGTACTGGTAGCCGATTTTCCATTTACGGTAACCCTAACTTTATAAGTCCCCACAGTAAGGCCAGTCGGTATTGATACAGTTAATGAATCTTGTAAAGCTATGCTTGGTACCGAAGTAGTAACTACAGTTGTATTTGTAATGTTGTCTAAAATCTCTACTGCATTATTTGCAGCTGTACTTGAAAAGTTGTTACCTTTAATAACCATATTCCCGCTTATCGTACCCTGAGACAGTGTAGCTCCTGCTGTTGTGATATCTGTTATTACAGGCACAGCCTCGTTTACTGTATAACTCTTTGAAGTATCTGCAGTAGAAATACCTGTAACCTGCACTTTAACTTTATAGTTCCCTTTAGGTACCGAAGCCGGTATAGTTATAACAAGGGTAGATGAACCATTATTGTCTATATTTCCCGAAGCTTGTGTTACACCTGAAACAACATTATTTACGTTATCTGCTTGCACCAGGTCAGCAGTAACTGCTGGATTTCCCGATACATTTAAGGTATTGACAGTAACACTTACTGTTGCCGAGACATTATCGTATTTTGTTGACGATGAAAGTGTAACATTTGAGATTGCAGGAATATTTGACTGAGAATTAATGGTATATGTAGTATCCGAGTTGATGGCACTAGATACTGTAACCTTAATCCTATAGCTCCCTGCGCCAGTAGATGATGGAATAGTTAAATTAGCGGCAGCATAGTTGTTATTTACTACACTGCTTGTAGATATTCCGCTGATTACCGTACCGGCACTGTCGGTCAATTGTACAATCGCAGATGTACCATTGGCAACGTTACTTGTATATACTTTTACACTTACTACCTGTTGGCTGCCCGAAGTATGACTTGTAGGCGTAGCTTCTATAGAAGTAATAGCAGGCTGCGCACCTGCTTCTAAAGTATATACTGTACTGGTATCCGATACATTTACTGATGCCATATTGACTTTAATCCTATAACTTCCTGCTCCAACACCCGAAGGTATGGTTAACGAAAGGGAAGCACTACTATTATTGATAGTACCCGTTGCTATGCTTACCCCATCAACAGCATTAGAGCCGGTACTATCCACCAGTTGTGCTGTTATAGCGGTATTATCAGCTACATTCCTTGTTGTTACTGCTATTGTCACCGCTTGCATACTCCCGGCAGTATGGGAAGTAGGTGTAGCAGTAACACTTACAATAGAAGGGTCGGTAGGGACTTTGGGGGGATTATCCCCAAGTCCCATAGCAACCGCTGGATATAACATTATAATTAGACTCATTAGTATAGCCAGTGTTTTTCTTTTCATTTTATCACTCCTGGTTGGATTATTTTGGTCGTGCATTTATTTTAAATTCAAAACAAGTGCTTTAGAAGTGCCATCAATTGTAATGTTTTGTACATCGGATCTTACAGCTGCATTTCCCTCTCCAAAGAAGGCTTGTATTGTATACGTGCCATTTTGCAGTGCAGGTAGCTTAAATGTACCGTCTTTTCCTACTTGAACAGTTAACAGCCACTTCTGGTTTTGATCTCCAACCTCTACCCAACCTCCATTAGAACGACTTCCATAGGGGTTATTTACTGTACCTGTAACATTGGCATTTGTTAGGCGTATCTCTAAAGTGCTCGGGGTAGAAACGCCTCCGGAAACTCTTAAATTCATGCTATTACTGTTAGCATAGGGTGATCCTGGCTCTGCAAATGCCTCTATTTTATAATCATCCCTATTTTCAAGTCCGCCTATCTTAAATCTGCCATTTTCATCTACACCTGAGCTTGCAACCCATACTCTGTTTTGAGTAGTCTGGTCTATATAATATACCTCTACCCAAGCCTTGTTGATTTTTTGCCCTTCGGGACCCACTACGGTACCTGTAAGCTGAGCGCCGCTTAGATTTAATATAACTGCAGTGCTTTGCGTGGAGTTTTGCGGTATGATTACCTCGGTAAACTTGGATTCTGAGAACTCTGAACCCCAACCAGGGTAAGCCCTTAGCTTGTATGTACCGCTTTGCAGCCCTCCTATAGCAAAGCTTCCATTATGGTTTGCACCTATTCCCTGTACGTAATTATCGTTGGAATCTCTTACTTCTATCCATCCATAGGATACCGATTCGCCATTAGGTCCTTTTACAGTACCGGTTATTTGAGGATCAGGCAGTTTTACGGTCAATACCTTGTTGTTAGAGTCGTATGCATTTAAAACGTCACATCCGGTTACTACTCCGTTAGCTACAGTAATGGTGTAGTACTCAGAGGCAATCTGCATCTCGTCCTTGTATTCAGGGTATGCTTTTATCTTGTAAGTACCATCGGAAAGTTGTCCAACTCTAAACTCACCATTGAAATCAACTCCTGTACCGGGCAGCCATTGAGTCTCCCCACTTTCCAGTACCTTCTGGATTTCAATCCATCCATATTGTGCAGGCTGTCCGCCGCTTGCTTTTATTACCCTACCGGTAAACACTACATTGCTAAGTCTGATATTGAGTATTCCACCGGTATACTCACCGCCGCTAACATAGTTTCCATCTCCATCAACCTGGATTTCTACCTCCTGTGACGGCAAGTATTGAGATTCCCAATTTGGATATACCTTAATTTTATATGTTCCTGCAGGTCCGATTTTACCGAGTTTAAAGTTACCTTTATCATCCACCGGCGTACCAGTTACCCACATACCCTGGGAATTCGTCACTTCAACCCAACCAAACCCTGTATTAGATAAACCATCCGGTGTCTTGACCATACCTTTAATCTTATAAGAGTTAAGATTTATAGTTAAGTTGCTTAATGTACTGGATGTAACTGCTCCTCCGGATATTGTTATAATTTTTTCATCGGAAGAGGTATAGTTATTAGCGGAATTCCAATCGGCGATAGCCCTTAATGCATAAGTCCCGTCAGGTAAATTCTTGAGTTTGAACTTTCCAAGGTTATCTACCCCTACTCCCGGTACCCACTCTCCGGTTTGAGCATTCTTTATTTCTATCATTCCATAGGGTACTACATTCGTCCCTGAAGGATCTTTTACTGTACCAATTGCTATTGGACGGGTTAAATCGAGTGTAAGCTGCCCTCCACTAAATTCTTTGTTACTGATTTCAACTGTCATGGCAGCGGATTCACAGTACTCATCGCCCCATTGAGGATATGCTTGCAATACGTACTTTCCATCCTTTAACGCGCCTAGCCTGAAAGCACCATTTTCATCAACACCTGTTCCTGCAATCCATCTTCCTTCTGAGTCCCTTACCTCTACATAACTGCCTATAGCAGCGGTTCCATCAGGTTTTTTTACTATACCCGATAATTGTGGTTGATTTAGGGTTACTAAAACACCTGTCAGACTTACTCCATTCTGCACAGCTATTTGAATCTCGTCTGAAGCAGTATATTGTGAGCCCCATGAAGGATGAGCTTTTATGATATAATTACCATTCTTAAGGCCGCCTACCTTGAAGTTGCCCTCATAATCGGTGCTAATACCAGTAACATAATTCCCGTTTAAATCCCTTATTTCAATATATGTATGCTGTTGCCCAATCCCGTCGGGTGAAATAGCCTTTCCTTTTACCTGTGGCAACGCAATTGTTAATATAATATTTGACGGTGAAGCATTTAAATCATTTCCTATGGTTACCAACATTTCCTGTGAAGGGGTATATTCCGAATCCCATGATGGGAAGGCTTTAAGCTCATATGTTCCGGGAGTTAGTCCTCCTATTGAGAAAGCTCCAAGTTCATTTACAGGTACGCCGGTTGCCCAATATTCTTTAGCGTTGGCTGAGTCGGTAACTACTCTTCTGATTTCAACCCAACCAAATGGTACATCGTCCCCTTGTGGATTCTGGATCTTACCTGTTACCTGTACATCCCTCAGTACAAGATTTATAGTCTGTGAGTTTGCACCGTTAATAATTACCTCAACATCCTGTGATGAGGAATACATAGAACCCGACCTGGGGTTCGCTTTTATGATGTATGTACCGTCCTCAAGTCCGCCTATGCTATAAAGGCCATTAACGATACTTACACCAGGCATCCCCCTGTGTTCGTACTCACTCACTTTTTTAATAATTTCTATCCAACCTTCATCTACAGGATTGCCGCCGGCTGTTACAGTACCCTTAATTTGTGGTGAAGATAGCATTATATCAATATTTAATCCTTTAGAAGCAGAGGTAATCTCCACCACTGTATCCAAGGAAGCAGTATACTGGGTATTATTCCAACTAGGATATGCCTTTAACTTATAAGTACCTGCCTTAAGGCCCCCTATAACGAATTTTCCATGTTCATCTATTCCCGTACCAGCTATATGCATACCGTTTAAGTCTATTACATCAACATGTCCGTATGCTGCTGTTTGTCCCCCTGGATAACGTACAGTACCGCTTATTTGAGGCATAGCCAGCTTCAGTACAAGAGGATTATTCGTTGTATCAGGTACAAAAGCCCCACCTGATATAGTAATAGTAACCTCTGGAGACTCAGTAAAGGCAGAATCCCATTTTGCGGCTCTAAGTATGTACTTACCATCAGCCAGTGAACCTATTTTGAACTTACCTGCTTTGTCGGTCCATACATTCTGTACCCATTCACCGGTTGACTTTCTTATATCTACATTAGAATTTTCCATTGGTATTCCTGTAGGGTCAGCTACAGTTCCTATCACCTGAGGAATGCCAAGTGTAAAATCCAGTACTGTATTACTAAAATCTCCGGCAGCTATCTCAACCAAGCGTTCAGTTGAAGCAACGTAATCCGATGGTCTCCAATGCCAAGGCTCTGCCGTAATTTTAAAGGTGATATTACTATTACATGGTACTACTAAGGTATAATTTGCAAAGTTTTTCCCTTCGAAAATTTCAGTATCTGACCATACGCTTATGTCATCCTTGCCGTCAAATTCAGTGCCGTTATCCGACCATCCTCTAATGCTAACGCCTGTTCCTCCTGCTGGAGCATATCCTGAAGGTAATTTTACTACGCCGGATATAACCTTTCCTTTTATTAGATCCATATTTATTCCCGATAAATTTCCGTTGCTTAAGTCTAAAGCTGTTGCTGCTTCAAATCCCAGCACAGTACCATTTGAACTGTAGTATGCCTCTCTTATATAATTTGTTTCAGGCTGTTCTGACAGCCTATAGATTAGCTTATACGTTCCAACAATACTATCAGGTACAGTTATAGTATAGCTTGCAGACTTGTTCCCTTCCGGTATCTTAACCCATATGCTAGTTCCATAGCCTATGTCTCCACCGGTTGCAGTATTATTGTAGATTTTGGAAATTAACTCCAGACTCATCCCACCCTGTGGAGCAACATCCACTCCAGGCAATGCTATAGTACCCGATATCGTTTTACCCTTCAAAAGTATGAGATTTATGCCTGTCTTGCTGCCACCGCTTAAATCAAAAGCCGTTGCTTGCTTATCAGTTGGAACTGTTCCATTTATGCTATAGTAGCCTTGCTTCACATAGTCTGCCGTTGATTCTAAATAGTAATTAATTCTATATTGGCCTGTAATGCTTGGTGGTACTGTTATGGAATAGTTTGCCGCATTACTTCCGCCAGGAATAGCTACTTCCAAAAATATACGGAAATCATCCTCCCAAATTTCAGGAGTACCACTGTCATTAACAGCTTCTATGGTGACCCTGGTTCCTCCTTCCGGAGCAACATCAGTACCCGGTAATGATACCGTACCGGATATGGTTTTCCCTGCCATTATAGCAATGTTTATATTTGACCTATTGCCAAAGCTTACATCTACAGGTTCGGCCTCATCATAGTTTATTACTGTCCCATTGACACCGAAAAAGCCTTCCCTTACATAACTTGCTGCTTCTTGCTGTTCTATTCTATAGCCTACCTTAAAAGCTCCGATACCTTCAGGGACAGTCAAGCTATAGTCAATGGAATTGCTTCCTTCAGGTATGATAAGCATATTGCCAATACCATAGTCATCCATATGATTGTCGGGTGTATTATTATCAGCCTGTGCGCTTATGCTAACTTGAATTCCCTTTACAGGTGCAACATTTGTACCCGGTAATGCTAACGTTCCGGATATTACTTTACCTGTTAATATGGAGAAATTAATACCCGATGTATTGCTATTGGTTAAACCCACAGGAGTAGCTTTGCCAATCCCCGGTACAGTGCCGTTTGTACTATAGAACGCACTATCCAGATATTTTACTGAAGGTGATGATAACCTGTAATTTATCGCATATGAACCTGCAATCCCCAGAGGAAGTCTTAGGGTGTAGTTCACAGTGCTGGCTCCCTCAGGAATGGTAACCCATCTTCCTACATAGTAGTCATCATAATGGTCTTGAGGAGTTCCGTTGTCATTGTAAGCTCCTATATTAACCTCAAGTCCTCCCTGAGGAGCAACGTCTGAGCCGGGTAATGACAGCGTACCGGATATTGACTTGCACGCCAAGAGATTAAGATTTATCCCTGATACACTACTTCCATTGATATTAATTATTGTCGCTTCGTTAAAGCGCGGTACGGTTCCATTGGAACTGTAATAACCCTGCTCAGCATAATTATGCTGTGATACTAAACGATAGTTAATTCTAAAAGCTCCTACTGCATTGTCAGGAAGCGTTATTGTATATTGGGTAGAATTACTTCCTTCGGGGATTGTAAGAAATACTACGCCAAGTCTATTATCATCCCATTTGTCGTCTGGAGTATTATTGTCACTAAACGCCTCTACATCAACCTTTACTCCTCCTTGTGGAGCAATATCGGTACCGGGAAGTGATATTGTCCCGGTTATTGTTTTTACATTGCCTGTCAGTACTTGAGGTGTACGCCCTATTCTCATAGTATCGTTATAGGCTATTACATACACATACCATACACCGGTACTGTCGGGTATATTTATCGATATGGTTGTATTATTAGTACTTAGTTTGTAGTGAGTAAAATATCCACTATACCTGCTGTAATAAACTTCGTACCTTGTAGCTCCCTGCAACGCTGTCCATGATAAATCAATTGATGGGGTATTTGTCATCTGCTGGGACACGAAACTTATATTCTCCGGTATAGAAGCGATGTGGCGCACATCGAAATTCTTTGAAATAGTTGTAATTTCTCCGTTATTATCGGCAACTATTTGAAATATGTAGTTAAATCCAGCCGGCAGAGTAATAGCCGCCTTATAATTCTTAATGTATTGATTATTTGGTCCCTCAGGCCCGGTAACTGGATTATCATTCATCATCCAGTCAAAATTTGTATACCGCGCTCCGTTCATATCGTATACCGACATAGAAACACTAGTATTTGAAACGTCACTGCTTGTTAACCCAAGAATATCGGCAGAAAAATCTACAACTCCTGTAGTGCCGTTTTCTCCATCCATAGTCTGCCCATGATTAATATTGACATTTACATCCACCGGTACAGCAATAGCAGATATAATTCCATTACTAACTATTAAGAGCAATGTGATAAGCAAGCATAAAAACTTTTTGACTCTTATCATTTTCTACACCTCCATGTTTTTTTTAGTATAACTGACCAGAAGTTTTAGATCTCTCACTCCTTTCAACAGGTATAATTCCTAAGTTAAATTTTACAGATAGTTTAAGTTGAAAGTGATTTTATCCAGTTAGGCAAATTGCACTTTCCACAACTCATTGCCTAATTGGAAGTCACTGAGTTCAATCTAAACTATTTATAATCTACAGATGGACAAAATTCAAAACATCAATAGTCCTTCCGTAGGGCTATATAAATTCCGGGGTTTAGTCCGGAATTTTTAACATGTTTAACAGATAAAGTTTTACACATAACTTTATGGAAAGTGATTTTCAAAAAAGACAGTATTAAAATAGAATAATTAATTGACTAAACATACTTAGATTATCTATATGTACTTATTATAGTACCTGCCTTTGATTAGGCGGTACCTATCTGTGGTATGGTAAACAAATGACAATTTACACTATTTATCTCTACTATAACAGATAAAGTTCAGTTATGTAACATTATATTATGGACAAACAACAAAATCAATCCTTTTAGTTCCACTTATACCTGTAAATTCTTACATTTGTATACTTTTTATATTGTCCACTTCTGTACGTCGTGTATATCGGCAATTTTATTACTTTTCATTACGTTTCTATTCCTATGTCTCTTAGATTTATTCTCAATAACTCCTATAATATAGCCAAACTTCAACTTTAAAACCTAAAATTAAAACGGGTTATATTGGTATCATCAATATAACCCGTTTTAATTTAACTGATAAGTAGTAAATTATTTGTTTCAAGAAAATACGTTCACCCATTCAGCTCGCTATCCGTATTAAGGAAAAACAACTTTCCGCCGGTGTATAATCCATACCTACACTTTCTGCAACAGCCTTATGAGTAACACTTCCCTTGTAAGTATTCAGCCCAGCCATCAACGCTTTGTCATCGTTCATCGCCTTCTCAGCACCCTTATTTGCAATCTGGAGCAGGTAAGGAAGTGTCACTGAGGTAAGTGCAAAGGTTGATGTTCTCGGAACAGCACCGGGCATATTGGCTACAGAATAATGGATTACCCCATGCTTTTCATAGCAAGGATTGTCATGAGTTGTAACCCTGTCTATAGTCTCTATAGATCCGCCCTGGTCTATTGCTACATCTACAATAACTGCACCTTTTTTCATCGTCTGTACCATTACTTCATTTACTGTTTTTGGAGCCCTTGCACCGGTTAGCAGTACAGCACCTATGAGCAGGTCTGTCCTTTTAACCATATCGGCTGTATTATATTCATTATACACGAGAGTTGTTATCCTGCCCAAAAACATATCATCAAGATAGGATAGCCTACTTTTATTAACATCCATTACCGTTACTCTTGCACCCAAACCAACTGCCATTTTTGCTGCATTAGTGCCCACTACACCTCCGCCGATAATTAATACCTCAGCAGGAAGTACCCCAGGTACCCCTCCAAGCAAAATACCCATGCCGCCGTTATATTTCTGCAGCAAGTTGGCTCCAATCTGAACAGACATCCGCCCTGCAACCTCGCTCATGGGGGCCAGCAGCGGAAGGGAGCCATTCGGAAGCTGTACCGTTTCGTAGGCAATACCAACTACTTCCTTTTTAATAAGTGCACGGGTTAGGTCTGGATTTGGGGCCAAGTGTAGATAGGTAAAAAGGGTCTGACCTTCCTTAAACAAATCATACTCACTCTCAAGGGGCTCTTTTACTTTTACAATTACATCTGCTTCATTATATACATCTATATTACTTCTAAGCATTTCAGCACCGGCAGATATGTAATCACTATCTTCGATACCACTGCCTATACCCGCCCTTTCTTCAATGACGACCCTATGCCCATCCTTTACAAGCGCATGGACACCTGCCGGAGTAATTGCCACTCTATTTTCATTATTTTTTATTTCCTTTGGAACTCCTATAATCATAAGCTCCGCCTCCTTAAACTCCTTAGTCTGTTTCAGATTCAGGACAAACTGAATAGTTATTTTTTACCGTGGACAGTACTACAATTGTCTTGGTTTTTTGGACGCCCTGTACGCTTTTTATTCTATTTAGCAGGCTTTCAAGAGTAAATGTATTCTCAGTTACTATTTTGAGAGCATAATCATAATCACCGGCGAGGTAATGACACTCAAGTATCTCCATTTCACCATTAACAAACTCAAGAAATCTTTCAGTATATTTTGGTCTTTCCAGACTGACGAACATTATAGCAGTCAAATCTTTTTCAAGCTTTCTCGAATTGATTATAGCAGTATACTGCTGGATTATACCCGAAGACTCCAGCTTTCTTATCCTGTCGCTCACTGCTGGGACTGATAGGTTTATTTCACCGCTTATTTCGGAAGCGGTAATTCTTGCATTCTTTTGAAGCAGCTTCAGAATTTTGACATCGATTACGTCCATAATTGAATACCTCTTATAAGAAATTTAGTTGCTTTGTAAGTCTATATATACGTAGTCTTATGGTACTTAGCTACAACTCTTTGCTTAAGTAAATTGAATTTTTATTATACTTAAATTCTACCATATGGACATAATATTTAAACACTTTGGGGAAAATGCAAAATATTTTTAGGTATTTAGCTAATTCTTGCTAATTTATTTCAGCCTCCACTGGATTGGTATTATTTTGGATTAAACTTTTATCCTGTATTATAGATAAGCAAAATAATAAAACAGTAAATGCTGATTAAAACACTTACTGTTTATATATATATATATAAATTTTAAATTTTTCCCCTCAAACTGACTATCTTTCAGTAAGCGGAATATACTTCGTTCCTTTAACCAGGCTCTTATATGCAGGCCTTATAATTCTCTGTACTCCCACCAGCTCCTCAATTCTATGCGCGCACCATCCTACAATCCTTGATACCGCAAAAATTGGGGTATACAATTCCTGAGGTATGTTTAACATGGTGTATACAAATCCCGAATAGAAATCCACGTTTGGAGAAATATCCTTGGAGGTTCCTTTCAATTCCGCAAATACCTTCGGGGTTAAATCTTCTATAGCCATATACAGAGCCAATTCCTTCGTACGGTCTTTTTCCTTAGCAAGTTCAATCGCTTTTTCCTTGAGCAGTACCGCCCTTGGGTCGGAAATTGTATATACCGCATGGCCCATGCCATAAACCAGACCTGTCCTGTCATAAGCTTCCTTATTAATAATCTTTCTAATGTAGTTTTCTACTTCATCTCTGTCTTCCCAATCGGAAATATTAGCTTTAATATTTTCTATCATATCCATTACTTTTTTATTGGCTCCGCCGTGTTTAGGTCCCTTAAGCGCACCAACAGCAGCTGCAATTGCAGAATAAGTATCTGTGCCTGTAGAGGATACTACACGGGTTGAAAAGGATGAGTTGTTACCACCCCCATGCTCGGCATGAAGCACCAATGCAAGGTCTAAAATCTCGGCCTCCGACCTTGTATACTGGTTATCCGGCCTTATCATGTGCAGTATGTTTTCGGCAGTGCTTAATTCCGGCTTGGGCAGATGAATGAACAAGCTGTTTCCATCGTAATAATGGGATTTAGCCTGATAACCGTAAGCCATCATTGTAGGAAACCTTGCAATCAACTCAAGGCTCTGGCGTAAAATGTTGGGGAGGCTTACGTCGTCAGGATTGTTGTCATAGGAATAACACGCCAGAACGCTTCTGGCAAGTTTGTTCATAATATCAAAGCTAGGCGCCTTCAATATCATATCCTCGGTAAAACCATTAGGAAGTATCCTGCAGCCCCCTAAAAGATTATTGAATTCCTGCAATCGCTCATTGCTTGGAAGCTCTCCAAAGAGCAGTAAATAAGATATTTCTTCAAACCCAAATCTGCCTTCTTTTTGGAAACCATGGACTATGTCCATGACGCCTATTCCTCTATAACTAAGTCTTCCCTCATCGGCCTTCTTTTCACCTTCATCGAATAAATACCCATGGACCTCTCCAATTTTTGTGAGCCCTACCAGAACCCCTGAGCCGTCGCTATTTCTTAGGCCCCTTTTAACGTTATACTTTATATATGCTTCCGGATCTATGTTATTACTTTTTTCAACAAGACCAGTAAGTTCCTCAAATAATTTTGTTCTTTCATTGATACACATGTATATTCCTCCATAAAATCATTCATAATGTATTCTTATTCCAATTATGTATTTTTAGCACATTTAATCCGAATGTGCAATATATGAGGAATAAAAATGCAGAATACCATAAAATTTATGGTTTATTTTATCATGAACATATTGTTTTTGCAATGAACAACGGACATTTATGCATTATAAATTAGCTTCTACCTTTAATAACCGGGCAAGCACTTTGATTCCTTTTACCGGAAGTGTTTCGGTATTCAGACTTCCCTTGCTGCTGCTTATAACAAGTACTTTATCTTTGTCCAGCTTCTTTATCTGTCTTACAGCCCTCTTTCCATTATACTCTACAAGGCATATCGCATTATTTTCCAGTTCGTTAGTGGTATAACCAAATGCTGTGTCTCCCTTAAGCATTCTGAAGGCAATCATATCATTATCTACTATCCTTAAATAAAGTACTTTATCCTTTGAAAGCCCCTCAACTTTATTTGATATTACAGGAAGCTGCCTTGTCTCTATCACAGTATTAAGGTCATATTCATAAACGGGTACGGTCTTCAATACAGAGCTGAAAGCGTCGTCCCATACCTTTTGAACCTCTTGCTTTACAACTTTAGGTGCCTCTTTTATAACCTTTTCAGTAGTATGATTATCCTCTGCCTGAGTTATTCCATCCAACATAAGTGTATCTATGTCCTGACCGAGAGCCTTGGATATCTTTTTAATCAAATCGTCACTTACTACTTTTTTGCCTGATTCAGCTTCAATTATAAATTTTTCGGTTACACCTATTGCTTTGCCCAATTGTTTTTGAGTCATACCCTTAGCCATTCTTACTTCACTGATTTTCTTACCTATCCTGCTCATTTCCACCACTACCTTCCTAACAATTTATACAAAATCAATTTTTATATAAAAATAAACAAAAAGCTGCTTTCGTTTTTTATGAAAACAGCTTCTCAGCACTTATTATTCAATACCAACTTTCACCGAACCCACCTACATCTGCATATAGCAGCTAATGCAATATACATCCCCGTCGGTTTGGTCATCTGCAACCTTTTCTAATTCTTTACCACACTTTTTACATGCGACTTTACACAAAGTATCCTCAAGCTCATCGCTTATGTAGTGGCTGCATGTTTCTCCACACTCTACGACTTCACACTCTTTGCAGCTATCGGAAGGAAACCCATGCTCACATGCATATTCATTTATTTCGCCATTATCATCTACTATTCCCTTTAAATTCTTACAGCTATTGCAAATACAATCACTCATAATACTCACCTATTTGCCGCAGCATTTTTTGTATTTTTTACCGCTACCACAAGTACAGGGATCATTTCTGCCAATCTTAGTGCTGACCGCTATATTGTCCTGCTTGTACTTCTTTGCAATTTCATCTCTCTTCTCTTTAGAAAGAACGTCATCCCATTGTCCAAGGTTATAGAGCCAATCTGCTTTTGCATCAATCATATTGTAGTATAACTTTTCAAAATCTATTTCAAGATTAATATCGCTGTCTTCAGCTAGGGCATTTAAGTCTAGTTCCTTAACTAAACTTGTATTTATGCCATCTAAAAAGCCCATAAAAGTTACTGTATCCATGTTGAACTTATCCGCAACTTCACTTAGTTTGCCGCTGATAACCTCTGTATGATTTTCGAGAATATGTTCATAATTCTTCATTTCTTCTTCAAAATACGCCTTCCAGTACTGGTCGCTTTCTACCTGAGTGCGCTTTTTTTCCGCTAATTCTATCCACTTATCATACAAATTCATAGGTTAATCTTCTCCTTTATTCAAAATATCCCATGTCATTATAACATATTTTTTAATTTTTTAAATACCTAAATGAACATGTAAAATTTTTATATTAAACTGCATATTCCATATTTGTTGAAAAAGGCTGCTTGCTTACTTATAATTAACATAAACATATATTTTACTATACCACGGGGTAAATTATAATGATATTAACAAATATTACACAGACTGTATTCAACTTTTTGAAAAACATCCTCATCAAGTATGCATTATGGTACTACACTTTACTAGCAGTTTTATTAAAGTCTATTGCATTCCTCGGGCTTACACTGGACCCTGCCCATTCCAGTATTTTTTTCAATAAAGCGTACTCAATAGCCTATGATAAGATTTCTTTTTACTTAGGATTTATACTAATATTTTTATCCTTTGCATTTCTATTTAAAAAGAGATTCAGGCTTTGGTATCTTATAATATTCAATTTACTGGCATCGACGGTTTTGCTTATAGACCTTTGGTACTTTCGAGGATTTAGTACTATACCCACATTACATGTTCTTCAACAATCTTCCAACTTGGATAACATGTCCGGCAGTATTCTTGCTATGGTATACCCTGTGGACCTCGTATTTATATTTGATATTGTCGTAATGACAATAGTTTCTCTTATAGGCAAAAAGATTAACCGCGATACACCTAGAAATATTATTATGTTTGCTTCATTTTTAATAATATCCTTGTGTATGATTTTATACATACCGACTATGAATATTCTATCGGGTAAAAATGTTTGGAAGTCGGTTGTCTACATGTATGATTCTACTGTTACAAGCTACAATATGTCCCCTATAGGATACCATATCTACAGTGTATATACCTTTTGGAAAGACAGCCAAACTCTTGAGCTTACTCCATCAGGCAAAGAAGAAATCTCAAATTGGTTTGAAGCTAAGAAAGAAAATCTACCGGACAACAAATATAAAGGCCTTTTTACAGGTAAAAATCTTATAGTAATTCAGGTAGAATCATTAGAAGCATTTGTAATAAATAAAAAAATTCAAGGACAGGAGATTACGCCAAACCTCAATAAACTGCTTGAAAACAGTATCTACTTCTCTGATTTCTATGAGCAGGTAAATGAAGGCAACAGCTCGGACGCTGAATTTCTAGCCAACACATCGGTATACCCCTTAAGGCAGGGCAGCGTTTTTTTCCGCTATCCCACAAATACTTACAACAAATCCCTTCCGAACCTACTCAAATCCAAGGGTTATTCAACCTTGGCTATACACCCTGACGACGGGTCATTCTGGAACTGGATGGTAACATTAAGTTCTATAGGCTTTGATAAGTGTGTAGATTTCAAGCACTTTATATATGACGAACATATAATACTCGGGCTTAGTGATGGTTCATATTTTAAACAGGTAGCACCAATGCTTATAAAGCAAAAACAGCCCTTTTACACTTTTATGATAACTCTGACAAGCCATACCCCCTTTGATATACCCTATCAGTTTAGAGGTTTGAGTCTTGATAAGGATTTTAATTATACAACCCTAGGTGGATACTTTCAGTGCATTAACTATGTAGACAGGCATCTGGGAGCTTTTATAGCTTCATTAAAGGAAGGCGGCTTGCTTGATAATACGGTTATAGCTATCTATGGTGATCATGAGGGTATTCATAAATACTTCCCGAAAGATGTTTATGATATCACTCCCTCCGAAAGTTGGTGGCTGGAAAATCATAAACGTGTACCTTTTATTATTTATAGCAGCGATTTTAAGGGTGAAGAAATCAAAACTACAGGAGGCCAAATAGATGTATTACCTACCCTCTCCTATTTGATGGGTATAGATGAAAAAGAGCATATACACACAGCAATGGGACGCAACTTGCTAAATACCGATAAAAGCTTTGCTATTGTCAAGAACGGAGATTATGTAGGAATAAAAAACAGTGAAGAGGATGCCAAAAATGCAGTTAAAGGATTGGACCTGGCTGATATTATAATTAGAAGCAATTACTTCAAAACTGACCCATGAGGTATTTTAATTTAAGTTATTACCTTGTTGCTAGAAACGAATTCTGTTACAAAGCACTAGTGTAAAAATTATTGCTTTGTATAATCTTACAGTTATATAATAAAATTACCAAAGGGAGGGCGATCCGCTTGCTGAGTAAATATTTTATTATTCCGGCTATTATAGCTCTTACATTAACTACAGGTATTTCTACCGGGAGCTATTTGACGTTAAAAACATCTATTGAAGACAGCAGTAAAACCTACGCAAGTACTATTAAAGGAGGAACTGATTTGGCAAACAGACAAAGCATTATCGAAGACTCTATAAAACATTTGCAAAGTAAGGGCATAAAAGACAATTCCGATGGTATGCTTTTTTTGAAAAGGTATGAGTACTACCTGTGGGAAATATTAAAGGGAAATGCTTTTTCTCCCTACAAAGACGATAAAGTTCCACCGGTGTATAATTTCCTTTCATTTTCCAACATGATTTACTCTGAAACTATTAATAAAATTGTAGATAATTCATTAAGTGGTAAAGATGCTTATGAGGGGATAACCGGACTTTTTGAAAGGGCATACATATCCGATTCGGATAAGGCGCTTGACTCATACTTAGTTTACCTGCCATCAAACTATAATCCTGAAAAAGCATATCCGCTGATAGTATTTCTCCACGGGTATGGTGAAAGCATTTATTTGCCTATGTTTTCTCCAGGGCATAATTCATTTCTCGCTGCATGTGAAAGTAAGGAAGTTATAATGATAGCTCCTAATGGAAAGCATAAAATCCCCGGCGCTACCCTTTACCGTAATGCAGGAGAGCAGGATGTCCTACAGGTAATAAACCTGGCAAAAAAAGCTTATAACATTGACGATAAGAGAGTGTATCTCACAGGTGTATCTATGGGAGGAAATGCTACTCTCTATATAGGAAGCAGACATAATGAGTTGTTTGCAGCTATGGCCTTATCCTGCGGCTATCTATCTAGTGATATAAATCTTGATAGGCTTAAAAACACTCCTTTATATGTTTTTCACGGGGATACCGATGATATAGTACCGGTTCGATCGTCGAGAGAAATAGTCAGTCAATTGAAGGCAAAGGGAGGCAATATCCTTTATAAGGAATTTCCAGGCGTTGGCCACAATGCTTGGGATTATTCCCATAATGATACAAGCCTTATCGAGTGGTTTCTCCAATATTCAAAAAAATAGTGTTATAATGCTATAAACAAGGGTTGAGTTTCAATACTCAGCCCTTATTTTATCACACTCTATGTATTATAGATAACTCCATCTTCATTCTCCAGAGATTTGTTTAGTATTGCGCTCCTATAAAATCATCAATTAGAATTTATGTAAACACCTTATAATTTATTTCATATAATAGAGTATGAAATAAATTATAAGGTGTGGTATATGTGTTTTATAGTCCATTATTGCTGCCGATTAATTCTTTTGAACGGCAAAAGGCTTCCCCATTTTCTTATGTAAGGCTTTTTCATGCTGTACCTGATGCTCCACCTGTAGATGTGTATGCCGGTGGTAACTTGATTGCCAGAAATATATCTTACAGGAATTTTACTCCATATATTCCTCTGAGGCCTGGAAATTACCCTATAGATGTATTTCCTGCCGGGCAAACCATAAATCCTGTCCTGAGAACAACTCTGAGCATACCGGTGCAATCGATCCTTACCTATGCTGCTACCGGAAGGGTTTCAGGAGTTAGCTTGCTTCAAATACCTGATACACCTGCTCCACTGCCTAAGGGGGTAGTATATTTAAGATTTGTGCACCTGTCCCCCAATGCTCCGCCAGTTGACGTCACTACATCCGACGGCTCGGTACTGTTTAGGGATATGGCCTATAGAGAAATCCCGGAATACATTCCTGTCAATGCAGGAAATTATACCTTCAACCTCAGTATTACAGGAACCGGCCAGAGAATACTTTATGTACCCAATATAAGACTTAAGCCAAATAGATTCTACACAATATATGCAGTTGGTCTAGCAGGTGCAGTACCTCCTTTGCAGGTACTCATTCCACTGGATGGTAATTCTTATATCAAATTTAGCTAGTGCTTTTTAACATTATAAATTTATAATCAGCAAAATGTTAAAAATTCATTTACTTGATTATTGTACCTCAAGACTAGAAAAGAATTCTATTATAGGGCATTAGCGTTAACCTGTCATTGAATTTAGCTTAATGTAGCCGCTTTATCTAAAGAGATATCACAAATTGTGATATCCTTTTATTTTGAAATAAATTAAATTGTCACATTATGAATTAATTTCCCGGGAAAAGTAATAATTTATTTTCAAATCTACATTATACCAAGTCAATATCTGCTTAATATAATTTCAGTCTTTAATCATAAACACTCTTAACATAGTCAGTTTAGAATTAGTTACTGCACTCTTTTATCCTGCCGGCTCTACCTTCACCCATATTTTCAATATATCTGACAGCATTAATCTGTTCATTCTCAGCCTGTATTCCCTATCCTGTATTTTTAGAATTCTTTTGTCAATAACCTCTACAGCCATATCAACATCGATTGACTTTACCTCTTTCCCAAGAAGGTGCATATATTTTTCTTTTATGCTTTTTTCTATCTCTATTTTATCCAGTTCATAGCCTTCATAAAGTAAGGATATCTCTATATCCTTAAGTATAAACTTTCTCTTATTTATTGATTCTTCAAGCTTTTGCAGCTTAGTACTTTTTTCCTCTATAACAGTCTCCAGTTGCCTGATTTTTTGGTGATAAGTATCAATCCTATAGCTAATCAGTGCACTCAATCCCGCTGTTCCTACAAGGATTCCACAAGTAAGCCCCGTGATAAAAAATATTGCCATCTTGGGACGCAGGCTCTTCATTTTGTCCATTCCTCCCCACACCGCTGTATGAGCTTGATGAATCCGTATCCCAGATTTGCCCCTATCAAAGCTGTTATCACATAGCTCATCTGTTTAAGTATGGTTTTTACCTCTCCTTTAAAAAGCCCTTTCTCAATTATTTCATAGGATGTAAAGGTGCCTCCCAAAGCAACTGCCATGGCCCATATTTTAATTGACCCGGCTATATTAATCATGGTTTTTAATGGGGGCTGGTCATTTACCAGGGCTCCTATTCCTGCAAAAATACTTGCCCCTACTATTACCCCAAAAGCAATCAAAAGATTATAAATAATGTTATTAGAGAAAGCTGTCAATAGCACCACCGCAAAACTATTAATCTTTTCTTTTATAAAGGTATGAAATCAACATTTTGTTTATTCTGAGTACTTCAAAAAACGTATTTATAAGGTAGCAATAAAGATTTTACATTCTTGAGTAAAGTACATGTGTATAAAATATAGTTCTATTTTTCCAATAATCTACTTATGTTGTTATAGTGAAGTTAACTCAAACAAGGAGTCTATCTAAATGATAAGTCCGGTATTCATTATCATATTTAATTTTGTAGCGGGAACAGCGTGTTTAATGTTTGGTGTAAACTTAATGAGCGGAGGGCTTGAAAAAGCCAATACAAGGGTAATGAAAAGTATCCTTACCCGGTTTACCGATAATGTATTGTCTGCTTTCACTGTGGGTACTCTCATTACAGCATTGGTTCAAAGCAGCACAGCAGTCACAGTAATCACTGTAGGCTTCGTTAATTCCGGTTTGATGAAGCTTTCTCAAGCTGTAGGCATTATTTATGGTGCAAATATAGGTACAACAATAACTGCTCAGCTAATGTCGTTTAAAATAACAGACTTTGCTTTACCTATCCTTTTAATAGGCTTGGTTATAAGTAAACTTTCAACCAAGCAATCTATTAAAAATATCGGTGTCGCAATAATAGGATTCGGGTTTATGTTCCTTGGCATAAGTATATTAAACTGGAGTGTACCGTATATAAAAGAAAGTAGAATTGCATATGAGCTTTTCAAAGAGTATGGTACCAACCCCTATATAGGCTTATTTATAGGAATGCTTGCAACAATGCTTGTACACAGCAGCGGTGCTACCGTGGGGCTGACTATCGTATTATTCGGGTCCAATCTTATAAGTTTTGAAGCAGCCATGGGGTTAACCCTTGGAGATAATATAGGTACGTGTATAACTGCTCAGCTTGCCAGTTTAGGTACCAGCATTTCTGCACGTCGGACTGCATGGGCTCATACTGTTTACAACATAATAGGCGTAATAGCTGTGTTGATATTCTTTAGCCCATTTATCTTTATTGTACGGTATGCAACTTCGCTGCTTGGGCAGGATGAAATAAGGCTTGTTGCCAACGCTCACACAATATTTAATATACTTAGCGCAGCAGTTTTTCTGCCCTTAACAAAGTATTATGTCAGATTTATGGAATTTATCATTCCTGAAAAAAGAAAGTAACTACGCAAAGTAAAATCCGCTTATCCAGTTCTTTGTAACATTGGAAATTTTCATGTCATTCTAATGTTATAAATGCACTTCCTTGATTGTTGTGCCTTGCTGCTAGAAACAAACTCTGGTACAAGGCACTATATCTAAGCACATACTCATTGTCTGTATATTGCTTTTTCTCTTAATTTAACTATAATTATAGTGTACAGTTTTAATTTTTTCAAAACTTTATTAACTACGGTTAACATTTCTCTCATATAAGGAGAACTATACCAATGAAAAAGCTTTTGATTATACTTTCTATATTATTGCTTCTCTCTCTATTTTTACTTATTCAATCTGCTTATGCAGAAAGCAGCAAGATTATTCTTGATGGGATGTGGAAATATACCTTCGTGGATAATGACTCCTTTTCATCCAAATATTTGGATGATTCCAATTGGAAGATGGATTCTTATGGCCATAAAAGGGTTGAAACCGAGCCTGAAAAGCAAAACCGCGCGGTGTGGCTGCGTAAGCATTTCACTATACCATCAAATATGAAAAACGAAAGGCTCATGGTATATATCGGCAGCCTTATCAATCATGAAGTTTATATAAACGGCTATTTTATTGGCAAAAGTATAGCTACCGAAGGACATTCCTTCAGTGACTGGAACAGAAAGCATGGGTATAACATTTCTGATGTTTTGCTAAACTATGAAGGAGATAATGTACTCGCTATCAAAACCTATAGTACCTACGAATATGGCTCCTCTGATCAAATTTATATAGGCGACTACTCGTCTATACAAGAAAAAGTCCAGTTTCACAGTATATTTATAGTCAATTCGTATTTATCTCTAAGTGTTATCCTATTTTTAATTGCTGCATATTTCATAATGTTTTATATAAAAACCCGTATGGCAAAAAAGCACCTCTTTTTTGCTATTTTATGCCTGTTTTATTCAATCTACTATACTAACTATTATGTATATGACCTGCCTATTCCATATACTATATTCCAGAAGATTATCTTCATAAGTCTGCATATAGGCTGTTTATGTTTTATGCCCTTTTTTAAATACTTTTTTGATATGAAGATATTAAAATTGGAAAAATGGCTGTTTATACTCTTTGCTTTTATTTCAATATCTGGAGCTGTATTTACCGATAATCTTATAGAATACTTCATTTTCCGCAACAAGTATATACTTCTTTTATCACTGCAAGTAGCATACTATGTGGTTTTATGTATAAGAGCATTTTTTACCAACAGGCGAGCCTTCTTCCAAATAGCACTGGGCTCTACTTTTCTTGCAATTTTTATTTCTCATGATATATACTATGAATTTATCGGCAAACTGTCACCTCTAGGCATACATTTAAACGGCTATGCTCTTATAATATTTCTTGTATGCATTTGTATGGAGCTGATGAGTGAATACGGTCAAATGTATACCCGGGCGAGTACAGACGGCCTTACGGGCTTATTTAATTACAGCTACTTTTTAAACTCCCTTGTAGAGGTTTGCCGCCTTAAAAACAGTACAGGGACTTCTTCACTCCTCATTGTCGATATAGACTTGTTCAAGAAATTCAATGACCTTTACGGACATCTGGCAGGTGACTATGTATTAAAATCAGTAGCAAAAACACTAAAGTCAATCTGCAAGACCAAGTGCCTCGTTGCCAGATATGGAGGTGAAGAGTTTACAGTGCTATTGACCGGATATTCTGAGATGAAAGCTGTAGAGCTTGCTGAAAAACTGCGTTCTGCTATTGAAAAACAGCAGTATCATTATAAAGACGCCAGCATTGGTAAAGTGACAGTAAGTATAGGGATAGTAACCTTTACTTTTGATACTCCTCCTCATCCTGAAATACTTATTGAAAAGGCAGATGAGGCTCTGTACTATTCTAAGGGTCATGGCAGAAACATGGTTACCCATTATAATAGTCTAATCCATTGTGCTATAGATAGCAAAGGATAACCAAAATTTAAAATGCACTTTTTTGATTTTGTACCTACATGTCTAGAAATAAATTGACTTACACTGGGCTAAAAATCGTTTCAACAACCTTCGCAGAGTGAACTGGGCAGATCGCACAGTTCTATAATATTGATTTTTCTGAACAAATAGAATATAATAGTATGTATACGCTAGAAATTTGTAGAATTTTTTAAAAAATTCCATAAATAACTTCAAATTATAAACTAGAGCTTTACATTCCTAAGGCTAAGGAGACTTCCGGGCAATGAAAAAAAGGTTGCTTTTTTTTATCCTTCTGATCATACTTCCATTTTTATTGTTTTTTCAACCAACCTATGCTAATAACGAACCAAGAATTGATTTAGACGGTCTCTGGAAATACCACTTCGGAGATGACCCTAGCTACTCTGAAAAATACTTTAATGACAAGAATTGGGACTATACGCCTTTTACTTTGAAGAGAATTGAATACCAGCCTGAAAAGCAAAATAAAGTAGTGTGGTTTCGTAAACAATTTTTTCTTCCCTCAGTAATGCCAAATGAAAATTTAATGATTTATATAGGCAGCCTAACCAATCACGAAGTCTATATAAATGGGCATTTTATTGGAAGAAATGCAAGTGATTCCACCCACTATTTCAACGATTGGAATAGAAAGCATGCTTACCCTATTCCTTCTGCGCTGCTTCATTTAGATGATAATAATGTGGTAGCTATCAAATCTCTGAGCAGCTATGAATACGGTTCCACCGAAAAGATTTATATAGGAGACGTCTCTTCTATATATAAAAAGGTACAGTTATCCAATATTATTATAATAAATTCCTACTGTTCTCTTAGCGTTGCTCATGCAGTAATTGCTCTGTACTTTTTTATGTTTTATTATAAAAGCCGTATTACAAAAAAACACCTTTATTTTGCTTTTGTATGCTTGTTTACATCAATTTATTATACTAACTATTTCATATATTATCTTCCTATTTCTTATACGCTTTTTCAGAAAGTCGTATTTACCTCTTTTCATTTAGGTGTTTTAGCTTTTATGCCTTTTTTAAAATACTTTTTTGAAATGAATATACGAAGGTATGAAAAATGGATTTTCTATGTGTTTGCATTGATTTCAATATCAGGTGCTTTTTTATCAAAAGATCTTGTTTCATACTTTATTTTTCGCAGCAAGTACCTTATACTAGTCGAAGCCATCATGGTGTATTATGTAGCTTTATGTGTAATTTCTTTCTTCACCAATAGGCGTGCACTTATGCAGTTGGCAGCAGGAACCGTGGTGCTTATTCTTTGCATTAGCCACGATATATACTACGAAATAATTGGGACCATCCCTCACATAGGCTTTTTCTTAAACGGATATGCCTTTATACTATTTCTATCTACCATATGTATACAGCTGCTTAGGGAATATACCTCTATATATGCCAAAGCCAGTACTGACGGGCTTACCACCCTCTATAATCAGAGCTACCTTATAAATTCACTTACGGATATATGTGATAAAAATTGTACCGGCAATACCTACTCCCTATTGATGCTGGATATAGACCATTTTAAAAGTTTTAATGATACCTATGGTCACCTCACAGGAGATTTCGTGCTGAAGGAAGTAGCAAAGACGCTTAGAGCAAACTGTGGTGAAGGAAGCCTTGTGGCAAGGTATGGCGGAGAAGAGTTCTCGGTACTGCTTAAAGAGCATTCTGAAAACCAGGCAATTAAGCTTGCCGAAAAGCTTCGCCTGTCCATTGAATCCCATGAGTTTCAGTATAAAGAATGCAATGTCGGAAAAGTTACTATCAGTATCGGGGTAGTAACTTTTCCATCCCCAGGATTGCTGCTCCACCCGGAGATATTAATTGAAAAAGCCGATAAGGCACTCTATTATTCAAAGGAACACGGTAGGAACAGGGTAAGCCATTTTAGAGATCTTATAGAAAATAATGCACTTATAGATAAATCCTAATTTTATACAATCCTTAACGCTAAGAGCAATGAGTCAACCCCATTGCTCTTAGCGCTATCTTCTTAACTTTTAAATAGAACCAAATTTAAGTTTATAACTCTAATTCTACCATATTGCTTTTTTTATCCAGTCAAAATATAATTAGAATAGATGGATAATTGTTATTATTCCTCATAATTTGTAATATTATAGCTAGGAGAACTCTATGCTCAAACTTCAATTGCGCGCTGTTCTGTTCTTACTTGCATATATATTTATCTTCCTTGTACAACCTGTTTATGCCGATAACCCTGCAATAGGGTTGGATGGATTATGGAAGTATAGCTTTAGTGATAGCCCATCTTATTTGCTTAAAGAATTCGATGATTCTAAATGGGCAAACGATACTATACAACGCAAAACTATCGAAAATAGTGCGGAAAAACAAAACCGTACAGTATGGTTTCGTAAAAATTTTGTTATACCTTCCGACTATAAAGGTACGGATTTAATGTTATATACCGGAAGCCTTACTAATTTTGAAGTATACTTCAACGGGCATTTGGTGGGCAGAAGTCTTAATAGTCCCAAACACTATTTTTGTGACTGGAATAGAAAAAACGCCTACTATATTCCTACTGCACTGATACAGTATAATCAAAATAACGTCTTGGCTATCAAAACTTACTGTGCCTTTGAATACGGGTCTGCAGAGAAGTTGTATTTCGACACTGATAAGAGGGTCCAAGAGAAAGTACAATTTTTTAATTCCTTTGTGGTAAACTCATATATGTCTCTGTGCTTTTTTTTGGTAGGTATATCCATATTTTTCTTTATATTCTACCACAAGAGTCAGGTCTCAAAGAAACATTTCTATTTCTCGTTAGTATGTATATTAATAGCAATATATTATACCAATTATTTTATATATACTCTGCCAATTTCATACAGCTTATATCAAAAAATTGTTTTTACTTCACTTTATCTGGCGTGCTTTGTTTTCTTGCCATTTTTAAAGGAATTCTTAGATGTAAAAATCCACAAGTGGGAAAAAATAGTATTTTCATTGCTGGCTGTGATCTCATTGCTAGGTGCTGCATTTACACAGGATTTATTGCAATATTCACTGTTCCGCACCAAATATCTTCTTAGTGTTGAGATTACACTGGTATATTACGCCTTCTTATGTATAAAGGTTTTTATTGTAAGAAAGCATTCTATTATAAGACTTCTTATCGGGACTCTCCTACTTACCCTTTTTATGGGGCACGACATATATTACTCTTTGAAAGGTGAAATACCAGCCATAGGGTTTTACCTGAATGGATATGTGATAATTATTTTTCTTATAAATATTTCTGTCGACATGATAAACGAATACAATGCAATGTACATCAAATCAAGTACTGATGGGCTTACAGGATTGTACAATCATTCTTATTTTGTTAACACACTGTCGGAGTTATGCTCCAATAATAGGGATAGCCTTCCCTATTCTCTCATTATTGTTGATATCGACAAGTTTAAGCTGTTTAATGATAAATATGGTCATTTAGCAGGGGACTATGTATTGTCAAGCGTATCAAGAACCCTTAAATCTAGCTGCTGTAAAAACTCTATAGTAGCCAGGTATGGGGGTGAAGAATTTGCTATACTTTTAAAGGGATATCGCGAAGACAGTGCTCTTGAGTTAGCCGAAACACTCCGTCGGGTGATTGAAAATCAAACTTACGAATATAAAGGTAACTGCCTCGGTAAAGTTACCATCAGCGCCGGAGTAATTAGCTATCCCTCTGTTGATTTGCCGTGTCATCCTGAGGTATTGATTGATAAGGCTGATGAAGCACTTTATTACTCTAAAGAGCAAGGCCGCAACAAAGTAACCCACTATAATGAAATCCGAACTCTAGAACAAACAGGCTAGTGCCTTGTAAGAGTTTTATCTCCTATTAGAGGTATTAACTTTATTTCGTATAATAATATTTCTTTATTAAAAAGCTGCAAGAATTCTATTCATCTTGCAGCCTTTTCTGCTTATTATCGTGCAGATTTTGCAGTCTGCACAATCTTATCAAAATTATTGTTTAGATCATCCATCGGCCTGTTTTTTATTATATCCTTTGATAGCTGATCCATTTTGCCCATTACGTCCGGTGAGTTACTGACAACTACATCGGTAATGGTATTATCAATCCGTTTTACCCTCTTTATGATGGTATCCTTTGCTGCATTTGCATCTCTCATTCCCTCTCCCGGTTGATAGCTGATAAGAGCAGTACCACCATTCACTATTGCATTTACTCTGTTGAGTCCATTAATTGTATTAAGGTCATTACGTATGTTAGCTGCTCTTCGCCCATCAAAGCTTCTTACCGGCTGCTGTAATTGTTGGTTTAGCCTGTTCATTCCGAGATTCCCATTTGGAGCCGGTGATGGAGCTAGAAGAACGTTCCCCGTCCCTGTCCCTGGAGTAGGTGCGGCACCTACAGTATCAGGTGGGTTATTACCTGAGCCTGCATGTTGGTTTCCACCTAGCAAAGTTCCTCCACGCGGTGCTCCTGCATTAGGGTCTGTACCCTGTATGTTCTCACCTAATAGGTTACGATTGTTTTGCGGAGTATTCATACTCATATTCTGATTCTGATTAGGCCTCTGAGTATTTTTTCCCGTAAGAGCACAACCGCTTAATGGGATTATACACATACACAATCCTAGAGCCACTGCTGTAATTTTTGTGGACTTCATTTTCATTTTATCACCCCAGCATTATTCTGCTCAGTTTATTTGTTTTTATATGAGTTAATTTTTTTGTTTTGAGATAAAAGTTAGGTATTATTCAAAATTTTGCTTTACATTTATTTAATCAAAAAAAATGTCCTACCCTTTTTGAAAGGATAGGACATTTTTCTTTTGATGTATCACTTCATATTTATACTAAATTTATAAGAAAAAACTATTGGGCAGTAGTAATTTCATTGCTTTTTCCCTTCATCACCCTGTCTTTAATGCCTTCAAGGATGCTATATGCAACCGGCACTATTACAAGAGTCAGGATTGTAGATAAAGTCAAACCACCTATAACTACCACACCCAGTTCTTTAGATATTAGTGCACCTTCTGAGAATCCGAGTGCAAGAGGAATGAGTGCCATTACAGTAGCTGCTGCAGTCATAATTATCGGTCTTAGCCTCACAGCACCTGCCTCAAGGAGTGCCTCCGACATTTCCATCCCCTTTGACCTATTGGTCTGGACTCTATCAATAAGCACTATAGCATTTGTAACAACTATACCTATGAGCATGAGCAGCCCCACAAGCCCCGACATTGTGAGCGGTTGATTTGTAATTACCAACGCAAACAATGCTCCTACAGCCGCAAAAGGCAGTGAGAACAATATTGCAAGCGGTGCAGTTCCTTCCTTGAACGCCAGAACCATAGTTATGAATACCAGGAATATCGCAGCAAGCATTGCCATTCCCATTTGTGAGAAACTTTCATTTATGTCGTCAACACTTCCACCTACGGTGTATGTTACCCCGGGCTTAAATGTTGACTCTATTTCCTTTATCTTATCTGTGACCTCGGTTACCACCTTAGCAGTATCCTTTGCAGTAATATCTGCGGAAATAGAAGCAAATCTCTTTCCATCTCTTTCAGAAATACTCACAGGTCCATCTTGCACCGATACCTCCGCAATATCCTTAAGCAGTACTGTACCTGCCATACCCTTAAGCTCGAGGTTTTGAACTTTTTCAACACTGTTTAAGTCACTCTTCTCAAGACCCAACATAACGTCAATGCTCTTACCATTATTTTCAACAGTAGTTACTTTATCATAATTAAGCACACTTCTTACGATTCCCGCTACAAATATTGGGTTTAATCCCTTATCTGCAGCTTTCTTACTGTCAACCTTTATAGATATTTCAGGCTTTTTCTCCGACAGATTGTTTGTAAGGTTTGAAAGTACTTTTACATCTTTCAGCTTACCGGTTATAGTATCCGCCGCTGCCTTTATATCATCTATATTTTCGCCGTTTACTACAATTTCAAGGTTTTCTTGAGTGCCGAAATTGCTCATAGGTGTAACCAACCACTTTGCTTTATTGTTCTCAAGGGCTTTTGCCTTACCCTTAATATCAGCAAGAGCTTTGTCTGGGTCCGCTTCCTCTTTTAAAATTATAGTAAGGTTTGCCTGGTTTGTTCCCTGTAATGCACCCATAAACGATCCACTTCCGCTTGTATCGCCCACCGAACTCGTAACAGTTTCTACATCGGCCTTATTTACAAGGTGCTCCTCAAATTTCGCCACTTCATTATCAGTCAATTTAAGGGAAGTGCCCGGCGGCATTGTCAGCTTCGCACTTATAGTCTTGGTCTTGTCAGCAGGAAGGAATTGTATGCCCACCCTTGAAACAAGTGCAACCGAGGATGCTATAAGCACTAATGATAGTATAACTACCATCGCTTTATGCGACAGTGCGAAGGAAAGGATATTCTTATATGCTTCTTCAATTCTACTTACGTGTTCCTTGTGCTTTGGCGGCCTCTTTAACAGCATGAATTTGCCCATTAAAGGAACAACGGTTACAGCTACTAAAAGGGAAGCCAATATACATATTACAACCGTTAATGCAAAGGGTGCAAATATCTTACCTACCATACCGCCAACCATACCCAGGGGTAGGAATACCGCTACCGTTGTAATTGTAGAGGAGGTTATTGCCGATGAAACCTCGCCTGTGGCATCTTCCACAATTTCCTCATTTGGTGATTTACGTCTTTGCAGTCTTCTGTAAATGTTCTCTATGACAACTATGGAGTCATCCACAATACGTCCTACTGCTACCGCCATACCGCTTAGGGACATTATATTGAGTGTTATATTGAACCTTGGCAGCAGGATTAGCGCAATTAATATGGAAAGAGGTATTGAAACGATTGCTATAACTGTAGCCCTAATATCTCTTAGGAACAATGCTATTACTATAATTGCAAAAAGGGCTCCGAGCAATCCTTCCTTGAGCATTCCATTTATAGAGTCGGTTATCATCTTAGAGGTATCATATATTTTGTTTATTTTAAGCTCACTATTGGCAGTCTGTATATCTTTAATCTTTGATTCAACATCATTAGCAAGCTGTACTGCATTTGCATCGTCAGTTTTATATATACTAAGTATTACCGTAGGCTTGCTGTTTGATCTTGAGTACGACATGACCTCAGGGTTTTCTTCCAGTATATCGGCAACTTCACTTAAGGCTACAGTTGTAATTTTTAGTGTATTCTCATCATTTTTGGGGGCACCTGTATTTTTAGTTACAGCACCCTGAGATGGATTCATTTGGCTTGACTGTCCAGGCTGCAGCTTCGTGGATGATGAACCCGCCCCTCCTGCCGCATTAGCTGCCTGCATTGATTTGCTGAGCAATGCGTCTAGACTACTCTGGAGTTGAGTAACCTGTTGGCTGGCAACCTTTATGGTTTCCTGTGCTTTCGCCCTGTCTGCTGCAGTGGAAGTTGGATTGCTTAGAATTGCCTGTTGGCTTAGTATAAGGGATTGCAGCTTTTGGATGCCCGAAACCATAGCAACGGCCTGGGTATTGGTTCCAACCATTTTACCCATCTCACCCATTCCTTTGCCCATTTCACTCATACCCTTGCCCATCTCGCCTACAGCACTGTATACACCTGTGATGGCTTCGCCAAACTTACCCATACTGTCTCCCATAATCTTTGCTGTGTTGGGGAGTACTATTATAGGTATGGATTTTATATCATTCAGGTTTGCTATTTCTCTACTTACCCTTACAGGCATGGTTTGGCCGGTTATATCAACAGTACCCGTTGGGAACGATATATCATTTGCTGCTAAAGCCTGCTGTACGTCCTGCAGGGTAACCCCTTTTTCCTTCAGCTTACTCTCATTGACCTTAATGTATATGCTCTTATCGTATACTCCACTTACGTTTACGCTCCCTACACCCTTTATTCCGGTAAGGTTGGGTTGAACTTTATCCTTAATAAGCTTTGAAAGCTCGTTTTCGTCCTTTCCTCCCGATACCGAGTATGTAACAACGGGAATACCATTGTAGCTTATTCTTGATATAATAGGTTTTTGTGACTTATCGGGAACTTTTATTTTATTTACTGCATCTTGTATCTCCCGCTCAGCCTTATCCATGTCCTTTGAGAATCCGAAACGAATCATAACAAGCGAAATATTTTCGTTAGAAGTCGTATTTACTCTTGTTACACCCTGTATCCCCGATACAGCCTTCTGTATGGGCCTTGATATGCTTTCCGCAATATCCTCCGGTGCTGCCCCAGGGTATACAGTTACTACCGTAATAATAGGAAAATTAATATTGGGCATTAACTCTGTCATTATTGAGCTTGAGGAATATATGCCCCCTCCTACTATCATGGCTATAATCATAAATATTACCAGTGTATTTTTTAAAGAAAACCGTGTGAAAATCTGCATACTTGCTTCTACCCTCCATAAAGTGTTATTTTAATAAAATTACTGAGTTTAAACCAGTTGTTTCTTCCATACAAATTTACGTTCATTTTTTAACAATGTCTGAATTATTCTTTATTTTATTCTATATTTTTATCAGCTACGGTTACTCTGTTTCTACCACCTTGCTTAGAGGCATACAAAGCCATGTCCGCTGCCTTTACTAATGTGTCGTCACTGCATGCATTCTTAGAAAACACAGCTACTCATTTCCTTGAATATCAAGATCACTCAGTAAGCCTTCCGCACTCTGATATCGTCCTTCAGGCTCCTGCTGTAGAAGTTTCAATATAATTTTTTCAAGCACTGGCGGTATTTCAGGATTTAACTTCGCTGGATTCCTTGGTATCCTGGCGATATGCTGGTGAAGTATAGAATTAATATCGCCTCCTTCGAAAGGGGCCTTTCGGTCAACAGTTGATAAAATATTATGCCGAAAGCACTGCTATAGACAGTTTACCTTCAAGGTAACATTCCAAATAAGGCTAATTACGGCCCAGAAAATACCATTTTGAGATATAAAAAATTGGCTATCCCTAAAGACAGCCATCCACTCTTAACGTATACTATTTTTGCCATAGTACTTCCCTGAATCTACCATTTCCTTACCTTTTGCAAATACCTTTTCTATATTCAAATCAGAATCAGTTAATACAATGTCTGCATGTTTTCCAACAGATATCGCCCCCTTAAAGGCATCAAGACGCAACATCTTTGCAGGATTGACCGTAACGGTTTTTAATGCTTTATCCAACGGAACACCATATTCAAATACAGCTTTCCGCATATCGTCCAACAGCACCTTGCAGCTTCCCGCCTCTATGCTTACCAGTACGCCGTCACTGTCAAAAACCGGTATACTCCCGTTACCGTCGGAGCTGACAGTTATGCTGCCATCGTCTACACCGCAATCCAATAGCTGTTTTAAGGCTATATAAACAGGAACACAATCGTCAAAAGAGTTTTTCGGCTCCATCCCTGCTGTAAGGTCTATAAAACCTCCCATATGGGCAAACCTTATTGCTTGATTAAACAAGCTGCCCTTTCTATTCACATGGCTAGGTACAAACTGCCTTATGGGTATAGGAGTACCCTCAGCCAGCTTAAAAACAAGTTCCAGACCTTTGGAATCGTTTCCGAGATGAAGATGCACCACCCCCGGCTTTCCCGAAATCAAGCCGCCGTTTCTAGCCTCTGAAGCAATCCTTGCAAGTTCATCCACCGTAGGCTGAAAGGAGCGGTGATCAGATAGTGCGATTTCACCTACACCAAGAACCTTATCTATAAGTACTATATCCCTTTGTATACTCCCTGTAAAAGTCTTTACCGGTATCTGATAGGAACCGGAGTAGATATATGCCGTTACGCCTTCCTCTTCCAAAGCTTTAGCCTTGGCGTACAATTCTTCAAGGCTTCTCGTAACACCATCTGTCCCCAACACTCCTATTACAGTTGTAATACCGTTTTCTACAAGATCGCATACATGTATCTCATGCGTTCTGGTAGAAAAACCGCCTTCTCCACCCCCACCAGCTATATGTACATGCTGGTCTATAAATCCGGGCATGAGAAGCTTCCCTTGTGCGTTTATTACCTCCAGCTCCACCGGAAATTGCCTGTCATCAAAATCCCCTATACCTGCGATTCTATCAAAGGCTATCAGTACATCTTTTTGACCTATATAATCCGGAGTATATACCGAAGCACCTCTTATCAAGGTGAACATAGCATCACCAGCCTTACAGTACTTTTCCCAAAAACTCTTTTGTCCTTGGATTTTTAGGATTAGCAAAAATTTCTGAAGGTATACCCTCCTCAGCAATTTTTCCCCCATCCATAAACAGCACCCTTGTGCCTACTTCGCGAGCGAAACCCATTTCATGGGTTACTACTACCATTGTCATTCCATCGGCAGCCAGCTTCTTCATTACGTCCAGTACCTCTCCTACCATCTCAGGGTCAAGGGCTGACGTAGGCTCATCAAAGAGCATTACATCGGGCGACATGGCAAGGGCTCTTACAATAGCTATTCTCTGCTTCTGCCCACCGGAAAGCTGTCCCGGATAGCTTTTCGCTTTATCTGCCAAGCCCACTCTTTCCAGAAGATCCAATGCAATTTTGTTTGCTTCCTCTTCCGAAACCTTTTTAAGCTTCCTTGGTGCTAGCGTTATGTTTTGCAGCACAGTCATATGGGGGAACAGGTTGAACTGTTGGAATACCATCCCCATCTTCTGCCTTTGCTTATTTATATCGTTATGTTTACTTGTTATAGATACCCCTTCGAAGACTATCTCTCCGCCTGTAGGATGCTCAAGGAGATTCAAGCAGCGCAAAAATGTACTTTTGCCCGAGCCGCTGGGGCCTATTACAACAACTACCTCACCCTTTTTTATATCGATATCTATTCCGTTAAGCACATGCAGCTTACCGAATTTTTTATCCAATCCCGTTACCTTAATCACCGGCCCTCATCCTCCTTTCAGCTACACCTAACAATCTGGATATAGTAAATGTCAATACAAAGTATATTACCGCTACGACAATCAAAGGTTCAAATGGCTGGAAAGTAACACCTTTCACTGTATCCGCACTGAACATTAATTCCGATATACCTATGACCGATACGATAGATGATTCCTTTATTATCACAACAAACTCATTACCTAAAGCGGGAAGTATGTTCCTTATAGCTTGAGGGAGTATTATATACCTCATAGCCATATAGTGGGACATACCCAAAGACCGTGCTGCTTCCATCTGCCCCTTGTCTATAGCTTGAATACCGGCACGTATAATCTCAGCAACATAAGCACCGCTATTGAGTGAAAGGGCTATAACACCCGCCATGAACCGAGGAAAGTCCTGCCCAAGGAACGGAACGTCAGGAATATGTATTCCTATATAAGGAAGGCCGAAGAAAACTATATATATCTGCACTAACAACGGAGTTCCCCTTATAAATTCTATATACGAAGTAGATATAACCTTCAATATAGGGTTCCTGGATATTTTCATCAATGCAAGGATAATACCCAGCATAACTCCTAACAACACTGTAAATGCTGCTAAAAGAATTGTGTTTTTTGCACCCTCTATGAAATAAACATAATATTCAGATAAAAAGGAAAAATTCAAAATCCACACCCCTTAAATCATATGTTGATTAAAATACTGTCGGCCTATAAACCTAAAATAATCTTACTTGAAATTCAAAAAGCGGATTTCTCCGCTTTCTAAATTTCGCATACACCTTGTAATATTAACTATTAGTTTTCAACAGCTTCATTTGCTTCCGCAACAAATTTATCTATTTGCTTATCATTTATCAATCTATCGAGAGTTTTGTTCATAGCCTCTACAAGTTCCGGGTTTCCTTTAGCAATAGCTATGGCAGACCCGCCGGTATCTTCCTTAACCTTTACATCAGATATAGTAAGGTCAGGATGTTTAGCTACATAACCGTTAGCAACAGGAAGCTCTACAACCAATGCATCAACCTTTTTATTCTTCAATTCCATTATGAGGTCAGGTATCTTACCGAGAGATATAATAGTAGAGCTTTTCATCTGCTCTTTAGCTATTTTTTCCTGTATAGCACCCTTTTGTACACCCACCTTCTTACCATTTAAATCATCTATACTCTTAATCTTATCTTTATCTTCCGTTCTCACCATAACTCCCTGAGCAGCAGTATAATAAATCTTTGTAAAGTCAACCATCTTGGATCTTTCAGCGTCAGGAGTCATACCGGCTATAACAAAGTCAATATTTCCGGTTTGCAGTGCAGGAAGTAATCCATCGAATTTCATATCGCTTATTTCAAGCTTTACACCTAAATCTTTAGCAATTTCATTTGCTATAGCTATATCAAATCCAATAATTTCATCCTTGCCGTCTATTAATTTATGGAATTCATAGGGCGCATAATCGGCACTTGTTCCTACTACTATCTTTCCATCTTTCTTCACTTTATCCAGTACATCTGTTTTACTGCATCCCGTAACACCAATAGCCATGCTCACTGCAAGCACAGCCGCTGCTAACCTTACAAAAAGCTTTTTCATTAAAATTTCCCCCTCTATTTTTTATATAGATAACCAAGGTTAAAAAGGATTTTTCCTGTACTAAGAAACTCCTACTTACTAAAGGTTTTTCCCTATACACGAATTACTAAGTTTAACTTTGGCTATAATACATAATCCGATTTTATATTATATAATACTTTACATAACTCTACAATACAAATAGAAATAAATAGGACTAATAAATTAATATGCTGTAGTCAGCAAGCAATATGCTTAATCTATATATACTTTACTTTTTGTAAACCTAAATTCCGATACAAGCATACCTAAAAGAATCATTATGCACCCTATAACAGTATTCAATGCCAGGTGCTCAGTGAAGCCCTGAGAGTTTGGTATAAGGAGAGCAAATATGGCCCCAAATACAGGCTCGGCAGTAAATATCAGTGCGGTGTGGGTAGGTGATGTGAATTTCTGGACCATCACCTGTCCCGTATAGGCCAGCGCCGTCCCTAGAACGCCTGTAACAAGAAGAGTACCTACTACAGGCATATTAAATTCAAAAGCTGCAAAGCCTGACCTTCCCCATTCTGCCGTACTCATAAGAGCTGCAAATACAACCTGCAAAATTGCCAGCACGGTTGCATCTTCTTTAGTTGTAAACCTATCAACAAAAATAATATGGAAGGTAAAGCACATGGCACAAAGCAGCGTCAACAAATCACCCTTGTTTAAGTTAAAATCTCCTAATGATATGCCTGTTAGAAAAAACAGTCCGACGGCAGCAAGCACTACCCCGATGACCGATGTCATACCGGGCTTTTTCCTCAAAAAAACCGCTGAAACCAGCGGTACCATCACAAGGCTCAATCCGGTTATAAAAGCAGAGTTTGAGGCGGTAGTGTATTTAAGTCCGTTTACCTGGAGAGCCATGCCTCCAAAAAGTATTGTTCCCAGAATAAAGCCATACATCAAGGCTTTCGGGGTTATCAGTTTTAGCTTTTTATAGAAAATAATCACCAGAACAACCGCAGCAATAGCAAACCTCAATGACAAAAATGCAAAGGGAGGTATATCATCGAGAATATTTTTCATTAAAGTAAAGGACGAACCCCATACCATTGCTATTACCAGCAGTAATAAATCCGCTTTAAACTGTTTTGACATATACTACAACACACTCGCTTATGATAAATTTATCCGGTTTTGATACCAAACTATACTATATTATATTTAAATCAGCTACACATCAAGTATTATGTCTACTAAATAAATACTTACCGCAACATGTATCATAACAAAAATGGCAGGAGTACTATTACACTCCTGCCACCTATGTAAAAATCACTTATTTTTCAATAATCTATCTTTTCTATGCGGCTTTCTGAAGCTTCTCATTTTTTACAAAAGACATCTTTTCCCACACTCTTGAGCGCCATCTCCACAGCATTATCAGTCCTCTTATCCATTCGTCAACCGATAAAGCAATCCAAATCCCGATTAATCCCATATCGAAGCTAATTCCCAGAACATACGAAAGTGTAACGCTTACCCCCAACATGGATAGCACACCCATATACACAGGAAATTTAGCATCTCCGGCAGCCCTAAGGGAGTTGTTGATTACTACATTAAAAGCCCTCCCTGTCTCCAGGAATAAAGTCAAAAGGAGTAAAGAGCTTCCCAGCGATATAATTGCAGGATCCTTTGTGAATATACCCATAAGTGGTTTTGAAAGTGCAGCAATTAAAGCCGCCATACCTAACGAAACAAGCAGGGCAATCTTCAGACTCCTTAAGCATGTTTTATAAGCTTTGTCATTTTCGCCCGCTCCTATGTAGTGCCCGTTTATTATCTGTGTCCCCTGTCCGATGGCTATACCAAATAACATAACAAACCACATTATATTCCACGCATAAACCTTGGTGGTCAGGGCTGTTGTGCCTATCATATTTATAATATATGTAATAGCAAGCTGAGATATATTATAAACCATTCCCTCTGCTGCTGATGGAATACCTATTTTTAATATATTTCTCAAAGCTTCTTTTGGTATAGGGAAGATGTATCCTAACGATATTTTCAATTTTAAATGCTTAACCATCAGTACAAGCATTACAATAAGCCCTGCAGTTTGACTAAAGGTTGTCGAAATAGCAACTCCCGTTACACCTAAAATAGGCGCACCAGCCAGCCCAAATACAAAGAAGCTGTTCCCAATTACATTTAGTATATTCATCCCAACCGCAACATACATAGAAACCCTTGTGTTGCCATGGCTGCGGATAATAGCCGATACCGCCGCAATCAGCGCCTGGATAAAGGACATGCCGCCTACTATCCTCAAAAACTGTAAAGAATCACCCATTAGCTCATCGGGCACATTCATTGCTTTCAGAATACCCCTACCCATCACAACAAGTATAAGACTTAAAATCAATCCAAATAAAAGACTTAGTGTAAGTGAAGCACCGGCCACTTCTGAAGCTTTTTCTTTCCTTTGCGCACCCAAGTATTGAGATATAAGCACGGTAGCGCCCGATGAAACTACAGAATAAAGTACAATTATCATCGTAATTATCTGATTGGATACACCGACAGAAGCAACTGCATTATCAGAGTACCTGCTAAGCATAATGGTATCTACATTACCTAGCAGCATACGCAATAGTATTTCAATAAATATAGGCCATGTCAGGGAAAATAAAGCCAAATTTTTAACACTTGCGTTCTTGATGATATTCATATCGGTTCTCCTTGATTTTCACGATTGCTGCTGTAACTAAAATAACTTGGGGCTTAAATAAAGACCGGGTATGAAATACCCGTTCACTCTATGATACACGGTAAGAGGTCAAAATATAATTAACTATAAATTAACTATAAATTAATTATACTACCTTGACATGTACCGCTACAATATACTATGCAAACGTTATCATAATATATATATATATAATTATAATTATTTACGATGACCTTTTAATCACTGATGGTTAACCTGTTTACTTAGCCCCGTTGACTGCCGGTATAATGAAGTTTCTTGTAAAGGTAAAAGGCTGTATAAAGTTAACTCCTTGGAGTTCTCCGGTAAATACCACAACCATTTTTAAGTCCGGCATTACAATAACACTCTGGTTACTGCCTCCTACCGAACAGTATCCCTTTATATTAGGTTCAATCCACCAGTTATACCCCACCCCAATATTGTTCCAATCATATTGTACACTTGTAGATTCCTCTACCCAGCTTGAGGGAATAATCTCTTGACCGTCCCACATACCGTTTTTCAAGTAAAGGTACCCTATTTTAGCCAAGTCCCTTGGTGTCATTTCTATCCCTCCGTTACCAAGGTTTGCTCCTTTTGAGTCTTTCGGGGACCACTTCGCCTTAATACCGAGTGGCTTGAAAAGATTCTCTTGCGCATAATTTAATGTACTCATGCCCGATTTATTTGCAATAATCGATGAAATCAACTGCATACCGCCGGAATTATAGTTAAATACCTTACCGGGGTCAGTTAACAACGGACGCTCAAGAACCGATTTATTCCAATCTTCACTATCAAGCATTTGCCTTAGGGGATTTTGCTTATCGTCATAGGTGTAGTCAAACTCCGGCCATTCAAATCCGCTTGTCATGGTTAAAAGCTGTTTGACTGTTATATCACGTTTTCTAGAGTCGACATTTGCAATACTTAAGTCAGGGAATAGTTCCAATACTTTCTGCTCTGTGCCTTTTATATATCCATCCCTTATTGCCATTCCCGCCAGAGCTGACGTTATGCTTCCTGTGCAACCAAAAATTTGAGAAGCTGTTTCCTTTGTATACGGTTCAAAATACTCTTCTCCTACAATGTACCCGTTTCTTACAATCAACACACTATGGATACCGTTTTGCTTGTCTCTAAAAAACTTAAACATGCTCTGCAGCTTATTTGAGTCCATTCCCTGTTCCTCAGGTGTAGAGGTTTTCCAGTCTTCGGTAGGCCAATATTCTTTATTGGCAGTATAGCTATCACCTTTTAAGTTAACATCGCCATCAATAGGCTTATCTGCCCCTGAACACCCTCCCGTAAAAACGGCAATACCCGTTATCAGCACAGGTAATAAAATTGCAGTTAGTTTCTTGAAAATGCCTCTCATAGTTTTATCCTCCCTCAAAATCTACTAGATAAAAAATAATCCCGATATAAAGTTATCATATCGGAATTACCCTTAGCAGTAGCTTTTTTTCGTTAATATGGTGTTATTTTTTTGGCTATATTTCTAGCAGCACATCAAAGCCCTCCCAGAAGCGACAGCGATACGCCCATACCCATACCCATACCCATACCCATATTCCAGCAACTTCCATTACAGACCAAAACATAGTATCCCCTCCGCCTCCCATAGTTAAGTTGAATCCTAATGCACGCCTTATATTTGATATGTCCTTTTTCCCCAGAACTGGGCTGTAAAAATGGCAGAGCTGCTGCTTATACTAAAGAGCAAAATATGAAAAATAAAATAATACTGTTTTGTCATACGGGCTTCCAACATTTTATAATGTATATAGTAAATATATCCAACATACAACAGTTGCGCTTTCTTTTGTCGCTATTGACATAATTCGACTCAAGGTTTATTTTTAATGTAGTGCCTTGTAACAGAATTCGTGTATAGCAGCAAGGCACAACGATCAAGGAAGTGCATTTTTAACATTAGAATTATATAGAAATTTGTAATGTTAAAAAGCACTAGGAGAGTGAAGATATGATTTTACTGGATGAGATTATAAATGTATTGGATAAAAGCAGGAAAGTCTTTATACAGACCCATAACTCCCCTGACCCAGATGCGATAGCCAGCGCCTTTGGCCTTCAATATCTTTTACAATTCAGAGGAATACTTTCAGAAATCTTCTATAACGGCAAAATTGAAAAATACAACACCCTAAGAATGATTGAACACCTTAATATTAATATACATAGCATAAATGATATCTCACACATGAAAGAAGATGACCTTATTATTCTTGTAGACTCACAGAAATATAATTCAAATATAACTGACTTCATCGGAACTGAAGTAGCGGTTATAGATCATCATCCCACCTTCACCGAATGCCAGTATAAGTATGCAGACATCCGACCTTCTGTGGGGGCTTGCTCGTCAATTATAGCGGAATACTTTCTAACAAGCGATATAGAAATCCCATGTAATATAGCTACTGCCCTCCTTTATGCTATTAAGACCGATACGCTAGACTTAAGCAGAGGCGTGTCCCCTCTTGATATAGATATGTTTTATATGCTCTATAAAAAGTCGGATATAAAGCTGTTAAACAGTATACAGTTCAACACACTGACCCTTGACGATCTCAACGCGTACGCCAATGCTCTCTCGAGTATGAAGGTACGAAAAAACATCGGATTTGTAAACTTAGGTAAGAATTGCTCCGACTCTCTGCTTGGAACAGTTTGTGATTTTATCCTTTCGGTAGCGGAAATTGAAACCGCAATATCCTTTTCACAAAGGGATAACGGACTTAGAATCTCCATCAGAAATGAAAGTGATGTACTGGATGCCGGCAGGATAATCAATAAAGCTTTGGAAGGCATAGGTACCGGCGGCGGGCATAAATCCATGGCTGGAGGACTTGTACCTTACCATGTTTCCAATTCAACAAATGGGCAGCCTTGCACAACTATAGAAGACAGGCTTGTTGAAGCCATTGAAAAGCACTTAAGCAATAGCAATTTATAAAATTTTCTAAATTGACGGTATGTGTAACATTATGATATATTGGTGTAGAAAAATCTAATAAGACAGTTCGTAACCATCCTGTCTATAAATAAAACTACGGGCCGGCTATCGGTTGATAGCTTATTTTGTTTGTCAAAGGGCGTGTACGCCCTTTTTTTATTGTCTAATAAAGTGTATTTCTTAGACAATAAAAGATAGTTTAGGTTGAATTTAGTGATTTCCAGCCAGGCAATGAGCTGTGGAAGTGCGATTTGCCTGGCTGGATAAAATCACTTTCAAACTAAACTATCTACAAAAAATATTTAATATAAGCGCATTCCATAATTCCTCGCTATGCTCGGAAAGGAACACGCGCAAACAAAAGTGGCAAAGCCACCTTTGTTCTTTACCTTTTAAGGGGAGTTAGCCATGAAAACTATAGGAATAACAACCACAGTACCGATTGAAGTACTACTTGCAGCAGGGTATAAAGTTATAGACCTTAACAATTTGTTTGTTACCGCCAGCGATTACCTTGATTATATAGACCTGGCCGAAAGGGACGGTTTTCCCAAAAGCTCCTGTGCGTGGATCAAGGGCATCTACGGAGCCTGCCTCAAACATAGCATAGCCGAGCTGGTCGGCGTGGTCGAAGGTGATTGCTCAAACACCAAGGCTTTAATAGAGGTTCTTGAAGCAAAAGGAATTAAGGTATATCCGTTTTCCTTTCCTCATAGCCATAGCTTGGAGGATGTCAAATCCTCTATTGACAAGTTCATGAAAGCCTTTAACGTGGATTATCATGATGTAGAAAGTACAAGAAAAAGGCTTAGCAGCATAAGAAGCCTTACCGGAAAGCTCGACGAGCTTACTTATATAGAAGGAAAGGTTACAGGGTTTGAAAATCACCTTTACCAGGTTATGTCCAGTGATTTTGACGGCGATCCCGACAGCTTCGAAGCTCTGCTGCAAACTAAGCTGGAAGAGTTCTCATCAAGACAGCCGGTGTATCAAAAGCTTCGCCTGGGATATATAGGCGTCCCTCCTATGACCTGTGATCTTTATGAGTACGTAGAAAAGTTCGGAGCCCACTTCGTTTACAATGAGGTACAAAGGGAATTTACTTTTCCCCGAAGCTATAATGCAGAAAATATTTATCTACAATACTACGATTATACCTATCCTTATGACATAGGCTTCAGGCTAAAGGAGATAAAATCCCAGATAAACGTTAGGAGGCTGGACGGAATAATACACTATACCCAGGCTTTTTGCTACAGGGCCATTGAGGACATTATTATAAAAAGCAAGTTGGACATACCGGTTCTGACGATTGAGGGTGATAAACTAAACCATCTTGATTCCAGAACAAAGCTGAGATTGGAAGCTTTTTTAGATATGCTGTCGGATATGAAGGAGGCAGACCTTTGAGTGTAATTGGCATAGACCTTGGAAGCCGCGAAGTCAAAATAGCTGTAATGCATAACGGAAGTATTATCCATAAGCGCAAAATCAGCACAATGTCCTTTTACAGGGATTATTGCACTTTTGACGGCAAGCTCACCGTTGACCTTAAAAAGTTGAACATAGGTAAGATAGATACAGCTATTTCAACGGGGTATGGAAGAAACAATACTGATTTAAATACCTTCAAAGCAATAAATGAAATAAAAGCCCATGCCTACGGTGCTATTCATCAGACCAACCTTATGGATTTTATACTTCTTGATGTTGGTGGGCAGGACGTGAAGGTTATCAAAATAGAAAAGGGTATAGTAACCGACCTTGAGCTAAACGAAAAGTGCGCAGCTTCTTGCGGAAGGTATCTTGAAAACATGGCAGGTGTTCTTGAAATACCCCTGGATGAGTTGATGAGGTATTCTAAAGACCCTATAGAGCTTAATTCTACATGTGCTGTTTTCTCCGAATCGGAGTTAATAGGTAAAATAGCTGAAGGGATTACTCTTGAGAGGCTTTGCGCAGGAGTAAATTACTCCCTTTATAAAAGACTCAAGCCCCTGCTTACAAAATTCAAAGGCAGGCGTCTTGTTCTTTCGGGCGGTGTAGCTCATAATACTGCCCTTATCGAATACTTAAGTAATGATTATGAAGAAATCATATTGCCCGATGATCCTCAGTTCAATGGGGCGATAGGCTGCTGCTATTATGGAGAAAGGATGATATTAAAATGAAAAAGGCTATAGTTTTATTTTCCGGAGGTATAGATTCAACTACCGCATTATATCTTGCAAAATCTGAAGGCTATGAGGTATACGCTTTATCCTTCGAGTACGGTCAAAGGCATGACAAAGAAATTGAATGTGCAAAAAAAGTGGCTAATGCAGCCGGTGTAAAGGAACACATAGTGATCAAAACCGATATTGCTGCATGGGGTGGTTCTGCTCTTACCGACACCTCAATTGATATACCGGAAGGTGATATGGAAAGCAAAGATATTCCCGTCACTTATGTTCCGGCGCGAAATATGATTTTTCTTGCCTACGCTGCTTCCTACGCTGAAGCAATAGGCGCACAGGATATATTTATCGGTGTCAGCGAGGTAGACTACTCGGGATATGTTGACTGTCGCCAGGAATTCATAACGGCAATGGAAAATGCGGTAAACATGGGCACTGTCTGTGCTGTTGAGCACAATAAAAAGATAAAAATACACGCACCCTTTATTTCAATGAAAAAGTCCGATGAAATAAAGTTAGGAATGAAGCTTGGTGTAGATTACAGTGACACCTGGTCATGCTACAACGGCGGGCTCAATGCATGCGGTATATGTGACAGCTGCAAGTTAAGGTTACATGCCTTTAATGTTGCAGGATATACCGATCCTATAAAGTATGAGGAAAGAAAGGAAGAATAATATGAAGCCTACTAAAAAACTTACCATTTCGGCACTTGTTATTGCAATATATATTGTAATTATGTATTTTACCCAGGGATTTGCCTTTGGAGAGTACCAGATAAGAATAGCTACTTCCCTATATGCTCTAAGCTATATATATCCATTTCTGATAATCCCCCTTGGAATATCAAATTTCCTCAGCAATACACTTATGGGCGGCTTGGGACCCCTTGATATGATCGGGGGAACTATAGTAGGTATAATTGCCTCATCACTTGTCTATCTGGTTAGAAGGTTTAATCTGAGTAAATGGCTTATTGCACTTCCTGTTATATTTATTCCGGGCCTTTTGGTTCCTGTGTGGCTTTCCTATATTCTCAAAGTTCCATACCAAGCTCTTGCCATAAGCATTTGCATAGGTCAGGTTATCCCATCCATTGTCGGAGTAATACTAGTACAACGGCTGGAGAACCAGTTACCACAAAAATGATTTCCTAAACATTTCCACACAACTAATACATTACTTTGTAAATTCATTCTATTTGATATAGCTATATTACACATTAATATTCACAACATAATTTTCCTATATATACATTAAATCATTGACATCTTTGAAGTTTTTTAATATCATTTTAATGTAGATAATTCAAGTGACTCCAGAATACATGTTTTTCTGCACTTTAGGAGTCTTTTTTATTTGCTTTTTACCACATTAAAACTTAAGGGGTTTTATGGAAATAGTGCATTTTATTTTTATAACTTGCATTTATTAGATTGTGCTGCTGTAATTAACGGCCATAGGACGAGCAATTATATTGAGTTTAACTAAAATACTATATATTTATGAAAGGCAGGAAAATTTTAATGAAAACCGCTAAGAAACAGAAGCAGGATGCTGAAAAGCTATTTCAACAACGCTTTGGTGAAGATGTTGAAATTCTTCGTAGCAAATATCGTGACCTGTATGGAGAAAACGAAAAGTATTTTAATGATCTTGTTGAAATTGTCAAGAATGCCTTCGCTGACAGGAAAGCTTCATTAAGAGAACTTGACCTGGAAAGATTGGAAAACCCCGGATGGTTTTTATCCCAGGATGTTATAGGTACGTCTTTTTATACAGATCTGTTTGCAGACAATCTCAAAGGCGTAAGTGAAAAGATTGACTACTTAAAAGAGTTGGGAATCAATTATCTGCATTTCATGCCTCTGTTGAAAACAAGAGAGGGCAAGGATGACGGCGGATATGCGGTTAGCAGCTATATTGAGATTAACCCAAAACTAGGAAACATGGACGAATTCGAAGCATTAAACGATCAGCTTAAGAAAGATAACATGGTTACATGTATCGACTTCGTACTGAATCATACAGCAAAAGAGCATGAATGGGCAATGAGAGCAAGAGCCGGTGAGAAAGAATATCAAGATATGTATTTCATGTACGACAGCTATGATATTCCGGCTGAATTCGAAAAGGCTCTTCCAGATATATTCCCTGAGCTCGCTCCTGGAAACTTTACATACTATGAAGATATAAAGAAATGGGTATTTACTACATTCTATGAGTTCCAGTGGGATTTGAATTATAAAAACCCATTCACATTAAACTGTGTTATTAAAGACCTTTTAGTCCTGTTGAACAAAGGTGTAGACGTTGTACGTATGGATGCCGTGCGCCACATCTGGAAAGAAGTAGGTACAGACTGCTCTAGCCTGCCACAGTGCTATATAATAGTTGATATATTGAAGACCATAGTACATATGGTTTCCCCTGGCGTTATCTTCCTAGGTGAAGCCATTACTTCCAGCCATGATGTACTTAAGTTCTTCGGCACTACTTACTCAGGCTGCCAGAGCATGTATAACGTAGGTCTTATGGGCGCATTATGGAATACCCTTGCTACCCGTGATGTAAGGTATATGTCCAACTGCATTGCAAACGGACCTGAGCTTCCTTTAGGCGTTTGCTGGAATAACTACATCAGGTGCCACGATGATATCGGTTACGTACTTGAAAAACCTGAAATAGAAAGACTTGGCTTCAATCCTTTCTGGCACGAGCAATTCCTCATCTATTACTATAAAGGAGATCACCCTGGAAGCTTCTCAAGAGGTGAATTATACTCTTACGATGAGAAGACAAAGAGTGCCCGAATCTCAGGAACCCTTGCTTCCCTTTGTGGCCTTGAAAAGTCTCTGTATGAAGGTGATAAGCTTCAAGCGGAATATTCTACAAGAAGAATCATTCTGATGTTTGCAAGCATGCTTGCCTATGAAGGTATTCCGATCATTTATATAGGAGATGAAATAGCTACTCTAAACGATTATTCATATAAGAATGACGTTGAAAAAGAAGTTGATAGCCGTTGGCTCCATAGGCCTAAATTTGATTGGGAAAGAGCTAATAAGAGATATAACATGACAACTTACGAAGGCCAGGTATTCCAGAGCTTGAAAACCCTTATCCATACAAGGAAGCAAGACTCCATATTCCATGCTGATGTGCATACACGCGTATTTGATACGTGGAACCATGGCGTATTTGGAACATTCAAGAAAAAAGATGATGATGGCTTCGTCTTTATAGCAAACTTCACCGAGCACTATCAGGAGGTTTACACTGCAGCAGTGAAAAACGTAGGATTTAACGGTACTATGTATGAAATCTTACAGAATAAAGAGCTTGACCTCAATACAGAAAAGATTTCCTTGAAGCCCTACGAATTCTTGTGGTTAAAAGTTAAGAAATAATAATAAACAAAATGCCCGCTAATCGGCGGGCATTTTGCATTACTGACCACAACTATTTAATCTCAGCAAATACCATTTTTGGTTGATTGCACGTTGGACATTTCCAGTGCTCCGGTAATTCCTCAAAAGATGTACCGGCAGGTATATCATGTATCCTGTCTCCTCTTTCGGGCCTGTAGGTATAGCCGCAAACGGTACATTTATAATTAGACATTCACTCACCATCCATCTACAGATACTCAAAGTTAAATTCAGTGATATCCAGCTAGTGCACTTTTAACCTTGCTATCTAAATTATATTCTCTGTTATTTTGTCTGAATATCGAAAATATATCCTTGCCTATAAACTTGCTTTTCTATAGAGCTCCCTCTATTATATTCACTGCAGCTATTACCTTTAATCTATTAGGGAATATTTTGAAAATACAGAAAGTTTCACTATTTAAGCGAATATAAATAAACAGATAGCTAAATATCCTCTTAAATTGTAATTCTACTTAGTTCATTTAAACCGTACCCTTATTTGAAGCTATCATTTTTATTATTATGAATGGGGGTTTTGCTTATGAATAAGCTCAATTACTGTCTTGATTGCAGAAGGATTTTCGACTCCGATGAGGAATGTATTTATTGCAAATCACAAAGCATTAAAGCTTTAGTAAAAAAGGCACCTATCAACATTATCGGTACCAAACTCAAAGGGCGGGTATTAACAATTAGCCAAGGCATAGTACAGGTATTATTTACTGGCGAAAAAAGAGTTAAAACCATCAAGCAGTTTGAAGCTTCAAAACTAAAAAAGCTGCTATAGGACTATAACCCGTATATATTTAAACATCAGTAAGTACCATAAATTATTTCTTATGTCTAAACACGCTCTTTCCTGCTTTTACTATAACATATTAAAAAAGTTTGATTAATTTACTGGGGTGGTTTTCAATCCACCCCATTTTTTTCTATAGTTACTCCTTTTACATGGCGCTTACCCATTATTTTTTTCTTTTTTCTGTCTTCTTTGGATTCAAATACGATATCAAAATCGTAGTTTTCAGGGTAAAGCTCTTTTCCCTCAACGTAAAGGGATAGTCTCTTTTTATTAATCTTAAATTTATTTTTCATTACCATCACAACTACTTCCCCCCGGCTGTTCTCACGCTCACATACTATTCCGGTTCTATTCATGCTGCTAACGTAAACACAATCACCTACATTAAAGCCTGTATCCTCCATCTTCTTTTTGTCCTTGGTTTTATTGGCATCAATATGAGTGCTGCTTAATTTTGCATTAATTACACAACCAGTATCTTTCTCCTCTATGATATCTACCGGTTCATTATACCTGAACACATCTTCGTAGGAATATTCTCTGCTTTCCCTGTAAGTAATTTCATGAGCCCTTTCAATAATTTTTTTACTTATACCCAGCCTTAAAGCAATAAGGAAGGCATTGCTCTCTCCCGGCTGTCCTATCCGGAGTTTGTATAGAGGCCTAAGGGAGTTTATATCAAAATCCATGCAGCCGTTTTTAAAGCCGGGCGTCTTTTCTGCAAAATCCTTTATTTCACTATAGTGGGTTGTGGCTATCATAGTCGCACCTTTGCGATAAACCTCTTCCAATACAGCTACAGCAAATCCCATTCCCTCTCCAGGGTCTGTTCCTGCCCCAACCTCATCCACTATTACCAGGCACTTACTATCAGCCTCTTCCAGTATTGCAGAAATGTTTTTTACATGGGAGGAGAATGTACTCAATGACTGTTCTATACTTTGCCCATCACCGATATCTGCCAGCACATTGTTATATATAGCAAATTCACTCCCTTCAGCAACAGGCACATGAAGTCCCGACTGCACCATTAATGTCATCATCCCCACCGTTTTAATAGCAACAGTTTTACCTCCGGTATTGGGACCGGTTATGACAAGTACATTGTAATCACTTCCTATATAAAAATCCAGCGGAACTGCACTTTTGCCTATAAGGGGATGTCTACCTCCTTTTATATTAATGCAATTTTGTTCATTCAAGGTCACCGGGCAGCAACCGAGAGACCTGCTGTATTTAGCCTTGGCAACCATGAAGTCATATTGAATAAATGCCTCTGTATTAATTGATATCTCTCTAGAATAGCTATCAACAATACCTGTCATATGAGCCAATATTCTATACTCCTCTTTTTCCTCCTCAATTTTGAGAATGTTCAACTCCTCTTGAAGCCGTGCTACCACTGCAGGTTCTATAAACAACGTTGAACCGCTTGACGATGTATCAAGCACGTTACCTTCAAAGCTTCTACGGTGTTCCTTTTTAATCGGTATTACATATCTGCCGTTTCTGGTGCTGATTACAGCCTCCTGAATAATGCTTGAATATGCTGAGGAACACAGAATATTGTTTAACTTTTGCTTAATCCTTTCGTCAGCAATCGCAATTTTCTTTCTTATTTTAGCTAACTCCGGTGTTGCCCGATCGTCAACTCTCCCATTTGTAATGCAGCGGTCAATTTCTTCGTAAAGGTCCGCCAGCTCAAACATTGATAATGCATAGGCTGCCACCGTTGGAGCTACAGCCTGCATAGAATTCATAAATTTTTTAAGTCTTTTCACACATTCAAGCAGCCCCTTTACTGCTGCCAAATCTTCAGGGCTTAGAACAATCCCCTTTACTGCTTTATTGGCTACTCCCTCTATACCTTCAAGGGATGTCAGGGGGACACTTTGGTTTATATCAACTATATACCGTGCCTCGGTGGTTTCAAGCATCCACGCTTCAATTACATCCTTATCCGTTGAAGGCTCAAGCTTATCTATAAGCTTTTTAGCCTGCTCGGACACAGCGTACTGTTTTAAGCACTCTTTAATTTTGTGGTATTCAAGTACCTTAATTGCATGAGTATTCATCATCAAAAACCTCCTAAAAGAACAATGGTGGCGTTGCCACTTTTGGTTTGCGCATGTTCCTTTCCCAGCATAGTGAGGAATTATGGAACGCACTTAAATAAAATAAGGCTATAAATGAACACGTAAAGTTCACTTATAGCCTTTTTGCTAATTTAAATACAAAAAGTATACCCTAAAAATACGCATAACAAAGCCGTGCAACGAGCACGGCATAGTATCATGCACTATTCGGAAGAATGAGCTATAAATCTGCCTGTGTTCTCAATTAACCTGTCCGAATGGTATAACTAATAAGCCTGCCGAAAGGCTTACTATTAAAACATAAAATACCATACGAATCAGCGTATTAAATTACTGTTAATTAAGAACAACCGCCGACATCAACTCAGTCTCCTCTTTTTTTAGGTTAATTATATTTTACCCCAGTTTAAGTTTTAAATCAATATGTTAAAAGGAATTTTTTGCCTTAATATAACTCTACTATGCACTTGTAAACTGGTTTGTTTTTGGGTCATAGCCATATCCTATAGACCTTAGCTTACCCACTATCTCCACTTCTTCTACTTCTATACCTTCACATAATGATTCGAGGTTTTTGTATTCGTCTCGTAATCTTGTGTTTATAACTCCCAGAAGTATAAAGGGATCTTTAGGTATTCCTTGATAATATGTCATATATCACAGTACCTTTCTGTTACTTTATAATACTATAATTCCTGTTTTCTAAATATAGATACTGCAGCCAATAAAATTGCTAAACAAAAAACAATCATAGTCATCCCTGGCGCAGCAAGTTCATTGATTTTCTTAGTACCCCTAAGTATTTCCACGCTAAGAGTACCAGCTTCCCCTGGAGAAAACTTTTTTACATAGGGTATGTAGCTGGTTGCCGACATAAGCATAAAACCCAAGAAGGCTAAAACAGCGGACACTGTAAAGGATTTTCCCAGTGTGCTTGCAAGAATGGTTATAGCTGCAACCACTATACAATAAAGCCACTGTATTACAAGTAAAACCCACAGGTTACCAATGCTGAACCCCGGAAACAATATATATGTGTAAAGCAAAAATGCTGCTGTCAACAATATAAATGAAGCGCTAATCAGTATGACGCTTGATAGAAATTTGCTTAGGATGAATTGAGTTCTTGATACCGACTTGGTTAATACAAGAACTGCCGAACCCTTTATCTTCTCCTCAACAACACTACCTACAAAGGTAAGGATTATTACAATTACACCCATAGGGTTTAAGTTCTTAAATATCTGCATAAATGCGTCAATATAGGTTGGATCAGGTATTTTAATGTCTATATTTTGCCCTGAGGATTTCATCATCATTTCTACCAGTTGAGGTGAAAACTTGGCGAAAAGAGGGCTCACCAAACCTATAAACAGAAATACCGCCGGCAGTATGTAAATTTTTGATGTCTTCAGTATCTCCATAATCTCTTTCTTGAGGAAAACAAAGTATCTCACTATTTACTCACCACCTTCATAAATATGTCCTCAAGTGTAGGCTCCAAAGCTGCAAACTTTTTCAAAGCCATCCCCTTTGCACTTATAATGACAGGTATATTTATCTGGGCCCGAAGCATATCATTGACGTGTACTTTAAGTCCCTCATTTTCACTGCTTACTGTATCCGCAACCCACTTTTCCTGCTTAAGAATACCTTCAAGCTCGACCATATCGCCTTGAGCCAGTTCAACTTCTATTATATGCATTGCATACTTCTGTCTTATGTTTGGTATGGTATCTTCAAGCTCCACTTTCCCTTTATGCAGTATAACTACCCTGTCACAAACCCTTTCTATATCCGAGAGTATGTGGGTAGAGAAAAATACCGTAATTTTCCCCGACAGCTTGGCTATTATATCCATAACCTCTTTCCTGCCTATAGGGTCAAGAGCCGACGCTGGCTCGTCAAGAAAAACAATTTTAGGCTCGCTTATCAACGCCTGTGCTATGCCTAATCTTTGCTTCATCCCCCTTGAGAATCCACCTATTTTTTTTCTCACCCCATTAAGCCCGACCAGGTCTAGCAGCGATTCAATCCTTTCATCCAGTACCCTTTTGTCAATTGAAAATAACTCCCCGGAAAATCTCAGAAATTCCGCAGGAGTCATCCAGTCGTAAAACCCCGGTACATCGGGCAGATATCCTATATCCGCACGATTTTTCATGCTTCCGAAGCTTACTTTATTACCAAACAGCCTAATCTCCCCCGTTGTAGGTGTTGACAGGCCTGTAAGCATTTTTAGAGTTGTTGTTTTACCGGCACCGTTTGGCCCTAAAAAACCATATATCGAGCCCTCCGGCACTCTAAGGTTTAGCTTGTCGACAGCATTGTATCCATTAAAGCATTTTGTCAAATCTTTTGTCTCAATGGCATACATTAATACTCATCCCCTCTTGCAGCAAAGTATATAATAGGCCCTACCAGACCTCCAAGTAAAATAATAATGGCCCATATTGCCTTATTGTTAAACCTTACTTTTTTTCTTTTTATTAGATTAACTATGGCTGCGATTTGTAATCCAAATTGAATTAAAACAATTGGTATGAATAAAGGTAAATAGGCTGAGATACCCGAAATGTCTTGCATACTTTCATCTCCCTTGTTTTAGTGTTTAATATATACTTACAAAATATTAATATATAATTACTTTTATACTCCTATTACATATATTAGTCAATACTTATACTTTAGAATAAAAAGAGAAAAGGCGCCGGTATAAGCGCCTGATGAGATACGTAATTATATTTTAAACTTTGAAACAAGAGTGACCAACCTGTCCGTACTCTCCTTAACTTTGTCGGTCTGACTGCTGATGTCATTGGATTTTTCAAAGACTACAGTTGATTTTTGGGCAATGCTCTGGGTACCGCTTGCTCCCTCGTTAGTTGCGCTGGTAACTTCATTTATTGCCTTACCAATGTTTTGTACCGACTCCAGCAATTGTGTCAGCGCGGAATTGAAATTCTCAACCATTGTGTCTACAAACTCGGCATCTTTTCTGTATTTTTCAGCAGTGTCTATTTGTGCTTTATAATCGGCTATTACCTTCTTATCAATAAAATCCAGTACCTCCTCGGAACTCCCTACAAGGTTTTTAACTGCAGTTGTAACAGTCTTAGTTACGTTTTGTATCTCTGTTACAGCTTTTTTAGAATCCTCAGCAAGCTTCCTGATTTCATCGGCTACAACAGCAAACCCCTTGCCTGCTTCACCGGCTCTGGCAGCCTCTATGGCAGCGTTTAAAGCGAGCAGATTAGTTTGCTCAGTTATTTGGAGAATGGAATTGGATAACACACTTATTTGGTCTACGGCATTGGATTGGCCTATAGCAGTCCTTAGCTTCGTATTGGCACTATAGAATATTTCCGCTGCACTTTTTTGGGACTCTACAGCGCTTATTTCCAATTCTTTTGCCCGCTTATTTATATCTTTTGCAGACGCAGCCCCTTCATGTGCTTTTGAAGCTATCGCTTCTATGGTATTTTCAATTTCAGAAGATGTGGCACTCATTTCTTCTGCCGACGCGGCTGTCTCCTCCATACCTGCAGAAAGCTCCTCTGTTGTTGCTGAGACATCTTCAATGTGTGCATTCAGATTGTAAATGAGCTTACTTGTATTGCTAAGAGATTCATTTACACTGGAAACCTCATTATATACCGTTGCTACAATATCTCTGAAGTTTCTTAGAGCAGTAGATTCCGCACTGCCAATAACAGCAAACTCGTCCTTCTCCTTTAAAAATCCGTCATATGCTTCATCATGCCTTATATCAAAATTAGCAGTTTTATTGATCAATGCTGTCAGCTTTTTAGCCCGCCTGTTTATATTGATAATGATAGCCGTACCTATAACTACTGAAGTCAGGATGGACGTCAGGGAAATAATAACAATAAGCTCTACCGTCTTCGTCCTTTGATCAGTAGAGTGCTTTAAGGTCTCTTGACCATGTTGCTCTAAAATATCAGTAATCTGATCTATTGAGTCCCTCGCTGAATCAAATAATTCTTTGGATTTGCTTTTATCTTTAATGGTATTATCATTAGCAGTATACAATGCTGTCCATTCTGAATATTGAGTTTCGAATTTATCAAACAATTGAAATACTGATAGTTTTGATTCTCCATGCCTATAATTTACAAACTTTTGGCTTTTTGCCGAGATTATGTCCTTTGATTTCTGAACTCTTTCCTTTACTTGCTGAATATTTTCATTGTAGTCATCCTTATTATTTTTAAATTCATCACTGGATATATCCGTTTTGCCTTGCTTTTCCTGTGCGACGAGTGCTTGGTACAAATCTCTATCCGCATTTAGTATAAGGGATGTAGCTTGATGTAGTTCATTATAAAAATTTGTTATTAGCAAGTTAGAAATATTGTTTAGATTTATAAAGGCTATAAAGGATATAGCCAACATTGCGATTAGTGGGATTACAAGAATAGCTGTAAGCTTTGTACTGATTTTAAAATTATTGAATTTAAAAAAATTGGACATATTTCTTTCTCTCCCCCCTGCTTTATGTATCTTTTTACCCATACCTGTCCATATATAAACAAATACAGATATAACTACTATAGCATATAGCTTAATATTTTTCTTCATGAATTTTATGTAAGTAACAATATACCTGCTTATTAACCTATTTAGATATGTATAGTTTAGACGGCAGATAAAAAGAGCCGATTAACCCTTTTATCCGGCTCTTTTACTTCATTCCTGCAACTTTTATTTTTTATATCTGAGTGTCAAATATGTCTGAATCTATTCCTACTTTATATAACATCTTCTTCCAACGACTTATTTTTTCTTAACGGTATTTCTTTGAGTGCTATGCTTGCTATCACCCCAATAACCGCAAAAACTATACAGGTAATAAAAACACTATTCATGGAGTTATTCAAAATCACTTTAAGCTTTTCCAGTATGCTATTTACCGTCTCGGTAGAACTGCCCGAAAGTAAGTATTTAAACTCCAAAGCATTATGAATACTATCAAGGGAGTTTATATTTTTTAGTATTAGGTCTGTGACCTTCGTCGGAAGGCGTTTGAATACAGTATCACTCAAGCCGATACTTACCGAATGCACCATAACAGCACCAAGAACTGTAGACCCTATTGTTCCGCCCATATTCTTAAAGAACTGCACTACTGAATTAACCGTTCCTACTTTACTATCGGAAAAAGCATTCTGAGCTGTTACATTAAAAATCGGTACTGCTATTCCTATCCCAATACCTGCAATAACCAGATACATGACTTCAAAAATGTATGTCGTTTGACCATTGGCACCTATTATCAATCCCATCCCAATACCGGATATAGTAAAACCCAGTATAGCTAAAAGCTTATACTTCCCGGTCTTAGACATCACTATACCACTGGTAATGCTTGCAGCAACCAGCCCTAGCATAAAGTATACCAGAGTTATACCCGACTTTGTTGCATTATATCCCAGTATACTTTGCATATAAAGGGGTACGAACATCCCCATGCCGAATATAATGGCATTTGAAAAGAAAGCTGCTATTGATGACATACAGAATATAGAATTTTTAAAAAGGTTCAGGGGTACTACGGGTTCTATAGCCTTTCTTTCAACAAGTATAAAAGTAACAAATGTTAGAATCGAGAATACAATCATAAGGATAATCGGTACTGAAAACCAACCAAAGTTCTTACCTGCCCATGAAAAAGTCAGCAATATGGGTACAAGCGTTAAAATCAGTAGTATGCTTCCTTTATAATCGATAATATGCTTTTGCGATTTGTCAGTCTTTATAGATGGCAAGCCAAATATAGCTGACAATACTGCAGCTCCCAATGGTATATTAATATAAAATATATATCTCCAAGAATAATTATCTGCTATCAGCCCACCGAGTATAGGCCCTACTATACTGCTTATACCCACTACAGCAAATAAAAAGCCTTGGTACTTTCCTCTTTCCTTTGGTGGGAATATGTCAGCAAGTATAGCCACAGTATTGGAAGCTAATATACCTCCGCCTATCCCCTGCAGCGCCCTGAATACCGATAGCTGCACCATATCGGAAGAAAGGCCGCATAAGACTGAGAAAACAGTAAAAGCTATTGTGCCTATTATATGGATGATTTTACGTCCGTAAAAATCCGACAGCTTACCGAATATGGGCATGACAATGGTCGATGTCAGCATATATGCTGTAAATGGCCATGTATACAAGTCAGTTCCGTTGAGCTCCGAGCTGATCCTCGGCATAGCAGTCCCTATAATGGTGCTGTCAAGAGCAATAAGTGCATTGCTCACCATGACGCCAATCATTATGATTATTATTTTTGCCTTGCTTAGCTTTACGCTTTGCATGATAAACTACCTCCAGTATTTATTAGTTTAACAAACTAACTATTTGTATAAAAAAAATCTATTCTTTTTTATCATACTGTTCAATAATCTTATTTGCGATATTTTTAAATTGTTCTATTTCTTGTTCATTAAGACACATTTTAATATCGCCTGCAAACTTCAGGTGGTTTTTCCTATCGTTTTCTATAATCCTTTTACCCTTTTTACTCAAAGATACATGATATACTCTGCGGTCTTCATTTGACTGCACTTTAGAAACATAGCCTACCTTAATTAACTTATCAATAGCTGCTGTGACAGAAGCCTTTGATATTTTCAACTCCTCTGCAAGCTGCGTCAAAGTGGGATTCTCCAGACGGTATATAGCCTCGATATAATAATATTGGCTCACAGTAATGTCCGAAAAACCACTATCATTGGAAATAGTATCTTGAAAGCTATTTAGCGACTCATGAAATATTTCTGTAATTTTCAATAAAAGCTGTTCGAATTCCATATTTAGCACCCTGTACAGTCAATTAGTTAGTTTATCTAATTAATATTATATAGTGTTTTTGAATATTGTAAAGATTAAAGTTATATATAATACGATAAAGAATCTGCATCTGAAAGCAATTACTTTCTCTCAGAATGCAGATTCTTTATCACCACTACGATTATAGAGCAATTATCGTCATACTTCTCAATCTTTAACCACTAATGCTCATTTCTACTGCCTTGACATCTTTACCAAGTCCCCTACCTTCAGACGCTTTCCGTAGTGAAGTACAGCCGAGGAGTACAACCTTATAGATATCCATGCCATAAGTACAGTAGTTATGGCTGTAGCACCCAGAGAAGCTGCAATTTGCCATACGGGTACTTCCGTCATTATAATCCTGCTCGGCATTGAAAAGGGAGCAGAAAATGGAATGATAGACGCTGCTGTAGACACTCCTCCATCGGGAAAAGCCACTGATCCATAAGATAGATAAAATGCTACCATCGTAATCATTGAAATCGGCATTATAGCGGAGTTAACATCCTCTGCTTTGCTCACTGTAGCACCGGCAACAGCATTCATCATAGCATAAAGTGAATAGCCCAGGATAAAATAGACTATTACCATTAAAATCGCAAAAGGAGTAAGACTGGAAAAGTCAATCTTCTGCCCTGCCATAACAAAATCCTTTGGAAAAGTCAAATTATAGAATAGTGCAGCAATGCCTACTACTGAAGCGAGTTGGCACAACCCTAATAACCCCATAGCAACGCTCTTCCCAAGGACAATTTTTGATGGCTTGGTTGACGTTATTAAAAGCTCCATTACTCTTGAGGTCTTCTCGGAAGCTACCGACATGGAAACCCCATAACCATAGAAGTAAACTGCAAAGAACAGCAGAACTATTACTATCATAGCTGCCATATAGCTCTTCATCATACCCTTACCTAATTCTTCAACCTTATATGAAACATCGCTCATTACTGCAGCTGCTACATTATCCGATACATTAGCAGCTTTTAAAGTTTTAGCTGTAAATATCCCCTTAAGTGCCCGGCTTAACTCATCAGGGGCTAGACCGCTTCCATATTGTTTTACCCAGTAATCAAAATAGGGAACTCCCCCTTTTTCATCTATAACTACAAGGCCTTTTCCTTCTCCATTTTTAACCTTCTCCTTGAGGTTTCCCAGCTTATCTGCTGACTCAGACTTAAAATCGTACCCTGTAAATACCTGCCCAAGCTTGCTTATATCTTCCTTGTATACACCTTTGGAATCTACAACAAATACAACTTCTTTCTGTGCTTTCCCATCAGCTGAGCCTTTATCATTATTCTCAAAGTATTTTATTGCCGCAGGTATATTCATCACCACAGCTACTAAGATAAGTATAATGATATTAGAGATTATAAATATCTTTTTTCTTGCATTTTCCCGGAATGTATACCCTAAAACAGTCAAAAACTCTCTCATTTCTGCTCACCAACCTTTTCAACAAATATCTCGTGAAGAGATGGCTCTCTTATTTCAAACTTATCAAGCGGTATTTTTGATTTGAGCATTTTCTGAAGAAGATTGTAGGCTTGCTCATCGGAGCTGATTTTAAACTCGTAACCTGAAGCAGTTTTTGCCACAAGCTTTATGCCCTCCTCCTTAACAATATCACCAATATCATCCTGACAGTCTATAAATAGATTTGTCCTTCCATAACTGCGCTTTATTTCTTTCAGGCTTCCGCTTAACAAAGTCTGTCCGTTCTTCAATATCAGAATCTCCTGGCAGTACTCTTCCACTGCCTGCATTTGGTGACTGGACATTACTATGTACTTACCCTTTCCTATAAGCTCATATATTACACTTTTAAATAGGTCGGTATTGACCGGGTCAAGCCCGCTGAACGGCTCATCAAGGATGATAAGCTCAGGATCATGCACTATAGCACTAATCAGCTGTATTTTTTGCTGATTACCTTTTGAAAGCTGCTCTGCCGCCATATTTGCATATTGCTCTACTTTAAGCCTTTCATACCAGTACCTGATAGACTTTTTAGCCGCCTTTCCATCCATTCCGCGCAGCTTCCCGAAGTACATAAGCTGCTCTTCAACCTTGGCTTTGGGATATATGCCCCTTTCCTCAGGAAGATATCCGAATCTCACAGTCTCTCGCGTGACAGGCTTTCCATCCCACTCTATAACTCCGTTATCCTTTGAAAGTATACCGAGAATCATTCTTATGGTGGTTGTTTTCCCTGCACCATTTGTTCCCAACAAGCCAAAAACGCCGGGCTTTTCGATTTTGAACGAAATATTATCAACGGCAGTCTTTTGACCGAATTTCTTTACTACATTAGATACTACTAATGCCACATTACTCCCCCCTTGAATTATATGTTCCATGAGATTATACCATTTGTTCGATATATTTACTAATTTGGTATACCTCTTTATCCGGTTCAAAATATACAATCCGGTGAATTTATCACTATATTAATCTCCTTTTTCTTTTTAATACAGATTTTAACTGGCATATCAGCTTACAAATATATATAACGAGCTTGTCCCAACTTCCTTATAGACAAGTCACTTCAAAAGTATTTTTATCCTGCTAGGCAAATCATACTTATCATATCTCATTGCCTAACCGGAAAACACTAAATTTACACTGACTTGTCTATGCTTTATTATGTATTTTGTATTCTATAATGCTTCGGTGAAGGCTCCTTTACCGGAACGTCACTTATTATATCCTGCCAGCCTTCCTGTTCATCTTCTGCAGTATATATTATATGGAAATTCGGTATTCAAAAAGCTTGCTTTCCCCGTATCTCCTTTTTCAGTGTATATAATTTTCAGCTTCTTTACTCCATCAAAAATGACAGTAGCGCCGTCGGGAGTATTAATCGCCCTACTCGACCTTAACTCAACTTTAATCATTATTTGAAATATGCTGCTTATTTCCGGCTGATTGAAGGGTATATAAATGGTGTCGGTTTCAGAGTATTGTATAGTCTGGCCATTATTAATGCTCACAGCCAGTTCGTTTTCGTCAGCCAACCCGGAAATGTTTATAAAGTTTCTAACAACATCCATAAAAAACTCCCCCACACTTATATTTATATTAAAGCTTGAACTAATTTATTAACGTTTCAGTTTATAAAAGGATATATTAAACCTAAATAGCAAAAAAGGACGGGCACTAAACCTCGTCCTTTCCCTGTATTTACTTACTAGATAAGAGTTAAAATCTGTTACTCTGCAGCCTTGAAATTGTATATAGGCTTTATAATATCCAGTATTTCAACGGTGTCCTGGACATTGCCCATTATCTCATCCATAGGCTTATAAGCTAAAGCACACTCATCCAGAGTCGATTTATTAACGGTGGTTGAATATATGCCCTCCATGGATTTCTTAAATTCCTCAAGGCTGATTACCTGTTTTGCCTTGCTCCTGCTCATAAGCCTACCGGCTCCATGAGGCGCAGAAAAATTCCAATCCTTGTTGCCTTTACCTATACAGATTAAGCTTCCGTCACGCATATTGATTGGTATTAATATCCTCTCCCCTTTTTGAGCAGAGATGGCACCCTTCCTCAGTATCATATTATCAAGGTCGATGTAATTGTGAATGGTGGTAAATTGCTCTTGAACTTCAAGTCCCATCCTCTTTATAATCTCATCAACTATGGCTTTACGGTTGTATACAGCAAATCTCTGAACGATTCTCATGTCATTCAAATACTCGTGATAGCTTTTCCCTTGTACATAGGCCAATTGCTTATTTATTTTAGTTTGTTTGACGTTTTGGATTTCCTTCTGAATATCCTTTTCCCGGCCTTCAGCCTTAAGCCTTTTAACAGTATCACCTACTACTTCACTTGCAATAACCAGTTCTTTATAGCCCAGCTGCTGGTAGTACTCAGCTACCTGTTTTCCAAGGTGTCTGCTACCGGAGTGTACTACAAGATATAAGCAGCCATCTTTATCTTTGTTTACTTCGATAAAGTGGTTGCCCCCGCCTAGTGTACCTACGCTTAATTTAGCACGGTCAATACTGACATGTTTTTTACAAACCAGCCCGTCAAAGTTAACTTGTTGTGCATAGCCATGCTGCTTTTTCCTAATATCAAATCCGGATGGAATGTATTGATGGATGACTCCATCAAGCTTTTCAAGGTCAATATCGTTATCTTTAAGCTTTATGGTTTCCATTCCACAGCCTATATCAACTCCTACGAGATTGGGTACTACCTTATCGGATATAGTCATAGTTGTGCCAATTGTACAGCCCGCACCGGCATGGGTATCGGGCATAATTCTTATGATACTGTCCTTTACAAACTCCTGATTGCAAAGCTCCATAATCTGGGATATAGCCTCATTCTCAACATTATCGGTAAACACCTTTGCCGTATTGTACTTCCCCTTAACTTCTATCATAACCTCACCACATTTCTCAAATAGTCTTTACAAATTTTATATAGCAATGACGAAAATGGTAAATACTCAATTCAACCTAAGGGCAAACCTTCCCCGGAGGTATATATGAAGTCTAACACTTTTTCATTCTATCCTGCAACAATGTTTATGCTTTCACCTATAAACTGTTGTACTCTGTAACAGCCATCATTGATAATTATATAGGTTATCAATATCAATCTACAGACAAAAAGTTTGCACTGTTACACAAACTCCAAGTTTTAGTTAGGCTGTCGCTAAGTTTGATTAAGGAATGACTTTTATATAGTATAGATAAGGATCATGGAGGGGAGGGTATGCATTTAAAAAGGTAGCCGTTTGGCTACCGAGATTAATGTGCATTAAAGCTGTAATTCTTGCCGGAGTTATTATCCCAGTTGTCCGCATTATCTTTAAATGCAACGTTTAAGTTCATATTTTTATTTATAGGAAGTGATACTTCAAAATTTGCACCTCCGGTGTTATCCATGGGATAGTATTTTATATCGTTCCAGTTCTTATTATCACCATAGCTAACAACAGCGTAAATATCATTAGCCCTATTCTTAGCGAGCAGCCCATTATAGCTGAGTCTGAACTCATCGGCTTTGGTATCCGCTACTACTCCCTTATTAATGTAGTTGTCAAATATAGGGTATTCCTCAGCGAATTCGGCATGTACGCCTTCACATCCACAAACGGAACATCTTCCCGCAGTATTTGTCTTCCTTACATAACTTAGCGTCCCCATTATCATTACCTCCAACTTTATTAATTGTTCATAGTTTACGCGGAATTATAAGATTTATCGATAAACATTAATACAGTTTATGAAGATAATTGCAGCTTATAGAGCTCTTTAAAAAATTACTTTTATAATGTGCTATCTATAATTGTGTAGGGTTCTTAAGTATGAATTTACCGGTAAATTATTGATTTATAACTATAACAATGCTATAATGATAAAAAAATAACGTAATGTTTTCGGTTGGGCAAATTTAACGTTTGCTTTCAAGAGACTAGGCTTCTGGGGTGGGAAGCTCATTTAACAATGAGTTTCACGCCCTTTTTGTATGCATTTTTATTGGTAAAGGATGGTAATTAACTATGAGAGTGTCAAGAAGTGATGCAATATAGCTAGGAGCAACTACCACAGGACTAGTGTTGGTATTCGTTATGCTATGGATTTTCTTTGGATAATAAAGATTTTGTTTGATAACAAAATCTTTATTAAGGCATTTTTAGTTTAGATGTTGGAAAACTATAGTATAGCTTTTGTTCTTTATTTTTATGTAATGGAGGTTTTTTGTATGGATCAGAATACACTACACATGATACTATCTATTGGAATTTTTGTTTTGGCGTATGTACTTATTGTTTTAGAAAAATTTGACCGTACAGTTGTTGCGCTATCAGGTGCTGCGCTAATGATACTTGTAAGGGTTATTAGTCAAGAAAAGGCTTTTGTAGAAATCGATTACAATACAATTGGACTGTTAATAAGTATGATGGTTATTGTTATGATAACCAAGCGGTCGGGCCTGTTTGAATATGTTGCAATAAGAACCGTTAAAATTGCCAAGGGAGAGCCGGTAAAAATACTGGTACTGCTATCAATTATTACGGGCCTGCTCTCTGCCGCACTGGACAATGTTACAACCATACTTCTTATACTGCCGGTTACCGTAAGCGTAGCTAAAGACTTGCGTTTAACCCCTGTCCCCTTTATTATTGCAGAAATTTTCGCTTCAAATGTAGGCGGTACGGCTACACTAGTAGGTGACCCACCGAATATTATGATTGGAAGCTCAGTAGGCTTAAGCTTTGCTGATTTTCTCAGAAATGATGCCCCTATAGCAATACCGCTATTGTTTTTAACCACATATATTTTTGTGCTTATATACCGAAAAAAGCTGGTTACAACTCCTGAAGCTAAATCGGTAGTAATGAGCATGGATGAAAAGAGTGCAATAAAAGATAAGCCGCTATTGATAAAAAGCTTGGTTATACTAGGCCTTACAATAATAGGCTTCCTACTTCATGGGGCGCTTCACTATGAGTCAGCTACAATTGCAATAACCGGTGCTGTAGTGCTTCTACTTATTTCGGGTACACATACTGAGCATATACTAAAGGAAGTAGAATGGAAGACAATATTTTTCTTTGCAGGGCTCTTTATACTGGTAGGCGGCTTAAAGGAAACCGGAGTAATCAAAATGCTAGCAGTGGGTGTCCTTGATTTGACTCAAGGCGATCTTTTATTAACCACGCTAGCTATACTTTGGGTTTCTGCTATAGCCTCAGCTTTTATAGACAATATCCCATTTGTTGCAACTATGATACCGCTTATAAAAGATATGGGAGCAATTTCAGGAATGAATCTAACTCCCTTATGGTGGGCATTATCCCTTGGAGCGTGTCTTGGAGGCAACGGTACAGTAATTGGAGCAAGCGCAAATGTTATAGCTGTGGGTATGGCTGAAGAATATGGACATAAAATCACATTTAAGCACTTTTTTAAGATAGCATTCCCTATAATGATTTTAACCATAGTAATTGCTACTGTTTACCTGCTTGTGTTTTATGTATAATGTAGATTTTGATGGCCTAGGGCTTTTAGGTTAACATGTATAATATATTGAAGTTTTAATATTAATCTGCGAAGTTATTATAAATATAATAATTCCGGCATATGAAACAGAGCTGTCTATATGGTTTTTTAACCACATAAACAGCTCCCTTTGATTTTGTTTGCTATTATTTTAAGCCTAATTATTAGTCTTTACAACCGTATCCGCATCCACCGAATCCACCGAAGAATCCAGGACAGAGACAAAGGAAAATGATTATTAATATTATAATCCATATAAAATCATTACCGCATCCGAAACCAAAACCTCTTTCATCAGCCATTATGAACCGCTCCTTTCAAACGTCTATTCTACCCTCTACCCTACAACTAATGCTTTTTAACACTAGGAATTTCTATTGATCCCAATGTTAAAAATGCACTTCCTTGATTGTTGTACCTTACTGCTAGAAATAAACTCTGTTACAAGGCACTAGCAAGTAGCTCCTGCTACTGGTCCATATCCATAATTACGATTGCAATAGAAGAGTAACAAGAAAAGGATAATAAACCAAAGAAGTTCGTCGTTATCAAATATTCCGCCTAAAAATCCACATCTGTCTGACATAACAACATTCCTTTCATTGCATATTTATTAATAAACACCAACTAATACCATCATATACATATGCAAACAAAAGTGTTACACAATAAGTTATAAAAATTTTAATTTATTATTTTTATAGATAAGTAAAAAGCTATGAGTTTTTTGTCTCTCATAGCTTCTAAATTTGCTCATATTAAATTAAAGAAATGTTTAAAATACTAATCAATTATCGCTCGAAATAAGTGTACCCACGAAGGCCATTATCGTATGCCCTCATAATTTCACGCCTCTCACTGGCACTGATCAAGCCGTCACGTATCGCTTCTTCTGCTCTTTCACGGAAATGTACCAGCATGTCTTTGGGATCAAATTCCACATAAGAAAGCACATCAGCCACGCTGTCTCCGTGAATTTCTTTGACCAGGTCATAGTTGCCATCAGCATTAATCCGCACACTGACTACATTGGTATCCCCAAAGAGGTTGTGAAGGTCACCCAATGTTTCCTGATAAGCACCCACGAGGAAAACACCAAGGTAGTAGTCCTCACCGCTCTTCAGCTCGTGCAAAGGCAGTGTAGTACGCACATCATGAAGATCTATGAAGCGGTCAATTTTTCCGTCACAGTCACAGGTTATATCAGCTATTACTGCGTTGCGCTTAGGCAATTCCAATAAGCGGTGGATAGGCATTATTGGAAACAGCTGATCAATAGCCCAACTATCCGGAATAGACTGAAATACCGAGAAATTGCAATAGTAGATGTCTGCAATTGCACTCTCGATGTCCTCCAAATCAGGCGGAGCATTTTTAAGCTTTTGCTTTTCTTTTGCTATTTGATTTATTGTATTCCAGAAGATTTTTTCCGACAAAGCCCGTTCACGAAGGCTGATCCTGCCATGTTTAAACATGTCACGTATCTCATCGCGATAGTAGAGAGCATCGTTATAACACTCCTGAATATTTTTCTGTGTAATATTTTTATTAACATCAAATAGATTTTTAATCTGTTCTATAATACTGTCATCAAGTTTATCAGGCAGCCCATACTCCTCGAATTTTTCAACATCCAACACGTTGAACAATAGTACCGAATAATACGCAACCGTAGTCCTTCCAGACTCAGTCACGATTACCGGGTGCGGGATATTACTTGAGTCCAGAATAGTCATGACGGCTTCAACAATGTCGGTGCAGTATTCTTCCACAGTATAGTTACGGCTGTAGGAATAATTTGTATTAGATCCGTCATAATCAACCGCAAGACCTCCGCCCAAATCCAGATAACCCATAGGTGCACCTTCTTTTACCAACTCCGCATACACACGGGTTGCTTCCAACACAGCGGAACGTATATCCCTGATATTGGGTATCTGAGACCCAAGGTGATAATGCAGTAGTTTGAGGGAATCCAGCATATTCTTCTCTTTTAAAGTGTCCACCATCGATATAAGTTGAGACACATTCAAACCAAATATGCTTCGGTCGCCACCCGATTCAGTCCAATGACCACCGGCTTTTGCAGAAAGCTTAATACGTATGCCAAGGTTAGGCTTAACCCCCAATATTTGTGAGCGCTCCAGTACAATATCCAGCTCTCCCGGCATTTCAATAACAAAAAAGCACTTGAATCCCATTTTTACGGCATACAGCCCTAAATCTATGAACTCTTCATCCTTATAGCCATTGCAAATCAGGCAGGCTTCCTTGTCCTTCATAAGAGAAAGCGCCGCAACTAACTCCGCCTTGCTGCCTACCTCTAGTCCGTGATGGTAGCGCTGGCCAAATTTGGTCACTTCTTCAATGACCTGCTGCTGCTGGTTTACCTTAATTGGATAAACACCCCTATATACACCCTTATAGTTCAGCTTCTTCATCGCTTCACCAAAGGAGTTATTGAGAAAAGAAATCTGCGAATCCAGCAGATTTTCAAAACGCAATAGTACCGGCATGTCCAATCCACGCTCACGTACACCTGAAATAATATCCATAAGGCTGACTGCAGCCGAAGCATTATCCTTATATGGGTTCACCAGTACTTCACCCTGCTCAGAGATTGCAAAATAACCGGCACCCCAATTTTTAATACCATAAAGTTCTTCGGACTTTTCTTTTGTCCATCTACCCAAAAGTTCTGTTTTATTCATGGCTTCTTCCTTCCAAACAATTAATAGCTACCTGTTCAACGAGAAAAACCTTTTCAGAAACGCGCACCTAACCTCACAATCCTCTGCCCCCCCGCTTGGTGGCCTAATTCCAGATAGGTCAATACCTCATTGGAGTCACTAAAGCGGTTAATGTCGAAAGTTAGATTTCTAAGACCTCCCACGTCAGCATAGATAGAAAAAGTTTATCACAACCAATAATATCACATAAGCAATATAATTATCAACAAGTAGCATAAGGAAGAGTGCAGTAAAAGCATGAACCCTCTTATTGCTAAAATCCTTAGAAAAAGATTCCGGCAATAAGAGGGTTCATGCTTCTATCGTAATGTTTATTGGTATCAAAAGAATTTAAATAAACTTTTCAAGGACAAACCTTTTAGTATATCTTCCCCTGTATCCTTCTCTCTCTTTTTTACATAATCTAAAAAGTGAGTCAAGAAATTTTCCCAGTATTTGTATATTATTTTTTTTGTATCTTCCTTTTCTGCTATTAACTCAAAGCTTAAGTCTACGCACTCTTTCAGCTGAACCATAACAGCCTTCATTTTATTTTCTAAATCCTTTACTTCCGCCATTTGCGCTTTTTCCTTTCATCTACAGAATAATTCAGTAACCTTGAAGAGTTGACAACTACGCCAAAGGTGCTTAAATTATGAAGAATCGCTGCAGATAAAGGAGATATGATCCTCCCTGCCCCTAAAATCAACCCCAATGCATTAATACCTACTGCAAAGATAAAATTTTGTTTCACTACCGACATAGTATGATTGCTTAATTTAATCAACTTAGCAATTTTTTCGGGGTCATCACCGGCTAAAACCACGTCGGCAGATTCAATTGCCACATCAGTCCCGCCAGTTCCCATAGCTATGCCAATATCTGCCTTAGCCAAAGCCGGTGAGTCATTAATCCCCTCACCCACCATTGTGACAATTTTACCCTGGGACTGATATTTTTTTACTATGTCTACTTTTCCCTCCGGTAAGGTGCTTGCCCACAGATTATCAAGCCCTAATTCATTCTTAACGAGTTCGCCAGCTTCGATGCAATCCCCTGTAATCAGCCCGATATCTTCTATTCCTGTTTCCCGTAATCTTTTTATAGCTTGCTTACTTTCATATCTGACCCTGTCTTTAATACCGATTACACCTATTAAAGCACCTGCATGAGCTACAAATAGAACAGTCTGGCCTAAGAGCTTCAATCTATCGGCTTTAGCTTTGCCTCTGCTAATGTTTACCTCATTGTCTCTCATCAACTGCTCGTTTCCTACTAGTGTAACAGCATCATTCACCATTCCTTTTACACCCTGGCCAATTATAACCTGCTGTTCTTGCACCGGTAAAATTTCCATATTAAACTCACCGCACTTTTGCAAAACTGCTTTTGCCAAAGGGTGATTAGTATGATTTTCTATAGAAGCTGCTACTTGCAATATAGTCTCCAATGAATAGTCTTTGTTCACCGGCAATACATCTATCACTGTTGGCTTTCCCTCTGTCAGAGTGCCTGTTTTATCAAATAAGACCACATCGGTTTGCCCTACCTTTTCCAAATAGTTTCCGCCCTTAACGAGAATACCCTTTCTAGCTGCATTTCCCATAGAAGCGCTTATCGCAGTGGGTGTAGCCAGTCCCGCTGCACAGGGGCAAGCTACAATCAGCATAGTCATACTTCTTCTGAAATCTCTTGTTAAAATATAACTTAATGCTGAAAGGCCAAAGGATAAAGGTACTATTTTTTCCGAATAGCGGTCAGCGATATTTTCAATAGGAGCTCTCACTTTACTAGCTTCATCAACCAAGCGAATAATTCTGGCTATGGATGTATCTTTTCCTACTTTTTCTGCTATTATTTTGATGGTTCCTTGTTCCACTATAGAGCCTGAAAAGACCTTATCACCTTGTTTCTTTGTAATTGGCATCGACTCTCCTGTAATAATGGCCTGGCTGACAGCAGCTTCCCCACTGGTTACTTCTCCGTCGATGGGTATCTTCTCACCAATGTGAACTACAATAATATCACCCTTTTGCAAATTCTCAATAGGAACCGAGACTTCTGTCCCGTCTATTTCCACCCAAGCCATTTCTTCCTTACCCTGAAGCATGTCTTTTATAGCTTTGCGAGATCTCTCCAGCGTCAAGGTTTGAAACAGAGTACTTAAGTTAACAAGCCAGACCACTACCAACCCGGTAATACTTTCCTTTAAAAGGAGGGATACCAAAGTTGCTGCACTTATTAACAAGTCATTATTCAGCTTTCTCCTTTTGGTTAGATTTTCCAAACCACTTCGTAAAATAGGATATCCTGTAGCTATAGTAGTTAAAGCGGCAAAGTTATTAACCTTTGATGTTAAGGCAAATGATGATTTACCATACATAACCCTTTTCAAACCTAATCCTACTAATACCAATCCGCTTAAAATAGCTTTTGTTATCTGCGATTGAATAGGTAAGTCTTCGGGCTCGAAAACTTCGTTTTCTTTTACCTTTTTATCAGTATTTTTATCTACCAGCATCATAGTTTTCGGAGGTACTACCTTAGAAATTATGAGCCTGATTGTTTTTACCATCTCTGAATATAGCTCGGTGGTTGAAAGCCTTTCCGAATCAAAAACAACTAAGACTTTTCCCGTCAGCGAATTAGCCTTAACAGAAAAAATGTTTTCTTTACTTTTAAGTGTTTTTTCTAAAGATTCCGCAAAGTAACGGTTACCTTTTAGACCTTTAATTCTAAATCTTAGCCTTCCAGGTAAGGATTGGACAATCTCTACTCTACAAGGATTCATCTCTTTAATTCTCCTTTGCCCTTCAATCTCCCATATATTCCACATTCCTATCTAATACTACTTTGTTATTTACCTTAATTATGGCAAATTTCAATCTTAATTTGCCGATGAAGAAATATTCAACAACATTTTTGGGTTGTTATTTCTTCATCATAAATTCCAAAATAACAAAGTAGTACTAAGGTCATTTTACCTGTACTTCTAAGAGTAGAGCTGCTTACTTACGGTACAGCTCTTTTTAACTACAAAAACATACTTCTACATATTTGGGGCTTCCCCACCTTTGTCTTGATTATTTGCACAATTAGACCCATCCCATTTAGCTTCAGCAAAAATATCCTCCACATCTTCTTTTGCATCAGCAAAAATGCCTTTAATCTCCTCTGTTGCAGTCATTGCCCCTTGAACTGCTTTAACCACTAAAGGACGTAAGGTCCTAGCAACTGATGGAGCTAAAATCATCCCCACTGTAGCGATACCTACACCCCTTAAAAAATTATTAACCCTCGGGCTTTGAATTAAATTTGGTATAAATCTCGGATTCATCCAGTTCATCCAAGAACCTGAACCCATCATAGTCTGATTGCTGCAACAGTCATAGTTTTGCCTATACCGGCCCCCATAAGTATTAGGCCCATATGCAGCATAAGGTCTATTACCTCTATAATTATAGTACCCGTCTCCATCATAATAATCCAATTCGTGGTCGTGGTCATGGTGGTAGTGATGAGGGTAAGGGTGATAATGTGCATAATCCCCCTGATAGTTAGCAGGATAATTCATTCTGTAATCTCCTCTATAATTCCCTTGCATGTTTTGTCCATAACTCCTCTGATAATTTGGGTTACCTGGCCTAAAGCTGCCGTAGTTTTGGCGGTTTTGCTGATAAAACATATCACTAGCTCTTAGATTTTGCCCTTGATTAGGATTTTGCCTATAGGCTCTAGGCGTTCCGGGGTCTTCTTGATAATTTTGTACCGGATTAGCCCCATAATATGTACCTGGTCCCATACTGTAATTATCCCCTAGGTACTGATCTCCCATATAGTTCTCTCCTTCATTATTTACTTCGTTGCCTCTGGTTTCATCATTTGAATACTTGTTTTCAGACATTATTTTTGCCTCCTTTTCAAATATTATGTTTTAAGATATAGAAAAATATTCATATTTGACAAAAGCCTGTATATTGGTTGTTATAAAAACCATATAGACTTCATTTTTGATGTGTCGCCAAAGATTACTGGTAAAAAGCACAACAAAAAAGAGCTGCCCTTTATTATGAACAGCTCTTCGCGATATCAAAAGTTGAACACTACCTTAAATTCTGTAGCTTTATGGTATAAGATATTATGTATGCTAAATATCTCCGGATTCTTCCTAATATATATTGAAAATACATTAAATCGCAATGTCGGTGTATGTTTATGCAGTCTTTGCTTTATCCAATCTTACAATAGCAGCAGGCCTTAGACTCTCTACATAAAGAGTCTGTGCAAGAATTTCATTTTTTAAAATATTAACTATTTCTGTCTTACTTTGTTTTATAATTCCACGCAATATCCTTGCCAATTTCTTATTAATACTATCCCTAATCTCCTTAGAGCTAAGTCCAACAGTTGATAAGAAATACTCCCCTACCTTAAATTGGGAGCTGAATTTTTTAAGTTCTTTGGGTATCAACCCTTGACTACTTTTTTTCCAAACCATATCAATAGCTTTTTCAGTTGAGCTGCTAAGTCTTAACGTTTTAGCTTCCTCAATAATAAGGGAAAAACTATCTTCTAAATCTAATACACTATTCATTTGGGAAGATACATCAAAAGAAACTTTAAACTGTGTCCTCGCCAACTCTCTTCCAATCTTTTTTTCAAGCCTTAGAATAAAAGCCTCCAGTACTTTTGGCGAATAAAAGACCTTATGAAACCTTTCTTGCAGACACTTCGAACTAAGCTTATCAAATGCAATGCCTTCTACAAAAACATCTACCAGATATTCTTTACTCTCAAAAAAATACTCTACTTCATCCTCAATAATTTCAAAGCTTTCTTTTACGGCATAATTATTTATTGATTCCCATTCTAAGTCACTTATAAATTCTAAAGAATAATTCCCGGTTTGCATAGTCATTCATCACCTACTCAATTTATGATAATCATCCTCAGTTAATATCTACCAAAGTTCTCAGGATAATGAGAATCATTTTCATCTATAATTATACTTGCTCCTTTGTCTTATGTCAACAAAAAGCTCTATGCAAAGCCAGTAATATTAAATCTATTAGATAGTGCATTAGACTGTTCTATAGATAACCAAAGTTAAAAGTGATTTTATCCAGTTAGACAAGTCGCACTTACCACAGCTCATTGCCTAACTGGAAATCACTAAGTTTAACTTTGGTTATCTCTAATGCTTTGTGCTATATAAATTGCAAAAAAGAATCTACAACGAAGTTCTCCCTAAGTCTTTTTTGCAATTTGTTACCTTAAGTTATATTGCGGTAATCAAATTTTTCCTTGTAATATCATTATCGCAATTTATATAGTTGATATCCACCCATACTAAAATGGGCTGTCTTAAATACAGTTTTTTTACTGTATTTAAGACAGCCCATTTTAGTGTTACTCTATATCTTAATCATATTTAACGAAGAAGCTGTTCTATTTCCATTTCCATATCTAGAGGAGATGTTGTAGGCTCATGCCTTGATACAACATTGCCGTTCCTGTCGATTAGAAACTTGGTAAAATTCCATTTGATAGAGTCGCCTATCAGGAAATCCGGGAACTTTTCCTGAAGCAGACTGGACAATATCTTTCCAATCGGGTGATTCAAATTAAATCCTTTAAAAGGCATTTGCTCAGTTAAAAATTGAAACAGCGGATGTGCATTGGAACCTCTTACCTCGATTTTCTCAAATAGCGGGAAGGATACTCCGTAGTTGACAAGGCAAAAATTCTTCACTTCATTATTTGTTCCCGGTTCTTGCTCTGCAAATTGGTTTGAGGGAAAAGCAAGTATTTCAAGGCCTTTTGCATTATATTTTTCATATATTCTTTGCAAGTCTTCGTATTGAGGAGTAAAACCACATTTACTCGCCGTATTCACAATGATAAGCACTTTACCCTTATATTCAGAGAGGCACACTTCCCCTCCATCAATTGATTTAACTTTAAACTCATACATGCTCATAAGAATAACCCCCTAAGTATTGTTTAAAATTTAATTTTATAAAATTATTATAGACTTTAAATTCAGCTATGTCAAGAATAGTTTTAAGGCTCGCTGTATAACATAGTATTAAACTAAAAGCTATTTTATTCTTGTCTTAGCTTAAGCAACCATTTACAGCATTTAATTTGATCTAATAGGTTTATAGAAACCTTGACCAACCGTTTATTGACATGGTGTAGATAATATGTTAACTTAATTTTATAAAATCCACTTTGTTCTATTGTATAGGTGGTTTACACTAAATCATCTATAGAAGTAATACAAAATAAACTGTAAAGGAAGATAATAATGAATATAGATGATCTATTAAAGTTAGACAACCAGCTTTGTTTTACTGTATACGCATGCTCCCGTGAAATCATTAAGCTTTATCGGCCGCACCTTGAAAAGCTGGGTCTAACTTACACCCAATATATTACTATGCTTGTATTATGGGAAAAGCATTCTATCTCTGCCAAAGACCTGGGAGACAAGCTTTACCTGGACTCTGGCACACTGACTCCTTTGTTAAAGAAGCTGGAGGGTATGGGTCTCATAGATAGAAAGAGAGGGACTGAGGATGAAAGAAGTCTGATTGTCAGTCTTACACCTAAAGGAATGGATTTAAAGGACGCAGCTAAGGAAGTACCGCTAAAAGTGGCTTGCAGTGTGAGTCTTCCCCTTCATGAAGGTATTTTTCTCCGTGAAACCTTAAAGGAACTTACAAAAAAAATTAATGCTCTTGAGTAATCGCATTCATACAACGTCCAATAATATACGAAATGGCTGCAACATCCGCATGTTGCAGCCATTTTCATAAAAACACCCACCTATATAAATTGCAAAAAAGAATCTACAACGAAGTTTTCCCTAAATCTTTTTTGCAATTTGTTACCTTAAGTTATATTGCGATAATTAAATTTTTCCTTGTAATATCATTATCGCAATTTATATACATATCTACTGAATACCTTTTAATAATTTACACATTCTATGGTTACAATGCATTGACATACGAATAAGAAGCTGATATATTATATTTTATAAAATTGAATTTTACTAAATATAATATATCAAAGGAGTGCTGTCACTATGAATATCTATGATTTCTCTATCAAATCTGCCGAGGGGCAGGAAATACCTATGTCCAACTACAAGGGTAAAGTTCTTTTGGTTGTAAACACTGCTTCGAAATGCGGTTTTACACCTCAATACAATGAACTGCAAAAACTTTACGACCAGTATGACGACCGCAAATTTGAAATCCTGGCATTTCCATGCAACCAATTTATGAATCAGGAGCCCGGAAACGCCAATGAAATCGCAAACTTTTGTACGCTAAACTATGGAGTAACTTTTCCTGTCCTGTCTAAAATAGATGTCAATGGTCCAAACGCTCATCCACTGTATAAATTTTTGCAGGAAAAATCACCGGGTATTTTCGGTAAGTCAATTAAATGGAATTTTACCAAGTTTCTCATCGACGCAAAAGGAAATGTTGTAGAACGATTTGCCCCAACTACTTCCCCCGCAAAACTGAAAGGTCGGATTGAAGAGCTTATACGCAACGCATAAGATGAATCTCACAGTCCACATAGCAGCCGCTATTTTAAAAATGCTAACTTACGTTTTTAGTTAGTCCTATTACCCAAGGATAAGGAAATAAGGTGCCTTGAGTTGCAGGGCACCTTGTTTCCTTATCCTTCCTATTAATCTTTCAATATTCTATCCATAGTCTTTTCAAAACACTTATTAATTGCTTCAAAATTTATATTTGGTACATAATATGTTTCAAGTTCATCATGCAGTGCTTTAGCGCGGCTAATTGTACTCAAGGCCACAGATAACAGGTTATCTACCTCAATTGAATTTTGCTGTAAATCGTCTTTATGACACTCAAGAATTTTTTGGTCTAAGTATTGCAGCATATCTATACTCACAAGCTTATTGGCACTGGAACTATGGTAAGTGTTAGTAGTTGTAAACGCCGTATCCAATTCAGGTATTACTAAATGTTCAAGCTTGTAAGGATTTAAAGCACAGTAGTAGGCCTCAATATTTAACCCTCTCTCTACTGCTGCACCTTTCACTTTCTCAAGGATTTTTTCTTCACCGGTCCCCATACCGCCTTTTATCTCATATACCTTACTGCTTGTCAGAATGGTGTCAATATAATTGCAGAATCCCCTCGGTGTAATAGCGCTTACGAAAAGACTTCTTTGTTTTCCTTCTTCTTTCGAAATACCCCTACCGTTAAATAATTCCTCTATCAGGCTTGAAGCCAATAAATTGACTTCCCCTTTATTTAGCGCTTCTCCGTTTATTACCGCATTATCTTCATAGACCGCATAAGCAGCCTTTAAGTATTTATATGCCCTATTAAACGTACTGCCAATTTCCTTGCTAACCTTTATAATGTTTTCTTTATGTATCCTTATCCCATCTTCGTTCCAAAACTCGCCGAAGTTTAAAATCTCATCAACTGCCCCCGGACTCTTAGGGTCAACAACATGAGGCGCAGTACCATCAATAATTGCAATTTTCAGCCCAGGTATTTTTACACCATCAAGTGAGTTGTTATCGGAGGAACAATGTAAGAACTCTACGTCGTACCCCTTCTTCAGCATTTCCTCCCCTATACGTTTCATGAAGGTTGATTTTCCAACACCAGGTCCACCCTTGATTATAATAAATCTATCCGCCTCTTCCTGGGTTATTATGTTGCTATAATAACTGAAAAAACCAAGAGATGTATTCCCTCCAGGGAATAGGTGCTTAACTTTACCCTCAGACATTCTAAATCCCTCCATTGGGTTTATATTTTTTTATTCACCATTGAATTTAAAAATTTACCTTTAATTAAGATATGCCAGTGCTGCTGTAAAAATTTCTATTTTGATAATATACAAATAATAAAGTACATAATTAAAACGAGAAAAAGCATTATCTAAAGGGATATAATGTAAATAGGCAATTATAAGAGAATAACTAGTGATTCTTAACATTACAAATTTCTATTGATTCTAATGTTAAAAATGCACTTCATTGATTGTTGTGCCTTGCTACTATATAAATTGCGGTAATGATATTACAAGGAAAATTTTGATTATCGCAATATAACTTAAGGTAACAAATTCTGTTACAAGGCACTATCTAGGAAACTGGCAACAATGTCTTTGTTTTATACGCTTTCCTACCATCTAATACACTCCCGTAGCTGCGGATATTTAAGCATTTATCGAGTAGCAAAACCCCCTTACTTTTCATAGAATAATATTACTGCATAGGGTATAGCACCTTATGTTCATATTATATCCTTGCCTGAAGATTGGGTTGATTTGTAACAACACTATTTCAAGAAGGATAAAGAACAAGGTACAAAGTTAAGTTTAATAATACCAAAAAGGAATGATATAAATGGGTGTAACTGATAAAGCTAAAGAATTGGCAATTATTATTATGAGCACTAGAGAGTTCTCCGAACTAAAACAAGCCAGAAGTACTATCGATAAAAACAGAGAGCTAAAAAGTAAAATAGAGGATTTCAAAAAGAAAGAGGAGTCACTATACTCGGGAAAGCTTCCCACAAATGAAGCTCAACAGAGAGCTATGGAATTAAAGAGTATGTTTCAAAGTCTTTCAACAATACCTGAAATCGATAAGTTCCTGAAGGCCGAAAAGGACTTTAACAGTATGCTTCAAAAGGTTTATAAAACTATTGGCGATACACTGGAATCCACTTTAAAGTTCTAGTAAAGTATGTTTATGCAGTATATCTAAAAAGCCGAGGAGTTATCCCCTTGGTTTTTTAATGTACAAGTCTCGCTCTGTTATAGATAGTTTACTGTAAAAGTGATTTTATCCAGTTAGGCAAATCGCACTTACCACAGCTCATTGCCTAACTGGAAATCACTAAGTTTACAGTAAACTATCTATATTGGCTGTATAAATGAAATGCTATCAACCTAGTGCTTTTTAACATTACAAATTTCTATTGATTCTAATGTTAAAAATGCACTTCCTTGATTGTTGTGCCTTGCTGCTAGAAATGAATTCTGTTACAAGGCACTAGTACCCGTAACCGTCATAACTTTCAATACCGCCCTATACTGATATATAATACGCTGAATAATCATTTCCCTTTCATTCGTGTAGACCACTGTTCAACGAAGATCATCCGTTTTATATGGGTGTATATTCATCCAGCGTTACGGAAATAATCTTTTTGAGGTGGTTACGATGAATTGGAAAAAGCGTAGTACAGAAAATACGCCATCGGGTATTGATTTAAAATACATAAATGAAAACCTTCAGGATTGTCCTGATGTTATACGTAAGAAAGTATATATCGACAATCGACAGGGGGCTTTCTTTTATTTCCTCGAAGGCCTTACTGACAAGGATCTGATACAAAGGGACTTTATCAATCCGATAGTTGAAATGAGCCTGAGGGAGCTATCTAATGAAATGAATATTCATAACCTGCCCTGTAATAAAACCACCCTGCTGCATGACTCACAAGCAGTTATAGACAGCATTATGTCCGGGGATTCGGTTTTTATTTGTGCTGCTCTCCCCTTTGCCGTATCCTGCACTCTTGCAGATATTGAGAAAAGGGCTATTGAAGAGCCGGTTATCGAAAAAAATGTCAGGGGCCCTCATGAAGGATTTGTAGAACCCCTCGGGACCAACCTTTCTATATTGAGAAGAAAAATAAAAAACAATAACCTTAAGTTCAAAACCGTCACCTTAGGTGTTCAGACCAAGCAAAAAGTAGCGGTTGCATACATAGAAGGTATCGCAAACATGGAAATTGTAAACGGCCTTATTGATAAAATCAACAATATTGAAATCGATGGGCTATTGGCTATAGGCTACATAGAACAGAGTTTAACATCACACCCAAACTCCCTGTTTCCTCAGTTCCTTGCTACCGAAAGGCCGGATAAAGCTATGTCTGCTCTTCTTGAAGGAAGAATAACAATATTGTTGGATGGAACTCCGGTAGTTCTCGTAGCACCGGTGAACTTCTTAACATTTTTCCAAGCCTTGGATGACTATAGTACATTGTGGATTCATGGATCCTTCTTACGCATGCTAAGATTTACAGCACTTATCGTTGCAATTTTATTACCATCACTATATATTGCAATTACCTCATTCCACTATTATTCAGTGCCGTTAAACCTGCTGGTACCTTTAGCCGAATCCAGAGCAAAAGTGCCTTTTCCACCTATTATTGAGGTTTTAATTCTGGAAGCCACAGTGGAAATGGTGCGAGAAGCTGCAGTTCGTCTGCCTACCTATATAGGTACAGCTATCAGCGTTGTTGCCGGTTTGATTCTTGGAGAAGCTGCAGTTCAGGCAGGAATAGTGAGTGACTTACTTATTGTCATCGTGGCTGCCACTGCAGTTGCCTCCTATGTCATTCCTTCCTATGATATGTCACTGGCAGTACGCATCCTGCGTTTTCTTTTCATGGTGGCGTCCTCTATATTTGGCATTATCGGCATTGTTATGTGTACGGCATTGACCCTTGCCCATCTACTCACCATGGACTCACTGGGCCAACCGTACTTCCAACCTCTCACGCCATTGGTTAAGAAGGATATAAAGGATACGTTTTTTAGGCTACCGATTAAAAACATGGGAAAACGGCAAGAAATGACCAGAACAAATAATAAATTTAGGGGTAGAAGCGATGACCGGAAGAAATAGTGTTACATCCAGTCAAATGGCACTCTTTACATTTGTAACCCAAACCGGTATAGGAGTTGTTACACTACCCACAGTCATGGCAAAGGAAGTGGGACACGACGGATGGATCTCGGTGCTGCTTTCAGGATTTATTGCAGTCATTTTAAGTGCATTGTTTGCTGTGCTGCTAAAAAGATATTCGGATAAAGGAATATTTGATATCAACAAGTTGATTTTCGGGAAAGTGCTGGGGACTGTTTTAAATGTACTGTTGGTGATATATCTGATATTAGCCGCTGTAAGAGGGGTACGTGTTTTTACCCTTTTTTTGAGACTTACCGTACTCCCCCTTTCCCCCCCGGTAGCTATATCTCCTTTTATCCTTCTGCCGTCAATTTACTTGGTATGGCAAGGGCTTAAATATGTATGCAGATTTAAATACATTTCAGTCATATCCTATGTCATAGCCATTTTATTTATGGCTCTAATGGCTAGTGACTTAAAGACTTCCTTTCTCATGCCTGTAGGTGAGGCTGGTTTAAATTCAATATTATCCAGCATTCCTTCAAGCTTTCTGGCTTTTATAGGATTGGAGCTGATTGTTTTTCTTTTTCCGGAAATTATCGACAAAAAGAAAGCATTTAAATGGCATGTGTCTGCCAATATATTAAGTACAATATTCCTTATCCTTGTTGTGGGAGTTTGTACCGCATTGTTCGGTGAAAAATTTTTACAGATTCAGATCATTCCATTATTTAATATGGCAAGGGCTTATAATGCACCCATTCTTGAAAGAATAGATTTATACATGATTTCGTTATGGTTTGTAGTGATGGGATGTTCTATGAGGGCTTACATGTTTGCGGCTTACTACAGCCTTCAGAAAGTGTTTAACATGAAAAACACAAGACTCTCATTAGCTTTATATTTTGTGTCGTTAGTTTTATTGAGCAGAATACCACGGGATATTAATGAAGCATTTATGTTTCTGGAAATTACCAACTATACCGGGATAGGTGTATCACTATTCTTTGTCATATGCCTCTGTATTTCTTTTATAAGAAAAAAAGGAGTGAAAACCCGATGAAAATTTTTATAAAGAGAATAGTAGCAATAGTAATGTGCATAGCCCTCCTTATCCAAACCGGGTGCTGGGATCAAAAAATATATGAACGTATCGGTTTTATTCTTCAGATGGGCTTAGAACTTGATCAGAATGAAAAGCTGGTTTACACAGTCTCTGTCCCTGTCGTCGGACCGGATATCCAGGCGAAAGTTGAGATTTTTACTACTTCAAGAAATCTCTTGAGAGAATCCAGGGAACAGGTCCGTCACGTTTCGGGAAAAGCAATAGAAGGGGGAAAAACACAGCATATATATTTTTCAAAGCCGTTGGCGCAAAAAGGTATACACCAATTTCTTGAAATATTTATACGCCACACCGAAAACCCCTTACTGGCCAATATAATTGTTGTCGATGGGAGCCCCAAGGAGATGATGGAATTCAGTGCAAAGTTTGAGACTAAACCAAGACCCGCATCCTACGTCAATGATTTGCTGGTAAATGCGCGCCAAAACTCATATATTCCGGAGACAAGAATTTATGATTTTAGCGTTATGGGGTATTCAAAAACTATAGACCCTATAACTCCAATGGTTCGATACAACGAGAAGGAAATTGAAGTAGCTGGAACTGCCTTGTTCAGTGGTGATAAAATGGTTGGACAAGTCAACACAGCTACCACAGGGATGCTTCTAGCATTAATGGGCGGGCAAAGGAAAATCCAATACACTTACCATGAAAAGAATAAACAACAAGATCCGGATAAAATCAAAGAAGGGGCTGCTGTACTGATTAAGGGTACTAAAAGAAAAATAAAAATAAATATCGATGGAAAGGCCCCTCAGATAGATATCAAACTAAATTTCAAGGCTTCACTCGATGAATACGATGAAGCTCACAATATGGATGACCCAGCAGCTAAGAAAAAGTTGGAGGGAGCGATTGCCCAGTCTATGCGTGAGGATTGCTTAAAGCTGTTAAAATACCTTCAAGAGGTCGGGTCAGATCCTCTGGGTATTGGTGAAATGGTTAGGGCAAAACATAACACATATTGGAAATCAGTTGAATGGAAGGATGTGTATAAGGAAGCCGCCTTTAATGTGGATGTAAAACTAGTCTTTGAGTTCCATGGGGCAATCAACTAATACTGCTTTGTTATTTGGGAATTTATGATGAAGAAATATATTGCTATGCATATCCCCTCACAATCATAGCTAAACATACATATTATGTAATATAGTTTTATGACAAGGGTGGAGATATGGAGATGTTTAAAATAGGTGATGTTGTAGCCAGAAAGTCATACGGATGTGATATCTTATTCAAAATCGCTGATATAATAAAGAGTGAGCGTGAGAGTTTAGTTATATTAAGGGGCATTTCTTATCGATTATTAGCTGATGCTCCTGAATCAGATTTACTTTTACAGCCTGTACCCTCTATTACTGAGTGTACAAGCGAAAAGAAGCTTAGAGTTTAGACTCTTTTCCGCCATAAAATTTAATAACGAAGCCGCATTTACTCTAACCTTCTTTAATGAATATGCTGTATATTAATACAATAGATTTCTATTGTATTAATCCAACCCTCTTAAGCATAATTTGGTGAGCTGCGGATGATTTAATTAAATAGTATTAGGTAACACTTCAAAACCAGGTAACATAATATGGGAATGAGGTGATTAATATGCCTGATAGTTTACACAGTCACAATTTTATGGGTGTAACTTCCTATAACGATGGTCATGTACACAGATATTGGGGAATGACGAGCATAAATCCCGATATTCCGGGTCACACACATTTTATGTCCGGCGAAACTACTTTTGATGACGGTCATATACACCGTTATTCCTTATACACAGGTCCTGAAATAAGTGTTGGCATGGGGCATACGCATTATTATCAAGCAGCAACAACACTTAATGACGGACACGTACACTATATTTATGATTATACTACAGTCTACGGTTGATAATAGCATAAGGTACTCTTCATTAGGCAGGATGGAATTCATAGTATTTTCTCCTGCCTATTTTAATATCTATGTTATATGGAGCCAATATTGTCCCAAGTATCCTCTACCACAAGTATTGTTACCAATGAATTTGCTTTCTCTTTAGTTTCAATATACCCATCTAGTTTTACGAAGTCTTCTTCAATACTATTTACATAATCATGGTCAATGTCTATCTGAAGCAGCGGTTTTAGCTTCTTCCATGTTTTTTTAGACTCTACAAGACTTGCTTTAGCCTTTTCCCAGTCTTCACTCCGAATACTATTTTCAGTTTGCTTTAAATGCTTTGAGAATCCGGTTCGATTGTCAATAGGCTTTTGAAGGAGTGCACAGGAACATGTATTTGTTAAAATACCTATTATCAATATAATGTATAAAATCTTCTTTTTCAAAGTTACCTCTCCTCAAAAATTTAGCTATATAAATTGCGATAATGATATTACAAGGAAAAATTTGATTATCTCAATATAACTTAAGGTAACAAATTGTAAAAAAGATTTAGTGAGAACTTCGTTGTAGATTCTTTTTTGCAATTTATATAGTTGTAGAAATTATATAATATGGTTTGTCCCCTTTTAAATCAACATACAAATTCCCTTTCGTGTCCAATTGGGCCAGTGATACTTCAGCAGCCTCATGTATGTTTTGTTTAGCTAATTGATGATAAAGCCATGCCTTTGAAAGTTTTAATGATTGTAGAGCATCTTTCAGGACGGACCCATCCATAATCAAATTTGTAGGCAGTCCATCGTACTGGGTAGGAAGGTTTAAATCACTTGGAGTTAATGGTTGCTTTTGTGACTTTTTTTGTACACTGATTTTACCTCCGGGCTCAAACATGGCAAATTCTACATCGGTTATACTGAATACACCTTGAGTCCTAAGCTCTGAAATCAATTCATCTATAGGGATACGAATACGTTTCAGGTTATCCTCAAGTATCTTCCCATTTTCTACAACAACCGTAGCTTCTCCATCAACAACTTTTTTGACCCAAACACTGTGAACTCCTAAAAAGGCAAGAAGGATAGCAAGGATTGTCCATGTCGCCATTCCCGCTAATGTAGCCAGAGTATTTTCATTTACTTGTACCGAGAGGGTCGAAGCAATGGAGCCAATGGTAATACCTACAATGTAATCGAAAAAAGTCAACTGGGCAAGCTGCTGTTTACCCATTAACCGGACAAGTAGCAGTAACACAAAAAAAGAGATAATGGATCTAATAATAACAACTACAATAATTGGCAAAAAACAACCTCCCAACTAATTGCGAATTAACTACACTACAATATTATTTCCCTATGTGTTTGATTTATTAAGTGTTTTTAATGTAAAAGAGAGCCAGTTATACAATGTGGCCAAATATTACATACTTTTTTAGCGAATTAAAAAAAAGATAATTGCAAGAATATACTTTGTTAAAGAATTAATTTGTATATGTACAAACTATGAAACTCACTCTTAAGGCCACGTGATAAATTCAAGGAAGAACTAGTGACCTTGCTCGTTATAATACTGGTATTGGAGGGAGATAAAATGACCGTCGCTTCACAGGTAAAACAAACTTTAGCAGGTTTAAAGGGTGTTCAAGGCACTTTAAGGATATATTCTACACAGACACAAGATGATGAAACTAAAATTGTATTTAATGAAGCCTTGGAAGTAACAAGAGAGATTATAAATGATTTGGAGAAGAGAGTACAAGTTTTAGAGTTTCAAGAACCGCAGTATAAAGGAAATTAACTAAGTAACGGAACGTAACCAGCTGCAACGTATACTTTGTATCAACTTTTTCAAAGCTATCGCTATGAAAAAGTTGCTCAGCTCAAACCGGAAATAACTACTTACTTAGGAGTATAATCATGCAAATGTGGATACAAATCTTATTAAGAACAACATCATTATTTTTCCTGACACTTATTTTAATCAGATTGATGGGAAAAAGAAATATATCACGAATGACACCATTTAGCTTTGTCAGCTATATAGTAATCGGCATATTAGCCGCTTTGACTTCAGCGAATATTATTACTAATTTAGCTTTTGGCTTCATCGCTATGGGTGTCTGGGTACTCTTCCCTATTGTAATCGATTATCTATCTATAAAAAGCAAATGGATACATGACCTGATTAACGGTAAAGAAACAGTATTAATAAAGCATGGAAAAATAATGGAAGAAAGTTTGCTTCAAGCCAGGCTTACAGGAGAAGAACTTTTAAGAGAGCTCCGTTCCAAGAATGCTTTTAATTTAGCTGATGTAGAGTTCGCTGTAATGGAGACAACAGGTGACGTAAATGTATTTCTTAAATCTGATAAAAAGCCTATAACAGCTCACGATTTAGGCCAAAAGGTTGCACCCCAGACTGAACCTCAAACAGTTATTCTAGATGGAAATGTATTAAATGAGCCCTTGACCTCACTGGGCTTGAATAAGGAATGGCTCAGAATACAACTTGAAAACACAGGAGTATCCCTTGATAATATTTTTATTGCCCAGGTGGATTCCTCCGGGGACTTACATTTGGACCTCTTCGATGATTCTGTAGAGCTTCCGCAGCCAAAAGTAAAGGAAATGATATATGCCAACCTTGAAAAAAACCAAGCCAGCCTTATGACCTTTGCTTTAGAAACCAATGATGAAAATGCAAAGGCCATGTATTCAAGGAATGCAGAAAAAATAAAGCAGCTCATGGAAAAATTGGAACCATATTTATTACGATAGAGGTGACTTTAATGTCGAACAAGAAAAGAAAGAACTTAACACCTACACAACAGCAATATCAGGATTTTGCAAAAGCAAGAGAGCCCAAAATCCCGATACTAAGAAACTGCATACGAGCCTTTCTGCTTGGAGGCATTATTTGTACTATAGGACAAGGATTAAATTGGTTTTTTATGACATACTTCAACTTTGACGAAAAAACAGCCGGAAATCCTACTGTCGCGGTATTGATTTTTCTTTCTGTCCTGTTTACAAGCCTCGGTTTTTACGACCATATAGCCCAGTGGGGCGGAGCAGGAACGGCTGTACCCGTTACCGGATTTGCAAATACAATATCCTCTGCTGCCCTTGAGCATAAGAGCGAAGGTTTTGTATTGGGTGTTGGAGGAAATATGTTTAAAATAGCTGGGCCGGTTATTGTCTACGGGGTTTTTTCAGCCTTTGTGGTTGCAATTATTAGTGTCACTATTAAATGGTTAGGTGGTATGTAGATGATTAAGGGACATCAGACCTGGTTTTTTGAATCAAAGCCGGTTATCATAGGCTCTGCAGCTGTCGGAGGGCCATTTGAAGCACAGGGAGCCTTAGCCAAGGACTTTGATTTGCTTCATGATGACCTCTGGCTCGGACAGGATAGTTATGAAAAAGCAGAAAAAAAATTAATGGAGCAGGCTTGTGAAACTGCCATCAAAAAAGCTGGATTAAAAAAAGAGGATATCCAGTTTTTTATGAGTGGAGACTTGATAAATCAAATCATATCCAGCAGTTTTACAGCGCGTACCCTTGGAATTCCTTACTTAGGGCTTTACGGTGCATGTTCCAGCTCAATGGAGGGTCTGGCTCTGGCCTCTTTGCTAGTTGATAGCAAATTTGCCCAAAATGCTTTAGCTGCAACTTCAAGCCATAATGCTGCAGCAGAAAAACAATACAGGTACCCAACCGAGTATGGGGCACAAAAGCCTCCCTATGCACAATGGACAGTTACAGGAGCAGGGGCGGCAGTTGTTGCGCAACAGGGAGAAGGGCCGCGGGTTATAGCTGCCACCATAGGGCGTGTTGTCGATATGGGGCTGTCTGATCCTTTTAATATGGGAGCGGCTATGGCTCCTGCAGCAGTGGACACCATCGAGGCTCACTTTAGGGATACAGGTATTGACGTATCGCAATATGACCTTATTGCAACCGGAGACTTAGGACGGGTTGGACATCAGATTGCGGGCGATCTTCTAAAAAAGCATGGCATAGATATTCCAAAAGAAAAATTTACCGACTGCGGTATTTTGATATACAGAGATGACCAACCTGTTTTTGCAGGAGGCAGCGGATGTGCCTGTGCCGCTACGACTACCTATGGACATTTTATAAGCCGAATGAAAAGAGGCGAACTAAAAAGAATCTTAGTAATAGCGACAGGAGCGCTACTCTCCCCTATGTCTTATCAGCAAAAGGAAACTATCCCCTGTATCGCTCACGCAGTATCTATAGAGATGTAAAAAGGAGATGCAATAGTTTGGAAAAATTTATTTGGGCATTTATAATTGGCGGAATGATATGCGTTATAGGACAGATATTAATGGATGGGTTTAAACTCACTCCCGCTCATACTATGTGTATTTTAGTAGTAGCAGGAGCAATTCTAGGAGGTCTTGGTTTATATGACCCCCTTATAAAATTTGCAGGAGCTGGGGCTTCGGTTCCTATAAGCAGTTTCGGTAACCAGTTGGTAAAAGGTGCATTGCAAGAAGCAGAGCAGACAGGAATTATCGGTGTTTTGACAGGAATCTTTGAGATAACCAGTGCAGGTATTTCAGCAGCAATTATATTCGGATTTTTAGCTTCTCTGGTTTTTAGACCTCAAGGGTAACTCATATTCTATCCAATGAAGGGAGGTGAATTCGCATGACTGTAGCAACTCAAATGTCAAAGGCAATTGCAACAGTGCAAAGTGCTGCTGCTACTATGAAAACATTTGCTCTTGAAACTCAAGACCAGCAAGCAAAACAAACGTTTCAACAGTTAGCTCAAACTTTTGATGATGCTCTTAAAACATTACAAGGAAGACAGCAGTATATTGAACAGCAGGAACCACAGTATAAACAGCAGTAAAATCGAAAAAGCTGAAAAGTTCCAAGTTTTTCAGCTTTTTTAGTACTACTTTGTTATTTTGGAATTTATGATGAAGAAATAACAAAGTAGTATTAGTTACTTAATAAAAATACTTGTCAAAGAGCCATTCTTTTTTGCAAACTGCACTTTCAGCAATTTATATTTCTTTACAAGCACCATTTATAAAAAACAGAATAGAATGTATTATCTTTTATTAATGGAGGTAATCAAAATGTCAGATGGTTTTATTAAAAATATTTTCGGTGATAACAGTGAAATTTTATTTTTCATTCTAGTTTTCTTGTTACTGTTCTTTAACGGAAGATCCTATGATAAATGTGACTGTTAATAATTCAGAGAATTACTTGGTTCAATAGCTACAAAAGATTTAACTGAGTCTTTGTAAGGATTTTTAAACTTATACACAATTTTTTATATGGGAACACTCATAATTTCAAAAATGCATTTTTTACGTCTTAAGCTAGAGTGTTCCCATATGTATTTTGAATTTTTTATCCAATTATTTTACAAAAACAGCTCCTACTAACTTATTTAGGCACCAAATACGTTAGTAAGGAGCTGAATTAATTTTATACTGGACTTTATTCCATAACTAAATCTACATCTTCTCTACAAGACCTTTGTAAAGATATATAAATCCTGTGCTAAAACTCTGCTGTTAAAATTGGTTTAAGATCAGTAATCTAGTACTTTTTAACATTACAAATTTCTATTGATTCTAATGTTAAAAATGCACTTCCTTGATAGTTGTGCCTTGCTACTAGAAACGAATTCTGTTACAAGGCACTAGTAGCCACCGAATCCCCCGCCATAGCCTCCTGGGTAACCGCCATAGCCACCGGGATAACCTCCGTAGACATCAAAATAACCGCCGTAAGGGCGTCTTCTGCTAAGCAACTGCCTGAGAAGTAGTATAGATATTAAATCTCTAAATAAACGTCTTCCGCCAAATCCAAACTGCCTATCCCCATCTTCTCTTGGAATACTTATCTCAACATTAACGTCTACCTCCACCTTACGGTATATGTCGTCAACCATAGCTTCCAATTGCTCACGGGATGGGTTATACATTGTACCATACTTACCGTCAAACATATCACATTGATACTTAACATGAGGATATACAATATAGTATATTCTTGGATACATTGACTCCAGTTGATCCTGTGGCATTTCCATCATTGGATAATATTGGCCTGGCAAACCCATCATTTGCATATAAGGCATATAATCCGCCATATTAGAACCTCCTTAAATTGTATTGATTAGGTTATAATTTATTATATTCATTTATGCCTAATTGGGTTACTAATAATTATTTTATGTTAACCGATAGGGTAAATATAAGAATTCTCCAACGAACAATCTTTTGTAATATATGTGTGTTGGAACCGTGCTAAACATGATTTTTTATAATAAATGTAATAGCCCTATTATAATATCTCAATATTCCCTTCCGGAACTTTTAAGAAGAATTAGCAGGAATGACTTTCATTAAGTGAAAAGCATTGGACTATATGCATAAATATATACGGTATTAAATATCAAGTATGGTTAATAGAATCTATTCATATATGAATAAACACTTTCTCACATCGTTCTAAGCCCGCTTAAGTATAAATCATAAACAGGCAGTCAATACTATCATTCGGAACTCCACCAAACACAGTAATAATTTAAGTGTTTATTATAAACCCTATTAACATTACAGGAATTGACCATTTAGTATAGGTTAGTACTACTTTGTTATTTACCATAATTACGGCAAATTCCAAGCTGAATTTGCCGATGAAGAAATAATCAATAATGTTTTTGGATTGTTATTTCTTCATCATAAATTCCAAAATAACAATGTAGTATTAGATTAACAAACTATGTTCTATAATAAATTGCAAAAAAGAATCTACAACGAAGTTCTCCCTAAATCTTTTTTGCAATTTGTTACCTTAAGTTATATTGCGATAATCAAATTTTTCCTTGTAATATCATTATCGCAATTTATATACCAAGCATTTTGAGTAATTTACTAAAGGAGAGGATAGCTTTTGAAACAAGATGGATACTACATAGGAATTGATGTCGGGTCTGTAAGCACAAATCTTGTAATCATAGATGAGAATGATAAAGTTATTGAAAAACTCTATTTACGGACCAGTGGTCAACCAATTAATGTATTAATTAAAGGCATGCAGCTTTTAGCTGAGAAGTTCGGAAAGCACATACATATAAAAGGTGTAGGAACTACCGGGAGCGGAAGACAGTTGGCAAGTGTTATTGTTGGTGCTGATATTGTGAAAAACGAAATCACATCACACGCTGTTGCTACGCAAAAAACTGTACCTGGTGTAAAAACTATTCTGGAGATAGGTGGTCAGGACTCCAAAATAATTATCCTTAAAAATGGAGTAGTTAATGATTTTGCAATGAATACTGTATGTGCTGCAGGTACAGGATCATTTTTGGACAGGCAGGCATCAAGGCTTGAAATTCCTATTGAGGAGTTTGGAGGGTATGCACTCCGTTCCAAATCCCCCGTCAGGATAGCAGGACGGTGTGCTGTATTCGCAGAATCCGATATGATACACAAGCAGCAAACAGGACACAGTACTGAAGATATTGTTAACGGCCTATGCCAGGCCCTGGTAAGGAACTACCTGAATAATCTTGCAAAGGGTAAAGATATTGAAGAACCCATAGCATTCCAGGGTGGTGTTGCAGCAAATGTCGGCATTGTAGCCGCTTTTGAAAATCAACTGAAAAAAAAGATCATAATACCCGAGCATTATGATGTAATGGGTGCCTACGGAGCAGCCCTTATAGCCAAGAAAGAAGCCACAACCAGTAACTTTAAGACAAGCTTCCATGGATTTGGAGTAGCCAATCATGATTATAGAGCGAAAAGTGTAGAGTGTCAGGATTGCTCAAACGCTTGTGAAGTTATAAAAATCCTATCGGACAATACTGCAATTGCTCGTTGGGGAGACAGGTGCGGCAAATGGTCTCAGCAAACCGCAGCTGTATAAAATATAAATCACGAAAATAATTTTACAGTGAAGGAATTGGATTTTCGTGATATACACTAAGGAAATTGAAGCGCAAAAATTACCGATAAAGGTCTTTTTGCGTTGAATATAGGTGAAAAAATGATAACTATCGGATTACCTAAAGGGCTGTTCTACTTTGAACATAATATGCTATGGGAACGGTTTTTTAAAAATTTAGGGTGCAATGTTATTACCTCACAGGATACAAATAAACAGATATTGGACTATGGTGTAAAATGCTGCAGTAATGAAACATGCCTCCCAGTAAAAGTGTTTCACGGTCATGTTTATAGTATAAAGGATATTGTTGACTATGTCTTCATACCAAGGTACATAAGCCTTGATAAAAATGAATACACCTGCCCAAAGTTTTGTGGCCTCCCGGACATGGCTGTACTTAATCTGAAAAGGCAGGTCAAGGTATTGGAAGTAAGGATTCATACAGATATGTTCCCCTCCGAAACCTTTGATAGCTTACTAGAAATTTCACGGGTCCTTAATATCAAATATTCTGACATTATAGAAGCTTTCAAGGCCGCTAGTAAAGAGTTCGATGAATATATACAAAACAGGCACAAGTTCAACCAATATATTAAGGATGTAAGCAGCACAAAAAGCGCACTCTCAGTTTTAGGACATCCATATATGATATATGACAGCTATTTAAGTATGACTCTTCTAGATAAACTTACCAGGAGGAGTATAACTGTATATACTCCAAAAGATATTGACCACGAAACAAAAAGGAGAAATGCCTATCCATTTCAGGGAAAGGTTTTTTGGGATGTTGGATTTGAGCTTCTAGGTAGCGCTTTTACTTTTGCCGAAGACAAAAATATTAAGGGATTAATCTACTTGACCCCCTTTGCATGTGGCGTTGATGCATTTATACTGGAGTTTATCGAAAGACGGATCAAATCCCATTATAATATCCCTTTGCTTAAGCTTACTATTGATGAGCATACAGGAGAAGCTGGATTTGACACAAGACTTGAAGCATTTTTGGATATGGTAGGGTGATTTAATGAAAGTTACATTCCCCCACATGGGAAACATGTATGTACCTATAAAAGTATTACTTGATACTTCAGGAATAGATTATGTAATGCCTCCATACTGTACAAATGAACCTTTGGAGCTTGGAATCAGGCACTCACCTGAGTTTGCCTGTCTGCCATTTAAAACTATACTTGGTGACTTTATTTATGGTGTTGATAACGGGGCAGATTTTATACTTTTTGCTGGGGGGCGCGGGCAGTGCAGACTTGGTTATTATGGTGATTTGCAGGCTGAAATATTAAAAAGCCTTGATTATAAGGTAAAATTTGTTTGTCTAGATTTAACCAACCTTACCCCTAAGGAGATTTTAAATAGAATAAAACCTCTGACAGAAGGAAAAAGCATTTTAAATATTATCAAAGGAATAATATATGCTGTAAAAACAGTTTACATGGTTGATAATTTAAATGAATTGGCAAGGTATACAAGATGCAGAGAAATAATTAAAGGCCAAACCGATAGGTTAATATCACAGTTTCATAACCTGGCTCAAAAAGCAAATGGTTATAAAAATATAAGTGATATAATTAACTTAACTAAGAAGTCATTAAGACAGATACCCGTAGATAAGAAATACAAACCCGTAAAAGTATCCATAGTTGGAGAAATGTATGTTAGTACACACCCTAATATAAATTTCCAGCTAGAAAAGAAGTTGGGCAACATGGGTGTCGAAGTGCAAAATAATCTCAGCATAAGTCACTGGATTACAGATCATTTTGTAAGAAAGCTGCTTCCAATCAAGTTCAAAAAGGAACCCCATGAAGCAGGAAAAGAGTATATGAAAACTAATGATATAGGTGGGCATGGGATCCACACCATAGGATGCTCTATTCTAAGTGCTAAAAATAACTTTGATGGGGTTATCCACTTATACCCCTTTACTTGTATGCCGGAAATAATTGCACAGTGTGCATTCAGCGAAGTACAGAATAAATACGATATTCCGATTATGACACTCATTATTGATGAAATGACTGGTGAAGCCGGTTATATGACAAGACTCGAAGCTTTTATTGATATGCTTAAAATGAAGAGCGAAGTGGCTACCACTAACAATTAGGTAGCCATTATGCAATATATTACCATCCGCAATTTTAATAGGATTATATAAATTGCGATAATGATATTACAAGGGAAAATTTGATTATCGCAATATAACTTAAGGTAACAAATTGCAAAAAAGATTTAGGGAGAACTTCGTTGTAGATTCTTTTTTGTAATTTATATAGGACTTCTTTTTCAAATTGTCTTCTGCTGTCTTTATATTCTCAGCAACTCTAAAATTAACTATCTTGCTACCTTTTACATATACTTTTACGCAAAAGTCGCTTTATTTTAGCGTATTTGTACGACACCCGGGAGTCGAATATCTTTAACAAAATATGTTTGCATATACCACAAACGCACGTTCCCTGGAAAACCGTACAATATAGATAACCAAAGTTAACCTTAGTGATTTCCAGTTAGGCAATAATATGTGATAAATGCCTAACTGGATAAAATCACTTTGAACCTAAATCTCTTTATTCTTTAAGCTCATCAGGAATTACTACCTCAAATTTGCCATTAAAATCAGAATATGAAATCACATAATCTACTGAAAAATTATAATTTTCTTGCTCTATTACTGTAGTACCCGATTGCTTTAATACTATCTTATTTACAATGTTTGTATTTTTATTCAAGGTTATCTCTATAGATTTTTGACTTATTTTATTGTTATCTAAACCTTGCCCAGCCATGAATGATGGTATTGAATTACCCATTATAATGTTACCCTTTAAAATAAGTTCATCTTTGTTTTTACCGTTCACAATATTAAGAGCTGAGCATATGAGGTCATTATATCCAAGTATGCCTTTAAAATCAAACTGCAGTGCAACCGACTCGTCTGATAATGCCTGCGTACTCCACTCCCCATTATCAACCCTCATATACATTTGATTATTGTAAAGACACATTTGCACGCTATTCTCACTAGAAATACCATTGGTTATCATTTTGTAACTCACGTTACCATTGAAAGCTTTAGCCTTCCTGTCAGATAAGACAGTAGCTGGCGCTACAAGATTCAATTGCAAACCTGTACCCTTAAGATTAAATGTTGCGTGTTCACTTATTTTTACTTTTGAAACACCATTCATAGAGGTAAGCACTTTGTCCAAAAGCTGTTTGTTTTTTATAAAATCAGCATTGTTCTTTATAAAATATGTATTTGTATCAGGATCCGGAATAAACTTATTTCCAAAGCTTGTTGCAACCAGTTCTGCCGGGAAATATGTCTTACCCTTGTAAGTAAACGGTTTAATATTTGTTGTGAACTTTTTACCATTTAACATGCAATTAGAGCTGTCTAATTCCATGGTTAATTTAGTATTTCCTTTTGAGAGTGTAAGCTTCTTTTTACTTTTGTCCCATACTTGATTCTTAGAGTCTATTCCAAGTGCTGTAAAATAATCTGTAGATAGCATTGGAGTCCCATTTTTCAAAAGTAGAACGTTGGAATTTTTAAAGGCTGTACCATTAATTATAATTTTTGCTGTTTTGTCTTCCTTTAATTGATTTGTAGGCTGTGCTGCGAATGCTATTGAGTAGTTAAAAATGAAGGCAATGCCCAAGATTAGTGCAAGTATGATTTTTCTCATTCTTTTGTCTCCTTAAATATAATATTTTATTACAACGTCTACCTAACAGTGGAACGCCCATCATATTATACCATATAAATACGCTAAATCTCAGTTCTTTTCTTATTCTATATAAATTGCGATAATGATATTACAATGAAAAATTTAATTATCGCAATATAACTTAAGGTAACAAATTGCAAAAAAGATTTAGGGAAAACCTCGTTGTAGATTCTTTTTTGCAATTTATATAGTCTGTGGAAGTTATTTATGACTCTATATACTTTCCACACTCAAGCAACTGGATCCCCACTCTTGCTCCTAGCGGATTATACGCTATCGCAGTACCCAATATGTTAGCTATGCTGTCAACAAAACCGCCGTCACGACATAGAGCTATCTCAAACGCTCAGATCGCTCCATCTTCTCCCATATTATCAAAATCACCGTTGCTATTAGATAGCACAAAATATCCTTTGTATCAAATGAGGTTCCAATTATTATTGAAATTATTTTATTGTCTTGAAGATTTAAAATATCTACAATGCGATAATATTGGGCTAATTCCACAATTGAAGCAAATAAGAATAAATACACAGGTAAGAACTTTATTGATTTTTGTATAAACCCTCTTATAAATGTGTACATTAAAATAACTACTAAGACGTCTCCAATGTATGGCCTTATAATGGTATCGTGTATGAAAAGTGCAATAATAGTCTCGGTTATCAATAAAATAAAAAAAGCGAACATATACTTCATATTTATTCTCATAAAGCTGCTCTCCTCCCAAGATGATTATAAAGTATTATGGATAACCAAACTTAAATATTCTAAATTACCAATCATATAGGTCTGAACGAAGGCCTTGGGGACGGATTCTCGTGACAGACACGATTTTTGTATGTCTCGAGAACCGTACCCCATGGACGTAGTGGGTTTCCGTAGCAGTGGTAATTTTCAACTTTTAAGTTTGGTTATCTATACTTATTGATTTTTATTATAAACACAGTCTTGTCATCACCCTTGTTTATATCCAGCCCTATTGTACCCTCGTGGGCTTCTATGATTTTCCTTGCAATTGCCAGCCCAAGCCCTATACCTCCATCGCTCTTCCTGGCAGAATCCACCCGCACAAATGGCTCAAACACCATATCCCTCATGCCTTCATCTATTCCTATACCGTTATCGGCAATTTCCAGTTCTATGTGCTTTTCGTACTCAAACAACTGTATTCTTAATGTTGTCCCGGGTGGATTATAGGCTAAAGCGTTGCCTAGTATGTTTGCTATTACTCTGCCCATTTCCTTCCTGTCAAAGATACACATTACCTTTTCACTGTCTACCATGAAATCCAGCTCTATCCCCTTTTCTTCCATCTGTTCGTAGTGCTCGGCAGCTATACCCCTCAGGAATTCTACAAAATCCAATCGTTCCATATTTAACTGGAGTTGCGTGGTTTCCATTTTTCCCAGTTCAAAAAGGTTATTGATAAGTTCCGTCACTCTAGCGGATTTTTCATAGATAGTATTCAAATACCTCTGCCTCTTAACCTCCTCAGTGACTATTCCTTCCGATAAAGCCTTTGCATATCCGCTTATGGTGGTTATGGGGGTTTTTAAATCATGAGATATGTCTACAAACATCCTCTTTCTCCCCTCCTCCAGCCTCTTCTTTTCTACTTCCGCCTTTTCCAGCTTATCAGCCATATAGTTAAAAGCATCCCTTATCTGAAGAAATTCATATTCAGCTTTAAAATCCATTCGTACCGTGGGATTTCCACCGCTCATTTTATTAATTGCTTCGGTTATTTTATTTAATGGGCTGCTGATTTTTTTTGCCGTCCAGCGACTGTAAAGATAGATATTCAACAGGAACAGCAAAAGAAAAAGCACCGCAGCTTTTAAGATATTATCAATTAAAAATTTGCTGACCGAATAAGGAGCATTTTTCAGATTGAACTGCAAATCCACCTTCTCCCCAGGCAGAGCCACGAGGCAAGTGTACCATTTGCCATCCTTTGCTTTAAACGCCTTAGCGGTATATATGAAGGCAGAGTTCCCATAGAACCCTACAATATCATATATATCCTCACTGGTGTATTTGTATGTAGAGGTTTTCTTCGTACCTTTGACGTGGATTACCCTATTATCGCTGTCCAATATTTCTACCCATCCGTCCATCTCCTCAACCTGGGAGGAATCAATACTCTCATAATCCTCTCTGACAATCATCCCTGCAACTATCCGAGGAAACTGTCCTTCCTTTACACTTTTCTCCATCTGAATTGCCATAAACACAAAGGAAGCTACGCATATTAAAACAACCAAAATGACAAATATGATGTAATTCTTTATTAACATCCTGATTATCTTCTTTGTTTTCATAGGTCTACACCTTCTTTTCAAACCTGTACCCAAGTCCCCGTATTGTTTTGAGGTACTTGGGCTCCTTTGGGTCATCCTCTATCTTGTCTCGTATTTTGCTTATGTGAACCATAACGGTATTATCGTCACCATCAAAGTACTCACCCCAGATGTACTCAAATATCTGGCTTTTTGTATACACCCTGCCCGGCTGCTCCATTAAAAGAGCCAAAACCTTGTATTCTATTGATGTAAGCTGGACTTCCTGTCCGTCCTTGTACACAGCACAGCTTGTTTTATCCAGCTTGAGCCTGCCTATTTCAATAGTCTCTGCCTTGTGCTCTTTCTTTGAGGTACTATTAAAGGTGTAAAATCTCCTTAGCTGAGCCTGTACCCTCGCTACCACCTCAAGAGGATTAAAGGGCTTTGCCATGTAGTCATCGGCACCAAGCCCCAATCCCAGTATTTTATCGCTATCATCACTTCTTGCGGACAGTATTATTACAGGCGTATTATGTTTCTCTCGAATTTTTCTTACCAGGTTATAGCCGTCTATCCCCGGCATCATTACGTCAATAACAGCCAAATCTATATGCATACTATTTATCTTATCCCATGCCTCAAGCCCGTCAAAGGCCTCGATCACCCTATGACCATCCTTTACAAGATAGAGGCTCAAAAGCTCCACTATTTCCTTCTCATCATCGGCAATCAAAATTGTATTACCCATCTTACTACACCTCTGCAAGCTTATTTAGTACCTCCGATAACGGAACAGCCCTGCTGAATATATCGTCCTTCCACTCACTGCTCAGCTTATCCAGTACAAGGCAGATACCCATTCCGCTTCTGTAGTATTTCTCCCTGCCAGTCCCCGATTCCTGCAAGCTATCCAGGTATTCATCGTACAACTTTTCATCCTTGAGGATTTCGGCAATCCTTATTTCCATATACCTTGCCGTCCCTTCCATAAGCTCATAGAAATTTTCATATCTGATGAAGTCTTCAGCTTTTTTAGCACCTAGCCTTGATTTCACAGCTTTCTCCCTCTCACTTCTTATGGCAAGGTATTCTTTTATCCCTGTTTTAAATTCAGCTTTATCCTTACTTTTTATAATCCCGTACAGCGTTTTGGTTTCCTTTTTGTAAAGGTCCATAATTCCCGTCTGTCCGTCTATTTCGCCTAGCATTCCATTAAAGTCTATGTCATCTTTATGCTTCGGAAGTATATTAGTCATTCGCTCAAAATAGTTGTCCAACTGCAATGCATGTAGTCCCTCATGATATAGAATCGCTATGTAGCGGTTATCCGGCATCGCCTCCTTATCTAGCGCAAACTGTGCTGTAAAAAGCTCATCTCCGCTTCCCGACAGTCCTTCTGCCATCTGCCCCAAGGAGTCCATATCCTCCTTGCAGGGTATAAGTATATTCATCCCGTCCTTCATCTTATAGGCAGTTGCTGCAGTTACCGGGAGGACGGCCTCCCTTTTTGTTTCTTTTCTCCCCTGAAGAACATACTCGGTACTTCTTTTCCTCACAGCCACAGGGTACTGATTAAAGTGGAATCCGGACCATATTCTGCTCTCTACAGCATTACTAATACTGTATGCCCTATTATACAGCTCCCTGTTTTTTTCCGGCAGCCCTCTGCTCCCAAAATACAGGCACAGTGATATTATCAGCAGTCCTATACACCCATAGGTAATTTTAAACGCTTTCATACTCTACACCTCTTTCCTGAAAGTCACAAAAGTCAGGGTCAACACAAAATATATACACAATAACTGCACCACTAAAGGGTAAATATCCACAGGATTTCCTACAAGAAAATTGGAGGCTTGATTTTGTACCGCTATGAAGTCGGGGATTATGTGCATAACTCCCCTTACTACCACCCCTCCCGCTCCATCGGCCGCACCGGCTGCTACAGTAAGCATGTTGTGGAAAACTCCCATAAAGTAAATGAGAATACCCAGTATACCGTTTATAAACGCCGGAAGCTTAATGCTGAAAAGACTCACTATAGCACTTATCACAGCCGTGTTGAGGCTTAGCATGATAATACTTGCCAATGCTCTTGGAATCAGCCCCACTTGCCCCCAGAATATGCAAAACCCTGCGAAGGAAGCAAATAGTATAAGCACACACAGAATTGAAGTGATAATGTTTCCTACAGTTAATGCAAACATGTACTGCCATGGCCTTATTCCTCTCACCAGAACCAGATGAGTAGTCTTCCGCTCAAATTCATTTGGTATTGTGTTAAGAGATATCATAACAGCAAGAAGACTTCCGATAAGATTGATTACCGTTATTCCCACAGGTACCATTTGCTTAAAGCTGATCATTTTCTGTCCGTTTATCTCAAGCCCCCCCGTGCAAGTAAGCATGAGCATTACCAGCATACCTACTATAGCTGTTACATAAAGCGTCTTGTTTCTTATCTTCTCTCTAAAACTATTTATAATCAATGCTGTCATCTACTGCACCTCCCAATACTTCTATAAATGTACTTTCCAAGTCTTTACTTGTATGCTCATCCCTAAAATCTATTTCCTTTACTTTAGTTCCGTTTTGGATTATTACCGCCCTGTCAGCCACTTTTTGTACATCGCTTAATATATGAGAATTCAGAATTATAGTCTTACCTTCACTTTTCAAGCGGTTAATCAGTCTTATCATTTCAACCCTCCCTAGAGCATCAAGCCCCGATGTAGGTTCATCCAGTATAAGAATATCCGGCTTTCCCAGCAGTGCTTGAGCTACCGCAAGCCTTTGCAGCATTCCCTTTGAATAGACTTTCACCTTTTTATCCCCAGCTTCCCGCAGCCCTACCATCTCAAGAATTTCCTCTATCTGCCTTACCCTCGTCTTTCTATCCATCCCCTGAAGCTTTGAAAAAAAGATCATAACCTCAAAGCCTGTGAGAAAGGGATGAAAGTATGGGGTTTCGGGGGAATATCCAATTCGTACTCCACTGGTAATTCTGACTTCTCCCCGGGTTACGGTGGCTAATCCCAGTATCATTTTTATGGTCGTGGTTTTACCCGCTCCGTTTGGCCCTAGCAAGCCCAAAACCTCCCCTTTATGCACTGCAAAGCTCAATCCTGACACAGCATCGTAGCCCTTATACCTTTTGACTAAATCTATACACTCAAGCATTATTATCAACCTCCTGTAGTATTATGGTATTACAATAAGCTTTCGCTTTGCTTAAGAGAACCTTAAGATTTCCTTAAATTTTCGCGCATAAATCAAGCCTGCCAAATACAATGAGGTGGTTTGCCAGCTAATAGCTTTAATGTATGGTGTGCTTATCCAAACTCATATTATGAAACTGGAGGACATGTACCCTTTTTATGAAATTGTGGTTAAAAGCATTATAGGGGTAAAAATTTAACCAGTAGTTCTTTAGAGTCAAAATGTTGACGCGGGTAAATGCCAATTTCCAACTATGTATCAACAAGTATGGATTTAAAACTCATACCAACAAGTTTTTCAACCATTCAATCAGAATATTTGCCTCTTATACAATATCTAACATTTTATAACTCTATCATGCTATGATTTAAGAGAAGTCGGGCCCGACAAAATAATTTATAAAAAGAGAGGGTAAGAATTATGAGTATTATGAAAGAAGATGTTTTTGAAAAATTAATGAATGATATGAGAGACCATTATAAATCTTCATCAGGACGGTTTATTGTTCCCTATAAATTGGAAATAAAAGATGATGTCTTACCGGAAGATACAAAGGTAGCAGTAAATGATTTCCAAACAGATATAAATGGGTTTAATGAATCTCAACAAAAGAAAATCACAGAAAATACAGATAAGTACCTCAAAGATAGTGATGATGATGAGTTTGATAGAAAAATGAATGAAATCAGAGATAAAGCTAAGGCAGAATCTGATGAAAAAATTGATAAACTGGTGGAAAAAATGAAACACCAAGCAAAATTACATCCTGAATCCAAACCATTAATTGTTCATGCCACTAATAGTATTTTAGACTTTTTTACAGGAACTATATTAGATACTCTTACTTCATTTGTAACAAATCTGATAGACCAAATATCAAAATTGCTAGAAAAAGCACTTCAAGCTGTTGAAGATTTCTTTTATAACAAAGCAACAGAAGTATACCACTTCTTCAAAGGTCTTTTCTCAGCTTTAGAAAGTCAAAAGGAACTTGCTGCAAATTAATAGGGTGCTATTCAAAATTCGTACTCTTTATAAAAATAACATCTATTAAAGGCGGGTTGTTCTCATAGAGCAAATCGCAACTTACAACTCGCCTTTAACATACTTCCTCGATAATCATATAGTAGAGTTGTTGTCCAAAATACCAACTTTATATAAATTCACACAATTACTCAGCAAATCTTTGGGAGTTACAAAAGCCTCTTCCATTGCAATCATAGAAATAACAGGACTAGTAACCAAATAATTTTCAGCATTATGCAACAGCGATGCTTCAGTATCCTTCCCACTGATAAATTTATTTACAGCAAGACAAAATTTGTGTATTGTTACTGCAAATTCTTCACTCAAGACATGGTCACTATTACTTTCTTCTTTGGCTAATTCATTATAAATATCTTCACATAACTTTTGTAAATCTACGGAATTATAGGAGCTATCTTCGCTTTGCATATGAAAATTATTTATTAGCTTGGGCTTTATATCTATCATGTTATCGTCTAAAAATTGGCTTACACTTTTTAGCAAGCTATTTATATACTCCTTATCCTTTAGAATAAGCTTATAGCTATCACCGGCATTTTCATAGCAATGATATACAAACTGTGAACACACCATGGGATGTGAATTCTTATAAATACCTGAATCAATAAGTTCTATTAGCTTATTAATGACGATTTTCATCAAGGTACATAACAAATTCTGGAGAGGAGCACTTATCATTGATTTTTTAAATAATATGTAAATTCCAACTAAAGCTAAATTTACCTCGGGATAGGGCTCTTGCTTATCAACACAATCCTTTGCTATGTCAAGAACTTTTGTCATATCACCAACATTTGAATTGAGCCGCATAACCGTAATTGTTCTGCCAGCTATTCTATCTTTTATAGGATTAATCTGTGCACAGGGCGGAGTCTCTTCTACGATTTGGTTATAGTCAAAATAACTCATAGCAGAATGACTTACCGACGAATTTGTAATTAAGGATATCAATTTTGATTCCCAGTCATCATAAGTGGAAAATAATAAAATATCTCCCTGCTTTAATTGCGCAATTTTTACCATGCTATCCATTATATTACCTCCTTGAATCAAATAATTTATGAGTCAAAAAAATCCTTTAATTCCTTCACTTTACTTCTGCTAAGTGGGATAGTATCACGTATATCTTTAAAATACAAGTCATAGTTGTAACTAATTTTAGGGGAAAATTTCTCTATCTTTTGCAGATTGACTATGTAGGATTTATGGGCTCGGAAAAATGAACTTTTTTTAAGCTTCTCTTCATAGAAATTTAGAGGCTTATTCCCTGCATATTTATTGTTTTTTGTACGTATAAGAACCTTCCTGCCATCCATCCCGATGTATATAATCTCATTGTAATTTATGAGGACTATTTCTTCTTCATCATTGTAACCGCAAATTATTTCTAGCTCATACTTAAAACTGTTGCTTAGAGAATTTATAGTACAATCATTTGGTTTTGAACCTTCCATTTTTTTAATACAATCGGATATTCTTGATTTGGTGAAGGGTTTTAATATATAGTCAACAGCATTTATTTCAAACGCTTTTACTGCAAAATCATTATATGCAGTTACAAAACAAATTTTTGTTTGAGGATATAAACTAATAATCTGTTCAGCTAAATAAATGCCGTTGATAATTGGCATTTCGATATCCAAAAAAAGCATTTCACAGGGATTTTTCAAAAGATAAACCATGGCTTCAACAGAGTCTGCGAATGCTTTTTCAATAACTACATCTTCATACGAACTTAGTATTTTTACCAGATAGTCAAGGGCATTAATTTCATTATCAACAACGACGACTTTCACACTACACCTCCATCGGAATTTCAAAATATACTTTTGTTCCTTGGGACAGTTCACTCACAATGTTCAACTTGGTCTTAAAACATTTCATCAATCTATAGTTAACATTTTTAAGTCCTACTCCAGACGAAAATCTTTTTTCATCAAGCACCTTACCAGTCATATTTTTTGCCATACCCTCACCGTCATCCGATACAGCTATAGTTAGGCTGCTAATATTCCTTATTGCACTTACAGTTATTTTTATTGGACGTGTTTTTAGGCCATGCTTAATTGAGTTTTCTATAATAGGCTGAATTATCAGCTGAGGAATTAAAGTTGTTAAATATTCTTCTTCTATCTCAATAATCAAGTCAATGAATCCATTGCATCTTACGTTTTCTATTTCTACAAATGCTTTTATTAAGTCAATTTCTTCTTTCAATGAATAAAAAATATTTTTACGATAATCAAATTTATGTTTTACTCTAAGAAAATCACAAAAACTCAAAATTAAATTCTTCGCTTTAGGTAACGACTCATCCATTAAACAATATATGTTATTTAGTGTGTTGAAAAAGAAATGGGGTGCAATCTGTGCTTGTAAATAAGCAATTTCCATATTTTTCGCTTCACTGGAGCTCTCAAAAGCGTCTATCACCTCCTCTGATATAACATATATTTGGCATACTAAAAAAAACAGGATTCCAAACGTATAATTATTTTGGGTAAACCTGGTATAAACATATAGAACATCAATAATAGTTGTAAAAACCATCATAAAACTACCGACCAACAATAACAGTGAATATTTTTTCTTTTTTAGAAATGACTTTATTAGCATTAACGTTCCCATTATGTAGTTTGCAATCAATATAGATATATAAATAATATCGTTATAGTTGACTATATCATTTGGAGTTAAAACAGATAAGCTTAAATAAATAAAGTTTATAATATTAATCAACCTGAACCAAGAATCATTATATTCCTTTGGGTAAGTTGACTTAATAAACCATTGTAACGCTATAAGCTGACATATAAAACTTGAAAATTCCAATTTTGATATCAGGTCAAACGGAATATCATTAAATAACCCGTATATGAAGTTACAGTTTAGAACAGCCTCTAAAATTACAGATGAGATACAAAATAAGCCTAGGTACAAATATGTATATTTTCTCTCCCTTATACGGTATAAAAGTAACAGATAAAAACCAATACCTGCAAATATACCAATCATTATCCCACTTTTGATTATATCCCCTGAAGCACTATTGTTTATTGCTTGGGGATCACCCAGAATGATACTTCTTGTAATTCCTCCCCTGGAATAATGGAAGTTGGAGACTTGTATAACTATTTCTACATCTTCCGATTCGGTATAAAAAGGTATGATTCCTTCCTTCCAGCAAGCAACCTCATTTTTGGCAGATGTGCCAACAAGCCCATTTGCATATAGCTCTTTACCGTTTACAAAAAATTTATATGCACTGGATATAGTGATAATCCTGAAACAGTATAATCCCTTTTGAGGAACTTTGATTTTAAGTCTGTATGTGCCATAACTGTAATGTCCAAGATTTAAATCATTGTATAAATAATCATTCCAAGGCTTGGGTACTTGTATATAGGATTGTTTGTCAAAGCCACTTAACTTAAATTCTTTAGGGTAAAATTCCCATTCACCGGATAAAAAAATAATATTTTTATTAATATCCTCATTTGAAAGGTCTATATAACCTAATTCGGCAGTGTAAAACTTTTTATTATTTGTATCTGTAATTACTTTAAAATACACTAATGTGATAACCGTTAGAATTATAAACAGGGCTATTTGAGTAACTTTTCTATTATCCCTCATGCAACCCCCGCCATCCACATAAACATGCACCAGCTTCCCTATACTCTGCATATCAACTGCTCACTAACTGTACTCTCAGGTTAAACAACTTGTATCCTAAAAAATAACACCCAATATAAAACTATTTTACATTAGTATCCATTTTATGACAATAGGATGTTTTGTCAGCCTTCACCAATACGTCTTAATCACACAAGAAAAACAAATTATAGGGAATAGAAAAAATAAGTGTAAATGTTTAAGCCATTATAAATGGTTAACACTTACACTTTTATGGTACTAAAAAGATCAATTATGCTCTTTTTCACATAATAGCTACTTTAATTTTAACTTAATATCAGCTGCTGTTGTTTCAATGCCCCTATATCAGGTACCGCAAAAGGTCCGGTAACGACAGGTTGATGGTGCAGGCAACGTGGTGTAATCATCCTGTTCGGGAGAGTGGGCGTATGGCTTCGAAAGAACATCCAGAAGCCGCTCCATCACGCTGTAGTCCCCTTGCTTCACCGCAGCTTCCAGTGCCTCTTCTACTCGGTGGTTGCGAGGGATTAGTGCCGGATTGTTGTTGCTCATTAACTGCTGTGAGGAGGCTTTTGACTCCTGCTGCCTACCCAGTCTCGCCTGCCACCGCTCATTCCACTGAGCAAATTCAGTGGTACCAAACAGGGTCATATCCGACTGCTTATCAAAGGTTAGTGCACGGAAGGTATTGGTGTAGTCTGCACGATACTTGTGCATTATACTGAGGAGGTCTTTAATAAGGGATTCATCCTCCGGCTCTTCATTAAATATTCCCAGTTTTGCTCTCATTCCCGCTATCCAATTACGGTGATATAGCTCGTCAAAATCTGAAATTGCATCCTGGGCCAGTTTGATAGCCTGTGTCTGGTCGCCATGCAGCAGCGGCAATAGTGTTTCTGCAAATCTCGCGAGGTTCCACGCGGCAATATGCGGCTGATTGCCATAAGCATAGCGGCCCTGAGTGTCAATAGAACTGAATACCGTTGCCGGGTCATATTCATTCATGAAGGCGCAGGGGCCATAATCAATGGTTTCTCCACTAAGGGCCATGTTGTCGGTGTTCATCACACCGTGAATGAAACCAACCAGCTGCCATTTGGCAATCAGCACGGCCTGACGCTTGATTACTTCCCGAAGTAGGGAGAGATAGCGGTTCTCATCAGCACCAACTTCCGGAAAATGTCTTTGCAATGTGTAATCAGCCAGCTTACGGAGCTCGTCACCAGTTCGCCATTCCGAAGCATATTCAAAGGTACCTACGCGCAGGTGACTGGCAGCTACGCGGGTCAGAATTGCGCCGGGTAGCTCGGTTTCCCGGAATACTGATTCACCGGTTGTCACTACCGCCAGGCTGCGGGTGGTAGGAATACCAAGGGCATACATTGCTTCGCTGATGATGTATTCGCGCAGCATCGGTCCAAGTGCCGCTCGACCATCTCCCCGGCGTGAGTATGGCGTCCTACCCGAACCCTTGAGCTGAATATCGAATCGCTCACCTTTAGGAGTAATCTGTTCCCCAAGCAAAATAGCCCTACCGTCCCCTAACATAGTGAAATGCCCGAATTGATGCCCTGCATAAGCTTGAGTAAGAGGCAAAGCACCTTCGGGAATCTGGTTGCCGGCAAATACCGCTACACCGTCATCGCTTTGCAGCGCCTGTGCGTTCAATCCCAAGGATGTAGCCAAGGAATCATTAAGGATAATTAACTTCGGTGAGCGTACAGGAGTTGGGTCGAGAATGGTAAAAAATGATTTCGGCAGGCGGGCATAGCTGTTGTCTAGGTTCCATCCTGTTTCCATTATTTCTTTTCTCGCTGTCATCGTATCCCCTTTTCTTCTATATTTTTGTATCCGTCGTTTTATTTTGCATAAAACAAGACTCATAGTACACGATATTTTTAGTTATCTACTTTCTCTATCAACCCAACCTCTTTTAGGGTCTGCTTCTGCTGATTTATTATACCCTTTCATACAAAGATGGTACCTTTTAAAATGAAGAATTGCATTTGCTCTCACTCTAAGAGTTTTTTTTGGATTTATTATAACTTTAGCTATGTCAGATTTTAGTTCCTGAGTAAAAGCAGTATATGAGAGTATAAAGAAATCCACCACATGTAATTCAAAACATATGGTGGATTTTTATAGAGCAAAATATCCTACAAACCAGCATAATTATTTACGCTCTCTGCCTTCATCTTAAGCAATATCTTATAATACCTTCCCTCAATGAGAAGTGAATTTAAGACTAGCCTGTAAGGAGGTTATTAACAAATATTATCTTTGAGAATATCTAGAAATAATTTCTCTTAGGGATGTTTCACTTGTCCCTTCACCGATTGCGCCAAACTTCCATTCATTTTCGTGTCTATATATTTCACCAGTAACAAGAGTTGTTTTACCGGCATAACTTTCAGACAGCACAAACCTTACCAACTCTTGTTTGTTTGCCATATTCAACACTCTTATGTAAGCGTTTTTTATCAGGCCAAAATCCTGCTTCCTGTCTACACAATCATATATGTTGACAACAAAAACCAATTTGCAGATGTGAGGCGGAATTTTATCCAACTCTATAAAAATTTTCTCATCATCGCCCTCACCGTCACCTGTACGGTTGTCTCCGGAGTGAACTACGCTTCCGCACTTGCTTTTCAAGCTGCCAAAATATATGACACTATCATTGTTTACAAGCCTGTCACTTGAATTAAGCATAAGCACTGACGCATCACAATCAAAGTCTTTTGCAAAACTGAAGAAACCACGTTTAACAGGGTCCCAGCCAAGTCCTACCATTATTTTTGATAATCCGGCATTTCCTTTAGTTAAATCAACCTTTTGACCTTTTTGAAGATTAATTGCCATTGAAACCCTCCTTGACTTTTCTTATTTTAAATGCCTTACTTTTCTGATTGTTTTATGAGGGATTTATACATCTACTCCAAAATTTTTGCATAGTGCTTCCAATCCACCTTGGAATCCGCTTCCAACAGCACTGAATTTCCACTCACTTCCGTGCCTGTAAAGCTCTCCTACAATTACAGCTGTTTCAATTGAGAAATCCTCATCAAGATCGTATACAATTAACTCTTCTTTTGTTTGTTCATTAAATATCCTTATGTAAGCATTAGAAATTTGTCCAAAATTTTGTGCTCTTGCAGCAGCCTCATGTATAGTAACTGTAAATGCAATTTTTGAGATATTAGCAGGCACTTTCTTCAAATCAACCTTTACCTGCTCATCATCACCATCGCCTTCACCAGTCAAATTATCTCCTACATGCACTACTGAACCGGCTGCATCCTTCGGATTGTTATAAAAAATAAAGTCATTATCTGTATTTACTTTTCCAGATTCATTCAGCATAAAAACAGTTGCATCCAAATCAAATGGATGTCTGCCGTCATATCTATTAGTGTCCCATCCTAGTCCAACAACAATTTTGGACAGCCCTGGATTTCCCTTTGTCAAATCTACTTTTTGGCCCTTCTGTAAACTAATCGGCATAATAAAACTCCCCTCGTTTTATATAATTTTTGTTTAGCTTTCGCTACAGATAGTTTAGGTTGAACTTAGTGATTTCCAGATAGGAAACACCTGTGGTAAGTGGTGATTTCCTATCTGGAAAAAATCACTTTCAACCTAAACTATCTATAAAGCTACCGTCACTATAATATTATTCGTTCACTTACATATTATACTATAATTCGCTAATCCGATAAAGAAATATATTCCATGAAATATAATTATTTCAACCATGTTTTTAACTTGCCTATCAAGTTATTCTGAGTACCTTCCTTTTTTCTCTTTATTTCACGCTTTATCTCCTTGGGGAGGTCCAAATCAAATTTCAGCTGCTCCAAATTATGCACGTCAAACAGATTCTTTTTCAATCCGTTTTCTATATTACTATAACCGGAGGGTGTAAAGATAACTATGTCAAAGCCCATGGAGTCCAAAAAAGCCAATGTTATATAGTCTTCAACACTAAAAGGAGTATCGGTATTGTGATATATTAAAATTTTAGGCACCAGAAACGGATAGTCAAATCTCTGAACCAGTTTTAGTATGTCTTTGTCGATATTTAATATAGTTGATAATACTTTTGTTTTAATATTGACATCAATCTTGAAGTTAAAATACTCATTTTGGATAAGTTCATTTACCTTGGCAATTATAACATCCTGGATAGAAGGTTTTAGGTAAGATAATGTATAGTCCTTACAATCTTTGACCTTATGTCCTTCATACAGGCCGTGTTTATCCATCAACAACCTGTAGTCTAAAGACTTTGGCATAGGCTGTGAAAATGGTAATTTATCTATTACGAAGACAAACTCATCTTTTTCCTTCAAAAGCTTTAAAAAATTTGACCAATAAGTTTGTAAACTGGTGTTTATACCATTCACTTTAGCAAAAATGTTTGGTATATATACTGTATTGTTATAAACTTTAAAACCATCTCTATATCTTGCTTCACGGCTCCAAAATTCCATTAACTCATCGTATGTGGTCTTTAAAGTAACAGACTTCACATCATAGTCTTCAAACTGCCACGGTTTAAGAAAGCTTATATTGTCGGCAAGTATAGTTCCAACGCTCTTTTCTGCCTGAAGTGCAATAGTTTCTACAAATGCAATTCTTTCTGAAGCTGGAAAAGGCTGCAGTGGACATTTTTTATCGAACTCCAGCTTAGTGCTATACTTAAATTCAGGGTCAATTCCATCAAATCCGCCATCAGAAGAAGGATTAAAGTAGAGGATATCAAATCCCATTCCTGACAGGAAAATAAGAAAAAAGATTTCATCCCGCTTTATATCTCCATAAAACAGGAGTTTAGGATTATGGCCCCCGAAACTGTAATCTTGTAGAAGCTGAGCAGCATATTTTTCAAACCAGTATAATATTTTTATACAAAAGTTTTTAGTTATACTTGGGTTCTTAGCTTGTTTCTGTAGCGAAATGAATATCTCCAAACACTTTTGAAAAGAGTTTTTTACCAGTGTATCCTTTGCCGAATCCTTTGTAGTCCTCAGAATCCCCGCCCCGAAGAGGTTAGCGCTTATATATGGGGCTCGAAGGTTCGAATCCCCTTTTATCTCATTCCAAATGGTATTTATTCTTTCTATTGTGTTAGTTGGAACGCTAACATCCAATCTGAAATCTATTCTTTTATACAGTGTACCGTATTTCTGAAGTTGTAGGTCTAGATTATATATAATGTTGTAATATTCATCTTCATTAGTTTGTTCTACACCTATTATTCTATAAAAAAATACTGGAAGTATAAACTTTTCTGCAGTAGAAAAAAAGCCTCGTCTCTCTTTAGGCGCTGCAAATATTTCTTTATATATATCTATCGAAGCTATATTAATAATGCTAATATCTCTAGTATTACTCAAGTATAACCACTCCAATTTCGCCAATATATCTGGAATCGCTGTTCTACACAATATGTTCGCCCGTTAAGTACTACTTAAGGGCTAGTGCAAAATACGACTAAGGGATATTTCTAACTGCTAAGTTTTTTATTTATATAATAAATATATAATAAAAAGTATATTTAAAATCATTAACTATATAAATTGCAAAAAAGAATCTACAACGAAGTTCTCCCTAAATCTTTTTTGTAATTTGTTACCTTAAGTTATATTGCGATAATCAAATTTTTCCTTGTAATATCATTATCGCAATTTATATACTTTCCATTTAAAAGCTAAACAGTACATTAATTTTAACATAAAAGTTCCAACAACAACAAATATTAAGTACTAGTGAAATACTTTTTTGTTTCATACTTAAACTATATAAAAAACCGCAGTACTACAAATCCCATTAAAACCTTGCAATACTACGGTTCCACAATTTTTTCTGTCTTTCTTAATTGAAGCAAACCAGGTTCAGATATAGGGTAGGTTCCCTGACCTAAACCTTTTTCAATTTTCCTTCTGCTTGTTTTATATTCTCAGCAACTCTAAATTTAACTATCTTACTAACTAATTCATAAGGTATTGGCTTTTCTAAAGGAAATTGCACTGACCCTTTTGCTCCTTTATATTGCGATAATTCATTTTTAAATGCACTAATTCCACTAGGAGCTGGATAAAACCCTATATGATTTTTAAAGGCTGCAAAATGCACCAGATTTCCATGCAACGCAAAGGTAGGCATTTGATAACTTATCTTTTCCTCTGCATCTGGTGCAGCCTCTTTTATAACTTTTCTTAGCGTATTAAGTATTTGCTGAATGTCAGGAGGAAATTTTGAAATATATTCATCAATTGATTCATAAATAATTTTGTTCCCTTCCATGATTCTCTCCCCTTAAATATTCTAATATTTTCTAACTAATGCTATCAATAAGCTTATCATTATTTAGATTGCCCTAGGTTCACAATTACTACATTTGTGCATTAAATAAACTTCCCAGTTTATATACAACATCCTCCGAGTCAGCGTTAATGCTTGCTGCTTCATTTATATCAGATAAACTTTGCAGTGCTTTTATATTTGCATTATAGCCAATAGTGTAAATGGGGATTTTGAAAGTTTGGAGCATATCACGCACATCATTTAAAGAGTGTCCGTAATTTGTTTCCCCATCACTTAATACAAAAAGCATTAATTTAGCATTGGGATTTTTAGCTTTTTCTTCTATGAGCATTTTAGACCCTACAATAATCGCATCGAACATGGCTGTACTTCCATTTGCCTTTAAATCCTTTACCGCACCAGTAAATAAAGATCTCTGATTTAAATCAAATTTAGCTATTGGAAGATTAATGTTTACATCAGTGGAAAATGATACAAGCCCAATGGAAGTATCCTTTCTGATGTATTGAGCTCCGCTTAGAAGAGATTGCTTCAGCTTGTTCAGTGGGACTCCGTCCATACTACCGGATACGTCAGCTACAAAAACTGCTGATATGTCATTGTTGGCATCCTTCTTTTCTTTCCAAAGTTTCTGTGCCTGTGAGATTACATCACCTCTAACCTCCCCTATCTCGGGAGAATAATTATCAAACTTGTTAAATCCATAGTCAGAGGCAAGCTTCTGATACTCTGCTGATTTGCTGAATTGGATGAATTTATTCAATATTTCTTTTTTCTCTGCCGACAAGCTTCCGATGGCATAAATAGGACTGTCATGTCTTACACCGAAGGGAGTAAATATATAATCGGCTTTTAATTCTGGAGTATTTTCAAATGTCTGGTATTCCATTATGAATCCGTCAAGCACACCCGATTGTGCCGATTCTCTCATTTGCAATGTGGTATATGCCACAAAAGGAATGTTTGTTTGGAATTTCTCAAAACCTTGAACAGCTTTTTCGCTTAGAAGATCCTTACTGTCAAATGTACCTAACGTTGAAAGCAGGAAATTCAGACCGGTTGAACTTGCAAAAGGGTTGGTATAACCCATAGCCATTTCATTTCCCGCAACCGCTTCTGTGATGGTTTTTAAGTTTATTGCCCCATACTTTTTAATCAGCTCATTGTATTTGCTTTTAGATATAAGAATGCCGGCTATATTGCCCGTAAGCTTTTTTTCCACCAGCGATATATTGGCACCTTTCGCCTCCATCATCGCTCCCCAAAGCTCGTTTGAAGGAGTAAAAGCATCGGGCAGGTATTTGCCTGAAACGATATAATCCATTCCTTGCCCGGAGGCAATACCCCTTATTCTGACCGAAACATTCTCCCCGTTTACTTTTATATTAGCTTTATTGAAAGCCTTGCCTGTATCAACCAGCCAACCGTCTTTACTGGTTCCAGCTTTTTCAGTTGAAGAAAAGATTTCAATAAATTTGTTTGTAGTGTTATCTACCTGTGGCGGATATTTTGATATGTCCGGTAAGGAATCCTTGACACTAGCCGGTTCGATATTAACTTGTTCCTTTCTTGCCGGAACTATATTGACTGTTATGTCTTTATAAAGCTCATTTAAGGTCTCTGTTGCATTTTCAGCCGTTACTACTTTTTTACTTTTCCCTATGTTTTTAGTTAGAGTAATGCCCCCATAAATAAGACCAAATACTAATACCGATATTCCAACCAAAATCCCTAAGGCTTTTAACACTTTATTGTTTTCTCCCATAAACCAATACCACCTTTACAAAATTTTAAAGTATAAATCATTTACTCAAACCCACTATATTTTAAAAAACAGCATAATGTGTGCTACTTATAATACTTAGACTTTCTAATCAATTCATCCAGTTCTTTGATTTCATTCATATTGTCAACTTCGCCGGCTTCCAGGCTGTTAAACTTAGATATTTCGAGCAAAAGTGCGTCTAGCTTAAGTATTATTTCTTCGTTATCCTCTATAGCCTCTTTAACAAAGGAGATGTATTCGTTATATATGCTCAATTTTGAAGCGATAAACTTTGCGGAAAACTTTTTTTCTGCATCATCCTTACGTATACTTTCGTAATCCTCCTCGTCAAAAACATTTATCTTATTCAAAATACTTTTGATATTAGTGTAAAAAACATATTCGACATCGAAAATAGTGCTATTAAACCTTTCATAGCCCGTATCAATAATGTTAAACTTTTGCAGGAGGATAGCCCTTATTTTCTCCTTCTTTTTCTGGAGCCTCTCAACCTGTTCTAAAATGATAGAAATGTCGTTATCAAAAGTTTTTTTGCCATAGGCTTGTTTAAGCGCAAGGCTGCAATCTTCAGGGCTTTTTATATCAATTATTTGAATTGTCCTATCTTTTTGAGAAATCAGTTTGTAGTTCCCGTAAATAAACACTACAAAGCTCATAATTATAGCTGTACCGCCTATTGCAGTGCTTAAAGCATCCGATCCCCCCATTCGGATATTTAATAATCCGGGAGAGAATAATGCTATATTTAATATAGCTATCCCAATATTTAGGCCAGCTAATTTTAATATTCTTTTTGTACTCACAACGTTCCACGCTCCTGAATTTTAAAATACTCCCCTGCTTTGTAAAGTTCCGTTTGATTCTAAATCAACACTTGTTTTGCACTATACCATATAATTATTATCCACTATTCTATTAGGTTCCCAATCATCTTCTTTGCCTCTATTTCCACTGAATATATGGCTCCTTTATCACTAACCCTATCTATTGATATCCAGCAAAATAGCTTCAGAGATGTTTCCTAAATATGTTATGAATGTAACTTAAGTGTATCACTAAAAACACAAATTGTTAACAAAAATTATAACATCTAATGGTACTTCTATATCTTTTCACAAATATCTTTAAAGCGAATATTCATTTTGTGACTTATAAGAAGATGTGTTGTTCCTTCAATCTGAATAACTATGCAAAAAGCAATTCCCTTAACAAAATCCATAGAAATAGCCTTACTCTGGTCAAAGTATACACTAAAGCTGTTTGGACTATTATTTATGTCTACTAATTAAAATGTGGTCAACTGGTGGATTTGTAACCTGAATATAATTTTTTCATACTTTATATTAGAATCATTTTTGTATATGGGAATACTTATGACCGATTACAATAACGTTAATACTCATAGAGGAATATGTCTTCCAAAAGATATTGGACCACATTCGGTGACCGACATAGAATGGTGGTATCAATTTGCTTTTATTAATGGAGATCAGGGTGGAAAATATGCAGTTATGTCTGCATTTTACCAAGCAGGTGAGCTTCCGATATTAAAAGGGCACTATTTGATTTTTTCTTTAATTGACTTAACAAACTACACTAGTCAGAATTTTTCATTGATTGATACAAGGCTTACCAAAAACATGTTGTTAATCAATTTACCCCTATACTTACTCCAGTGTCCTCATGATAAAGATGTATTAAAATTATATGGCTCCCTTATTCAAGGCAAACTTCCCTCACCTCACCAATGGCTACCGCATGCGTCCATAGAAGAAAATCCTGTCAGGCTTTTATATGGCGATTCATCAATGTCTTTTAAAAATAGTAAGGATGGGCAGTTTGACGTAATTGTTACTGGTGATGGGATAGAAGCAAACCTCAAATTTAAGCCTCAAAAGCCGGTGTCGCTTATCGGAGGAAATGGCAAGCCGGATCAGTTATACTACTACTCATTTACCCGTAATGAAGTAAAAGGATATGTTAAAAAAGGTGTATCAACAGAATATGTTACTGGCGAAGGATGGTTTGACCACCAGTGGGGGTATACCGGGAACTTGCTTACCAAAACAGGTTGGAATTGGTTTGGATTGCAGCTGGAAGATGGAAGAGAGCTGCTCATAAATGAATTTCGTTCCATAGAAACTGGAAATACCTTTTCACCAATGGCTAATTTAATAGAACCGGATGGCAAACTAAAGTTTACAAGGAACTTAACCTTGAAACCCTCAAATCCCTGGCAAAGCCGCCGTTCAAATGCTATATACCCGTTGGAATGGAGTATAATAATACCTGAATTTGGTCTAAAAATAAACGTGTCAGCAGTGTTCCCCGAACAGGAAATGCCTATAATAGGTCCGCTGAAAGCCATATGGGAAGGCGCATGCTCTGTAGTGGGAAATGAAGTACAAAAGGACAATAAGATAATGCCTGTACGTGGAAAAGGTTTCTTGGAATTGGTTGGTTATGCAAACTATATATGTTGAGGCAATAAAGGGGTGTCAAGGGGAAGGTTATTAATGACATACCTTCTTATTATGTCACCAGAACCATCCCCTTGGCATTCATCTCAATATAGTTTGTCGGAGTCAATCTTCTCAAGCCAAATATCTTTAAGTGTTTTTATATCATCGTTAAATTCCTTCGATGTTTGTGCTTCCTTTTTTTCCAGCTCCTCTAATACCTCAAAAACAAAGGAATCTCTGCCAAACTTCTCCCAATCCGACTTTAATCTTAAGTCTATACATCCGCCAGTTGACTGTGAAAATTTAAAGCGATTTTTATATCCCTGTAAATCAGCAACAGCTGATAAAAGCATTTTTCCATTTATAGTGTTTTTGATTGCACAGATACCGCCTATTACTTTGCGTTCCTTATATGCGGCCAGCATTTCTTTTTTGTCCTGGTTCTTCATGAAGCAATTCCCCCTTTCCTTTTTATTTAAGCAGCATCGTATTTTACCTCTCCTGAGCAACTGAATTCTTCCTATTTCCCATAGGGTTTTGCAAAACTGCCTTCGTAGGTAACACCGTTCTTTTTAAAAGCTTTTTCCCAGTAAACTTTATTTATTATTTTTATTATAATGCTAAGTAAAAAACTATTTTGCTTTTTCTGTACCTCAGGAGCTGAGTAATCATCCAGCTGTTTTTTATTGAAACAACCGGTTGCTCCAAAGGTTTTTCCTATTTCATAAGCACCCATGCGTATTTTCCTATTTCCCTTTTCGCTTTTTGTCAATCCATCGCACCCACCCTTTATAATGGTGCCAAGATAGTCACAGCATAGCATGCCTGATATATATTCGAGATACGTTTCAAGCGCACGAGCATGCACAGCCTCTATAAATCCATATTGAACAAGGAAACCTACCTTCTTACCATGACACTTTCCCAAAAGCGGTTCCAGCTCTTCGATAAAGGTTTTTACTCCTGCGGGCATTGCGTAACTGTAAAGCGGGAAGGCTAACAGTACAGCTTCTGCTGTTTCAAAGCGTATTGCAGCCTCCTTATATGCTTGTTCATTATTCATACGGAATATCTCAACTTCATTACCTTTGGTTCCTTTGAAACCCTCAATGAATCTCTTTAGTAAAACTGCCGTATTATTTTTTCCCGGTTTTGGTGAGCCATTAATAATTAATAACTTCATTGCATATCTCCTCCATACTTTGCTTTGTGTTCAGTATTTTAGGCGCACCCCTTTGTGAATTCTTATAAACCATATCAATAAGATTTGAGCCCTCCGGTCTGTCTAAAAGCAACACTGTTTTTGGGTAATGACTGTAGCGGAGAAAATGCCCCATGCGGTCTTCGTTTAGTTTTAAGAACGGATGCATAACCGGCAGCATTCTATCATTTACACGCTTTAACAAAGCACTGATAAAATTCATAATTACAGGTGAAGCAGAAATCACAATGTCTGCTGCTAGGTATTCCTTCAAAATCTCATCTATACCATCATCAAAGAAACATATACCCGGTGTTTTCAGCCAGCATGCATAGCACCCGATGCAATCATGCAGTTGCAAGTTTCGCAACATTATAAGCTTTGTCTTGTGATTTTTGCTTTCGAATAAACTTTGAAGGTCCTTTAAATATAAATCAAATTCTTCGTATTCCGCTTTTGGGTTTCCGTTTAATATTAAAATTTTCATCTTTTAATCACCCTTCCTGCTGCTCTTCTGTCTCGCTTCTTCTGCGCCTGCTTTTCTGAACATTTGACCTGTTTCTACAGACGGGACTGCAGTATTTCTCCCTATTTGACAAAGCTATATAAAAATCTTCACAGTGCTCACAGCGGCTTAATAATATATTTTCATCGGTTACCGCAAATGCATATATAGTCTCTATTGCGGTTTTTAGCGAATCAAAATCCCAAGAAATAATGGTTTTGTCTAATTGATTGATAGTAAACCCTATTTTGTTGGCTTTGAATGTGTTAGCAAGAATGGTTACCTGCTCTGTAAGGTGGTCGGCAGAGGCCCTGTAAACCAAAAGCTGACTGAAATGCTCCGAAAGCATTCGTGCAAATTTCATAATCCACTCTAACCTTTCGGTATAGAATTTTGAGAAAATCAAATCCATAACGAGCGGCCTTTTGCCGTAAAATTTAGGTGAATCCTCCGCCTTAACCAAGTCAATACTGTTTTTATAGTATCTCATTCTCAAGTCATCACTCTCAGCAAAAGGAGTAAATAGTTTTATATAAGCTTCGGAGTCCATAGTCTTTTCTTTTCTATCAATATAATTTTTCTCTATAATAAGTACTTCTTTGTCCCCTAGGATATTCTGGTTATAAGTACTCGCGCTGATTAGACCCAACAATCCGTATTTTTTTACAAAAAGCAGAACCAGCTTTTTTACGTACTCATAATCTTTCTGACTCTTATTTTTATAATAACGCCTTGAAGCATCGCCAACTTTCAGGAAATCAATTATAATATCCTCAGCAACATTAAAGGGGTTATACATTGAAAAAACAGCATCTTCCTTTGGTTTGATGTAAAGATTCCCTTCAGAATCATTTTTATATTCATAGTCGCTGTATTTAATCCAATCGGTTGCAAAACTACCTATCAAACATATTTTTCTTTCCATATAGCCACTCCCTCAAAATATATAATTTATCAACAGTATATTATTAACTTATACTACACACTACTATTATATGTAATAGTAGTCACTGTGTCAACTATTACATGTAATAGTATAAATAAATATTCAATATATAAAACACCTCAAATTTTCGGTACGAAGAATAAAAACGTCTCTCAATAAACTAGTCCAAGGAAAGATAATACTGATATGCAGTATGCTTAAGCTTTAAGTTTGGGATCGTTTTAGGGGGGCTGGAGGACGTAATGTATGGCGGTATAATACTTTTAACCAATATTCATTATAAACGTTTTTTAGATTCAATTTTATATAATTGTAATACAATACTCTTTTTTTTACAGTAAAGGATATTTATTAATTGTTTTCATAGCTGGGATATTATTACCTCATCCGGCCTCTGCTATGCCTGCTAACCTATCATATTGACATCACCAACTGAATATATTAATTAAACTTTGTGAAATTTAATTGTAATGCTTTAATCACTATTGGCATAAAAAATGTTGATTATGCTCTAAATTCAATAATTTTAATAGTAATTATAGAATAGAATGTAAAGGATGAAATCAATGAATACAGGTGACCCATTCAATATTAACAACGATGATTTATTAAAACTGGATAATCAGCTTTGCTTTGCCGTATATGCATGTTCCCGGGAGATTATCAAGCTTTACCGTCCGCATCTTGAGAAGCTAGGTTTGACATATACACAATATATTACAATGCTTGTGTTATGGGAAACCTCTTCTATCTCTGCTAAAGATTTAGGAGAGCGGTTATACCTTGACTCCGGTACCTTGACACCCTTATTGAAAAAGCTGGAAGGCATGGGCCTAGTAAAGAGGAACAGAGGCGCAGAAGATGAGAGAAGCCTTATTGTGAGCCTCACCCCCAAGGGTGAAAGCTTAAAGGAATCCGCTAAGGAAATACCTCTCAAAGTTGCGTGCAGTGTGACTCTTTCTCCCCATGAAGGAATTTTTCTCCGGGAAACCTTAAAAGATCTTACAAAAAAAATAAACCGCTGTAAATAGCATTTTTTAAACTAAAATATTGACATTAGCCTAAAACATCGTTATATTAATTGTATAATATTAAATTTTATAAAATTAATATAAAGGAGTGCTAAACGTTATGAATATTTATGATTTTTCTATTTCCTCTGCCTCTGGAGAGGAAATACCCATGGCTAGGTATAAAGGTAAAGTTCTTTTAATTGTAAATACGGCTTCTAAATGTGGGTTTGCACCACAATACAACGAACTTCAGGAGCTTTACAGCCAGTACGGAGAACAGAAATTCGATATCCTAGCATTTCCATGCAATCAGTTTGGGCACCAGGAACCCGGGACTAACAAAGAAATCGGAAACTTTTGCACACTAAACTTTGGAGTCACTTTTCCTGTGATGGCAAAAATAGACGTTAATGGTCCTACAGCACACCCACTGTATAAGTTTTTACAAGAAAAATCACCAGGCATATTGGGAAAGTCAATCAAATGGAATTTCACCAAGTTTCTGATAGATGAAAAAGGAAATATTGTGGCACGATTTTCTCCAACCACTTCTCCTACTAAGTTAAAAGACCAAATCGAAGAACTATTAAAGAGCGCATAACCACACAAGAATATAAATAGTGAGGTAAAAAAATGGGGTCTATGGATGCTTTAAATTTAAATGCTAAAATGGAGCAATCCATTCGTAAGCTATTAGAAAACATTCTGAAAGATAATTTAAAAAGTCCGTCTCAAGCTGCTTTCCTGGTTAAGACGATCAAGGCGCAGAAGAAAGCCGCTCAAAGGCGGCAGCTAAACGAAACACAAGGATTGCATATCCCTGCTTTTATGATTGCCAGTATTACTCATCAATGCAATTTGAACTGTGCAGGCTGTTATGCCAATGCACAGCATAAAAAGCATTCAGCCGAAACAGACTTTAAAAGGCTTAAAAGCCTTGTAGGAGAGGCTAGTGAATTGGGAATATCTATTATTCTACTAGCTGGTGGCGAGCCTCTGGTGCGAAAGTATGAAATTATGGATATTGCAAAAACATATAGCGATGTAATTTTCCCTATCTTCACCAATGGCCTTATGCTCGATGACGACTTGACAGAAAGTTTTAAATCTTTAAGGAATGCGGTCCCAATAATCAGTATCGAAGGATTGGAAGCTGACACCGACAGCAGAAGAGGGATAGGAGTTTACAATAAAATTAGAAGCCTATTTAGAAATCTGTACAAAAGCCGGATATTTTACGGTTGCTCTATCACTGTAAACTCAAGCAATCTGGAAACAGTAACAAATCAGCATTTTATTCAGGATTTAATCAAAGATGGCTGCAAATTGTTCTTCTTTGTTGAATATGTTCCGGTAGAAGCCGGAACAGAGTATCTGATTCTGAACGACCATCAAAAGCACTTATTAATACAGCGCTTGGATGTGATGAGGGACACCTTACCAGCATCTTTCATTGCTTTTCCGGGCGATGAGCAATACTTTGGAGGGTGCATAGCTTCAGGACGCGGATTTATTCACATAAGTCCCGAAGGAGATGTTGAACCTTGTCCTTTTGCTCCCTTTTCCGATACAAATTTAAAAGATAAAACCTTAAAGGAATGCTTACAATCCGATTTTCTTAAAAGAATTCGAGACAATCATGAACTGCTTGTGGAAAATCAGGGTGGTGGCTGTGCCCTATGGCAAAACAGAGAGTTGGTAAAGTCTTATCTGAAAAATAGTACAAATGACACGAGTGAATTCTATGAGTGAAAAAAGTATTTTATCCGGTAACAACTCTAGCATTTCTTCTTTAAAGAAAAAAAGTGCTTCAAATTGCTACAGCCGTTGGAGATGGCGCTATTGCTGGCGTTATAGCTAAAAAATGTATTCATGGAGGGTTAAAGTTATGTATATAAAAGTTTATTCTACACCGTCGTGTACTTATTGTACTGCATTAAAAAAGTATTTGGATGAAAAAAATATTAGCTATGAAAATATTGATGTATCACAGGATCGTGCTGCTGCTGCCGAAATGATCGCCAAATCCGGGCAGAGAGCCATACCAGTCATCGACATTGATGGAAATATTATTGTTGGATTTGATAGGAACAAACTATCTGAAATCCTTGAATCCAGATAGTACAAACTAACAGTTCTGCTGGGTGACCTCTAGTCGCCCTTTCTTTATTTCTGTTCCGATTTGATTTCTCTCAAGATAGATAATCTCCCCTTGACAATACTCATCCCCCAATTCGGTTTTTCAAACTTTGGACATATTACCCTAATAGGGATTAACTTTCTTGTTGATATTATCTTTTACTTTACCGATATACGCTTTACGAAATATTAGTGAGTTTAATAAGTATCCATCTTTTAACACTAAAGCAGAATTATAGTAGCTATAATTTTGCAGAAAACTAACTTACTAGAGAAAGAATGTAATAGACTCAACTAACTATAGATAGTCCAGGTTGGATTTAGTAGTTTCCAGTCAGGGAATGAGCTGTGGAAGTGCGATTTGCCTGACTGGATAAAACTACTTTCAACCTAAACTATCTGTATAGATAACCAAAGTTAAACTTAGTGATTGACCGGTAGGGAAACACCTGTAATAAGTGGTGGTTTCCTATCTGAGAAAAATCACTTTTGAGTTTGGTTATCTATAGTAAAACTAACAAAAGGGAGGCTGACATAAAAAATTATATAAACATTATGCTATTCCCGAAAAGATTTCTTTACTTCACAACTGCAAATTACTTACCAATGTTTTACACTCTCATCATAAGTATGTTATTAAGTATGTTATAAGGTAGGTTGCTTAAGATTTCTTCGCACTTCGCAAAAAACAATAAATAAAAGGGGTAGTTTATGAAACTTAAATTCCAGACCAAAATACTTATTGTTACATTTCTTTTAATCATAGCAACAAGCGCAGGTTTGACTATCCAAAGTATAATTCAGGTACGAAAACAAATGTTTTCTGAAATGGAAGCTCAGGGAAATGAAGTTGCTAAAAGCATTATAGACAAAATTTCAATCTCCAATCAAGTTGCTAGTCAAATAGACAAAATGATGGCTGAAAAGATTCTTATTGCATCTGAAGGAATAAATGAAATCCCTGCTTCTGAAATGAGTAATGATAAAATTGTTAATTTCATAAAGAAAGGTACTGTAGATGATATATTTGTAATTGGACCGGATCGTAAAATTCAATTTTCTAATATTGCAGATTTTATTGGGTGGGAATATCCTAAAGGTCATCCAATGGATCCTGTTTTTAATAAATCAAGTCACTCCTACATGGAGGCTGTAAGAGGTGACCTCATATCTGGAAAACTCTTGAAATACGGTGGTATTGCCCTTGACAGCGGTTACTTTGTTCAAATTGGAATAAATGCCTCTAAAATAGCTGAAGTAAAAAAACAATTCAGTCCTGGATTACTACTGCAGCAAATGGAAAACAAAGGAGATATTCTCAAAGCATATATGGTTACTAAAGAACTGATTCCTGAAGAGCAAAAAAAGAAAAACGCTCTGGAAAAATATGATGACACAAAGAGAATAGCCTCGATAAATGCAGAGCTTACCGGACCGGATAAACTTGTAGCATATTCAGACAAGGCCGGGTTACAGGTATTTGAAACAGGTATTGCTATAAGCCAGAGAGTAACTGTAAATAATTCTGAAGTGCTGGAAATGTTGATACCCTATAAGAACAATGAAAAAACCGAGGGACTTATAGTACTAGATATATCGCTAAAAAGGATGAAAACAGTAATTGCAAATTATATTGCCAGGTCATTATTTGAAACATTATTAATACTCATAGCTGCTTTGATTATTGGATTATTAGTGATAAAAAGGCTACTCAAACCATTAAAGGTTTTAAACAAACAGATTTCATTAATTTCAACAGGGGATTTTACTATTAAACAGGATTTGAAGTATGTGGTTAGCAATGATGAGTTTGGGGAAATTACAAGGTCTATTGAGAAAATGAGAAATGATTTAGGTTCAACGATATCCAAAATTAAGGGCATTTCACAAGAAGTTGAGACCACTGCAAATCATCTCAATTCAATTATGACCGAAACTTCCCGATCAGTTGAAGAAAATTCAAAAGCAATGGAGGCACTTGCAGCTTCGGCAACACAGCAAGCACATGAAAGCGCACTAGTATCAAAATCTGTGGTTGAATTTAGTACTTCAATAGAGTTTGGGAAAAATAGTATTTCCGACGCAAACAACCAATTGCATGCTGTTGAGCAAAAAAACAAGGAAAGTGAAAAAATCATATTGGACCTTGCTCAAATAATAAATGAAAACATAATAAAAACAAGAGATGTATCTTTGGTAATTAGTGAAGTGGAAGGTACAGTAAATGTAATGCAGGAATTCATACAAAGGATACAGTCTATATCCTCCCAGACCAACTTATTGGCATTAAACGCTTCAATTGAAGCTGCCCGTGCAGGAGAATCCGGTAAAGGGTTTGCTGTAGTTGCCGAAGAAATAAGAAAACTGGCGGAAGAAACAAAGGATACAACTGTACAGGCTGAGGACATTATAAAAAAGATCAGTAATAAAACAAATACATCTTCAAATGAAATACAATCCATCATAGTAATAAGTGAAAAACAAAAAGAAGCATTGCAAAGCACATTGGCTGTTTTTGAAGCAATTAAGTCCTCGGTAGATACACTAGCAAATTCAATGAAATCTGTTGTTGAAACAATAAATTCAGTTTCAGCCGGTAAGGATACTATTTTATCCGGAATAAATAAGTTAGTTGATTTGACTGAAAATCTCTCTGCAACCACGGAGCAAGTTTCAGCCTCAACCGAAGAACAGGCTGCCGCAATTTTGGAGATAAACTCATTTACTGAAAAGAACAGAGATGCTGTTAAATACCTAGATAATGAATTTATGAAATTTAAGGTGTAAGAGCTACTACATGTCAAGGGGACGGTTCTAATGACATAAAATGTCATTAGAACCGTCCCCTTGACATTGATAGCTACAATGGTTTTACTGGCAGATAAATATCAATAAAATGTTTTTTCTCCGGGTGTGTACTAGGGTCATTCATATACATCTCGAAGACGTAACCTTCATCCGGCTGGAATCCACTGTTAGGAAGCCATTCACCATAAATATAATTCCAGGCAGTTGTGTGATCACTTGGTTCATCGACCTCAAAGTGACCAATTGCATATTTGCCTGATGGAATGACTATCTTCCCTATTTCACTATCTACATCTACATTTTGAGAAACTACTAAGCAAATGCTCGTTTTCAGATTCTCCTGTGCGGTAAATTCAGGATTATCATGATAAATTGCAAATGGCTTTGAGTCATTATTCAATAAATCCCTGGCCTTAGCCCAATTCATCAGTCTACTCATCATGCCCTGGAATACGACAGCCAACTCTTCATAAGAACCTGAGTGCCTTAAATAGATAGCTTTGATTTCTTCAATCATTCGTACCTCAACATTGCCTTTAACTAACATAACATCTTCCTTTCTCGGTATATTTGTTATGTCTTCATTATATTGCGGTAATAAATCAATAGCTTTACCATTCTTGCTATCCACTTGGCAATTCTTGCTGAAGTTTTGTCTTACTTCTGAGGCACTCCTTCCAAAGTGTTTTTTAAAAAGCCTGGAGAACGCTGCCGACTCAGAAAAGCCCAAGATCATTGCAACCTCAGTAATACTCATAGAAGGGTTGTGCAGAAGTAAAGAGATCGCTCTCTCCATTCGTATTCGATTGATATAACTTAGCAGTGTTTCCTTTACAATTCCACCAAAAATTCTATGAAAATGAAACTTTGAAAAACCAGAAATTTCAGCAAGGGTATCAAGGGAAAGATCTCCCCCAAGATTCGCTTCAATGTAATCTTGTACCCTATTAATTCTTGAGATATACTCCATATAAGTCATGGATTTATCCGAACCAGCCATTGATTTCACTTCTTTCCGAGCATATAAAAATAATTCGCCTAATGTAAATAATCTTCACAACAAAACCTTTCATTCATCTTGCTTCTGAATTACCAACTTCCGTATTTCAGCGGGAGCATTTATAATGCCATAAACTTTCACGGATTCCATAGTCTTTTTAAACAATTCAACAGGAACGTCATTGTCAACAACTAACATACCTATTAATTTAAGGTTTAGTTTCTTACCTATCTCATACATTTTCTCTAATTCTTTTCGATTAAATCTAGCCATACCGAACACACTCATATCGGATGTAATCTTTTTTAACTCATTTGAATGGGCATTGATTTGGTTACGAATAGCTGTCCGTATAAAATCAGAACGGTTGGTGTAAAAACATTGTTCCACCAATAAGTCGATATTACCCAAATCCATTGCGCCAATATTAATTGTTATTTTTTCTGTATCCATAAAATCACCTCATAAGTTAAAATTTTAATCCACGATCATCCTCCCACCATCCACACACCTTCCCTATAGATGTATTATAAAGCATAGTATTATAAATGTCAATTATATGTAGTAATAGAACGTTATACAAGAAACTTCTTTCCATTTAGATAAATTGCGATAATAATATTACAAGGAAAGATTTGATTATCGCAATTTATCTAAAGGTAACAAATTGCAAAAAAGATTTAGGGAGAACTTTGTTGTAGATTCTTTTTTGCAATTTATATAGTTTGCGGATTTCTCTTTTGGTCAACTAAGTTTGTACAGTGGAAGGGTATCTTTTCAAAAGTTCGCTTGCACAATGCTTTCCGCACTTTTCCTCAATTATATTCCAATATTTCTTCATACCATCATCCCTGCCATTCAGATGGAAATCCTCTGCAGAATGGTAATACCCTTTCATCCAATCAAGCAACTTTTTATTTGAATTGTAGTGGTTGAAACGGAGCTCCTCCATATCTACATCAAAATACCTACTTCTCTTAATAGGAATATAGTGTATATTCCATGCCTTCTTTTTCTCAATCAACGCGGTCAGGTCAATAATATCATTGCGCATGATATGTTTAGAAGCCCACCCTATGGTGTTAACTCCATCTATACATTTTTCAATCTGAATTACAAGTTTATCCAGGTTGTGATAGCGCTCATCAAATTTTTTTTGATGGAGCACCAGATCTTCAATACCCTTCTTTTCGCACTCATCCAGATAATCCTTAAGATTCTTTCCTTTAGGACTGAAGATAAACTCATCCATATCAATGAAAGCAGTCCAATCTGAATTGCTGCCGTACTTTTCCGCATAGTCCCTTATTGCATCAATCTGGGCATAAACTATTTTTCCTGGTTCTTCCATAGGTGTCCATTTTACATAAGTAACCCGCCCGGGAAGATCTTGCTGTATTTCTTTCAGGATATCTTGTATATCCTTATCACTCATACCTTCTGTGGTTTTAGCAAATGGAATTCCATAATTGTTAAATTCCTGATAACTTTGAGTGCCGGTATTATCGTAAAGATAGAAATGATCTACGCCTATTTCAATGTGGTAGACCAGCCATTCCTTAAGGAACAGAATATTCTCCCTGGGTAAGAAGACAGTCTGCATTGCCAAGCGACATTTATTATCATTATTGGTAAATTCATTAATAGACATAGCCAATTTTTACTCCTTTCTAAACATTTATAATATATGTATTATATTATGTTAACTTTCAACTATAGGTTACTATACTCAAATAAAGTAGGGAAACCAATTTCTTGGCTCCCCCACTTATCAAACAGTACGTGCCCTATCATTATAAATCCATTTTATGCTATACTTTTTTTACTGATTGATGAATGTTTTTTCTTTTAAAAGACACACATTTCCTCCATTTTACATACAATGCCATAGCTGAAGTAACTTAGCAATTCTACTCAAAAATTTAATCATTACTTTGCAATATGTAACACGGATGTTCCCACTACCGCATATAGCATACTGGAAGGAGGATTTAATTTGATTAGTGTGTTAACTTTGACCTATCAACGCCATCATATATTGGAGGAAGCCATTGAATCTTTTCTTCGTCAAGATTTTTCAGGTGAATCGGAAATGGTTATTATCAACGATAGTCCTCAAGTTGAGTATGTATTTGAACACCCCAGAATTCGAATCATTAATCTAAAAGAAAGGTTTCCATCAGTAGGACACAAACTTAAATTTGGATTTTCTCAATGCAAATATGACTATATATACCGTCTTGATGATGATGATTTAATGGCTCCTTGGGCATTGAGTCATACGTGGGATGACATTATTGCTCATCCTGATTATGAAATTTATCGAAGTGACGGTTTTTATTTTTTTGAACACAACAAATATAAAGGAATATCTGGTAGTGTTAATAATGGAAATGTCTACACAAAGAAATACTTGTCACGAATTGAAATTCCTGAAACCAGTGATGGTGAAGATTCTACAATGACTTTTGATTTTAATGCAAAAATTTATCACTCTCCCCGTGAACAAAAAACTATGATATATCGCTGGGGTATGAATACTTATCATATGTCCGGAATGGGTAAAGTTAGTGATAATGCTAAAAATGAATGGGCTGATCGTATTGTTGAAACTGTAGCAAAGGAAAGAAATACAAGCGTAGAGGAAGGTTTACTTGTGCTCCACCCCCACTTTCAAGAAGAATATTACCAACAAATTTCTGTATGATAGATATTGAGAAGGTGTAGCCGACATACGTGAAAAAATAACTATATAGATTGTATTAATAAATCATTTTAAAGGTCTGATACCTATAAAGATAGTTTACTGTAAACTTAGTGATTTTCAGTTAGGCAATGAGCTGAGGTAAGTGCGATTTGCCTAACTGGATAAAATCACTTTTACAGTAAACTATCTTTATTCCATAGGGGTCAGACTTTTAATTTTTCTTCTAATCCTATAGCGTCGCAAAATTCAGCCTTTTTTCGCTCACCAATCCTACGGAGCTCATATTTTCCTAAATGTACAGCACCAGTCCTGAAAACTATATAAATTGCAAAAAGGAATCTACAACGAAGTTCTCTCTAAATCTTTTTTGCAATTTGTTACCTTAAGTTATATTGCGATAATCAAATTTTTCCTTGTAATATCATTATCGCAATTTATATAGTTTGGTAAATAAAGCACATAATCAAAATGATTTACATAATATATATCGAACCTAAAATACTCCATTCATTTGTTATCTAAGCAAAAACTACATCGAGTGTATTGCGAACCTTAGAAAGAAACATTCAATGTAGAAATTTATTGATTACTTTTTCAAAGTGAGGGAGCAAAATAAAATGATAATTACAAGAACTCCTTTTAGAATCAGCTTTGCCGGTGGCGGTACAGATCTCGCAAGTTACTATAAAACCGGATACGGAGCAGTAGTGAATACAACGATTGATAAATATATGTATATAACTATAAACAAACGCTTTGATGATAGTATCAGGGTCAGCTATTCAAAGACTGAAATTGTAGATAGCGTTGACGACTTGGAACACGATATTGTAAAAGCTGCCTTAAAAATGGTAGGTATTTCAAAAGGTATTGAGATAACATCCGTTTCAGACATACCGGCAGGCACTGGACTTGGCTCATCCAGCAGTTTAACTGTTGGATTGCTGAATGCTCTCTATATGTATATCGGACAACAGCGTTCCGCACATGAACTTGCAGAAAAGGCCTGTCAACTGGAAATAGATATACTTAAGCATCCAATCGGCAAGCAAGATCAATTCGCCGCAGCATATGGCGGAACCAATTACTTCAAATTTAATGCAGACGGCAGTGTGACTTATAAACCAATCAAATTAAATTCAAGAGATATAGAGACCATAAACAGCAAGCTTTCCATGTGGTATACGGGGATTAGCAGAAGCGCAGATAATATTTTAACTCAACAAAATAACGATACATTAAAAAAACTTGATACACTTGATTTTATGCGGGATCAGGCTGACAGTCTGGCAGAGGATTTGAACAAAAACGGTTTTTCCGAATCCTTCGCAAAACTACTTCACGAAGGCTGGTTGAAAAAAAAGTCAATCACAGAATTGATCAGTAACAGCAAGATCGATGATTTGTATCAGACAGCACTTGCGAGCGGAGCAAAAGGCGGTAAAATCCTAGGCGCTGGCGGCGGTGGATTCCTTCTTCTGTACTGCGATACTGAAAAACGTGACAATGTAAGAGATGCTCTTGGATTAACTAGCATGCCTTTCAAGATTACTTGTCATGGCAGTAGAGTTGTTTATTTTTCTGAAAATTAAGTATACAACGTGCATAGAGAGAGGATTGCTATGGCAAAGGTTATATTTTTAGACCGTGATGGAGTGATTAATAAGTGTGCAAAAGAGCATGAATATATTACGCAGTGGGAATATTTTGAGTTCCTAGAAAATGTTCCTGGTGCCATAAGATTACTTAACAATGAGGAATATAAAATTGTTGTTATAAGTAACCAACGAGGAATTGCCAGAGGTATTATGACTAAGGATGAAGTTGATGAACTTCATCAAAGAGTTAATGAATACCTGAATAACAATGGTGCAAACATTGACTGCTTTCTTTATTGTCCCCACGAAACCGGTAAATGTAATTGCAGGAAACCCGATATAGGATTATTTCTGGCGGCAGAGAGATTATTTGAGGTTGATAAAATACATTCATATATGATAGGTGATAGCGAAAGCGATATTATTGCAGGTAAAAATTATGGAGTGAAGACAGTATTTATCGGTGAATATAACAGCTTGGCTGATGTATGTTGTAAAAGCCTGTATGAAGCAGTTCAGATAATTTTAAAAGGAGAGAGATTAGGATGAAGGTTTTGATTACTGGTGGAGCAGGCTACATCGGGAGCCACACAAATCGTTATTTCAATAAGAAAGGAATTGAAACGGTTATTATCGATGATTTAAGCAATGGTCATAAAGAGGCTGTTGTTGTTGGGAAGCTTGTGGAAGGAGACTTTGGTGACAAAGTATTAATTAATGATTTGATATCCTCTGGTGATATTGACGCTATAATTCACTTTGCTGCTTTCGCAGATGTAGCAGATTCGGTTGCAAATCCGGCAAAGTATTATGAAAACAATGTGTCAAAAATGCTTGTTTTGCTTGACGCCGCAGTTGCCCATAATGTTAAGTATTTTGTATTTTCATCTTCAGCAGCTACTTTTGGAGAGCCACAATATTTGCCGATTGATGAAGCTCATCCTCAGCAGCCCATTAATCCATATGGATTGACTAAATTGATCGGAGAAAAGATACTAGAAGATTATGAGCGTGCATATGGTATAAAATCTTGCATACTTAGATATTTCAATGCAGCTGGGGGCTCAAAGGATGGAATGATAGGTGAAGCCCACGACCCTGAACATCACATTATTCCTTTGGTACTGCGTTCCACAGCAGATGCAGCATCTGAATTGGAAGTATTTGGGAATGATTACCCAACACGGGATGGAAGTTGCCTAAGAGACTATATCCATGTAGATGATTTAGCAGATGCACATTATAGAAGTTTAGTGTATATTATGGAGCATAATGTATCTGAAGCATTTAACCTGGGAAGCAATAATGGGTTTACAGTATTTGAAATAATCAATGAATGCGAAAAAGTCACAGGGAAAAAAGTAAAATATAAAGTTGCCGGGAGGCGTCCGGGTGATCCTGCAAGTCTCATCGCTTCCAATGAGAAAGTGAAAAAACTACTTGGTTGGGAACCCCAAAATGAAATATCTGCAATAATCATGGATGCATGGAAATGGGAGACCAATAAACTCTATTAGTATTTGGATTCGACAGAATTGGAGGCGATAAAGTGAAAGCGTTCCTATTAGCTGCAGGCTTTGGCACACGACTCAAGCCACTAACGGATATAACACCCAAATGTTTGTTACCTATAGGTGGAAAGCCTTTGCTGTATTGGTGGTTGCAGTTGCTCGAGAGTCATGGAGTAACTGAGGTACTTATCAACACACACTACTTATGCGAATCTGTCCGTGAGTATATAGATTACTACAATAAATCAGGTAAACTACTCGTACACGAATTTTATGAACCAATTCTTCTAGGAAGCGGCGGGACAGTAGCGGCAAACAAAAGTTTTGTGACGAATGAAGATAGTTTTTTCATTTGCTATGCTGATAATTTAACGGATATAAATTTAAGTGCTATAGCAGAGTTCCACAATTCTCATGACGGAATACTGACAATGGCACTATTCCGTGCAAATAATCCCGATCAGTGCGGGATTGCTGAAGTTGATAAAAATGGAAAGATAAATGAATTTATAGAAAAACCGCAAAACCCAAGAAGTAATTTAGCCAATGCCGGCATATATGTTGCCAGGAAAGAATTATTTAATTATTTCCCCAAAAGGGAGTTCGTTGATTTTGGTAATGATATGCTGCCGCAACTTATTGGTCAGATGTATGGATGGGAGATGCATGACTACCTCATTGACATCGGTACTCCGGAAAATTACCGAAGGGCACAGTCGGAGTGGAAAAACAAATCGATGTCACACTTGATATCGTAGAAGATATGGCTACGGAAGTTCTTTATCAGGAGGTTCAAAATGGATTACAGCAAAAACATTAAAGATTATATTGAGAAGGAAATTGAAGTTCTCAATATGCTGGATATTAATGCCATCAATTTGGCAATAAGTGAAATTGTAGCTGCATTTGAGAGAGAAGGTAATATCTACATTTTAGGAAATGGCGGAAGTGCATCAACAGCTTCACATATCGCAAATGACTTTAATAAGGGTATTTCAGAATATACCGAGAAAAAATTCAGATTTATCTGTTTGAACGACAATGTTCCCACTATAATGGCTGTAGCTAATGATATTGGGTATGATGAGATATTCAGATTCCAGCTTCGTGGCAAATTGAATAAGAAAGATTTAGTAATAGGAATTAGTGGAAGCGGAAACAGCAAGAATGTCGTAAATGCTATCGAATATGCTAGACAAGAAGGAATAAGGACACTCGGCATTACTGGATATGATGGTGGGAAAGTAAAGCAGATCGTTGACGTTTCACTTCACGTACCTATTAAAAATATGCAAATAACTGAGGATATCCATATGGTGTTCAACCATATGATGATGACAGTACTTTATCAAGTGTGGGAATTGTTGGCCGATAAACTGCCTGAATAAGTTAGAGTTGTAATTGCTCAATAAACCGTGGCAAAACAAAAATAGGATAAAGAAAACAGGTTAAATAACGATATATATGTTGATTAAGCATTATAACAAAAGAGGAAAGATAAAATGGGAATCAACATTAACCTGCAACTTATAAAAA
>JAOAEJ010000062.1 GCA_026416815.1 Clostridia bacterium | reverse complement strand
TTATAGCTTTTTACCTAAAAAGCCAAGCATTAAATCAAAATACCCTCAACTGGTGTAAACAGGTAGCCTATACCTCTATGCTATGATCTTTTTATTTGTTAAGAATTTATCACCATTTATTCATCGAACTCACGTTAATTATACTACTAAACAGCTATAATTTATTATTAAACAACCATACGTTACACTTGGCTCTCTGATAGATATTTGAAGCAGTATTTGAAAAAATCCTCAGCTTTTGATTATCTTGCGCGATCGCTATAACATCACACTTTAGTTCCTGCGCAGTAGATATGATAGAATCCTCCGATGTCCTCGAATAGATGGTTGATGTATTAATACGCACATCATACCTTTCTGCTATCTCCAAAGCCCTATTAATGGCATTCTTAGCCATCTCCGCCTTTTCAGGTATAATAGTCCCCAGGGGCAGATTTCTCGGCACCTCAATAACATATATTACGTGAACTTCTGCTTCTATTGTTTTCTGTATTGAGCATATAAAATCAATTATATCCTCACTTGTCCTCGTCCCATCGGTAGGTATCAGTATGTTTTTGTACTGCATAGCTTACACCTCCGAGTCGCCTAATAAAATTTTCCTCAGGTTTTCCTGCTCATTCTTTGTTGATATGGCAATAACAAGGTCTTTAGCTTTTAGGACAGTGTCACCTTTAGCAAAAACTACATTACGTCCCCTTAGAATTAGTGCAATTATACATTCATAAGGCAGAGGAATCTCACCTATTGTTTTATCAACAACCGGAGAATCATAGTCAAGCTCGGCCTCCAGAAGTGCCATCTCATCATGATCAAAGGTTAGCAGCGTACACAACTGCTGCTTTGCTACGTACCTTTCTATAGCATCGGCAATAGAAGTAGTTCCGCTTATAGTAGTTCCTACACCCAATTCTTTGAAAACACTCTCATTCTTAGGGTTGTTTATCCTCGCTATCGCCTTAGGTACTTTAAAATACCTTTTACCCAACTGGCATATAACCAGATTGTCCTCATCATCACCGGTTACGGCAACTATAACATCCGCCCTCGAACAGCCGGCTTTCTCCAAACCATCTATAGAAGAACCCGATGCATACAGTACAACTCCCCCCAACTCCTGTTCTAGAAGCTGCACCTTATTAAAATTCCAGTCAACAAGGGTTACCTCATATCCTTTGGAAAGAAGAGTCTTTGTCAAATAATAACCAACCTGCCCAGCACCTACCACTACAACGTACATCTTCTATTCCTCCTTCAAATGCCTTATATAATAATCACAGCTAACTTCGGTCGGACAATAGCAGGAAAGCCCTATTTCCTTTTCATAGAACATTTTGCTTTTAGGGTCTACTATCCTCACAACGACATTAGGTACTTTAAAAATAAACTTAGCTATCTGCCCTACCATAATGTTGGTATTGTCACCCTTTGTAACCGAAACTACAGTATCTGCCGCTTCTATACCTGCATTTATCAGTACATCTTCATCTATACCGGTACCTACAACCATTCTTCCGCTAAATCCGCTTTGCAGCTTGTCAAAAGCCAGGGGATTTCTGTCCACTACACTCACTTCATGCCCTTCTTCAGTTAATTCCTTTGCAATTTTGCTGCCAACCCTTCCACATCCGACAATAACAACCCTCATCTGCAAACCTTCTTTCCTAACTGAAATATTTGAATAATTTCATTGATTCTGGTAGAATTTAAATTGATATATTACCTATTTTATATCTATATTAGACTTTATACAATATTCATAATTCAGGAGGTTATTTTAATGTCCTTCTTCAGTGAATCGGATCTGCCGGGAATCGGTAAAAAAATCAGCTGTACAACCCACTCAAAGGAAAAAGTTGTTCTAATCATACACCATGATGGCAAGCGAGAGTTTTACATTATGGATAATGACGGTGACCCGCAAGCAAGTGTAACCTTGCTTGATGAGGAAGCAAGAAGGCTGGGCGGTTTTCTTTCGGGTGTTATGTTTAAGCCAAAATCAGTTGAAAACCTCGAAGTAGCCCTCGAAGGCATCAGAATAGATTGGTTTAAATTAGACAAAGAGTCTCCTATTATTGGACAGCGCCTCGCTAGTCTGGAGCTTAGAAAAAAAACACAGGTTTCTATAATTGCAATCCTGCAGGATGATATTTTTATCCCAAATCCCAGTTCCGACTATGTCTTCCGCGAAGGAGACACTTGTGTAGTTATAGGCAAACCTGAGAGATTTAAAGATTTTCTCGCTCTTATCAGAAAAAACTAAACCGATTATGGAGGAAAAATGCACCACAATATTCTCTTTGAACTAGGTATTGTACTATTTTTGGGTTTTTTTGCTGCAATTATAATGAAAAAACTGGGACAATCGGTTATAGCCGGGTATATGGTGGTAGGTTTATTGATAGGTCCGAATGTAATTGGACTTGTCAAAGAACCCTCTTTGCTCAACCTGCTTTCAGAACTCGGTGTTGTATTTTTAATGTTCTTTCTTGGTTTGGAATTTTCAGTAAACAAATTCAGAAAGATTAAGAATTCAGTATTTTTTATAGGAACCTATGAGGTAATACTAAACCTTGCAATAGGCCTTCTTGTCGGTTCGGCTATAGGACTTTTATTCAAAGAAAGGTTATTCCTTGCCGGCATAATTGCACTAAGTAGCAGTGGAGTTGTAGCAAAACTTCTATTTGATATGAAGAAAACAGCAAGCATGGAATCGGAAGTCCTTATGGGTGTAATGGTATTTGAGGATTTCTTTGCAATAGTCCTGCTCGGTATACTTTCAAGCTTTGCAGCTTCCAATAATGTACAGGTAGGTATTATTGCCTTATCAATTGGCAAAGCGCTTATATTCTATGCGGTGTTTATTGTAGTAGGCGTTTTGGTAATAAATAAAATATCCGACCTATTGCTGCGAATTGATTCCCAGGAGCTATTTACAGCCCTCATGCTTGGCTCAATACTGCTTATAGGTTCACTAGCGGTAAAAATGGGCTTAGCTTCAGCAGCAGGCGCATTCCTGCTTGGCATGATAATCAACAGCTACGATGTGGAAGAAAGACTTCATAGGACGGTATCTGCCTTTAAAGATATATTTATAGTAGTATTTTTTATATCCTTCGGTATGTTGCTCGATCCACGTCAGATTCCGGATATACTTTGGATGATTGCAATTATTGTTCCTGTTACCATAGCCGCAGAGCTGATAGTTACTTCATCCTCAGCCTTTTTTAGCGGATTCTCCTCTAAAAGTGCAGTAGCTATTGGTGCAAGTATGATTGCCAGGGGCGAATACTCACTTATCTATGCTTCCCTAGGATACGCGACAGGGGCTATATCCCAATCATTATATCAATTTACAGGGCTATACGTATTCATTATGACACTTATAGCGCCGATTGCAATGAAAAACTCAAAAAGTATTAAATCTGCAATGAGCTTTATTACACCGGGTTTTATAAAATATAGTACCAAACTTATATCGGTAACAATGAAGCCTATACTTCTACCCGAAGAAGTCGGAGTTAAAGTGGACAGAAGCTATAGATTTTTAATCTACTTTTCGATTTATATAGCAATTGTAGTAGCTGCATTTGTTGCAAAAAATATATACATATTAATTGCCTTAGCCCTTGCAGGATTATTTGTTGTTCTTAGACTCAAACAGCTCTTTGCAGGGAAAATCAAAAAAATCGAAGAGCAAATAGATTACCAAAAAGTACACCAAGGCCCTTACAACCTTGATACTATAAGCAGGTTTATTTCCAATTTATTCTCCGCACTTTTAGCCATCATAGTACTCGGTGCAAGCTTCTGGAATTTCGGTTATATGGTCATGGTGACTCTGCTTGCAGTACTTATAGTTTACCTCACTACAGTATCGATTTACGTATATCGTGTATCGAGAAATAGTTTATAGCACTTTGAAATAAAAACCCTGAATATTGTAAGGTATGTGCGATAAATAGCTTACAATATTCGGGGTTTATTATTTTCCTACAAATATTATAGCAATACCTACTAAAAGCAAACAAATACACAAAAACTTTGACTTAAGGTTCTTTTCCTTAAAAATCATACCGCCTACTATAGCTGAAATAAGCACTGATATACGCCTTAGAGGCAGTATAATAGAAATTAGCCCTAAAGGCATATTAATAGCATTAAAGTAGAGTCTATCCGAAAGTACCAGGAATATACTCATCAATATCATATAAAAGTTTATCCTGATTGGCTCAGTATTCTTTTCTTTTTGCCGATATCTATTCAATATCATTGCCACAAAATATAGCAGTGTTATGATAAGGTAGAACCAAAATTGCAGTTGCCCGGTATTTATCTCTCTCAGAGCTATTTTATCTATAAGAGCACTTATAGCACTTAACAAAGTACTACCTACCATAAGATAGAAAAACTTATTTTTAAATAGACCCTTAACCTCACTAGAGCTTGATTTACTTATAAAATAATAGGATATTAGTATAATACTTATGCCTAAAATTTGGGGTAAGCTCAACCTCTCTTTTAATACAAGCACTCCGAGCAGGATGGAAAAAAGGGGGTTAAGCGTACCAAAAGGAGTTATAATACTTATTGGCATGTTTCTTATTGCTATAAATCCCAGTATCCAATTAAAAAACATTATTAACGTCTTAAGAAGCACTAAAAAAATGCCCTTGTGAGTTATATTCAATGCATTATTGAATTCAAAGGAAACTGCTATAAAACAGAACAAAGAGTAAACAGCCAAAACATTGAGAACTTCTACCCTTTCCAGAGCCTTTTTCTTAAAAATATCACAGAACCCCAGCAGTATCCCCGATGCTAAAGCCATTAACAGCCATATATACATTTATACTCTTCCCCCAAATCAAAAAGCTACAGCCACTGAATTATTTTTATCTTTTAGAAAAGGTTATAGTTTTTATAATCGACTTCAAATCAGTTCCCTTTGCAATAGTATACTCACCTGGCTTTAACAAATTCTTAAGACCCATATTAGAGAGTTCTCTGGTAAAAGTATATTTGTTATTTACAAGCCCAGCTTCAACCAGCTTCCTCCCAACCGACTCACCGCTGTCACCTCGAACTATTTTTATCCTAGCCACATTTGTACCGTTTACTCCTGCTGCTTTAGGTGCGGCAGTAGGTGTAGCAGTAGGAGCGGGAGTGTTAGGTATTGGCGTGCTAGTGGATATTTGCGGAGTTGGCGTAGCACTCACAACTACTTTATTTGCATCCTCTTGTGCTTGTGGAATTTGAGACTGTCTAAGCTCATAGGAGTTTACCATTCCATATTCTTTTGCTTTAGCAATTATTTCATCCTTGCTCATCTGTGGAGTTGCTCCAGCAAGATAAATCATACTAATTATAGATGTTAGTATAATGCCTATACCTACACCTAAAACAATACTTTTAATACTAAAATTCTGCATATTTTCCCCCTATACAAGAAAATTCGCTTTACCTTTTTTAGATACTAACACAATCTTGTACAAAATTCAACAAAGTGACCAACTGTTATCCAAATTGTTTAGTGTTTCAACAAAAAAAGCGCATCTGCGCTTTTTTAATTACCTATTTAACCCTATAATAAGCTCTATTTCACCTTTACCCATATTTAACTTTTTTGCTATCTCAGTATTGTCCAATCCATTGTCTGCTAGCTGTATAACCTCTCTGTAACGGCTGTTCAAATTTATAACCTTGTCACCAGACTTATTATCAGTTCTTTTATTCTTCTCAACATTAACTCCATTAGTTATCTCGTCTAGGGCCTTTTCCTCTTCCTTAGTAATTATACTTTGAACATTATTTTGAATGGCAACGTCTTCTTTTGGGCTTATGTTTACTGTTTTCTGATACTTTTGTGCTATCTGTTGATCCTGCTCAATCAACTTCAAATCTATATGCTTGATTTTTTCCTCTACGCGCCTCAAATTCTCATTTACTTCAAGATTTTTAGCATCAATTTGAGTAACTATATAATCAGAAAACCTATTTAGCTCTCTGACCATTTCCTCAGCATCTGTGATAATATTTAAAAGTTCCTTCTTGTTGCCCTCCAACTGTTTTACATAATCATGAGATTTCTTCCTGTCATATGCAATCATAACAAGGGCAACTGCAATAATCACTATACCTAAAAAAATTATACTTACAAAAAACCCTTCCATCATAGCATTGGCACCTACTTATTATCTAAATTTATTTTATCAACTTCTACAAAGTAATTTTAAGGAAGTACATCGCTTCTTATAGCCTGATATCAATTGTGCTTGTTTCATTACCAGAGCTTTTTGCATTGTTTCTTTTGTTCTTCCTTTTGTCATCCTTTTTATTCTGCTGGCCTTTTTCCTGTTTTTCCTTAATACCGGCATTATTAACTTTATCCTGAGAATGTACCTGTCTCAAATTCAAATCAGCTTTCTGCTGAACTACGGATTGCTGGTGCTGCTGGGCAGACTGATTTCTCTGCTGCTCCTCACTATGAATTTTTGACACTTCCGAAGTTTTAGGAATCATCACCTGGAAGTCAATAGGTTTTATCGACATACATACTCACACCTTTCGGTAAATAACTAAACTAACGAACAGTCTCCATATATATCCAAATAATTTATATAGGTTAATACTTATTTATTAAATGAACTCATTCTTATATCTGCTCCATCTCTATATAAACAACAATACTGTAGGTTATCCTTTACATACATCATGCATGTTCCAATAGAAACTTTCGTTCCGGGGTAAATAAAGCTTGAAGCACGTACTTTACCATTAACATCTTGCTGCAGCTTTGCTTCTATTGTTGCCATTTCATTTTTCAATTCATTTATTTTATTACCAAGAAAGACCTTCGTTCTTACGCTCTTCACCATCATTTCCTGTTTTTCAGGTGTTAAGGCACCTGCCATCTCAAGCTTTTTCAAAATGGTAATAGCCTGTTCAGCCTTCTTAATATCGTTTTCGTTACTTATAATTTCTTCCTTAATTATTTTATAACGTTCCCTCAAGGTCGGGTCAATACCTACTTCTATTTCGGTTACTGTAGCCATGTGTGACCCTATTACTTTTGAGACAACCTCGTTGCCTACCTTGCATGTCCCACCAACCAAAAGCCCCTTTTTACCTGCAAGTTCCAGCTTGTTGCCACACTTAATATTGCTATGCATTATGGCCTCAGCCTTAATATCATTTTTAGCCTCGATATTGCTATGCTCAATATATCTAGCTATTATATCCCCACCGCTAATGAGGATCCCTTTACCAAGTCCCTGCATACCTCTTTTAAGGATTATATCTCCGCCAGCCTTTATTACTGCCCCTTCCACAACTCCTATAACCTCTACATTACCGCCAGCCTCAACTGTAAAACCTGAAAGTACGTTTCCTCTTACAAGAACATTACCTATAAAGTTTATATTTCCTGTAGAGTTATCAACATCTCCTGAAACTTCATAGTTTGCAAAAACATTCACTTTTCCATCTATATAATTAACCTGTCCATCAATACTTGCAACAAGTTGCTGCCCGTCTTCACATATATCAACATTTTTACCTTTGGGTAAAATAGCAGGCTTTCCATCAACAGGACGAATTTCCATTCCTGTTACACTTTTTCCGGGTGTCCCCGTCGTTGGCGGAACCAACGAACAAAGTACTTGTCCGGCACTAACACAATCAATAAGGTTTAGCTCTCTAAAATCAACTCTTCCATCCTCAAGCACCGTTGGCTTTCGCTCTTTATTTATATCGAATTCGAACTTTATAGTTCCGTTTTGTCCATTTACCGGTAAGTCGCCTTCAGCAAGACATATTATTTCGTTATATACAGGATATTTGGATATAGTATCTAAGGTGGACTCATTAATTCCATGTACTACACCTTGTTTAGCAAGTAACTCTTTAATTTCCTCTAAAGTTAACATCCTTCCACCTTCGGGCGGATATAATGTCAAATTCGCTTTCATCTTATCTGCTGATATCATAATAGTTGCTGTAGCATTAGTCTTCAGCTCTTCCTGGGCAGCAGCTATTTTAACAGGGGATTTATCCGCTTTATTTACAGCGCTCTCAATCGCACCTCTATCAAAGCCACTCACCCGCTTCTTTGTCAGCCTATCTACGACATCATCAACATCTACTTTACGACCTTTTGCTACCGCTGGATATACTGTGAGGTATACCCCATCATATAAATACTTAATTTCAAAAAAACCGTCATTTACGTTTCCTTTTACATCTCTAGAATTACTCAGCATCCTAACCCCTCACTTCCTTATGAAAAGATTCATGTATATAACTTTTATATTAATTCGAAGTCCATACTAATATAAAAATAATTGCCTTTAAATAGCAATATAATATAAGGAGATACATTCCTTATATTATTTGACAATAATATATAATTTAAATTAAATTATTCCTTTAATATCGTTTTATGTCGAGCCAGTTTTCCTCTCAATCGCAGTATGGATTTAGTATGCAACTGAGAAATTCTAGATTCTGACACTTTCATTATCGCACTTATCTCTTTTAATGTCAATTCTTCGAAATAATACAAAGTTATTACTGTCTTTTCTTTTTCGGGAAGTTTGTCGATAGCCTCACCTAAAATTTCCTTAATTTCGGTTAATTCCATGTAACTTTCAGGCTTATCTTCATCACTGGTATTAGGTATATCTACACCAATTTCGTAATTCTGCTCTAAAAATTCTTCAAGCGACATCATTGAAGATAAATTAACTTCATTTAAAAGCTTATAGAAGTCTTCCTGGGGTATGCCCAGCTTTTCAGCAACCTCTTTATCTGTAGCTGAATGTCCCAGTTCATTTTCAAGCTCCCAATACGCTTTTTCAAGCTCTTTATTCTTCTGACGCAACGACCTGGGTACCCAGTCCATCTCTCTAATGCTATCAATTATTGCTCCTCTAATACGAAGTGACGCATAGGTTTCAAACTTAACACCCTTATTAATATCAAATTTATCAATTGCATCAATAAGTCCAAAAGCTCCAAATCCAACCAAATCATCATATTCTACATTTGAACCAAAATATATACTTAGTCTACCTGCAACATATTTGATAAGGTGGGCATATTCAAGTATTAGCTTTTCTCTAATAGCAGGGTCTTTACTGTCGCTATACTGCTTCCATAATTCGAGTTGTTTGTTATTAGCGCTAGACATCTAAATCCCCCATTGCCTTAGTTTTCTTTTGTTTTTATAATCTCACTCACATTAAACGGTTCAAAGTCGTCAGCCCCATCATCTATTGTATATTCTACAGTGTGAGTTTTTTCTTTAGCATTTTGGCTTAAATCCTGGTTTTCTTGCCTTCTTAATTCTTCAATCCTTTGTATTTCCTCTTGCATTTTTTTCCTATCAATTTCTTCAACAATTTTTATAAGGGTACTTCTAGCATACAATCCGAGTATAAAGAATATACCCATACTTATTGCCATTTTTATATACGTCTCTTGGAGACTGAAATTAAGTTTATAACTCACAACTCCAACTATTAGGGCAGTAAATATACCTAAAATAAAAGGCAATCTCTGGATATAATCCATGTAACTTCCTCTCTTCTCTTTATGCATAATCATTCCGCTGCATATATAATAGTATAAAATATCCGATTATACACTAATAAAAATTTGGCATTAGGCATAATTCTAAGTTATACTTATATGTATTTAACCCCATGCCCTATAGTCTTAATCAAAAGCCGCCCATCCTCGGAAAACAATTCGATGGTACGCCCGTGGTTTCCGCCTGTATCTTCGGAAATAATAGGAATCTTCAATTCCTCTAATTTTTCCTTTGAAGCAATAACATTTCTTAACCCAATTCTCATCATATCAGATTGTTGGTTAAATGCAAACATCTGAGCGCCACCAGCAAGTTTTGCAACCAGATTTTCTTTTCTGACGCCCAGTTTTTTCATATCTTCTACAAGCTTGACAACTGCAGTATCTGCAAACTTAGCAATATTTGAATTATTCTTTGCCTGCATACTGGAAGGCAGCATTACATGTGCCAGTCCTATTATCTTTGTTGTAGGGTCATATAACGCAATACCTACGCAGGAACCTAATCCCAGTGTTGTTAATACACCTGGATGGCATGAAACATTTAAATCGGCCATTCCTACCTTAATTGTGTTTTCCATTAACTTATTACTCCCAATGCTTTTAATAATGTTTCATAGGAATCTATATCAGGTACTAGGAAGAAGTCACCTACAACTTTTGTACTTCCTTCACAGAACTCTGTTTCTATATATAAAACGGTATCACCAATTTTACCAAATTCGATAGCCGGTACACTAAGTATCGCACCTGCCATATCAATAGCTATATCCGGCACCGATGGCAGGATTTTCATATTGGTAAGGCAAGATAAAGCTGATAAGTAGGAACCAGCCAGTATATTACCGATTTCCTTCAAAGCTGAGAATTCCAGCTCGGAGAAACCGTTAAAATCATTAATAGGTTTATACATAAGCATATTTACCAGAACCTGTGCAGCAAAATAATCAAGTATAAACATAATGTTTCCCGTTATATCACCGGTTACATTAAGAAGTATGCCTATTACCTGACTTTCAGCACCGCCAAGAATATCTGTAACTTCCTTAAACTCAAGTATTTTAACCTTAGGTATATCCATATCAACTTTTTTGTTCAACATCTTTGCTAAAGCTGTTGCGGCATTACCTGCACCAATGTTGCCTATTTCGCGAAGTACGTCTAACTGCAGGTTATTTAAATCATTAATATTAATTGTCATATTTGCATACCTCTAAATCATTCGTTATTAGAGAACTTAATTAGTTTTTCAAAATTCAACAGAGTTACAATCCTATTATCCACTTTTCCTACCCCAAAGATATAATCCATTGAAAGATCATTTGTAAAGTTAGTTACGTTCTCTATAGACTCTTCTGTCAAGTGTAGTACTTCTACGACAGCATCAACCATAACGCCAATCAAGATTTCGTCAATCTTAATTATTATTATTCTGGTATCCTCAGTCTCTTCCGACTCAGACAAATTAAATCTCTTTCTTAAATCCATTACAGGTATGATATCACCCCTAAGATTGATAACCCCTTTAATAAAGGATGGTGTTTTAGGAACCCTTGTTATTGTCATCATTCTTACAATTGTTGTTATCTTCAAAGTATCGAGACCATATTCCTCATTCCCTAGTCTAAATACTATAAATTGCTTAATATCCGAACTAATTACGTTTTCCATTTATTTTCCCCCTTTCTATACCAGCGAGTTAACATCAACAATTAATGCAACATTACCATCGCCAAGTATAGTCGCACCTGCTATGGATTTGATTCCTGTGAGAAGTTTACCTAAAGACTTAATAACAATTTCCTGTTGTCCAATTACACTATCGACCATAAATCCTGATAGTTTCTCACCTTTTCTTACAATTACTATTGTAAGCTGTTTCTGTACCTTATCCTCTCTTGGCACGTCCAAAACATTAGCTAACCTCACAATAGGCACCACTGTATTCCTTAAAAGTATAACCTCTTGCTTCTGCACCATCTTTATTTCATCAGGAGATATATTAATAATCTGGTTTATAGAACTTAGAGGTATAGCATATTTTTCCTTACCAACAAGCACAAGAAGTGCTTGGTATATAGCAAGTGTCAGAGGCAGTCTAATAACAAATCTGCTACCCTTACCCAGCTCTGTTTCAACTTCAACTCTTCCACCTAGTGACTCTATTTTAGTCTTAACAACATCCAGACCAACTCCTCTTCCGGACAGGTCGGTAATTTTGTCAGCAGTGCTAAAGCTTGGCTTAAACAGGAACTCTATAATATCCTGCTGCGATAAGCTATTTGCAACATCCTTATTGATAAGACCTCTTTCAATTGCTTTCTTTTTAACTCTTTCAGTATTTATACCCTGACCATCATCTTCTACTTCAATTATTACATTGTTTCCTGATTGGTATGCTCTAAGGTTTATATGTCCTGCCTCAGGCTTACCTAATTCTCTTCTCTTTTCAAGTGATTCTATACCATGGTCAACAGAGTTCCTTAAAAGATGGATTAAAGGATCTCCAATTTCATCTATTACTGTCCTATCAAGCTCGGTTTCTTCACCGGACATTTTTAGTATTATTTCTTTTCCCAAATCTCTAGAGATATCTCTTATCATTCTTGGGAATCTGTTGAATACAGTCTCGACCGGTACCATCCTGACTTTCATTACAGCATCATTAAGACTTGTGGTAATTCTTTCAAGATACTCAACTGTCTCGTTATATTCCTGAGGATTTGATATTATATCAGTCCCTTCAAGCCTTGTCTTGGTAATAATTAATTCTCCAACAAGATTCATTAATACATCAAGCCTATCTATATCAACCCTAACGGTCTTACCGGTTTTAGGTTTTTGAGTTGAAGCGGCTTTTGCGGAAGGTGTTTCTTCCGTTTCGGTCTTACTTTCCTCATGCTGTGTTACTACAGCAGCTTGAACCGGTTTCTCCTGCTGTACATTAACAGGAGCTTCATTTTCTACAGCCCTTGATTCTAAAGGTTTGATAATTACTTTATCTACCTCTGCTATTGAGTTTAACTCTTTAGCGAAAAGATCAAGACTCTCTTTAGAAATAACTACAACAGTGAATTCATAATCAAATCTTTCATCTTCAATATCCTGAACCTTAGGCTCCGATTTAATAATTTCCGCATATCTCTCCAAGGTTTGGAATATAATAAAGGCTCTAGCTGACTTTAAAAGACAGCCTTTATTAAGAACTACTGTTATTTGTAAGGCATTCATACCTACTTCTTTAGCCTTATTTATAACATTTTGCTCGTACTGGTTTACACTAAAATCAGAGGTAGGATGAACTTCTTTCTCAGCAACAGCGGGTACTGGTTTTGCTGATGGTTTAGCTACGGGAACTTCTTCAGCTTCGTGCTTCTTATTTATTATGTTATTTAAAGCCTGTATAATTTCGGTATATTCGTTATTACCTTCCGTGCCTGTATTTACAATACTATCAAGATAATTTTCCAAAGCATCCAGGCATTTAAACAATACATCTACTAGCTTCGTACATACTTTAAGTTCATTATTTCTCAAAGCATGCAGCACATTCTCCATGTCATGTGTCAGCTTTGCCATTTTAGAAAAACCCATTGTACCGGACATACCTTTAAGTGTATGGGCTACTCTAAAAATTTCATTTAACATTGATGCATCTTCAGGATTTGTTTCTAACTGTAATAAGGATTGGTTTAGCCCCTGTAAGTGCTCTTTTGTTTCTTCGATAAAGATTTCTAGGTATTGACTCATGTCCATTATTTATGCACCCCCACAATTTTCATAATCTCATTAGTTATCTCTTGAAGTGGTACTACAACGTCTACCGCCCCAGTCTGTACTGCAACCTTTGGCATTCCGTAAACTACACACGTTTTTTCATCCTGTGCAATTATGTGAGCTTTATTTATATTTTTTAACTTTTTTACCCCTTCACTTCCATCTCCCCCCATACCGGTCATTATAACGCCAACAATATTTGTTAGCCCAGTTTGTGAGAGGGATTCCATCATAACGTTAACTGCAGGTCTATGCCCTCCAACCGGAGGTGTTTTGCTAAGCTTTATTTTTATTTCGTTGCTCCCCTTGTCAAGCAGCATATGATAATCTCCAGGAGCTATATACGCATGTCCTGGTTGCACAACATCTCCATCCTCTGCCTCTTTTACCGTTAACTCACTCATTCCATTTAATCTTTCAGCAAGAGATTTCGTAAAACCTGGAGGCATATGCTGTACAATTAAGAATGCAGCTGGTATATCTCCCGGTACTAACGGGATAACACTTTGCAAAGCTTTCGGTCCCCCCGTTGAAGTTCCTATTGCAACTATGTTTTTAATTTCGTTACTCTTCACTATGCCTTCCTTAGGTCTACTAGTATTAACCGCAACTGGTGGTTTTATCAAATGTGCGATTCTATTAGTTTCCCTTCTACTCCTTTTGGTTTTACCTACAATTTTTATTTTATCAATAAGTTCCAGCTTTTTATCTTCGCCTTTCATATCAAATATATTTGTAGGCTTAGTTATAAAGTCTACTGCCCCATACTCCAGAGCCTGTATGGTCGCTTCTGCCCCTTGCCGTGTCAAGCTGCTCAACATAATTACCGGAACATAACTTGTTTTTAATACTTCCTTTAAACAACTCAAACCATCCATGACAGGCATTTCAATATCCATGGTAACAACGTCAGGTTTTAAGGCTCCAATTTTTTCGATGGCTTCTCCCCCGTTTTTGGCTGTATCTATAACATTAATACTACTATCGCTGCTTAAAATATCCGATATAACCCTACGCATAAAAGCAGAATCATCTACTACCAAAACATTAATACTATTGCTCTTTATATTGCCTGTCATAGCGTCAAATCAATCCTTTTTTTCTTAGTTTTCTTTGTTCCTTAAATATGTAGCTTACTATTGACTCTCTATCTCTATTTTCTATATCATGGAACAAAACACCGATGCTATATTTGTATTTTCCTTTTACTTCTTTTTCTGTTATTCTAACTACTCTTCCAGTAAAATATACTTTATTTGCCTCTCCTAACTCCAGTTCACATTCAAGAAGTGTATCATGCTCCATCATTTTTTCTGTCACTATGCATAATCCGCCACCGCTGAGGTCTCTGGTCATCGAAGTAGTAAATGGTACTTCACTATTATTAGCTACTTCTTTAACTTCTCTATATCTTACAGGAATATAGCACTCAAATCTATAAAATTGTCGCCTTTGAATTCGTTCAAACTCACTACATATCTGTATTTTCAGCAGGGCAATATTATCCTTTACAGTTCTGTCTATTACCCTAGCCTTAAATACATATAAGTCCCCATTGTTAATAAAGCAAACACTTAAAATTGAATCTATGCGTATCGGATAGATTGTCCCTTCATAGATGGGAGCAGCTATATAGGCAGTTTTTTCATCTACAGCCCACTCAAATTCACTAACGAAGGAAAGCCCTGCTTTTTCATCATTATTATCACATATCTCCAACTCTAATTTTGTACCTATCTCCAACTCATTTATATTACTATATCCCATACTTATCAAATCCCTATGCATTTAAGAAATTTACAAGTCTGTTAACAAAACCTTTTACTCCACTATTTCCAGGGTTAATTTTTTCATCTTGTGCATCAATAAGTTTTTTTGAGATTTCCCTAATTTGCCTAGCTGCATGGCTTTTAGGGTAACTAATAGAAAAAGGTTGCTGCTGTTTAACAGCCTTTATTACCATTTCATCTCTATAAACATAGCCAAGCTGATTAAGCTTAAATGCTAAAAATCTTTGTGAAACTACCGATAATTTATTCAATATTTCATTTCCCTCATTTGCATCTTCAGCTCTATTTACAATAACCTTAACAACCTTATCCTTATCTCTATGCGAAACCATCTTTACCAAAGCATATGCATCGGTAATTGATGTAGGTTCAGGGGTTGTTACCAATAATACCTCATCTGCAGCCATGACAAAATTCATTACGTTGTCTGATAATCCTGCCCCAGTATCAATAAGTATAACATCAGCAAGCTTATCAAGCAGACCTATATTTTCAACAAATTTTTCTAGTTGTTCTTTTTCCAGCTTAACAAGTTCTTCAACACCTGAACCCCCGGAAATAAACTTGATATTTTTAGGACCGTCTGCTAGAACTTCTAATATATTTTTTTTACTGTTAATAACATCTACAAGCGTAAATTGAGGTACAATACCAAACAATACATCTATATTAGCCAAGCCAAAATCTGCATCAAGAATTATTACTCTAAGACCCATCTCACTTAAGGCAATAGCAAGGTTAACGGAAATATTTGTCTTTCCTACGCCACCTTTACCACTGGTAACAGTAATAACTCTTGCAGTCTTTTTCTTTATACTGTTGACGAGATTGGCTTGATTTACCGCTTGCCTCAATTTAAGATTCTCTATAATTTGTCTTAATTTTTCCGCCTGATCTCTCATCTAAGTTATGCTCCCTAATAAATTTTTTGTTAACTTATCAATATTAGCTACTTCTAAATCGTCAGGCACACTTTGTCCGGTCGCCACGTAAGACAGGTTTTTACCTGTAATATATCTGGCATTTAGTATAATGCCATTTGCCGGTGTTTCATCAAGTTTAGTAAATATTAGCTTATAGTCTTTCAAGAATTCATAGGTACTGATTATTTCTTTACATGTTCTTGTGCTTGTTGTACTACTTAATACTAAATAAATTTCATCAGCCTTACTAGCAGCAACGAATTGTTTTAATTCATCAAACTGCGATTTATCACTGTGGCTCCTTCCGGCTGTATCAATCAATATAACATCTTTGTCGGAGTATTCTCTTATTGCATTTTTTATTTCTTCTATCGAATACACAACAGCCAAAGGCATACCTAATATCTCTGCATATGTTTTTAACTGCTCTACAGCAGCAATCCTATATATATCCGATGTAATCAAACCAACGCTTTTCTTATGATTCAACGCATAATTTGCAGCTATTTTAGCTAGTGTAGTAGTTTTACCTACCCCTGTAGGTCCTACAAAGGTTACAACTGTAGGTCTACAGTCATCTCTTAACCTAATAGTATCAGGCTTACCAAGCATTCCATAAATGATGTTATATAATATTGCTGCAGAATCATTTATACTTGCATTATCACCGACTTTGGCACTTGTTGCTTTTATTATCTCTTTAGCTATATCGTTCTCTACTTCATTCTTTATAAGATTATTATAAAAAATCTGTAAAACCTTAGGAAATTCCTCTTCAAAATTACTTCCTTCTTTTACAGCAGTTTTATTGGGAGTAATTGCCTGCATTTGGTCATACATTTTTTTTATCAAATTTTCTATTATATTTACTTTATTCTCTAAATCGGATATTTTTCCCTCTTTTTCGTCAAAATTATTTTTTTGAGGGCTAGCTGTACCTGTATTAGCTACTTTATTTTCTTGTTTAACAGCTTGCTTACCTTGCTGCTTCCCATAATCCTCATCAACAGCAGCAAGTACTTCTACAAGTGGTTTTGCAAATACTTTCAATAGACCTTTCTGTCGTACTTTTTTAGTATTTAGGATTATAGCTTCATTACCTAAATCCATCTTAACTTTTAGCATTGCTTCCTGGGTATCTTTACCCAGATATCGTCTTATTTTCATCTTTAGATGCTCACCATCCCAACCGATTGAACTTCTATATTAGGGTCAAGCTCATTATATGATAAAACTACCAGCCCAGGCACGACCTGTTCTGTAAGTCGTTTGAAATATAGTCTCACTATAGGCGAAGCCAATACTATTGGCTGCTGACCAAATTGCATAATTCTCTGTACCTGTCTCGAAAGACTATTTACTATCGTATTTGTAACTCCAGGCTCGAGTGTAAGGTATGATCCATGTTCAGTTCTCTGTACCGACTCCATAATAATCTGCTCAAGTTTTGGATCAAGGGTTATGACATTGGACTTGTTACTATTAATAAATTTTCTTGAAATAGATCTACCTAATGCTTGCCTTACGTACTCTGTCAGCATATCGGAATCATGAGTCACAGGTGCATAATCCGCAAGTGTTTCTAATATAGTAACCATATCTCTAATTGAAACACCTTCTTTTAATAGGTTTGCAATTACTTTCTGTATTTCACCTATCGACATTACTTTAGGTACAAGTTCTTCAACAATAGCAGGGTAATTCTGCTTAATATTGTCGATAAGAGTCTGTATTTCCTGTCTTCCCATCAACTCATGCGCATATTTCTTTATTACTTCTGTCAGGTGTGTAGCTATTATAGACGGTGGGTCAACTACAGTATATCCAAGCATTTCAACCCTATCCCTCTGGCTTTCTGTAATCCATACGGCAGGTAAACCAAATGCAGGCTCAATAGTTTTGATCCCCTCAATTTCCTCTCCAGCAATACCTGGGTTCATTGCAAGGAAATGGTCAAACATTAACTCACCTCTGGACACCTCAACACCTTTTATTTTGATAACATACTCATTAGGGCTTAACTGGATATTATCCCGTAGTCTTATAATTGGAACAATCATTCCTAATTCAAGGGCTAACTGCCTTCTAATCATAACAACTCTATCCAGTAGGTCTCCTCCTTGATTAACATCGGCTAATGGAATAATACCATATCCAAATTCTAGTTCTATAGGGTCAACCTGTAAAAGCGAAACAACATTTTCGGGCTTTCTTATTTCTTCAACTTCATTTTCCTGTACTAATACCTCTTCTTGCTTTTCAGCTTCCTTCTGCAGCTTCATTAATTTAAAACCTACAAATATAAGAGCAACAGCTAGTATTATAAAAGGTATTGGTGATAAGAATGGAGCCACAGCAAAACTTAATGCAGCTGAGATAAACAATACCTTTGGATTATAAAACAACTGCTTTAGCAAATCGCTGTTCAGATTTGAATCAGCACCCGCTCTTGTTACTATAAAGCTGGTTGCAGCTGAAATCATTAAAGCGGGTAATTGGCTCACCAAGCCATCCCCTATGGTCAAAATAGTATAGTTCTGCAAGGCTTGCTCCAACTCTTCACCTCTCATAACAATACCGATTACTAAACCACCAATAATATTTAGAACTGTAATTACTATTCCAGCTATAGCATCGTTTTTTACAAATTTACTCGCACCATCCATAGACCCGTAAAAGTCCGCTTCCCTTTGTATGTTACGCCTTCTTTCCTTAGCCTCAGACTCGTTTATCAAGCCTGAGTTTAAATCAGCATCTATGGCCATTTGTTTTCCTGGCATAGCATCAAGCGTAAACCTTGCAGCAACTTCAGCAACCCTTTCGGAACCTTTGGTTATAACTAAAAAGTTAACTACCATTATAATTAAAAATACTATAAAACCAACAACAAGATTATCCCGTCCGACAAACCGTCCAAAGCCCTGTATAACCGCACCTGCGTGCCCTTCGGATAATATAAGCCTTGAAGCTGAAACGTTCAATGATAACCTAAATATTGTAGTTATAACAAGTAGCGTAGGAAATATTGAAAGCTCCAGAGCGCTTTTTAGATATATAGTATTAAGCATTATTATTGCCGCAAGCATAACATTTATTGCAAGAAGAAAATCAAGCAGACCTTCCGGAATAGGCATAATAATTGCCAAAACTGCAGCCACAACTATAATAGGCACTGCTAAATTCCCAATTTTCATCCTTTCTGTTGACCCCCTTTTGGTATACCTACAAATTTCCTATATTTTCATGTAGTTAAATAGTTACCTAAATATCTACTATTACTGTCCATTTTAAGTATATTTATAAAATCCTAACCTGCTCTGCCCTTTTGCTTTAGACTATATACAAATGCCAGAATTTCCGCAACTGCTTGATAAAGATCGGGAGGTATAGCCTGTCCGATTTCAACCGTTGCATAAAGTGTCCTTGCTAGAGGTTTATTCTCAACTATCTCTATGCTATTTTCTTTTGCTACTTCCTTAATCCTTAATGCTAAATAATCTTGCCCTTTAGCCAGTACAATAGGTGCTGACGATTTTTCTGAGTCGTATTTTATTGCCACAGCAAAGTGAGTAGGGTTTGTGATTACAACATCTGCCTTTGGTACGTCTTGAAGCATACGCCTCATAGATATTTCTCTTTGTTTTTGCTTTATTTTAGACTTAATCTCAGGGTTTCCTTCCACCTGCTTGTACTCTTCCTTAACTTCCTGCTTTGTCATCTTCAAATTTTTCTCATATTCCCACCATTGATATCCATAATCAAGTATACCTAAAATTATCAAGGCAACACATATTCTTAATCCGACATTCAGTGAGGTAGTCCCTATATAAACTGCGGAATCATATACTTCCATATTCATAAAGTCAAATACTTTTGTTGCCTCCCCCTTTAGATAGGAATAAGCAATAAAGCTGACTACAGTTATTTTTATTATTGATTTCACCAATTCCACTAAAGAATGGGCTGAAAAAATCCTTTTTAAACCACTTAAAGGGTTAATTCTATTAAATTTAACTCCAAGCGTTTCCATAGTAAATAAAAAGCCTATTTGTGCATAACTTGCTATAACTCCGGATAATATTGCAATAGCAAATAAAGGAGCAGTAGTTTTCAATATTACTGTGACCACTTCGACAAACAATACCGAAAGCATATTAAAAGTAAAAAAATCTTGAACCTTAGGATACTCGGTTAGTACTTTTTTTGTAAACACTGCTATTTCGGTATACATATACCCGCCAAACATACGTAGGCCTATAAATAAAAATATTAAAACGACTGCCGTTGATATTTCTCTACTCTGAAGAACCTGGCCTTTCTTTCTGGCATCCTGCTTTTTCTTTGGTGTTGCCTTTTCAGTTTTCCCATCAGCAGAAAAAAGCTGAAGATCAATTATATTACGTTTATTTTTATTGTATCTTTCATAAGGTACTTCACAATCTATGTCAACTATATTTTTGTAATTTTCGACATTCAGGCTTTTACTCATTTTTTGAGCCCCATATTCTTTATAAAGTTAAGCAACTCTCCACTCATTCCATCCCTGAGTATATCTATAAAAGAAATAAATACCGGCATAGTAATTATAATTACTGCAATGCCTAATACAATTTTCAGTGGCATACCTATAACAAATACATTTAACTGCGGTACTGTTTTTGCCATTACACCTAGTGCAATATCGGAAATAAGTATAGCTGCAATTACTGGCGCAGCTATTTTAAAGCCCACCAAAAACATATTTCCTGTAACTCTAATAATATCCACCATCAAGTTACTATTAAACACTGCCCCCCCAAGAGGAATAACTTGATAGCTCTCAAATAATGCTCTGATTAAGACGTGATGCCCGTTGGCCGCTAAAAATATCATCATGCTTAAAATAAAATAGAAATTCGAAGTAATTGGTACCTGAATATTACTAACCGGATCAAGTACATTCACCATACCAAAACCAACCTGCATATCTATTAGCTGACCACTCATATAAATTCCCATAAATACTAAGTAAGAAATATATCCTATAGTCAGTCCAACAATAAACTCTTTAAATACTAATACAGCAAACTGATATATATTGGAATAATCACTTAAATTCGGTACTTTTATTGTATTTATTAATAGTAATGCTAAAAAAAATGCTAAGCCTATCTTTAAAATTGTCGGTATATTTCTCCTTCCGAAAATTGGAGCTATAACAAACATACCTGTCATCCTGACAAAAACTAGTATAAACGCGTCTATTCCATTAAAACCTATGCCTAAAGGTATCTCCAAAAAATCTCCCCCATTGGTTAAACTCGTTGTATACTTATTTTTTATTTTAGTCCTGCTACACTATTTTATAAACTGATTTATATTTGTAAAAATACCTTGTGTGTATTCAATTAATACTCTTAACATCCAAGAGCCGAATACTGCTATAGCAACTATTACGGCCAATATTTTAGGTACAAAGGTCAAGGTCTGCTCCTGTATTTGAGTTGTAGCCTGAAATATACTTATTGCCAAACCTACTATTAAGCTTATAAGTAGCATAGGAGCAGATACATAAATTACAATCTTCAAGGCCTCCTGGGCAATATTTACAACTGCACCCTGATCCATTTTATCCCCCAGTCTTATCCACTATTTTTTTGCTTTATATATTTACTCATACTGCAAAACTATTAACAATTGACTGTACAATCAAATTCCAGCCATCTACCAGCACAAAAAGAAGTATCTTAAATGGTAAAGAAATCATTACCGGCGGTAACATCATCATACCCATAGACATCAAGGTACTTGATACAACCATATCAATAATCAAAAATGGTATGAAAATCATAAACCCAAACTTAAAAGCTATGGCCAGCTCGCTAATCATAAAAGCAGGTACTACAACACTAAATGGCAACTTAGTTGCCTCAGTAGATTTTATAGGAGTCTTGACACCTCCTAAGTTGGCAAATAGTTCCAAATCCTTTGTTCTCTTATTACTGATTATCTGGTTTATCATCCATTTTTTCATTATGTCAGAGGACTTATCCAAAGCTGCTTTTTGTGTAATTTCACCTTTTGTATATGGCTGAAAAGCCTGGTCATTTATATTAGTTAAAACAGGTGTCATAATAAATAATGATAAAAATAAAGCTAGCCCAATCAAAACCTGATTCGGGGGCATCTGTTGGGTACCCAGAGCATTCCTTAAAAATGAAAGAATAATAATGATTCTTGTAAAAGAAGTCATCATTATCAATATAGAGGGAGCTATTGATAAAACAGTCAACAACAATAGTATTTGTATACTAGAAGCTACTTCTTTTGGATCGTTGGATGAGCCGACACTAACCCCATCTTTTGTAACTGATACTACAGGCTCGGCATAAGCATAGGAAGAAAATACAATCAACACTATTACTGCAATCAAAGCTTGGAGGATCATCCTTCTATTTTTCATTTGTATTGTCATCTCCATCTATTTTTGCTATTTTATTTGCCTTAGCAGTAATTGTTCTGAGCCTATTTAAATTGTTTTTAAAAACATCAACCTCCACTGATTCCATTAATTCTTCTGAACTATTGACAATGCTATTAGATTTATTTCGCTTACTACCATTAAAATTTTGGAGGTATTTCTCAAAAACGTTTTTAAAATCAAAATTACTACTATTTCCAGATTCTGCTGTGCCTTCAGCATAATTCTCCAGTTTTACAGTTGTTAGAAACTGCATATTTTTACCAGTAGATGCAACAAGTACAAACTGATCACCAGCTTTTATCAGATGAATTTTTTTATCCAAGCCTAAATTGATTGTCTCTATGATACTTATATGCTGTCCTCTCATAGCATTTTTTGCCTTGCCACCCAAATATTTTGTCGCTAAAACAGCTAAAATTAGTATAGGAACCAGCACTATCAGTACAAATAACATATCAAGAAGCCACATTACAATAGACCTCAATTTCTAGGCAGCATTAAGCCAAATTTTAATTATTCACTATAATAGAAGGCAATTTAGCAATACTGCATTTTTATATGTTTACTAAGATTACTTGTCTTGCTTCAACATAATAAAAATGCAGTATAACATTTTAAAGATACTTAAGTTGTTAAAACAAATATTTCTAACCAATAACTTTCTTTACAGCCTCAACAACTCTTTCAGCTTGGAATGGCTTAACTATAAAGTCTCTTGCACCAGCTTGAATTGATTCTATAACCATTGCTTGTTGTCCCATAGCAGAACACATTATGATTTTTGCATCACTGTTAATTTTTTTAATTTCTCTTACAGCGGTAACACCATCTACTTCCGGCATAGTTATATCCATTATTACAAGGTCAGGCACTAATTCCTTATATTTCTCAATCGCTTTTGCTCCATTTTCAGCATCTCCCGCGATCTCATATCCGTTTTTCGACAAAATATCCTTAATCATCATTCTCATAAAAGCAGCGTCATCAACAATAAGTATTCTTTTACCCATTCCCTATCCCTCTCCTTAATAAATTAGTTTCTACAGCACATTCACTAAACACTTCTATATAATAACTTTACTATAACCTTTTTGAAGGATGTATTATATCTGTTATCCTAACTCCAAAGCTTTCATCAATTACAACAACTTCACCCTTTGCAATAGCTTTACCATTCACCAATATGTCTACCGGTTCACCTGCAAGTTTATCCAGTTCTATTATTGACCCTGTACCAAACTCCAAAATATCCTTTATTGCCTTCTGAGTTCTACCTAATTCAACAGTAACTTGCAAGGGAACATCCATAATAAGGCTTATATTTTTCTTCTCTGCAGCAAATCTTCCATCGTCAAATGCTTGGAACTGTGCCGGCTGAACATTTACAGGAGGCCTATTTCGAGGCTGTTCATAAGCTCCTTGCCCATAAGGGTCATATCCCATTCCCCCAGGATAAGCTCCCGGTGGTGCATACTGCTGCTGCTGAGGATAATTTGCTTGAGGCGGAGGAGTAGACTGCATATGTCCATGATTTGGCTGCGGAGACTGGTGGCTATTTGTTGGAGCACCTGCACCGGCTTTTGGAGTTTCTTCTGCAGTTAACAAATTTCCTACTAATCCTTTAGCAAATGATACAGGTATCAGTTGCATTATCTCACTATCTATAAGGTTCCCTACTACCATTTTGAAAGCTACTTTTACAATTTTTTGCGAGCTATCAAATTCACCGTATGGCTGATTTGAATCAAAATACATTATAAAAGATTTGGGCGGCGATATATCAATTCTCTTATCAAACATAGAAGACATGGATGTGGCTGATGACCCAACCATCTGATTCATAGCTTCACTTATGGCACTAAGATGTAGATCTGTCAAATCACCGGTAATGTTACTACCTTCTCCGCCCATCATTAGGTCAGTTATTATCTTAACGTCATCTTCCTTCATAATCAATAGATTTGTTCCTGTCAAACCCATTGTATATTCCACCCTTACAGCTACATACGGAACTACATATTCGCTTGCTAACTCTTCCCATGTTGTTACTGTTACTTGGGGAGTGGTTATTAGCACTTTATGCCCTAGCAAGGTAAACAACGTTGTTGCTGAAGTTCCCATGCTGATATTACCTATTTCGCCTAACGCATCGATTTCCTGTGTCGAAAGGCCGCCTTCATCGTTATAACTACTACTGCTGTCGTCTTCACTAGAAGAACCGCCATTCAATAAGGCATCTATCTCTGCTTGTGAAAGCATATCTCCCACACTAATCCTCCTCCCTTCTAACTACATCAGTTATTTTAACTGCAACTTTATTTTTTCTTACACCGGGTTTTGCATAAAATTTCAAAAGGTCTCCTACTAGTATTTCAACACTTCCGTTTACATTGGTATCCAAAGGAATAACATCTCCGCATTGCAAATCCAAGAAATCATTCACCGAAACCGTTGTTTGTCCCAATACAGCTCTTACTGGAACTATAGTGCTCTGAATCTTTGATTCAATCACATCTTTTGTTTCTCTGGTTGTTTCTTTTTCTACTGTAGTGAACCATAGTTTTGTGCTAAGCTTTGGCATTATCGGCTCTACAACCATGTGAGGAATACAGATATTTACCATTCCTTCTACTTCCCCAACCTTTACACTCAAGGTTACCAGAGCAACCATCTCATTAGGTGATATGATTTGTGCAAATTGAGCGTTGGTTTCAATCTTTTCCAACCTTGGTCTTATTGCTATAACATTCTCCCAAGGCTCTCTCATAAGGTTAAGTATTTGTATAATAATTCTTTCGACTATCGCAAGTTCAATTTCGGAAAAACCCCTAATTTTTTCAATAGCGGAACCTTTACCGCCAAGTATCCTATCAATAAGGGCATACGCAATACTTGGAGAAATTTCAACTATTATTGAACCACTTAGTGGTGTAAAATCAACTACCGATAATATCGCCGGATTAGATAGGGAGTTACTAAACTCACTATACTGCAATGGATCAACTGTAATAACATCAACCTGAACCAATGTTCTTAAGTATCCTGATAAAAATGTCTGCAGTAGTCTGGCATAACTCTCATTGATAAACTGCAGCGTTTTTAAGTGGTCTTTTGCAAATTTGTTAGGTTTACGGAAATTATAATTTTTAACTTTCTTTTCCTGCGTATTGGTCTGTATTTGCTGTACATCAATTTCGCCAGTATTTAGTGCTTTTAGGAGCTCATCTATTTCACTCTGTGATAAAATATCTCCCATTTATTCACACCTCCTACTGTGGAAACCACTTACCGAAATTAACTGAGTAAACAATGGGCTTCTTCTCCTTCTCGTTTGCATTCAGCAAATCATTTATCTTGTTTTTAAGTTCTTTTGCAGTTTTCTCTTTTGTTTCTGGTGCGTTTACCTCATCAAGGGTCATCTTCTGAAAATAAGTACTAATTAATTCTTTTACTTCGCTAGTGTAAAATTCCAATTTACTTTTTGGATCTTTTATGCCCTTAATTTCTTTATAATATTTCAATTCAACATTAACCGTAATAACTGCAATCTGTTTTTCATTAGTCTTTTTCAAAGTTAGAATTTCTGTTCCGTTTTCACCGTATAAGTCTAACTTTTGCAATTCTTCATCTTTTGGAACTTGTGTTGTCTCTTGTTTGGAAACTTCAACTGTATTCCGTGGAGAACCGGAAACGAAGAAAAGATATCCTGCCAATACAGCAAGAGTTAATGTAAGAACAGCAACAATAATAAGTAATACAAAAAAACTTCCTTTACCCTCCAAAGCTTTATGCCCCCTTTATCTTTTGAGTAGAAATATCTAAGTACAAATATGATAGATATTACGCAGATAGTGCATAAACGGTTCAGTCTAAACTTATTATTGACACACCTTACTGCGTTACCTTCATTAACAATTTAAAGAGCATTCATCAATACCGAATCAAAAAGTAGATATTTTAATTGTATTTAACCTAGAACTGTATTCCGCGTTAAAAATATATTATTAGAATTACTTATTTGCAAGTTCATTTTGTGATAACAATATTTTGCTTTTATATTGTATCACTTTTTCGACTACTTCTTCAACACCTTCTGATACAACCAACTTTTTGCCATGTACTGTCGAAATCACCGTATCCGGTGTCGCCTCTACCGTTTCAATCAGTTCGCAATTTAGGACAAAGTTCGTCCCATTCAACCGTGTTAATCTAATCATAATATTTTTACCCCAAAAACTCAATAGAAATTTTTTAATTTGATTAAAATATTACAAAATTATACATGATCACTTCACTTTTTTGCTGAAAAATAAGGTTTTTTTCAGGTTAGGACATAAAGATGTAATTTTACCCTATAATATCAATATACCGTAGGCTGCTCTATTTTAGAAATATTTGCAACCTACGGTATCAAATTATCTCTTCAAATTAACCAGTTCCTGTAGCATTTCATCTGATGTTGTAATTATTCTACTGTTTGCTTGGAAGCCCCTTTGTGTTACTATCATATCGGTAAACTCCCTTGACAGATCCACATTTGACATTTCCAGAGTACCTGGATTTAATGTACCTACACCTTCCGCCCCTGCTTTTAATGCTTTTTTAAAGTCCCCGGAGTTAGTAGTAGGTATAAACATGTTGTCTCCGACCTTTTGTAACCCTGCTGGGTTTTCAAAACTTGCTAAGCCTAACATCCCAAGCGGCTGCTGTTGTCCGTTACTGTATATACCGGTTATTATTCCGTCGCCACCGATATTGAATGTTACAAGATTTCCTGTTGGGTAGCCATCTATATTAATTGGCTTTGCCGATGAATCTGAAGCAAATTGCGTTAATTTTGCAAAATCAAAGGATACAGCAAACGGGCCCACTCCTACACTTGAAGCCACAGGAGTTAATGTAATAGGAAATACAGGACCGGATGAAGTAGATGCCAGTTTACCGTCAACACCAAACTGTAGTGTACCTGTCGCTACCGACGGTGTTGCATTTCCTCCCCCATCTATCTGCCACGTCCAAGTAGTACTTGCCCCTGAGGCAACAGCTGTTTTCCAGAAGTTAACGGTGATTTTGTGATCCTGTCCAAGAGAATCATAAACGGTAACGGGTACTGAAAATTGAACATTGCCTGCAGCAGGTGATGAAACAACGTCTTTATATGAAGCAAGATTTCCTGCAAATGCAGCTTGTGATGTAGCTTTTGCAGCTATTATCCTCTTGTTTCCGTTCCCTTCATTATCTGAATATAGATTAATTCCACTTACTTGTCTCTCAGTATCAAACTCATAGGATCCATCATTGTTTCTAGTATATGATTGCCAGCCGTATACGCTCATACCGCTTCCGGTTACAAGGTTACCAAGCTTATCAATCCCAAAGTTTCCTGCTCTTGTAAATCTAAATGTATCCGCTTTACCGCCTTTTACAATAAAAAAGCCATCGCCCTCAATAGATAAGTCAGTAGGGTTATCTGTTCTCTGTAGGCTTCCTCTTGTCATTATTGTATCGACAGCCCCCACGCCAATACCGAGACCTACCTGCATAGGGTTTGCTCCCCCTCTGCCGCTGGTTGCATCCGGAGCACTAGCACCCTTAAGGGTCTGGTTAAATACCTCTTGAAAAGTAACCCTTCCTGATTTAAAACCAACTGTATTAACGTTAGCAACGTTATTACCTATAACATCCATTCTTGTTTGGTGTGCTCTAAGACCGGAAACACCGGAAAACATTGATCTCATCATAACGAAACGACCTCCTTCAGTAATTTTCCCACAGGGAAAACATCAGTCCATATACTATTCCTTCAGTCAGTCCGGAATAGGTAGCCTCCCGAAAGGGTCCAGCTACAGTCTTATTTTGACTAATTTAAATATCGACATTTTTTACGTATTCTTTAACCATTCTTTTAAATTATGCAAACACCGCACCATCAATATTTGTAAACACATTATCCTTTAATTCATTGCTGCTTACAGCTGTTATTACCGTCTTATTCTTTACGTTAACAACAAAGGCTAGATTGTCCATTAGAACTAATGATTCCTTTACTCCCTTACCTTCTGCCCTACTTACAGCTTCGTTTATCTTTTCTTTTTGGTTTTCAGTAAGGTTTATATTTCTTGCTTTCAACCTAAGTTCGGCATGCTTTGAAAATTTTAATCCGGTATTTTCATTGATTTTGCTTTTTAATATTTTGTCAAAATCATCTTGCTGATTTATTGTTTTTTGGCCGGTTTGGACTGTGCGTTCACTTACAATCCTATTGATATTATTTAAATAGCGGTTGTTGACTACCATATAAACACCTTCTTTCTACAACTAGAAGTATCGCAGTCAAATTACCCTTTAACTAGTACTTAACACATTATCCCTATTTTGCGGGTACAATTTTTATTATGCTATCAACAGGAACATTCAGTTGGTCTAAAGTAGCTGTTATTTTGCCTTCTGCTGTGATGCTATAGTCTCTTAGTACCGCGCTTACAGGAACTTTTTGACCACTTTGCTCATTTGTGATTACAACTGATACGGTCTTTCCTTTGTTATTCTCAAGGTAGCTTTTTCTGAATGCAATGTCAGCTGAAGGTATAGCAGGTTCGAAGTCTGCAATATTTACTTCTACTCCATCCATGACAGCATAATCCTCATATTGCCCTTTGCTCAGCTCCTTAACGACTCCATTTACTGGTATAACATTCGCAGTTTCAGGATCATAAACACAACCTTTTACATCAAAGCCGATCAAGTTTGTATATTCATGAATTTTTGATGCCTGCTCGGATTTACCGCCTTCAGTTACGTTAGTAATTCTATCAACCGGAACATCTTCACCTTTAACAACTACATATATCTTGCCTTTATTTACTTTAACACTTGTAACCTCACCTGTAATAGCTTTTAATTCACTGGTGTTTGCATCGGCAATATTAGCTGTAATATTTTTACCGATAAGTGTAAAGGCTTGTGACTGGGATAGGCTGCTGTTCATATTCTGCATTTGTTCTAGTGAACTGAATTGAGCCATTTGACCGATAAATTCTTTATCTTCTACTGGCTTCAAAGGATCCTGATACTTAAGTTGGGTAATTAACAAGTTTAAAAAGTCATCTTTACCTAGCGCACCAGTATTTCTTCCTTTAGAGCTGGTTGATGTACTATCAATAATCTGTTGAATTGTCTTTTGATTATTAATCTCATTTACTCCCATCGCAAATCACCCCCATTTGTTAGACTTTGTATAAACACTTAAACTCAATTTCTATAAACTTGTATATCCATTTAGGGTTAGGCAGTTAAATTGATTTTGCTTTCGCTAGAGTCATATGGGTTTGCATTTTGAATACTTTCAGATACTTCTTTAGCCCCAACGACACTTATGCCGCTAATATCATCCTTACCATCACCTTTTTTGGTTTGGTTGCCAAACTCTGTATTCCTATTGAACCCTCTGTATGAATCCTGACCTACTGATACACTGAATCCTTGTACAGTTAATCCCTGTTCCTTTAGCGTATCCTTTAAAAGCTGCATGTTTGTCTCAATTATTTCTTTTACCTGCTGATTTTCAGCTATAAACTTAGCAACAACCATTCCTCTTTCTGTTACAATTTTCAGTGCAAGTTTACCGAGACTTTCCGGTTTTAATTCCATTATCATTTCTGACTTTTCAGCACCTACTATAACCTTAGCTTTTTCAACTACTTGATTAATAAGCTCATTTTTAGGAATATTAACTTCTCTTTGTAGTTTTGGTACTTCTTTAGTCTCAGTAAATTTTTGAGTTTGGTTATTAGCTACAGTATTATTAACTTGCTCAATCTTAATCTCAGTAGTGCCTGTTTCCACAGCTTTATTAGTTTGTGAAGAAACCAAACTTGAATCAAACTTAGCCCCAATTTGTGTATCTTTCTCTTCTTTAGCAGTAGGCACTTTTATATATTGTGTTTGATCCGGCTGCTTTTCGGAATCTGCTGCTTCTCCATTACTTTCGCTATCTTTATCATTCTTTGTAGACTCTTGTGAAACAGCTTTTACATCATCTACCGGAGTCTCTTCCATAGCTGTACCGTTCAATTCAATTTGTTCCGAAATATCAATAACTTTTTCAGTTATATCGCTTATTACAGCTTGTGGATTTACTTGCAATTTGTTAGCAATATCTTCTAACTTAGCTTTAACCATAGCAGCCATCTGGGATAGATTCTGAGAATGATTTTTTTCTTTAATTACCTGAATATTTGGATTATCTAACTTAACCCAATCGCTTTCAGCGTCTTCTTTTTCAGGCTTAGTATTAGTAGCGCTAATTTCAAACTCAGCCTTTTTCTCACTGGTTTGCAAGTCTTTTAATGAAGAGTCTGCTATTTTGTTGATGGAACTTAGAATCTCAGTGAGTGCCTCTTTTTGCTGAGTGCTTAATCCCATAGCCTCGGATAATCTGTTTATAACATCATTAAGTTTAGAACTATCTGCAATATCTTCGGGATTAATACCTAAACTGGTTAAGGATTTTATTAAGTCCTCCGCACTAACGCCCAAAACTTCAGCAAGTACATTAGTTACAACTTCTACCTTAATATCCTTATCCATTTCCTCATTAGATATCTCTTCCATATTTCCAGAAGTGTTTCCTTTGGCATCTCCAGTAACTTTTTTGAACTCATTTCCTTTTGTGCTACTTTTCGCAATTTCCCTAAAGGCTTTAATAGGTTCTCTTCTACTAAGTTCTTTTTTACTAAATTCTTTGTTATTAGAGGCTACTGTGGTTTCACTTTTTGCAGGTTTGTTATAATCGTTATTACTTCTAGTTGCTTTGCCTACTGTGTTGTTAAGTATATCGTTGAACTTTGGGAATGAGTTATTGTTTAGACTCTTTTGATTCCTGGTTTCAGATGTGCTGCTTGGCGTTTTCAAAATAAAGTCCAACATACTACTTTGAGTAATCATCATTTCACCACCTTTCTGATTCTTATAGCAATTTATATAAACCCTTTTATATCGGGTCCATACCTTAATTTGATTTTTTCGTGGAGTTATCCTTATTTAAATACAGTTTAGAAAGTTTTTCAGTAACTTTCCCTGCAAAATCAGGGGTCATTTCTGCTAGTACTTGTGACGATGTTTCCTTTTTCATAGCTTTCATTATCTCAATCACTAGGTCTAGTTTAGTATCGCCCATTTGCTCAAATATGCCTGCGGCAGAAGCGGGCTCCATGTTTTCATATATCTGAGTGAATTTTTTTGCTTCTTCACTTATTTTCTGTTCTTGAACTATCTGTGCATATAATTTCTGAGCAGTATCTTTATCTACTTTTTCAAAGTATTCTTTAAACCCATTCTTATCTCCAGCAGCGACTAGTTCGTCGATTTTCTTTTTATCTTCGGCCAACTGTTTTTTCTCATTCTCAATCTGAGCTTTTAAAAACTCCATATCTTTCTTAATCTTTTCATTTTCTGCTTTTACTTTAGTAAGCTCATCAATCTGCTTTTGTAGTTCTACAGCCTTCTTTTTTGCTTCCTCTAATTGTGTAGTTAATTCAGATTTGTCTTTCCTCAAGCTCCTGTATTTGTTTCTAACCTCCGATTCGGTTAAATACTTATCGTCATCGGGATCTTTAACTTTGGGAAGAGCCATTTTCAAAACCGGTATGCTCTGAATATCTTTTCTATATTTCTCACCAATTCCGTTCACGTTATTGCTAACTACTATATAAAAAACACCGCCAAAAACAATAGCCATAATGACAATAGCAGTTAAAAATGCAAGAACGCCATAAAGCAGCTTTCCTTTTCCTTCTTTTTTATTATTATTTTTTTGTATTTTAGGGGATTGCTCTATCTTAGGGGTTGTATTTTGATTACTTGCTTCCTGATTACTATTAGCCATTTCCATCTCCCGTTAATTTATCAGTATATTTATAGCTTACAATTTCGTCATTCAGTTTTTGCTCTTCCTTCATCTGATCTTTTAAGAATTCTTGGTATTGCTTTTCTTTAAGCTTTTCCAGTATCTTTTTTTCTTGTACAACTTTAATCAACTGTTCTCTATATTTATCGACATTATTTTGCGCCAGGTTTATATTTTCTTTTTGCAAATTAGCCTTATCTTTTAGAAATGATATATAGGTGCTGTACTCCTTAAGTTTTTCTACAAGAACCCCGTGAGTAGATTTTATATTTATTTCATTAATTATAGTTTCCTGCTCTAGCTCAATTCCTTTTAATACCCTCTTTTCGTCCTCAAGCTTTTGTGTAGCTTTTCCTAATTCATTTTTCAAACTGTCTTCCATTTGTGTTTTTATATTAAGAAGAGGCTGCAATTTAAAAACAAACTTTGGCACTGTATTCACCACTCACTTTAAAGACATTTTATATATTTAGAGTTTAATAAAAATACTTAGTGGAAGCCTCCATGGCGTTAACCAATTCAAGCAACTATCAATATTGTCTAATTGAAACTATGCCAGTACATTTTCTATTATATTTAATATCTCATCGTAACTATAATTATCATGAGTCCCTTGCTCTATAAACCCTATAATTTCACCTATTACATCTATCGCATAGTCAATTTTTTCATTGCTTCCTTTTACATATGCACCAATATTGATTAAATCTTCCGCTTCTCTATATATTGCCATAACCTTTTTAATCTCATTTGCAATAGCCTTATGCTGTGGGGTAATAATATCTGACATAACCCTGCTAATACTAGCCAGTACATCTATAGCCGGATATTGGTTTTTATTTGCCAGTGCTCTTGAAAGTACTATGTGCCCATCAAGGATTCCCCTTGCGGTATCGGTTACAGGCTCCATAAGATCATCTCCATCTACAAGGACCGTATATAAACCTGTAATTGATCCCCTTTGAGAATTACCCGCACGTTCAAGCAATTTAGGCATTAGTGCAAAAACCGAAGGTGTATATCCTCTTGACACAGGAGGCTCTCCTACCGCCAGCCCTATTTCCCTTTGCGCCATAGCAAAACGCGTAAGGGAATCCATTAGCAAAAGAACATCCTTTCCCTGATCTCTAAAGTACTCGGCAATAGCTGTAGCTAATAGAGCACCCTTCTGCCTTACCAGTGCAGGCTGGTCCGATGTTGCAACAACCACAACAGAACGGCTTAACCCCTCTTCTTTTAAATCTTTTTCTATAAATTCTCTAACTTCTCTTCCTCGCTCACCTATTAAAGCTATAACATTAATGTCAGCCTTTGTATTTCTTGCTATCATACCCATCAAAGTACTTTTTCCAACACCACTTCCGGCAAATATCCCAACCCTCTGACCTTTACCAATTGTTAGGAGCCCATCGATAGCCTTTACACCTAGTGGTAAAGGATCTGCAATCCTGTTTCTTAATAATGGGTGTGGGGGTTGATTATTTACAGGGTAATAATCCTCTGGTTCTATATATCCCTTTTCATCAATGGGGTTACCCATGCCATCTATTACTCTTCCAATTAACCCTTTACCTACACGCACATTCAAATAGCTTCCTGTAGCAATAACGGTACTACCCGGCCCAACACCACTCATCTCTCCTAAAGGCATTAATAATACCTTGTTATCTTTAAAACCCACAACCTCTGCATTAATTACATTATTAGTCTTTATAGTGTGTATTGTACAAAGCTCGCCAATATTTACTTCCGGGCCGTTGGACTCTATTGTTAGCCCAACTACCTTTGAAACTTTCCCTATATATTCAATAAAATCAGATCTTTCAAGGATGCTGCGGTATTTAGTAAAGTTTATACTCACCATACACTATCCCCCATACTTTACAGGGGCAATTCAACGGTTTTACCTTATGAATTGCCCCTGTTTCTTATTTTCCTATTGCTTGCCTGAAGGCTTCCTCAATCTTTTTCAGCTTAGTTTGCATCCCGGCATCGATGCTCCCGTAAGATGTTTCTACTATGCATGCACCGACTTTCAGTGATGCATCTATTTTAATTTCTAAGTCTCCAATTCCCTCCACCATTGATAGCAGCTGGTTTTTGTTTTCTATAAGGTATTCATGGTCTTCTGCCGAAACCTTTAGCACGATATTTTCTCTGTTTGCACATTTTTCAAAGACTTGCTTGACCATATATAGAATGCTTTCCTTATTTACACTTAACTCTTCGCATATTACTTTCTTTGCAATATCCAGGATAGTATTTACAGCGTCCTCCTCTATACTTTGGAGAACTTCCTTATATTCAATTCGGGCTTGTTCCTTTATAGCTTCAGCTTCATTCATTAGTGCTTCATATTGCATTTTTGCTTGATTATAGCCATCCTCATATCCCTGCTGTCTTGCTTCATCCTCTATTTTTTCTTTACTCTCAGCAGCTTCTCTTTCGATATTTTCTACAATCCTCGAAGCTTCGTAGTGTGCCTCTTTTATGATGAATTCCGCTTCGTCCCTTGCTTTTTGTATTATTTCCTCATGGCTCTCTTCCTCATTTTGAGCTATATCATCTTCACTTTCTATAAGTTCTACAGCATTATCAACATGCCGTATTGTTTCAAAATTTAAAGGGGTATTTACTGGAAATGGTATGCCTAAATTTACCTGATAATTTTTATATATCTTATTAGACAATTATTTCATCTCCTCCACCTCTTGAAATTACAATCTCCCCGGCATCTTCAAGCTTACGTATAACATTTACAATCTTCTGTTGCGCTTCCTCTACATCTTTGAGTCTTACCGGCCCCATAAATTCTATGTCTTCTTTTATCATCTCAGCTAGACGCTTAGACATATTGGTAAATATGAGTTTCTGCACTTCTTCCGTAGAGCCTTTGAGAGCAATAGCAAGCTGATTATTGTCCACTTCTCTGAGGAACCTCTGTATAGAACGGTTGTCCAATGTAAGAATGTCTTCGAATACAAACATCCTCTTCTTGATTTCTTCAGCAAGATCTGTGTCTTCAATTTCCAAGGTCTCCATAATGTACTTTTCAGTACCTCTATCAACAGAGTTCAAGATGTCAACGATAGACTGAACACCGCCTGCTGCTGTGTAATCCTCTGTTACAAGCGATGACAACTTCTTCTCAAGCACTCTTTCAACTTCCTTAATTATTTCAGGAGATGTTCTGTCCATTGTTGCAATTCTTCTTGCAACATCCGCTTGCTTATCCTGCGGTAGAGCCGACAAAACAACGGAAGCTTGCTGAGGTTTCAAGTAAGCCAGTATAAGAGCTATAGTCTGAGGATGCTCGTTTTGTATAAAGTTCAAAAGTTGTGAAGGGTCAGCTTTTCTTACAAAGTCAAAAGGCCTAACCTGTAATGACACTGTCAGCTTGTTTATAACATCCAGAGCTTTCTGAGTACCAAGCGCCTTCTCAAGAATTTCCTTAGCATAACCTATACCGCCCTCAGCGATATATTCCTGAGCAAGACATATTTGGTAAAACTCATCCATTACCTTTTCCTTCTCCTCAGGGGTTACAGTTCTTATATTTGCTATTTCTAATGTTAATTGTTCTATTTCTTCATCTTTTAAATGTTTAAATATGTCTGCAGATCTTTCTGGCCCCAATGCTATTAAGAGCATTGCTGCTTTCTCTTTACCTGTAAGTTCAGTTTTAGTAGTACCCCCACGTGACACCCTATATCAACTCCTAATATAACGTTTAGAGTTCTTTTCTATAATAGATGGTTTTCAGTAAAGCACCTATTAGCTAATTATCTAGTGCTTTTAAACATTACACCTTCTAGTCATTCAAATGCTAAATTGTACCTGCTTAGTTGTGCCTTGCTGCTAGAAATAAACTATTTTACAAGATACTATACCATTAGATCTACTTAATCCCATTCATCTGTCAGCCAGTTTCTCAATAGCTGAGCGACAGCTTCGGGACGTTGTTTAACAAACTTATCAATTTGCTTTTTAACCTCGGATTTTTCTTCCACATCAATTTCAGGAAGAGGCTCAGCTGGTGCATCAGGTACAATAAACCTAGGTCCGGATGCTGTTTGAGCTACAATAACATCAGGTTGTGTTGACTGCGCCTTTTTCCTCGGAATTACTGCTATCATGAGTATTACAGCTAAAACTAATAATAAGAGCGGCAACCCGTAGGTGTTTACCATTTCTTTTATAGTATCACTCATAGGTGTCTGAACTTCTTCAGGCATAGCAGTTTTTAGCTTACTAATTGAAATATTTTTTGCCGGTATCCCGGTAGCATTACTTGCAATTTCCCTTACCTGCTGAAGAAACTCAGGTGAAAGTTTCGAGTCATCCTTAACCCTTGCACCATATAAGATAGTTACTGCAGCTGTAGATTTTTCCGGAATCACTTCCCCTACGGCTTTTTCTTGCTCTTTTGATGTTTCATTGTAACCATAATTTTTTACATCATGCTGTTTGTCATAGGTAGAATTGTTTGTATTACCACCCATAGGATAAGACGGAGCATCGGCATCACCAGGGTTTGTATCGGTTCCTGGTACACTACCTTTATCACCATTTACCAATTTCTCTTTTGATGTCTCGCTGCTTATTACGGCAGGACCATCCATCCCCTCAGGATTGTTATACTCTTTAGACTGTGATTTAAGTTTATCAAAATCCAATATCGGATTTACTTTCACTCTAACTGAATCAAAACTATCGAATTGCCCGTTCAACATGTCTCGTACACTTTTTTCGAGATCATCTTTAACCTTTTTCTTCATTTCATACTGGCTACTTGTCTTTTCGATTGTCTCATCACCGGATTCATTACTTAGAATCCTACCATTGTTATCGATAACAGTAACATCTTTTGGCTCAAGACCTTCTACACTTCTTGCTACCATCATAACAATGCCTTCAACCTGCTTAGCTGTCAGTTCTCCTCTAGGAGTGATATATACAGCAGCTGTTGGCCTTGGCTGCTCACCGTTTTCATCTAGAAACATAGTCTTTTCAGGCATTGTAATATTTATATTTGCGTCTTCAACGAAATCAACCATTTTTAGCATTCTGACAATATCGGATTTTGTCAGTTCGCCCCAAATATGCTTTTTATCACTTTCCGTGCTGTTTATTTTTATGCTTTTTAAAGCGTCTGCAAAAGTCATTCCATTCTTAGGATAGCCGGCATTTACAAGCTCCATATGAGCTTTATCGCTGTCCTTTTCATTTACCATAATACCTTTTTTGTCATCGGTAAGCTTATATGCAACTTTTTTCTCATCCAATATTTTTTGCATTTCAGCCATATCTTTGCTATCTGCATTACTAATCAATGTGGTATAGCTGGGCCTTGCAACCATAAATAGACCTATAGCAATAGCAACAACCAGTATACTGGTTGTTATGTATATTCTGGTTTTTTGTGACTTATCAAGATTACTCCAGAAGTCTGAAATCTGCTGCTGGAATCTTGAAAGTGCCTCAGGCATGGTAAATCACCTCATCCTAACTTATTTTCAGAAAATTGTCAAAATATTGCAATATGCAAAAATACTTAAGTACACAAGTTTCTGATTTATCTTTTGTATGAAAAACAAAGCATAGTAAACTAAATCTGCATTCTCATTATCTCATTGTACGCATCTAGAATTTTATTTCTGATTTGCATAGTAAATTGAAGCGCAAGATCAGCTTTTTCACCAGCTATCATGACTTGATGAATGTTGTCGGTTTTACCGGCAGCAAAATCATTTTTTAGTGCTTCCGATTCCATCTGGAGATCATTTACCTTATCTAAAGCAGATTTTAAATACTCTCCGAAATTTTCAACTTTATTTTCATTATTTTGAATAGTTTTTGACTCAAATAAACTTGGAGATGATATGTTGCTCAATGCATTTAGTCCATTAATAGCCATGCAATCCTCCGAAAACATTAGATTTGTTTAATAACCATTAATTATAAGTACTACTTCCAAGTAAAATCCAATATACAATTTAAGATAACTATCTTCCTATTTCCAGCGCTTTCATAGCCATACCCTTGGAAGAATTTATAGCGGTAACATTGGCCTCATATGCTCTTGTTGCAGATATCATATTAACCATCTCAGCAACTATGTCTATATTTGGCATTGAAACATATCCTTCGTTATCCGCATCAGGATGTCCTGGATCATAAACCTTTTTAAAAGGCGCCTCATCCTCTACAATTTTAGTTACACGCACACCTTTTCCAACAAACTTCTCTTTGCTAGCCTCGGAAAGGTACTCGGAAAATGGCCTGTCTACAGACTTTTCCTCAAAGACAGCTACTTTCCTCCTGTAAGGAGTACCATTTTCAGTCCTTGTTGTATTTATATTTGCAATATTCTGAGATATTGTATCCATTCTTAATCTTTGTGCTGTTAGGCCGGAAGCACCTATATCAAGAGAATTGAAAAACCCCATTTATCATCTTCTCCCTTCGCTTATTACCGAGCGTAGTTTTTTAAACGATCCATTTATATTTTGAATGAGCGCATTATATTTAATATTGTTTTTTGCTAGTGAAGCCATTTCGCTGTCAATATCAACATTATTTCCATCAATTCGCATGCTTGAAGATCCGTTGTCCTCAGTAATATTTATACTGATCTTATCTATTGAATTGCCACCTATAGGTATATGACGCTTATCTGTTCTAATTCCCTTAATAGTACTTTCACCCATTGCATCGCTAAGGTACTCTTCAAAAGCTACAGTTTTTCTTTTATACCCTGGTGTATCCACATTGGAAATATTTTGAGATATTGCTTCGTTACGCAGCCATGCTGCGTCCAGAGCTTTTTCCATTCCTCTCGTACGATTTAAAATTCCTCCAAGCATTGGGTATCCCCCTTAACATCATTTAGAATACTTCACCGCAATTTAGCAAACTACCACCAAAAATTTTAGTCATTATTATATAGTTTCCTGCATTTTTTTATTAAAATCAACATGTAAATTGCGGTAAGCTCATAAAACCCCATAATTACACATAGATTTTAACATAATTTGTCTAAAAAAACAACTATGTAGTTTGAAGGTTTTCAAAGAAAAAAAATAACCAGTACATATTGCTGTTATTAATGCTTACTGTATTGAGTTTGTAATGCAGTTAACAAACAGCTTAATACTGATTTTTTTCTTAATATACATTTTATAAACAAATTTTGACTTTGTATATAGGTATAAAGACCGATAATCGCTTATATATTCTCTGATATGGATTTTATCACGTCCAAAGCTCTCTTGGCAATTTCTAAATTCTTCATTCTTTTATCTTTCACCCTTTTATTTAAAGGTTCAATCAGTCCAAAGTTAATATTCATGGGCTGAAAATTTTTTACTGTTTCATTCGATACATAGTTGCCTAGAGCCCCAATTGCTGTTGTAGAAGGGAACTTTACTTCATCCTTTTCTAAAATATTCATTGCCGCATTAAGACCTGCAATTAATCCAGATGACGCAGATTCAATATACCCCTCTACCCCGGTAATTTGCCCGGCAAAATATAAATTAGGTCTAGTCCTGAATTTATAAGTAGAATCAAGCAGTTTGGGTGAATTAATAAATGTATTCCTATGCATTACACCATATCTCACAAACTCCGCATTTTCCAGTCCGGGTATCATCTTAAAAACCCTTTTTTGCTCAGGCCATTTTAAATGTGTCTGAAATCCCACAATATTATATAAGCTACCCTCACTGTTGTCCTGTCTAAGTTGAATAACCGCATAAGCCTCCTTGCCTGTAGATGGATTTACCAAGCCTACTGGCTTCAAAGGTCCGTAGCGTAGTGTATCTATGCCCCTCTTTGCCATACTTTCAACCGGCATACACCCTTCAAACAGTATCTCTTTTTCAAATTCCTTGACTTCTGCCACCTCAGCATTTACTAATTCATTCCAAAACTGCTCATACTCATCCTTATCCATTGGACAGTTTATATAGTCTTCCGTCCCTCTGTTATAACGTGCAGCTTTAAAAGCCTTGGACATATCAATAGACTCAAAGGTAACTATGGGTGCTGCAGCGTCAAAGAAATATAAATATTCTTCTCCTGTAAGACCTGCAATATGTCTAGAGAATGCTTCGGATGTTAACGGCCCTGTTGCTACAATAGTGGTCGTATCTTCAGGCAGTTCAGTAATTTCTTCATTTATTATAGTAATGTTTTCATTATTCACCATTGCCGCTGTTACAGCTTGCGAAAATTTTGTACGGTCCACTGCAAGAGCTCCACCCGCCGGTACACGGGTTTCATCAGCACACTTCATTATTATTGAATCAAGTATGCGCATTTCTTCCTTTAACAATCCCACTGCATTTTCCAATTGGTCGGAACGAAGTGAGTTGCTGCACACCAACTCAGCAAAGCTTTCTATGTGGTGTGCAGGAGTGAATTTTTTAGGTTTCATGTCATATAGTCTTACTTTTATATCTCTTTTAGCAAGCTGCCAGGCTGCTTCACACCCGGCTAAGCCTGCACCTATTACATTTACGTATTCAGCCATTTTTTACCTCTGTACATATTTTTGCTGTAAAACTTGAATATATGGTATTCAAATTTACTGTGATTCATTTTTTTCATCTTCTTTAACAAAATCGCATTCTTCATTGCTACATTTCAATTGCGCTTTCTTGCCTGAAGACTTTTTAAGGAGGAAGTTGCCACACTTAGGGCAGTTCTCCTGAGTATGTTTATCCCAAGTCATAAAACTACAATTAGGATTGTTTTCACATCCCAAGTATTTTTTGCCCCTTTTTGTCTTCTTCAGCAATACTTTACCTTTACATTTCGGACATGCTACCCCTGCCTCTTCAAGTATTGGCCTCGCATTTCTACACTCGGGAAAACCTGGACATGCTAGGAACTTACCAAACCTACCCATTTTCTTGACCATATTTCTTCCGCATTTTTCACATAAAATGTCTGTTACTTCATCGGGTATTTCAACTCGTCCAATATGTTCTTCCGCTTCCTTTAACGTTCCTTCAAACTGGGCGTAAAAATCCTTCATTACTTCCACCCAGCGTTTTTCTCCGTCTTCCACATCGTCCAGTTTCTTTTCCATTTGAGCAGTAAAGTGCACATCTACTATATCTTTAAAATTATTTTTCATTATATCTGTTACTATTCTTCCCAACTCTGTAGGGATAAGCATTTTCTTATCCTTTTCTACGTACCCTCTCGCAAGAATAGTAGTAATTGTAGGCGCATAGGTACTTGGTCTTCCTATTCCCTTTTCTTCCAAGGTTTTTACAAGAGTAGCTTCGGTATACCTTGGAGGGGGCTGCGTAAAATGCTGCTTAGGCTCAACCTTCTTTAAACCTACTTCCTCATCCTGTGTTAATAATGGTATATGCCCTTCTTCATCCTCGTTGTCTTCATCTTTACCTTCTATATATACTACCATAAAACCTGCGAACTTTACTTTTGAACCGCTAGCTTTAAAAATATACTTTGAAACAGATATATCCGCACCTACAGTATCATAAACAGCAGCAGCCATTTGACTGGCAATGAATCGCTCCCATATTAGTTTATATAGTTTATACTGTTCATTAGTCAGTGACTCCCTTATTGACTCAGGTTCCATTGTTATATGGGTTGGTCTAATGGCCTCATGAGCATCCTGGGAAGCAGATTTATTCTTATAGACTCTTACTTCCTCAGGTATATATTTTTCACCATATTTCTCTTTAATATAACTTCTTGCTTCCTGCTGGGCCTCGGTTGATATTCTGGTGGAATCGGTACGGATATAGGTTACTAAGCCCACTGCACCTATCCCCTTTACTTCGATACCTTCATACAACTGCTGAGCTACCATCATTGTCTTTTTAGTTGTAAAACCAAGCTTTCTGGCAGCTTCTTGCTGCATGGTACTGGTTATAAAAGGTGCCGCTGGAGATTTCCTTTTTTCCCCCAGCTTTACTTTCTGTACAATAAACTTACTTCCTTGTATTTCATCTAGAATTTTTTTTACCTGCTCCTCATTATTAAGCTCAATTCGCTCGTTTTGAGTTCCATAGAATTTTGTTTCAAATGAAGTCTTATTATTTTGCTGCATGAGTTTAGCAACAATAGTCCAGTACTCTTCCGAAACAAATTTTTCAATTTCTTCTTCCCTATCACAAATAAGTCTTGTTGCTACCGATTGAACTCTACCGGCACTTAAGCCTTTTCTTACCTTTCTCCATAATAAAGGGCTTATGTTATATCCAACTATCCTGTCAAGTACTCTCCTGGCTTGTTGAGCATCTACCAAATTCATATCTATTTGTCTTGGGGACTTTATAGCATTTTTGACAGCATTTTTAGTAATTTCATTGAATGTTATTCTGCATCTCTGAGACTCATCAATATTTAATAGATTAGCCAAATGCCAAGATATTGCTTCCCCCTCACGATCAGGGTCGGTAGCAAGAAATATCTTTTGAGCATTCTTAGCCTCTTTTTTAAGTTTACTTAATAAATCCCCTTTACCCCGGATTGTTATATACTTAGGTTGAAATCCGTTTTCAACATCAACACCTATTTGACTTTTAGGCAAATCCCTTACATGTCCCATAGAGGCTTCGATACGGTAACCCTTACCTAAGAATTTTCCTATAGTTTTAGCCTTTGCAGGAGATTCAACAATTACTAAGTAGTCCGCCATTTGATTCCTCCGAGTAAATAATATAAATTCCATATTTGGGGTTTGAAAAGTTTAAAATACTTTCCCAACCAAATAATACTGTAAACTCTCAATTAATTTCTGTCAATTGTTTTATGACATTCATATATTACCATACTGTAAACGTTTTCCATACTATTTTTATTCCTTTAGCTTAAAAATTTTTCCAGGTAATTGTTCAACTATACCTCTGAGCTCCATCATTATTAATATTGCGTTCATTTCCTGAATATTAATCTTGCTTTTTTCTGCCAGCAAATCTATATGTGTGGGTTCTATGCTAAGCTGTTCTGCTATAATTCTCTCATCACTGTCCAATCCATCAAACTGAGGTTTTTTTACAACTAATCTATGCTCTTTATTATTTGAACTTCTATGTACTTTTATTTCCTCCAATATATCATCTATATCGGTAACAATTTTTGCACCTTCGCGAATTAATTTATTTGTGCCTTTACTGTTTGAACTAGTAATATTTCCCGGTACTGCAAAAACTTCGCGTCCCTGCTCCAACGCAAAATCCGCTGTTATAAGGGAACCACTTTTCTCATTAGCTTCTATAATAACAACACCTAGTGAAATTCCGCTGATTATACGATTTCTTGCCGGGAAGTTTTGAGCAACTGGTTTTACACCCGGTAAGTACTCCGATATGACCGCTCCCGATTCCTCAATCCTTTGCATTAGTGGTTTATTTTCCGGTGGATATACTGTATCAAGACCACAACCTAAGACTGCTAAAGTCCTTCCTCCAGCCTTCAAGCTGCCACTATGTGCTCTTGAGTCTATTCCCCTTGCCATACCGCTTACTACTGTAACTCCTAATTTTGAAAGTTCATAACCTATTCTTTCAGCCATGTCCAACCCATAAGACGTAGCTCTTCTGGAACCGACTATAGCTATCGTTTTTTCATCTTTCTCCACCTGCCCTTTTACGAACAGTAAAGGTGGTGCATCATAAATACTTTTTAGATAGCAAGGATATAAGTCGTCTTTAATAGTAATTACTTTTATTTTATGATTGTATATTCTTTCAAGGTGCTTTTCCGATTCATCCCGAATTTTTTTATCCATGAGATTCTCAATAGTTTTCCGCGTTAAAAACGGAAGCCTGCTAAGTTCTTCCTTCCGTGCGTTCCATATATTCTCAGGACACTCAAAGTACTCTAATAATTGACTAGCCCTTCTTGCTCCAATACCCGGTACCGAATTTAACCATACCCAGTGTATCAAATGCTGCCCCATATTCAACACCCGCTTCAAATTGTTTTATTTTAACCGTTCCAAAATCTTCTGTCAAGGCTCCTATACTGTATAGCTTCTGCTAGATGAGCTAACTTAATTTCTCCACTTTCTTCCATGTCCGCAATTGTTCTGGCAACCTTGAGAATTCTATTGTGGGCTCTTGCACTTAAACCTAGCCTATCGAATGCGCTCCTTAAAAGCTCTTTTCCTTTATCATCAAGTCTGCAAAACTTATTTATCATGGCTGGCTGTAGCTGTGAGTTTGAAAATATCTTAAGCCCTTTATATCTATCCAACTGTATTTTTCTAGCCTTATTGACTCTTTCGCGTATCAGCGCAGATTTTTCCTCTTCTTTGTCGCTCTCCAGCTCTTTATATTTAACAGAAGCAACTTCGATATGGATATCTATTCTATCCAAAAGAGGACCGCTTAGTTTGCCCAGATACTGCTGCACCTGTTTTGGGGTACAAGTACACTGTTTGGTATTATCAAGAAAATTACCGCATTTACAAGGATTTGCCGCCAACACCAGCATCGCTTTTGCGGGGTAAGATAGGCTGGCATTCACTCTTGATATGGTTACCACTCCATCTTCCAGCGGCTGACGTAACACCTCAAGGGCGTCCTTGCTAAACTCAGGAACTTCATCCAGAAAAAGCACTCCGTAGTGAGCGAGGCTTATTTCTCCCGGTCTTGGGTATTTACCTCCCCCGATAAGGCTTATGTCACTTATAGTATGATGAGGTGAACGAAAAGGTCTGTTTGTAATTAACGATGTTTTCTGCGGAAGTATACCTGCAATACTGTGTATTTTAGTTACTTCCAAAGCCTCCTCAAAAGTCATTGAAGGAAGTATGCTTGGAAGTCTTTTAGCCACCATAGTTTTTCCCGAGCCCGGGGAGCCTACCATTATACAATTATGTGCCCCTGAAGCAGCTACCTCTAAAGCCCTTTTTACATTTGCCTGCCCCTTAACATCTGCAAAGTCCAATTCATGATTAATGTTACTGCTAAAAATACCTTCAATATCTATATAATATCTATCGATTGGTTTTTCACCGTTTAAATGGTTGATAATTTCTGAAATATTTCTAATGGGTAGTACATTCAGCCCTCTAACAACCGCTGCCTCATCAGCATTTGCTATAGGCAGCACTATATTTTCAATCCCTGCATTCAAAGCACAGATAGCCATCGGTAGAATCCCATTTACAGGCTTTACCTCACCATCAAGGGATAATTCACCTATAAACAGGTATTTATCAAGTGCTGGATTGTTTACTTGCTCTGTTGCGGTTAAAATACCAAGTGCTATTGATAAGTCAAATGCTGAGCCTTCTTTTCTCTGATTGGCTGGAGCAAGATTTATTGTTATCCTTCTGACCGGAAATTCAAGCCCGGTGTTTTTTATTGCGGCTCTAACTCGCTCTTTTGATTCTCTAACAGCGGTATCGCCAAGCCCTACTATTTCAAATGCCGGTATTCCGCTGCTGATATCTGTTTCTACCTCTACAATATACCCATCAATCCCTACCAAGCCGCAACTTTTTATTTTAGATAACACAAACCATACCTCCTCTTATGTATACTAATGCTATTAATTCCAACATAATACTACAACATTTTTCCTTTATTGTATATAGCGACTTGTGCAAAATGCATAAAAAATTGTTGATTTATTATATTATTTGATAACAGCAATACACACATATTAACACCATAAAATAAAAAGGCTCTTAAACTTAAATGCAAAAGTTTAAAAACCCTTTCTATAAATATTTATTTTGTCTATAGTTTAGTTTATGGCGTAAAGATACCCATCATCACTTCCAAAGTAAATAACTCCGTCAAAAACAACCGGTGACGACTCTACAGCTCCCTCTGTGCTGAATTGCCATTTTACCTTTCCGCTTGCTATATCAATGGCATTAAGCTTTTTATCCGCTGAGCCAATATAGACTAGACCGTCACATACGGCTGGTGATGAGAACATACGTCCCTCACCTGTATATTTCCACTTCTCTTCTCCAGTTTTCGCGTTTAGTGCATAAAGGGCAAGGTCGTCAGAAGAACCTACATACAATATACCATTATGTATAGCCGGTGTTGAAGGCATCCATGAACCATTTGCAGAAGTAAAGGTCCATTTTTCCTCTCCCGTCTGTATATCCAGAGCATGTATTTTTGTATTCCTTCCACCGAAATATACCATACCATCAGCTATAGCTGGCGAAGCTTGTATAAGACCGTTACCACCCGCAAGATACTTCCATTTTTGTTCACCAGAATCGGCATTTATAGCAAAAAATGTACCTAAACTGTTTGCAAAATAGACAACTCCATTATGGTATGCAGGTGAATTCATTAATATACTCGTTTTTGCAAGGGCAGCTGTCCTTTTTGGCAAAGTATCAAATGCCCATTTCAAACTCCCATCACCTGCATTTACCGCGTAACAAAAGCCACTCCTGCTTCCAAAAAATACTGTATTATCACCAATAGTAGGGGATGATTGATAGTAGTCAAAATAATCAGCCGGAGCTTTCTTAAATTTTTCCTTTACTTCAAAGCGCCATTTTTCTTTACCGGTATTTACATCAACAGCATATAAGCACTCATCCCCACTTATTATGTACACTGTATCGTTAAAAACTGCCGGTGTAGCTGAAATCTCTCCCCCTGTTTTCAGCTTCCATTTTTCCAATCCCGTATTAGTATCAACTGCATATAAAAACGTATCTGAGCTGCCAAAGTAAGCTGTATTCTTACTAATCACAGCTGAAGATCTCACCATTCCCTGTGTTTTGAACTTCCACTTTACACCCTTTACTTCTTTTACCCCCTTAGTATCATATACCCCGGTGTGTTTAGTATCTCCCCTGAAAACTATAGCCTCATTATCTTTGGGAGTGCAGCCCACAAAAGTAAACAATACCAGTATAAGTACCAGAGTACCATTGAGTGTCTTCTTCATAATATTCCTCCCTACCTTCGTCGTTGTATTTAATATAAATTATTTTATAGTTAAACGCACTATACATAAAGTAGGCAGTTTTCGGTTTTTTGATGTATTTTTTTCAGGTATAGATAGTTTATGTTGAACTTAGTGATTGACCGATAGGGAAACACCTGTGGTAAGTGGTGGTTGCCTATCGGTCAAAAATCACTTTCAACATAAATTATCTATATTTAATCTCCTAGAAACTTCCTTAACATATTTAATTTATCTATTAGCATATTTGTCCTTCGGTTAATTGCTGAAATATAAATTTCTTTAACATCCTCATACCGGGTCATACCTTTTGTCGATTGTTCAACCTCAAGTTTTATCAAATAAAAATCAATGGCTACCAGGTTAATTAGAAGCGAATGATAAATTGGTGATTTGACAACACCATCAGCAAACCTATTTATATTATCCAACATCTTTTCAAATGCTCTCTTATCCTTTGCAGGGTGATATACATCTCTTCTTATCAACTCCACTAATTCCTGCTGTTTTTGAGACATTTGCTCAAGATTTTTAATTTCATTCTTGATGTATTCCTTGTATTCAATAAACTTATGGCTTATTTCCCTTGATAATAGGTTTTGTTCATATATTTTCTTAACAACCTCATCTACACCCTTAATATCGAAGGTGTGGTTATTTAGCACATTAATCAAAGTATCATTTTTAGCATACTTTATATCCAACCCACCTTCGGTTGCATTTATAACTTCTGCATTATCCTTAATACCTTCAAAATAAGTTTCAAACCAATTCTTCATGGTAATAAACCCCAGAGTAGTATATACATCCTTACCGTGAATATCCTTAGTAGGGATATATCCTAAACTGCCCGGGTCTTCAATATTCCTCAAATCAGTCCCATGCTCTTCCCCAGCGTAGTGTTTTCCTCCAGAGTACGCCAAGTCCTGTCCAACAATTATAATAGGGTCACAACCCATTTTATACAAAATATCTGCGCAGGTATTGGAAACCGATGGACCATTAAGAAAAAACTCTGAGTCTATTCCGGCAAATTTTAAGAATTCTGCAGTATACAAGTCAACAGGGTAGTTCATTAAGAACTTTGGTCCGGTATACCCTTCTACCGATCCCGTTGCAACCTGATTTGAATATATAAAATATATATCCTGACTTTTAATAGCTCTATGTATATTAGCTTCCTCTTCCTGGGCATCAATTCCTACCATGAAGTGTGGGGTAACCCCATAGTCTTCAAGAATTTTGGCCGCAGTACCGGCAGCCATAATAACAGCTTTGTCCTTTAAGCCATTAAGTAGGTGCACATTCTTGGCCAGGGAAGGACCAGCAGAAACAAGAATTCCAGGTATCCCTTTAAACTTACCCACAAGCCCCCCTGCGTTTGAAGAGTCAAACAGCCTGTTGGCATTTTTTATATTATTATGAACCCATAATTCTCCAAAACGTCTCCTGGTTGCTATATCTACGTTAAAATTCTGTGCCAGTTTAATAAATTTGCTTCTGAGTTCATCCCATATGTCCCAAAACATTTCACCATATACATCAAGAGGCTCACATTGTATATCTCCTTTTTCGGTATCCCAAAGTAAAGCATGTACTCTGCTCAAAATACTTTCAATTCTTTCGTCTACAAAAATTTCCGATTTTCTAATAATCAATTCCAGATTTTTTACCTGCAGTAATTGATAGAATAGCTCCATATTAGGTTCAACCACAATTACCTTTTTATTTTCAAAGCTTGTAAGCAAAACTTCAAGGTGAAAACCGAAACCCATTCCAAAAACTATTTCAGCCTTGTTTGATGGCTCTATATATGCATCTATCCATTGATATGATTGCCCTATAGGGTCTTCGTGATCACAAATAAGGTATTCCTGACCGCTGCACTCTACCAACATATTTATTATTAAATCTTCATGCCGGGCAATAAGTATACGTTCTACCATATTATTCTGTGGCTTGTACCTACCGTTTATATAGTCAACCGTTTTTTTATAAACAGCCGGTTGGTGTTTCTCAAGCAGCTTCATATTATTGTTTAAAATATCAGTCATATCATACGCTCCCCGGGTTTCTATTTTATAATCGCTACAAAAATATATTCAAGCTCTTCAGAGGTTATAATTAAAGCGGAATGTATAAATACACCCCGCTTAACTACAAGTAAAATTAATCATTCTTCCTTTAAAAGCTTTCTCAATTCATCCATAAAAGTATTAATATCCTTAAACTGTCTGTATACCGAAGCAAACCTTACGTATGCTACTTCATCCAAATCTTTAAGTTTTCCCATCACCATCTCACCGATATTATCGGTGGTAACCTCTCTTTGCAGAGAATTATACATCTGACTCTCTATGTCTTCTGCAAGCTTTTCAAGGTCGTTTACCGATACCGGTCTCTTCTCACAGGCACGCAGCATCCCATTTAATAATTTTTCCCTGTCAAAGGGTTGACGTGTTCTATCCTTCTTTATTACCATAAGGGGTAGACTTTCAACCTTTTCATAGGTAGTAAATCTCCTTGCACATTTTGAGCATTCTCTGCGCCTTCTGATGGCAGAGCCCTCATCCGTCGGTCTCGAATCAATAACCTTATCTTCTATAAAACCACAATATGGACATTTCATATTGGACCTCCCGGTATTTAACCCGTTTATCATTAGATTTTATCATTTGTATTAGTCAGATTTTCTATACGATATATAGTATCGGTTAAATTCCTTTTAAATTTAGTATAAATTATATATATCTCCCTAGTCAAAGTATTTTCGCATAAACCGATCATCCATATCCACAAGAATTATGTCCTCACCTATCTTTCTTATCCTTTCCCAGGGAATGATAAGTTCGTTATCTTTACCAATAATTCCAAACAGACGTCCCATACCCGGTATTATTATGGCTGCTATTCTACCCTCTTCCAGGTTTATCTCTACATCACCAACAAACCCCAACCTTCTTCCATCAGAAATATTTATTACTTCCTTTTGTTTTAAATCTGAAGACCTATTCATATAAAACACCCCTGAAAGCCTTTCACAGGCTGTTAGTAATTTGAGTGACAGTAGATCTGTACATTAAACGGCAAGTCCTTATGATATTAAGGCAAAACAGTATAAAGCCAGTTAAGAGTCTCTATCATCTAATTATATATATGTGAGTATATCTTGCGATATGAAAAAAACACCTCTTAAGGTGCTTTATCATAATAATATTTCAACTCATATAAATTTTTTCATGTGCATTAGAGCAGTTTTTTCCAATCGTGATACCTGTGCCTGAGATATTCCAATCTCTTCTGCCACTTCCATTTGCGTACGCCCCTCAAAAAATCTCAGATTAAGAATCAGCTTTTCTCTGTCATTTAATTTCCTCATAGCCTCTCTTAAAGAGATTTCCTCTAACCAGTTTTCATCATGATTTTTCTCGTCGCTTACTTGGTCCATTACAAATATTGCATCACCACCATCGTGGTATACCGACTCAAATAACGAAATTGGATCTTGTATTGCATCCAGCGCAAATACTACATCCTCTTTTGAAATCTTAAGTTCTGTTGCTATCTCATCTATTGTAGGCTCTTTTGAGTTTTTATTTGTAAGCCTTTCTTTAGCCTGGAGAGCCTTATATGCAATATCCCTTAAAGAGCGACTTACACGTATCGAGTTGTTATCACGCAGGTATCTCCTGATTTCACCGATTATCATAGGTACTGCATAGGTAGAAAACTTAACATTCTGAGTAACGTCAAAGTTGTCTATAGCTTTTATCAACCCTATACAGCCGACCTGAAACAGGTCATCCACATACTCGCCTCTATTATTGAACCTTTGAATGACACTTAAGACAAGTCTCAAATTACCTCTTATGAATTCCTCTCTTGCCGAGACATCCCCCTTATGCATTCTTTCAAAGAGTGCTTTTTTCTGATCGTTTGTTAGCACAGGTAACTTAGAAGTATTGACACCACATATTTCTACTTTATTGACAAGCATACAAAAACCTCCCGGCAATTTAATTTCTGTCAGTAACATTATTGCCATAGAGGTTTTTTTTATACTGTTAAAAGGAATAAAAAATTTTATACAGAACCCTTGACAAACCCGCTATATAGCTTATTTTCACGGCATTACAAGGTTTTGCATATATTGTTTTACACCATCCTGTTTATCTCTTTTTTCAATCTGCTTATTATCCTTTTTTCCAGCCTTGAAATATACGATTGTGATATACCCAGCATGTCAGCAACCTCTTTTTGTGTCTTTTCAACCCCATTTGCCAGCCCAAACCTCAGCTCCATTATTTTCTTTTCCCTTACAGAAAGTTTTTTCATTGCATTACAAAGAAGCTCCCTATCCACTTCATCCTCAATACTCCGGTGAATAAGGTCATTTTCCGTCCCTAATATATCGGATAATAGTAATTCATTACCATCCCAATCAATATTTAAGGGTTCGTCTATTGATACCTCAGTTTTTACTCGGTTGTTTCTCCTTAGATACATTAAAATTTCATTTTCAATACATCTTGAAGCATAGGTAGCAAGCTTTATATTTTTTGAAGGATTAAATGTATTAATAGCTTTTATGAGACCTATTGTACCTATGGAAATCAGGTCTTCCACTCCTACTCCTGTATTTTCAAATTTCCTTGCAATATAGACAACCAATCTGAGGTTGCGCTCTATCAGTACGGTTTTAACAGCGTAATCACTGGATTCGAGCTTGTTTAATAGGTAATTCTCTTCATCGTTACTAAGTGGGGGTGGTAAAGCTTCACTACCTCCTATGTAATGTACCGGGTACCCTTGATTGATTTTGAATTTTGCCAGTAATTCTAAATACTTTATCCAGAAATACAACTTTAGTTTTTTCAAAATAAACATTCCGACATCCCCTTTCACGATGGTTTAAGTTTTCGGTTTTGTTAGTATAGGCCGTTTATTGAAAAAAGTAAAATCATGATTTAAGAATCTTACATAATTACCTTGATTAAAGTTTGGAATACCCAATATAATGAATTACTCTTTTTAGGCTATCAATATTTAGTATTCCAAAATAAATTCTTTAATTATATAAGATTCTCACTATACAAAAAGCAAAACATATGCTAATTGTCAAATCATATTCTACTTAATCGCACTATGGAGTAGTAAGAGCTATTGCCATATATAACCACGACTCATAATATCATCCCACTAGTTCCGGGCCCAGCAAGGCTTTGTATCTTTCATTTTTAGAGAGCGCTCTGTTGTATATACCTACAATTACATCATTTACTCCCTTTTTTTCTTCACTCTCCCCTATTTCTATGTAGTCTGGCTTAAAGCCTATAAGCATACCGTTTTCTTTTCCTAAAGAGGTAAACGGTATGACCCTAAACCTTGAAAACCATGTTGATTTTGCAATAATATCGGTGACGGAAAATAGATCGTTTTCCTTTGAATTCTCAAAAATACCCTGTATCTCCTGAGGAAGTATATCCCTTACCGCTTTAAACTCAACAACAATAACAGGTGTATTCGTCAGTGGATCATGAAGAGAATTACCTGTATCTATCAATGCAGCAAGGCTGATTATCCTGCTTTCAAAGGAAATTTTTAAGGGTATCATAAGTCTTTCACGTATAACTCTATACTGAAGTATCTCCCAGAATATCCTGATGATTATACCTACCGTCACAATAGAGAATACCAGCAGTGTCCATTTGGATTGACCAAAAACATATACTATCCCGTTTTCAACAAATCCTCCGCTATTGTTAAAGTATAAAAATGCAAGAGCAGCGCCAGCAAAAATAAACGTAGAGACGTAAAATATTGCAAGGGTTTTAAAAAATGCACTGACTTTTTCGGGGGCAAATGTAACTGCAATAATGGCAAAGGATAAAACAATCTTGGCAAACGTAGTGTAATAAACCTTAATACCAGGATTGAATATAAGAAACACTACATATAATGCACCTATCAAAGCACCTATAAATAAGCGCAAGCTAGATATCCTCATTTTTGCAAACTTAGAAGTTACCAAAAGAATTAGATAGTTCATTACTACATTTTCAAGAAAAAGTACATCGAGATATATCTCCACACCCATTACCTCACATTAATATAAGCTTTTATCTTTAATGTTATACTTCAGCAATGCTAATCGATTGACAGACAAAGTCAGTTTTATTTAATAATATGTAACTCTCTACTCTACTTATATTCAAATGCTTGTATCTTTATGTATATTATATGAATTACCTTTTTAAATTTTTGTCAAATAGAAATGTAGAAAAAGAAAAATGATGTGACAAAAAAACACCAGGTCGATGGACCTGGTGTTTTTTATAGTAACATATGTTCTATTTAAATCTGTTTCTTCTTAAAAATGTAGGTATATCTAACTCATCACCGGAGGTAGAGGCTGTTCCTGCACTAGGAGTAGACACCTTCTCGTTAGTAGCAACATTTGGCTCAACCTTTTCAGTGACTTTCTTTATAACAGGAATAATCGGACTCTTATCGAAGCCGGTTGCTATTACTGTTATCAAAATCTCGTCTTTTAGGTTGTCATCAATGACAGCTCCGAAAATGATGTTTGCATCAGGGTCAGCAGATTTTTGTACCAGCTCTGCTGCAGTGTTTACTTCAAACAATCCTAAATCAGAGCCTCCGGTAATATTAACAAGTACCCTTCTGGCGCCATCAATAGATGTTTCAAGCAAAGGACTGTGAATCGCCTGCTTTGCAGCCTCTTCAGCCCTATTTTCGCCCGCAGCTCTGCCTATTCCCATATGTGCTAGCCCTGAATTCAGCATAATTGTTTTTACATCTGCAAAGTCGAGGTTTACCAACCCTGGGACAGCTATCAAATCGGATATACCCTGTACACCCTGTCTTAAAACATCGTCAGCCAATCTGAATGCTTCAACCATAGACGTTTTCTTTTCAACGACTTGAAGTAATCTGTCATTAGGAATAGTTACAAGAGAATCGACTGTATTTTTCAGATTCTCTATTCCTCTCTCTGCGTGCTGCATCCTTGCTCTACTTTCAAACATAAAAGGCTTTGTTACTACAGCAACAGTAAGTATGCCCATTTCCTTTGCAATCTGAGCAACTACCGGAGCAGCCCCTGTTCCGGTACCGCCTCCCATACCCGCAGTTACGAAAACCATATCCGAGCCTTTTAACGCCTGTGCAATTTCCTCTTTGCTTTCATTTGCTGCTTTCTCACCAATTTCAGGATTTGCACCGGCACCTAAACCTTTAGTGAGTTTATCACCAATTTGAATTTTTGTGTTTGCTTTTGATAGAAATAATGCCTGTTTATCGGTATTTATAGCTATAAATTCAACTCCACGCAGTCCTGCTGCGATCATCCTGTTCACAGCGTTATTTCCACCACCGCCGCAACCTACAACTTTTATCTGGGCAAATTGTTCCATATCGATATCAAACTCCAGCAATTCAAGTCCCCCTTTATCATTTGTCGATTTCAAACTATATCAAAACTTATTTTATTATCCATGTACACTTTTTATATTATGAATTGACAATAATAAATATATATTATTATCCACGTTAGTGCAAGGCAGAATTTTTACAAACACATATAAGTTTTACAATTATTATAAACTAAAACACTATTAGTGTATATGCTCTATTAGGACTATATTGTGAAAAATAAATCATTAAAAAACTTTAATATTTTTCCTTTTATCCCTTTAGACTCCTTTTTCTTACTTTTTTGTTTATGAACTTTTACCGAGCTTCCTTGGCTGCCTTCCTTACAATAACTGGACACGTATTTTACAATTCCCGCCGCTGTAGCCTGCTCAAGTTTTGGGATTCCTGCTAGTTTATGGTTAGCAATTCTTACAGGAAGGTCAAATACTTCATAAGCAAGTTGCATTACACCATCAGCATATGAAACACCACCACCGGTCAATACCACACCAGCACCAAAACTACCGGATATGCCGGATTTTTGAAGGAGTTCGCCGCAAAGTGAAAAAATCTCGTATACCCTTGCTTCTATTATTTCAACAACTTCCGATACCCTTACACTCTTCTTTTTATTTTCACTCACATCATTTACTATAACATCCTGATCATTTTTTATTAAGGACGTAAGAGCTAAACCAAACTCTCTTTTTATTTTTTCAGCTTCGGAATTGGGTATCTTAAGGCCTATAGAAATATCGCTAGTAATATGATCGCCCCCGACTGGTATAGAATCATAAAATAGAAGCTTTTTATTTCTAAATACAGATATATCGGTAATTCCACCGCCTATATCTATCATTATAACTCCCATTTCCTTCTCATCAGGTGTAAGAGTAACTTCGCTTGTGGCTAAAGCCTCAAGAACCAGTCCATCAATTTTCAAGCCCGCCCTGTCCATGCTCTTTACAATATTCTGTACTGACGTTATCTTGCCTGCTACTATATCCACATCAGCCTCTAGCCTAACTCCAGCCATTCCTACCGGGTCCACAATCTCATCGTATCCATCGACTATATACTGCCTTGGAATAACGTCAATAATCTGTCTATCCTCAGGAATAGGTACATTTCCTGCAGTATGTAAAAGCTTCTCCACATCCTGAGCTGTAATTTCTCTGTTTTCCCCTGATATATTGATTGAATTCCTACTATTTAATAATGTGACATGGGTTCCTGCTATATTGACAAACGCCGAAGCAACCTTAAGATTTGCCTCAGACTCAGCCTGTGCAAGGGAGCTTTTTATAGAGTTTGCAGTACTATCAATATCTATAATTACCCCTTTTTTTACGCCTGTACACGAATCAATTCCTCTTCCCAGGATATCTATGTTATTGTCCTTATTTAACTGTCCTATTATTGTACAAACCTTGGAAGTTCCTATATCTACTCCTACAATTATCTCGCCCACTTAAACAAAACCTCCTATGGGAAAAGCCCTGGTACCTTATAGTTAAAAACAATTTTTAAGATATATAAAGTTTTAGCAAAACGCTACAATCATTACCATGACTTACTTCTACGCACTTGTGCATATTTCTACTTCTCTACTATATTATCTGTTTTCGAATATTTATTCAATAGAAATCTTCTAATAATAGCGAAATTCAAAAATAGCCTGTTTCCAAAGGCAAATATAGCTGCCAGATAAATTTGTATTCCAAGTTTATCCCCTATATAAGCAAGACCTGCAGCCAATAAAGCGTTTCCAAAAAAACCTGATAAAAACACTTTCATTTCAAATTTTTTCTGCATAGTTGCAGCTATCCCACCAAAGACCGAATCCAAAGCCGCTAGAATAGCAACAGCTACATAAGTTGAATACTGTGAAGGAATATTAAATGGAATAAATACCCCTATAATTATCCCTAGAACTAAACCTAATATCGGTATCATATCAGAAGCCCCCTTGTTATTTTTATTTAATCTGGTATAAAATTCGGATTATTCCCTGTTGTTAAGTCAAGAAAGCCTTTTTCATTCTTTTTGAGCCCCTTGGCATATATTTGTTTTAAAAAATCCAATCTATATGCCAGGTTGTCAAGATTACCAAGGTTGACAGTGATTCTGGAGTCTAAATTTATCATTACTTTATTCAAATCACTAACATCCATATATTTTATAAGTCCGGTAAGTTTAACTCCGGTACCCTTTTCCGATTGCGCTATCGTTTCTATAAGTGTATTAATTATTCTAAGGCTTTCAGGATTATTCATATGAAGTGGTTGTCCCAATTCATAGCGTTCAAATTTCAATCCTGTTACTACAGGAATACTCGGCCTTTTTGCATCATCCACAGCATCGAGTATAACCCCCTCTTTATCCATAATTAAATTTGTCCCAATATAAGGAATGGAGACAACTGGTTTTCTTTCAATAATATCTATCCTAAACCTGTTAGGGATAACATACTTTACCTTTACATCTTTGATGTATGGGTGACTTTCTTCAATACTTTGTTCTGCCTCCATATAACGCAATAGAAAAATATTTTTTATCCCTTTACTAAGTATCTTAAAGCCATTATTTCGAATAACTATATCAGTTGCATTAACAATGCTATCGCTTTTATAATGCTGATTTCCATAGACCTCCACTTTTGTTATATTGAACAACGGGGATAGTGCTAAGAGCACCAAAGTTACAGTAAACAAAACAAAGACTATTACTCTTTTTAATAGTCTGCGTCTCTTTTTTTGCCTTATTTCACTTCTTGTGAGTTTTTTCTGTAATGAAACTTCCGTTTCATTATACATACCCTGTTTATCCAAGACTCTACTCCTTTTATATACTCTTAAGTATAAAGTACAACAAATATAGTAACACTTGGTGTATTATAATAATGGAGACATTCTTTTATTTTTTATTGTATCAATAAAATTTATAAATTACTATGGTATGGCACTCTGCATCTACCGGCACAAAATGCCATACCATACAATCTATTGCTCCCTTTTTATCAATGCTCCAACCTGAGAAAGTTTTCCCTCTATATCTTCGTAACCCCTATCGATATGCTTTGTTCCGCTTATAACTGTCTCTCCCTCGGCTACTAAGCCGGCCAATATAAGCGCTGCACCTCCCCTGAGGTCTCTTGCTGTAACATTGGCTCCATTGAGCTTTTTAACACCCTTTATGACTGCAATTCTACCTTCCAATTTTATATTTGCACCCATTCTAAGAAGCTCATCCACATGCTTATATCTATTTTCAAAGATTGTCTCTACAATTATGCTTGTTCCCCTTGCAATCGATAGCATTGACACCATTTGTGCCTGCATATCCGTAGGAAATCCCGGATACGGCAAAGTTCTGATAATATCAATAGCTTTTGGTCTTGCCGGGCTTGTTATATGTAATGAGTTTTTCTTGATATTAATATGGCAGCCGCTATCTCTAAGGTTTGAAATAATTGAGCTTATATGCTCGGGGGCTATATTTTTTACCACCATATTCCCACCGGTAATGGCTGCTGCAACCATGTAAGTTCCCGCAACAATCCTATCGGGTATAACGCTGTGTTCTACACTATTAAATTTCGTGTTTTTTCCTTTTATCCGAATAACATTGGTGCCTGCTCCCGATACTTCGGCACCCATAGCCACAAGATAGTTTTGCAGATCAATTATTTCCGGCTCTTTAGCCGCATTCCTTATGTAAGTATCCCCATCCGCCAATACTGCCGCAAGCATAATATTTTCAGTCGCTCCGACACTTGGATAATCAAGATGTATGTCACATCCCTTTAACTTATCTGCCTCTCCGTATAAAAAACCGTTTTGTACATCCTGAATCCTTGCACCCATAGCTTTTAGAGCCTTAAGGTGTAAATCAATCGGCCTTGGGCCTATTTCACACCCTCCTGGGTGTGTGAGGCTATTGACGGTTTTTATCTAACTTTAAGCCTCTAATATTGTACCATTTCAAATTTATTGTATCAATTATTAAATTTATTTTTTGGGGAAATACTTCCATAATAAAAATAGCGGTGCATAACAACAAGGGTTGTGCTATAATTTTATTTAATTTGATTTTTATATTAATCGAAAATGCTTATACATTGGGTGAAAATATGAACTTAAGACTTACTTTTACTATTATTGTTTCCAAGCTTGCTATAAAAATATGCCGTTTGACCAGGCGCGGTGGTACAACCCTGCCGGGTAAGATAGCACGTAAGCTTTATCCTGACATAATAAATGTTATTACCGGCGGGTTCAAAACTATTATGGTTACCGGAACCAACGGTAAAACTACGACAACGAGGGTTATAGGTCAGATACTCAAGGAAAACGACATAGATTATATAACAAATAAATCAGGGGCAAATCTCGTAGGTGGTGTTATTACCACCTTTATCGATTCGGTTGACATTCATGGAAAAAGCCCGATATCCACCGCCCTAATCGAGATTGATGAGGCTGCCTTTAAAGTAATGTGCAATTTCCTCGAACCGGATATACTGGTAGTTACTAACTTCTTTAGAGACCAGCTTGATAGATACGGAGAGTTATATACCACCTTAAACGGTGTCAAGGCAGGAATAAGTAAACTAAAGAACACAAAGCTTGTATTGAATGCTGACGATTCATTATGTGCTTCTATAGGTAAAGATACCGGTAAAGAAGCCGTGTATTATGGCTTCGACAGCTACGCACATACAGCAGTAGAAGAAACCCTTAACTCCGATGCGATGTTCTGTATATACTGTAAAACCAAGTATCACTATTCAAACCATGTATATGGGCATCTTGGCGGGTTTAAGTGTCCAGCGTGCGGATATGAAAAGCCCTCTACCGATATTACCTGTATTAAAGTGGATGAGCTGACCAGTTCCTATTCAAAAATACAGTTTTCAATTGATGGTTTAACTAAAGATTCAAGTTCTGAAGATGGCAGTGATATATCGGCATTTAATGCAAAGGTTGGACTTCCCGGCTTATATAACGTTTACAATGCTCTAGCAGCAATAGCGTGTGGTCACTTGCTAAATCTGCCTGTAGAAAACTCTATAAATGCTGTAAGCAGCTTCGAATGCGGATTCGGCAGAATGGAAACCATCGTGACCGAAGGAAAAAACATCAAGCTCATCCTGGTAAAAAACCCAACGGGCTTTAATCAGGTATTAAGCTACCTGCTGACCGAAACACAAAATATGCAGCTTGCGTTTCTGATAAACGATAAACTCGCTGACGGTACTGATATTTCCTGGCTGTGGGATGTTGATTTTGAAAAGCTCCATGAGGTTCAGGAACGAGTTGATAGTTTCTATACCTCGGGTATTAGAGCTGAGGACATGGCTGTAAGGTTAAAATATGCCGGAGTATATGCCAATAAAATATGTGTAAAAAAAGATTATTCGCAATTGATAGCAGAAGGACTTGAAAAGACACCGGAAGGCCATAGCTTCTATATTTTGCCGACATATACGGCAATGCTTGACATTAGAAAAGTTTTAAAAGAAAAGTATGGGTTAAAGGAGTTCTGGAAGTAATATGTATGATATAAGTATATGCCATCTGTATCCCGATTTATTGAATTTGTACGGTGATAGAGGAAATATTATTGCACTAAAAAAACGCTGTGAGTGGCGCGGAATTAATGTGAATATCGACAATATAACTCTTGGGGACGCATTTGACTCTGAAAGGTATGATATAATCTTCTTGGGCGGCGGCCAGGACTATGAGCAGCAAATCATACAGGATGATGTGCTCAATATCAAAGGAAATGAAATAAAATCCGCTATCGAAAACAACAAGGTATTTCTATGTATCTGTGGAGGATACCAACTTCTCGGGAAATACTACAAAACCTGGGATGGTAAGGAGATTGAATTCCTTGGAGCTTTAGACCTCTGGACAATCGGTGGTGAAAAGCGAATGATCGGGAATGTAGTCTTTGAGTGTGATTTTCTGAAATCCGATAACTTTGACGGCAAAATAGTAGGATTTGAAAACCACTCAGGAAGGACTTACCTAGGTCCGGAATTAAAGCCCCTAGGTAAGGTTATAAAGGGTTATGGCAACAACGGTGAAGACATGTATGAAGGAGCAATTTATAAAAATGTATACTGTTCCTATTCCCACGGTAGTCTGCTGCCTAAGAATCCTGCACTTACAGACCACCTCATAACTCTAGCCCTGAAGCAAAAGTATAAGGATTTTGTTTCTCTGCAACCACTCAATGACGACTTTGAGGAACTTGCAAGAAACTCTATGATTAAAAGAGTAGTAGGATAAATAAAATCGGTATTTCTAAAGCCTTTCATCTTTAGAAATACCGGTTTTTATATTATTATGCTTTTTATTACGTTATGTCAATTTATCTTATATAAGCTGTAGATAAATTCAATATTCTGATCAAATGTATTTTCAAAGTGTACTAATCCAGCTCCTTCTTTGAATGTCCTTGTTTCTTTATAAATGCCGTCAGGCATACCATCAACCTTAGCCGTATACCTGACTTTTATAACCCTTTTGTTTGAATCTTTTTCAACAGTGTCTTCAAGTATTTCTGCCTTGAGTTCAGTTTCCTTACCGTTTATAATTACATTCTGAGTCCAGGAATTTCCTAACTTCAAAGGCCCTCTTAGAATTTCAAACTCCTTAATTTTGTGGGGAAGCTTCTCGCCCTTTTCTACTATTTCCTTAACTGCTTCATCACTAAAAACATATTTAAGCGCCAGGCTAAAGTCTCCCTTTGCCTCCCCGTCTGACATATCGAAGATATTACCCGATATTTTAATTTCATAACCCTTATTTGCTACTTTGCTTCGTTCATCAAGCGTCATTTGGTGTCCATACTCTGCAAAGCCGCTATAAATCCATTCCGTACCCACCTTATCAGGAAACATTTTTAAAAGTTCCTTGCTATAATCGGGCTTCTTAACTACATCGGCGCTTTTTTCGCTCCCTGTTCCTGTATCGTTTGCTCCTCCACCATTACACGCTGTTGCACCTGCCATAAGAGTGCAAACTAAAATTAGTATAATTGCAAATTTCTTCATCGTGTACGCCTCCATCTCTTTTATTATACACATCCTGATAAAACTATATAATCTCATCGGCTACTATATAAATTGCGATAATGATATTACAAGGAAAAATTTGATTATCGCAATATAACTTAAGTTAACAAATTGCAAAAAAGATTTAGGGAGAACTTCGTTGTAGATTCTTTTTTGCAATTTATATTGTTAGACGCTATTAAATTAATTTTTGTTCCATTTGTACATCTAATACAAAATTTTTTTATACCAAATAGCGTTGAAAGCTGATAAAAAGTGTTATAAAATCAAAATGCTTGAGCATAATACTTGCTCAGTACTGTAAAAGATTTAGACTAGAAGGTCGTTCGGTCAATAATAATTGTATTATAATAAGCAGTTATTTAGTTTATACCTCCTTCTATTTTTATCTTTCTAACAATAGCTTTTACAAGGAAGGGATAACTATGGATCAAACTAAAATCAACAGAATAAATGAATTATCAAAAAAATCAAAAACCGTAGGCCTTACTGCTGAGGAAAAAAACGAGCAGCAGATATTAAGACAGGAATACATTAAGGCCTTTCGAGGTAACCTTCAATCTACTCTCGACTCCATTGTAGTTGTAGATAAGGAAGGCAATAAAAAGCCCCTTAATAAGAAAGACTAGCATTTCCTGTTGCGATTAAGTGTTATGTATTATTTGCCTGCAGGCTTTTGACCTTACTTTTGATTGGAGGCTTTTAATGTTAGACGTTAAGAATATTCTAAAAAAGCAAAGAGAGTATTTTCTCACAGGTATTACTAAGGATATAGATTTCCGCACTGAGAAGCTTAATACCTTAAAGCGCGCCATAAACAGCCATCAGGACGAAATCCTTGCCGCACTAAAAAAAGACTTAAATAAATCAGGTTTTGAAGCTTATGCTACAGAAGTCGGGATACTGTTGGATGAGATCAATTATGTGGTTAAGCACCTGCGTAAATGGATAAAGCCCCAAAGAGTTAGGACACCTATTACTCATTTTCCATCATCCAGCTTTATATACTCCGAGCCCTATGGTGTTTCACTTATTATAGCCCCGTGGAACTATCCTTTTCAGCTTGCTATTGCACCGCTGGTAGGCTCCATAGCTGCAGGAAATTGCGCTGTTGTGAAGCCCTCAGAATATTCACCCCATACTTCCGAGCTCTTATCAAGAATAATTGCCCGATATTTTGATGAGCAATATATTGCTGTTGTACAGGGAGATAATGAAGTCAGCAAATCGCTTCTTGAAGAGCAATTTGATTATATATTCTTTACCGGAAGTGTACCTGTAGGGAGAATAGTAATGCAAGCTGCAGCAAAGCATCTCACCCCAGTAACTCTGGAGCTTGGCGGTAAAAGTCCCTGCATTGTTGACCGGGAAGTGGATATCGACCTAGCAGCAAGAAGAATTACCTGGGGCAAGTTTATTAACTGCGGTCAAACCTGTGTAGCACCCGACTATTTACTAGTCCATAAAGATGTAAAAAAAGATTTGGTTACTCATATTGGAAAATACATAAAGCAGTTTTATGGTGAGAATCCCCTGAAAAGTCCTGATTATGTGAGAGTTATAAATCAAAGACATTTCAAACGGCTTAAAGGCTTTTTGAATAAGGGAAATATTATCACAGGTGGGTATACTGATGAAAAAAGCCTCTATATAGCACCTACGGTAATAGACGGCATAACATGGGACGACGACATCATGCAGGATGAAATATTCGGCCCTATACTCCCCGTTCTTGAATATGATAACTTATCGGAGGTCATAACTACGGTCAACGATAACCCAAAACCCTTAGCCCTTTATTTCTTTTCCAATAATAAAAGGAATCAAAAAATAGTTTTAAGGGATATTTCCTTCGGCGGCGGCTGTATTAATGATACCATTATTCACCTTGCCACTCCCCACCTTCCCTTTGGAGGTGTTGGAAACAGTGGTCTGGGCGCTTACCATGGCAAAATGAGCTTCGAGGCTTTTTCGCATAAGAAAAGCATTTTAAAGAAATCAAATCTTTTGGATATACCACTAAGGTATCCGCCCTATAAAAATAAATTAAGACTGTTAAAAAGGGTATTAAAATAAAATACCCTTTAATAATTTTTGGAGTTTTAGATTCTATATTTCCTATAGAAGGTCCCGTAACAGGATGGATGGAGACCTTCTCCCTCGCTTTTACTAACTGGTCAGCATTACCCCAGGTAACTGTGACTTTTCCGAAATTCTCCCGGAGGTGTATTTAATTGCTTTTTAAAGACAGAGCTAAAATATGGAGTGTTTTCAAATCCACACTGTACTGCTATCTCTGCAATAGGTAGATTAGTCTTAACAAGAAGCTCCTTTGCTTTTTCAAGCCTTAGTTTTGTAATAAATTCATTCGGCGTAATATCAAGTGTCTCGCTAAAAATCTTATGAAAATGATTAGGACTTAGGTCAGCCACTTGAGCCAGTATATTGAGTGAAATTTTGTTGCTCAGGTTCTTCCTTATGTATTCCACAACCCTTTTAATAGTTGAATAATGTGGAGATAAAGGTACCGCATCACTGGTAAGAGGGTTGTGTACATCAACATGCAACTGGGCTAAAAGCTGCAATATATATGATTTGAGCATAAGAGGAGAGGCCTCTCCCGGATTTATAAACTCCTTCAGCAATCCCTCAAAAAGATAATGGTATTTTTCTCCAATAGGTGGATGAAAAACAGGTGGGATAGCTTCAAGCACAGGGTTTATATAATAATTTTGAAACTCCTGCTCTTTTGCAAAATCATAGAGATCATGATTTTTATTTGAGTTACCTATAAGATCAAAGCAAATAAGATAACAATTGTATTGCATTATCCCTTGTGTTGTTTGCCCGGGCCTTCTGAATGCAACATCACCTTTATGAATAGGATAAAGCTTGTCATCAATAAGCATTGATCCGTTACTATCTGTAAAATATTCAATCTCATAATCATATACATAGCGTTTGTTAAATCTGTATCCCTGGGGAAAATCCATACCGTTAGTAAAAAAATAGCTTTTTAATACAACCGGAGAAAATTCCTTCAATGCTATATTAATTTTCTTTACCTTTTGATTCATATATATGCAACTCATTTCTATACATTTATGTTAATTCTATCATAAGATTTCGAAAGAATAAATAGTATTCTGAATATATTTATGCATATAGAAGGCTTATAATAAAAGAAAATATTGAAACTGTTAGACTTGAGTATTTTCCGGAAACAAGGTTTATATTGAAGTAGTAAATTATTGATAACCTGAAAGAGTTACATTAGTAATAAAAGTCACTGGAATGTAATACTTAATAAATTACTGTTGAGGTGAGTAAAATGTTTCTTGAAGCCATATACCACTCTCCCTACTCGGAATACTGCCACGCAATAAATGAAAACACTATTGTAATAAGGCTTCGAACTAAAAAGTCAGATGTAAAAAACTGTATTTTCCACTATTGCGATAGATTTTGCAAAAACGACCCACCTATAGTCTATGAGCTGGATATGCAAGTTACTGCTAGCGATTTGTTGTTTGACTACTTTGAATGTGAGCTAACCACAGACTTAAAACGAATAAGATACTATTTTTCATTACATGACGAAAGTAATCAGCTTTTCTTCTGTGAGGATACTTTTTTTAGTGCAGATGATTTTTTAGCAATGGGATATGGCTACGAGTTTCATTACCTTAGAAAGGAAGACATCGCAGATGTCCCAGCCTGGGCAAAAGAATCAGTTATTTATCAAATATTTCCCCTGAGCTTTGCCTCATCGAAAAATTATATAGTTGATATGGATATGAATAAAGTAACTCGGCATGGAAGATTTGATACCAATATACAAACAGGAACATTGAAAGGTATAACCGATAGTATACCCTATCTTGTAGACCTGGGGATTAATTGCATATACCTGACTCCCATTTTTACCTCCAGCTCATACCATAAGTACGACACAAGAGATTATTTGTCAATTGATCCTTGCTTTGGTGATAACCAATCTCTTAAAGAACTTGTTGCTGCATGCCATCAGAATGGTATCAGAGTGATACTTGACGGGGTACTGAACCATTGTGGCTCAGACTTTTTTGCATTTAGAGATGTCTTGGAAAAATGGGAAGCTTCCAGGTACAAAGACTGGTTTTTTATTAAGGATTTCCCTCTACAAGGCGGACATACTCCCAATTATGAGTGCTTTGCCTATATTAGTAAAATGCCTAAGCTAAATACAGGTAATGAAGAGGTTAAAAAGTATTTGATTGATGTAGCAATCTACTGGATTAAGGAAGCTAATATCGATGGCTGGAGACTTGATATAGCCGATGAGGTTGACCTGAGCTTCTGGAGAGAATTCCGTAAAGCCGTCAAATCGGTAAATCCTGATATATTTCTTATAGCTGAGACATGGCATAATGCACATGTTTGGCTGCAAGGCGATCAGTTTGATTCTACGATGAATTACCTTTTCAGAAAGGCGTGTGTTGAGTTTTTCGCCAAAGGTATAATAAGTGCAGAAGGATTTGCTGCTAGGATTAATTATCTTAGGATGCGCTACAAGAAAAACATGCAACTTGCACAAATGAACCTCCTGGACAGTCATGATGTCCCAAGGTTTTTGTCTGAATGTGACGGAGATATTAGAAAGTTAAAATTGGCTGCTTTATTTCAGATGACTCATATTGGCATACCCTCTATTTATTACGGTTGTGAAAAGGGAATGTCTGGAGTAAGTTCCAGTGAGAATAGAAGTCCAATGGTATGGAAAGATAACGAATTTACCTGCGATATCTTCCAATATTATAAAAAACTTATTTCAATTAGAAAGCAGTATATGCCTCTAATGCTTGGGAGCTACATTACGGAATTCATCGATCCTGATAGGAATTTATATATATACTCTCGTCAAAATAGTAGTTCAAAATTGATCATTGCAATCAATAATAATGGTATTTCTCAGCAGGTAGACATACAAGTAGATACATATAACGAATCAGTGGAAGAACTTCTTGAGAATAGGTTTTATAAAGTTGTAAATTCGAAAGTCACCCTAGTACTACCCGCCTTTAGCGGAACAGTACTACTTATTCGATAATCCCTTTTTAATTTTACTTTAATATTAGAAGGCCTGTAGATATTTCTATCCACAGGCCCTCATTTTTACTGCATAAAAATCATATCAGCCATCTCTATGTCTACTTTCATTTCAACAAATGACTTATTACTATCATTATACACATAAATTATTTTCTTGCCCTTGAAAGGTGAGCTACTATCACGCTCAGTAGCGTATACAAGGTAGTAATCTCCCTTAGCTTTAATAATCTGGATAACCTCAATATTATCTCTTAAGCTTTCCATATTATAATCGACAAACTTATATAAAGAAAGCTTGTTATTATCGGGATTACTACCATTTACAAATAATTTTTCCAAAACCATATTCCAGTATTTAACCTCAAAATTGCTTAGCAGCTCATTGAACATATCACCGTAAGAATATAGCTTGTTCTTTTTAATGTCACTTTCATAGCCTGCAAAAATCAAGCTTGATCCTACTACCGACCATTTTTTTGTATCCATGCCCAGGACAAGATTTTTTATCTCATTATTGCTATAGATGAGCATTGTATTCCTGGCAGTATTAGTTATTCTGTCTTTATCTTTGACATCCAAAAATATCTTATCGCCCAAAGACAGGCTATTCTTTATGCCGGATATATCCAACGCTTTTGCAAGGCTGTAGTTGCCATCATATATGTACAATGTAGCGTCGTTTTCCACCTTATCGGTACCAAGCATTATGAGCCTGTTGTTTTCCAGCCTGAACTCGGTAAGCTGAAATTTATTTAATAGGTTTGAAGAGTTTTTAACATCGGTAAACTTTATCACCGCAGGAAGTGTAGGAGTTACCCCTTCAATTTTCTTGCTTATAGGTTTACTATAGTAGTCAACAAACTGAACACTGGAAACTGCTATAAATAATTCATTGTTAAACGACTTTAAGTTGCCTACGGTGTATTTAAGGTAAACATCGGCAAAGGGGAATAAAACATCTACTAATTGGTTATTCTCAATTGTCTTTAGCTGCCCTCCTATTATTGCATACAGTTTGCCATTGTGAACAGCAATTTTATTCAGGTCGATTGTAATATCAGGGTGTAAAACTACAAAACTTGAGCCGTAAATACTATTTCCATCGTAAGAAGTAAAGGGTTTTTTAGAACCGGACTGCCAAACACCGGTCATATATAAAACATTTTCTGTTATGATACTGTTTTGTATTATGAAGCCGTTACTAATAGTGCCTGGTGTCCATGAATTTTTGTCAAACGCTAACAATGTATAGTTTCTTGAGTTATCATATTTGTTTATTACAAGTTTGTCCTTGAAAATAAAGCGCTTTCCGACATAGAAGTTATCGGCTATCAAGATAAGCTCGTTGCCGTCAAACCTGTAGAGGGTATTTATCTTCTGGCTTCTGTCATATCCGTGTATAATTAGATTATCATTAAATTCAAAGGTATCCTTAATATCAAAATCATCTATTAATACCTGAAATTCATTATTTCTGAATATAGCAAAATTATTGTTATTCTTAGTTTTATCAAACATTGTTAGTAATACTGAACCTTTATAGGAGTACCAGTTTACTATTTCCTTATTCTCGATAGGGAACAATTTAACCTCTTGACCATCATAAAGGTACACGTTAGTTACTGCTGACTTGGTTTTTGCTTTCTCATAAAACATAACGCTTCCCGTATCGAGCTTGCCTACTCTGGTTATATGTATGGTTTTTGTTGCACCATCCCATACAATTTTTGCTCCACAGTTTTCTGATACAAAGGCAAGGGGTACAACGGTAGTCCCTGTTATAACCTTGGGGGATACCGACATTTCCTTCATTACGCCGTTAATATAAGCTATCTTGTTGTTTAACTGAAGCTTTATAGCATTATCACCACGGATAGCAATGATTGATGAATCTGTGCTATTCCACTGAATTTCATATCCTAATTCCTTAAATATAGCACTAAACGGAACCATAGTGGAACCCTTTTCAATAAACGGAGCAACGTTTAAGTCTTGTTTAACTGTCTTAGAGTAATAAGATTTTGATCCAATGGTAAAAGTTAAATCCACAAAATCCTCTTGAGCTTCTTCTGAGTAGGAATTTACCTTGACAATTAGTACAAGACTTAAAATAATAAGGAGTACAAAAGTTTTCTTCAAAGCTTCTGCTGTTGTTTTTAGACAAATCATGCTATAATTCATCAGTTCTTCCCCCTTTTCGTCATACAACACCACTTAATGATAAGTTAACATATTATTCTACCATAGTCAATTATGTGAAAAGTCTAACAATCCTATCGCTTAAAACCTATTTTTAAAGGAGCTGACACTTTATGTTACTATATTTATCATTTAAATAAACACTAAAAAGGGCAATAAAAAGAGAGTACCTTTTGTACCCTCAGCTGTAACGTTTTATATTTTTATAAATCCAATTCTATCTTTCCCCTACTCACCTATGGTAAACAATATTTATAAGAATATCTATTATTTCATAAAAATCATATCGGTAATCTCAATATCAACTTTCATTTCTATAAATCTCTTATACCTATCATCATATATATATACGATTTTTTTGCCTTTAAGGGGTGAAGTATTATCCCTTTCTACAGCATAGACCAGATAAAACTCACCTCGAGCATTTATAATCTTTATCACCTCAATATTATCTCTAAGACTTTCCTTCTTTAAATCCATAACCTTATATAAGCTCAGCTTACTCTCATCAGGATTGATACCGTTAATAAACAACTTATCACCTATCAAGTTCCAGTATTTTACCTCGAAATTGTTCAGCAATTCGTTAAATTCATTATTATAAGAATACAGCTTATTCTTTTTTATATCCGACTCGTAACCAGCAAATATTAGGCCCGCCCCTACCTTCGACCATTTCTTCATATCCATACCCAAAATAAGGTTCTTTATAGTATTGTTACTATAAAGAAGCATAGTATTCCTGTTTGTGCCTGTAATTCTGTCCTTGTCCGAAACATCAATAAATATTTTATCTCCTAAAGATAGAGTATTCTTTATATTTAAGACATCCAATGTTGAAGCTACATTAGTACCATCGGTTATATAAAGAGCAGGGTCATTTTCAGTCTTATTTATACCCAACATTATAAGCCTGTCGTTTTCCACTCTAAACTCGGCGAGTTGAAAATTAATGCGTACATTGTACCAGTTACTAACGCTGGAAGAAAACTTTATTACTCCTGGAAATATTACACTACCACTTGGTGCGCGTGCGGGCCTGCTGAAATAGTCAACAAACTGGGCACCGGTCATTCCTATATATATCTCGTTATTAAACTGCTTTATAGCAGTTGCATTATATTTAAGGTATACATTTGCAAAAGGAAACAAAACATTTACCAGCGTACTGTTTTCAATGGTTTTAATTTCACTTCCGATTATTAAATATATTTTTCCTCTATGTACGGCAATTTTTTTTAAATCTACTGTAATATCAGGGTGTAATACTTTGAAGCTTGATTCACTTATAAAGTTACCGTCATAGGAAGCAAAGGGTTTCTTTGTACCTACTTGCCATACACCGGTCATATATACTGCATTATCCGTTTCTACGCTGTCTTGAATAATAAACCCATCCTTTAGCAATCCGGGAGTCCATGAGCTTTTATCAAATGCCACAAGCGAATAATTTCTGGAGTTGTTATATTTATTTATAACAAGCTTATCTTTGAAAATAAAGCGCTTCCCAACGTAAAAATTATCTGCCACCTTTATCAGCTCTTTTCCATCAAACCTGTAGAGCATATTGATTTTTTGGCTCCTGTCATAGCCGTGTATTATAAGATTATCATTGTATTCAAAGGTATCCTTAATATCAAAATCCTCTATCAACACTTCAAATTCATCTTTTCTGAATATAGCGAAATTATTGTTATTTTTCGTTTTGTCAAACATTGTGGTCAAAACTGCTCCCTTATAGGAGTACCAGTTTACAATTTCCTTTTCCTCAAGTACAATCACTTTTATGTCCCATCCATCATAGAGATAGACTTTATTTACATCCGTCTTACTCTTAGCCTTCTCGTATAAAAGTATCTTACCTGTATTGAACCTACCAGTCCTAGTTACATATATACTTTTTGTACTTCCATCCCATACAACTTTTGCTCCACAATTTTCCGAAACGAACGCTAGGGGCACTACTGTAGTTCCCTTTATAACCTTCGGTGCAACTGTCATCTCTCTGTCTTCCCCATCGACTACTGCAATTATATTGTTTAATTTAAGTTTTATTTTACTGCTTCCCCTTGAAGCAGTAATTGATGATTCCTGACCGTCCCACTGCACTTCATATCCAAGTTCCTTTAAAATAGGACTGAAAGGAACCAGTGTTACTCCCTCTTCTATAAACGGAGCTATATTTAGGCTTTTCTGTATACTCTTAGAATGGTATATCTTAGAATCAATTGTAAACTTAAGATCAATAAAATCCTCCTGTACTTCCGTTGAATGCACACCTGTCCCTAAAACCAGGAATAAACCGATAGCAATAAATATTATACAAAAAACCTTCAGGTTCTCTATATGCTTTCCGGACCTAATTGTGATAGAGTTCATAAATACTCCCTTCCAAAAAATGAAGCAATATATATTCATAAATTAACATATTATTCCATTACAGTCAATTACGCAACCATTATTGCCTACAGTTAGTTTCACAAACTCTATAAAAACAAAAAAGAAGGTATAGCTTAGAAAGCCTTCTTTTTAAAGAATTTATTACCTAACGTTCGCAATTAAACTCCGAAAATTCACGTAATGTTTGCAGGTAAATTAATATTTCTATATTTTGCAGGGCTTATTGATTCATGATATTTGAAGAACTTTATAAATAAATTTTGATTGTCATACCCTAAAATTTCTGCTATTTGTTTAATTGTGTAATTTGATGTCAACAGCAAGTTTTTTGCACGCTTAATTTTTTCCTCATTAATAAATTCCTTTATTCCGACATTAAGTGATGATTTAAACAGTTTACACAGATAGTCTTTATTATATTTGAAGGTATGAGCTACAAGTTCTACTGTAGTTTTACAATCAGCATTAGTACGTATCCACTCAGCCACATTTTTAATAAGAGCCGTAGACTTTTGAGAAATGTTTTTTTGCATAACACTCAACTCATTCAGTATTAATGCAATAAGAAGGTCGGCTGTATACTCAGGGTATTCCGGCGCATTAGTAGCAAGGAACAGTTGTTTAAAAAGGCCATTTAACTTATATGAGTCAAAAGTTTTTATATAATTACTTGCAAACTCAAACGAATTTAAGTTATTAGTAGAAAAGCGAGTCCAGTAAAAAGAAATTTTCCGGGTACTTGTTTTAAACCCAAAACTTGTCTTATATGGCGATAGTATTAGTATATCCCCGGCTGAAAGGGTATATTGCTTATCTTCTTCCTGAATATATAAATCCCCATCTGTGACAAAAATAATCTCATAGTTCACAAGTGTTCTTCTTGTGTGAGTCCAATTCATTTGCGAATTAAAAAAGCCTGAAGATACGTGTTTAATATAGAAACTGTTTATGGTTTTGGAACACATATTATAGCTGCTTTGTGTTTTAATATCAATCATGTCGTAAATTCTCACCTTCCATGACCAATCTCACTTGAATACATTCCATCAATATTATACAGTAATAGTAACATACTAAACAATAAATCTAGCATAATTAATTTCTAAAGACTATATTTTGTTAAATGGTACTAATAAGGGGGAGATAGCTATAATGAAACTGGTATGCGACAGCAAATATATTGTTTTACCATGCAATTACACAGCACAAGAAAAGAGGTTAATCTTCCAACTAGATGGTAAAACAATCTTTGATCTTGCAGTTGAATTAGATTACCTCAATCCGGATTTCTATGCATACATAAATATTGAACGTTATAGGGGTATGGTGCTCGAAGTATCGTGTAATCCTGAAATTAGCTTTAAAATAGGAAAGACCGATATAATCGACGATAGTACTGTATATACCGAAAAGTACCGTCCTCAATTTCATTTCACCAGTAAAAGGGGCTGGATTAATGACCCTAATGGACTCGTATATTATAAAGGTAAATACCACATGTTTTACCAGCATAATCCTGCAGGCTGCAAATGGCAAAATATGCATTGGGGTCACGCAATTAGTGATGACCTTGTTCACTGGACAGAGTTAGACTGCGCTTTGTACCCTGATGAAATGGGTATGATGTTTTCAGGTTCTGCGATAGTTGACAGTAAAAACGTTACAGGCTTAAAGACAACCGATGAAGATGTGATTCTTCTATTTTACACAGCAGCAGGTGATTCCTCTGAGGCCTCCAAAGGGCGCCGCTATACTCAGTGCTTAGCCTACAGCGTTGACGGTGGTAATACCTTTACTAAATACCACAAAAATCCTATTGTCCCACACATACTGGAGGCAAACCGCGATCCCAAAGTTATTTTTTATGAAGCCTCAGGTAACTATATAATGGCTTTATATTTAGATAAAAATAAATTTGCACTTTTATCCTCTAAGAACTTATTAGATTGGCAACATATTCAGGAAATAGCAATAGAAGATGAATGGGAATGTCCTGATTTTTACCCTCTCCCTCTTGACGGAAATAAAAACAAAGTTAAATGGGTAATTTGCGGTGCATTCGACAGGTATATAATCGGCAGCTTCGACGGACGTACTTTCACAGAGGAAACCGGAGTACAAAGGCTGCACTATGGCAATAACAGCTATGCCTCTCAAACATGGTCCGATATTGACCTGAAGGACGGAAGACGAATCAGGACGACTTGGAATACCTACGATATTTACTCAATGCCTTTTAACAAATCAATGACCTTCCCATGTGAAATGACTTTAAAAAGCACACCACAGGGAATGCGTTTATTTGCGTACCCTATAAAAGAGATTGAAAGCTTGTATATAAGTTCAGACAACCATTCTAACCTTCCGGTAAAATCCGGCCAGAAGCTTTCTCTCCCACTTAGTGGTAAGGCACATGATATAATACTGAGATTATCCCATACAAACGGTTCGGTATTTAATATATCACTTTTCGGCATAAAAATAAGCTGTGATATGCAGTCTAATCAGTTAAAATGCCTTGATAGCATTGCTCCTATTACAGCTCAGAATGGTATTATTGATTTAAGAATATTGGTAGATGTAACCAGTATTGAACTATTTATAAATGGTGGTCAGGCTTTTATTTGTAACGGATTTATGACTGATTATAATCTAAACCGGTTTGAGATTGAGGCAGTTAGCAGTGACTTAGTTGCTGGGGAAATTAAAATATCACAGCTTAAAAACATATGGCACAAATAAAGTTGAAGGAGTGAATAGCGTGAAAACATTAGCCTTCGGAGAAATATTATGGGATATATTTCAAAATTCAAGTGAAATAGGAGGCGCACCTTTTAATTTTAGTGCGCATCTCTCCAAATTGGGTGCCGAGTCATATATACTCTCCTCGGTTGGTAATGACAAACTGTGTAGCGATACATTTAAACATATAGAAGGTTTAGGAGTTAATAAGAAGTTTGTATTTATAAGCCCTGATCACCCTACGGGAATATGCAACATAACTTGTGATAATAATGGCGAGCCTTTATACAATCTCGTCGAAAATATGGCTTATGATAATATTGTAATTGATAGCAAAACAATACATGAAATAAACTCTATTCAATTTGATGCCTTCTATTTCGGGACTCTTGCACAGCGCAGCGGTCAATCTCGTGAATCCTTGAATAAATTACTTGCAAATTGTAACTTCAGGGAAATTTTTTGTGACTTAAATATACGGCAGCATTACCATAGTATTGATACCATTCTAACCTGTTTGGAAAAATCCACAATCTTAAAACTAAATCGCAGCGAATGCAACCTAATTATAAAAAACAAACTAATAGAATTTAATAAAGATAAATATTTAGACACCGATGACTTTTATAGGGACTTTTGTACCCGGTTGTCTGAGAAGTACAACTTAAAAATAGTTATTGTCACTTTAGATATTGATGGTGCTTTTGCCTATGGCAGAACGAACGACAGAATATATAGTTCCGTCAAGCCAAAGAACAAAGCCAGATCAACGGTTGGAGCAGGAGACAGTTTTTCCGCATGTTTTTTATATAATTACCTTAACAATGTAGACTTGCCTCAATGTCTTGAACGGGCAAATATACTTGGCGATTATGTAGTTACCCGTTATGAAGCCATACCGGATTACCCTAGTGAAATGTTCAGTAAAATAAGATAGCTTATCTCCTATAAAGAGCCTTGTATAATTATCTTGACTAAAGCCCAACATACTGTATATAGTAAATTACTGTATTTACACCGAACAATATTATAGTATGCCAAAACAGTTCCTTTAAGTTATGCAAGGTTCTTATATTTTTATATATAATGTTTTTTATAGTAAAAACGTGACTGGAATTGCCCCCAGTCACGTTTTTATTTGAAAATCATTGCCTAAATAGCACTTGGCTCATATAACATTTGGCTTTAATTAATCAATTTTGAATTTTGCAGAAGCTTTCTTACGGTAGCAGCGACCTCTGCTCTTGTTATTGCGTCCTTTGGAGCAAGCATTTTATTGCCCTTTCCAGATACAATTCCTGCTTTAATGCACGCAGCTATATGTGTTTTTGCCCAATCCACAGATTGCGCTGAATCTCCAAAAGCTGTAAGGATTTGCTCAACCTCGCCTGTCTTAAACTCCACTTTAAGTCCGGTCATTTTCATGGCTTTTGCGAGAATTGTCATAGCCTGCTCACGGGTTATTTTGTCCATCGGTCCGAATTTTCCGTTCCCATAGCCGGATATAATCCCGTATTCATAGGCTATGCATACAGCATCATAATACCATGCCTCTTTCGTTACATCGGTAAAAATATCCTTTCCAGTTCCAGGACGCATAAGTCCAAGTGCCCTTACTACAATTGCTGAAAACTCCGCTCTGGTGATGTCTCTGTCAGGACCAAATCTATCTTCACCTACACCACCGATAATCAGCCTTGAACCCATGTCGTTTACTACATACTTTGCCCAGTGATTTTCAACGTCATTAAAGGTTTTAGGACTCCAGATGACAGAATAAGTGCTATTGGTCAGACTGTTGATTTTTGCGTAATACTTGCCCTCAATCACCGTAATGGCTGTCGGCACATGTGAGAAGGTTCCGTCAGGATTAAGTACTATGCCTGTTGTAATTTTACTAGGATCTACGCCTTCAGGTATTGCAACCATTCTTTCGACATAACCGTTGAATTTAGAAACCTCAACTGCTTTGCTTTCACTTGTACAGGTAATTTCAAAGTCAACCGGCTTTACCACTACCTGATAGTTATTCTTATTTGCCGTATCCTGCACTATTTTTTCAGTTTCCTGCGAAGGTGCAGATATTTTAACATTTACTGCAATATCTTTTAATTCAACCTGTTTTCCAATCTGCAATGAAACATTATCAATGTTTATCTGGGATGCTGGCAGAGTATAAGTAACATTCCCGGTTTTTATTTCAAGTACAGCCTCTTTGCTTTCCATATTCTTAACCGTCTGACCATTTAGTTGCCCAACCACAACATCCGCATCATTTTTGACCGGTATGGTTACCACCGTATTATTCCCTTCTTTTTGCAGTTTTTCCTCTACTTTTTTATCATCTATAGTAACGGTTGTAACGGTTTTATCCTCTACTTTGGTAGTAGTTGCCGTGGCAGCTGTTTCCGTCTTGCCATTAACGAGTATTTCAACTCCTGTTTCAGACGGTTTTGTTGGTTCAGTTGGAATCGTTGGCGTTGAAGGATTGCTACTTTCACCCGGAGTTCCTCCACTCAAAGGCGCATATGGATTTATGGCATTGGAAGCCGCTGAATCCAGACCATTCCCTACCACATTGACTGCCTTTACAGTAAAGGTATAGCTAGTACCGTTTGTCAAGCCTGCAACAGTGATGCTTGTTCCTGTCCCTGTTGCTGTAATATTGCCTGGATTTGAGGTTACAACATATCCGGTTATAGGGCTCCCACCATTATCAGTCGGTGCGCTAAAGCTTACCGTTGCCTGCCCGTTTCCTGCTATTGCCGACACATTTGTAGGAGCTCCCGGTACTGTTTTTGGCACTGCACTAACTTCAGCAGAGTTTGGGCTTTCACCGCCAGCGTTTGTAGCTTTTATAACAAAGTAGTATGTTACTCCGTTGGTAAGTCCTGTTGCTTCATAGCTGTAGACAGAGCCACCTACAGTTGAAAGCACTGATTCATATGAACCTGCTGTAGTGGATTGATATATTTTATAGCCTGTGGCTCCACTAACACTGCTCCAGTTTAGAGTTACCTTTGCATTGCCTCCTGTAGCCATAACTCCTATTGGTGCAGATGGCACTGCCGGGTTAACCGTCAGGGTTGCCACATTTGATGTCACATCCCCTGCTCCATTTGTTATTACTACGGTATAGTTTCCTGCGTCAGCTGCCTGTGCATTCGTTATGGTTAAGGTATCTGTAGTTGCTCCGCTTATGTTCCCGCCGTCACTTACATCGGTTCCACCCTTCTTCCACTGGTAGGTCAAAGGTGCATCCCCTGTAGCTGCCACTGTCAAGGTCACTGTCTGCCCTGCCGTTATCGTCTGGCTGCTTGGCTGGCTTGTTATGGATGGTGCTACAGGTGCCGGGTTTACAGTCAAGCTGCTTGTTGTTGCAGTATGCCCATTGCAGGTCAGCGTTACAGGATGTCCGTTATGTGTCGCTACTACCATTGTTGCACCATGTGTCGGACTGGTTGTTATACCTTTTCCTGCACAGCCTGCAAATGTTACATTTTCTTCTGATCCGTCATTGTATGTAAGGGTTACCGCCAAGCCTGTCAGGTCAAGGGGTTCTCCTGCCGTATAGGTAAGCTTTGTTGGTTGTGTTGTTACCGCTATACCCGTCACCGATTGTGCTGCTGTAGCGCTGAAGGTTACGGTAAATGTGAGCTTGTTGCCTTCTGCGTCTACATTTATCGTTCCTGCTCCCGCTGTCCCGGCGTTAACTGTTGGCGTCAGTGCCTGGAACTTGTTCCCTGCTGCTGCTGTAAGTTCTATTACTGCCTTATAGGTTGAACCTGCTTTGAATTTACCTCCGCTTGTCAGTGTTGCTGCCGTTGTTCCATCGCTATCCTTCCATGTGAGGCTTGTTATCGTATAGGTTCCTGCTCCGGCTATCAAACTGCCTGCTGTTATCGGCGTTGCTCCTGCTACCGGTGCTTCTATTCCTGCTACACTTGCTGTTGATATCACTGTGATTGCCGGGTTAACTGTCAAGGTTGCCACATTTGATGTCACATTCCCTGCTCCATTGGTTACTACTACGGTATAGTTTCCTGCGTCAGCTGCCTGTGCATTCGTTATGGTTAAAGTATCTGTGGTTGCTCCGCTTATGTTTCCACCGTCACTTACGTCGGTTCCGCCCTTCTTCCACTGGTAAGTCAAAGGTGCATCCCCTGCAGCTGCCACTGTCAAGGTCGCTGTCTGCCCTGCCGTTATTGTCTGGCTGCTTGGCTGGGTTGTTATGGATGGTGCTACAGGTGCCGGGTTTACAGTCAAGCTGCTTGTTGTTGCAGGATGCCCATTGCAGGTCAGCGTTACAGGATGTCCGTTATGTGTTGCCACTATCATTGCTGTGCCGTTTGTGGGACTGGTTGTTATACCTTTCCCTGCAAAAGCTCCAAACATTACTTCCTCTGTCGAACCGTCGTTATATGTAAGGGTTGCCTCCAAGCCTGTCAGGTCAAGGGGTTCTCCTGCTGTATATGTAAGCTTTGTTGGCTGTGTCGTTACCGCTATACCCGTCACCGATTGCGCTGCTGTAGCGCTGAAGGTTACGGTAAATGTTAGCTTGTTGCCTTCTGCGTCTACATTTATTGTTCCTGCCCCCGCTGTCCCGGCGTTAACTGTCGGTGTCAGTGCCTGGAACTTATTCCCCGCCGTTGCTGTAAGTTCTATTACTGCCTTATAAATTGAACCTGATTTGAACTTACCTCCGCTTGTCAGTGTTGCTGCCGTTGTTCCATCGCTATCCTTCCATGTGAGGTTTGTTACCGTATAGGTTCCTGCTCCGGCTGTCAAACTGCCTGCTGTTATCGGCGTTGCTCCTGCTGCTGGTGCTTCTATTCCTGCTACACTCGCTGTTGATATCACTGTGATTGCCGGGTTAACTGTAAGGGTTGCCACATTTGATGTCACATTCCCTGCTCCATTGGTTACTACTACGGTATAGTTTCCTGCAGCAGCTGCCTGTGCATTCGTTATGGTTAAGGTATCTGTGGTTGCTCCGCTTATGTTCCCGCCATCACTTACATCGGTTCCGCCCTTCTTCCACTGGTAGGTTAAAGGTGCATCCCCTGCAGCTGTTACTGTCAAGGTCGCTGTCTGCCCTGCCGTTATTGTCTGGTTGCTTGGCTGGCTTGTTATGGATGGGGCAACCTCTCCACTTATTGTAATAGAAGTTCCTATACTAGCAACTGCATTACCATCGTCTGTATTTGACCAGTTTGCTGCATTTGAAATACTTGTAAGCCAATTAGCGGCTGTAGTCGCACTTGTAGGTCCATTATATTGGCAGTTATCCTTTTGAGGAGTTATTGCTATTGCATTTGTTCCATTTGTAAGACTGTTCTGGCAGCCTGTACCGCTTGGAAGTCGAGACATATGTACTTGGTTAGTAGCTGATGTATTCCAGCCATTACCATCAACAGTACCTGTACTGGTATTAAATCCAAAAATAAAAAACGGGTTAACTTCACTGTCTTGATAAATAAATATACTGTCTCCTGCTATCGTAAAAGGGTCTGTAACAGTAGTCCAACCTGTTGAAACTATTTCATTCAGATCAGAGCTTGTTGTCTCATTTCGCAAATTTGTCACAGGATTATTATCACTACCTCCAAGAGTAAGTTTTAAAACTGTACCCTTACTAATCTGACTTCCAAGCGTCCAAGTAATATAACCCTCCGGCTGCCCTGATGTAGGTACAACAAACGCATTACTATCCGACCATCCCTTATCAGTGATTTTTATAATAGTACCGGCAGGTATGTCTTTTAGAGTCACAAAGCGGATATAGTCATCTAAAGCACTCCATCCGATAATAGCTAAATCACCTGCTTGCAGTGTGTACAATAAATGTCTGTAATAACTCACACTATCATCCTTCAGTAAGGGAGCATTTGTAACTGTTCCCACCGTTGCTTCAAGCTCCCAATCCCCATCCATATCAGCTGCCCCCGTCCAACCATTGGAAGCCGCAATATCAGCGCTTGTGGCAGCAGATAATTGTCTTAAAAAAGATTGCCCTTCCTCGTCTTTTCCGACACGGCAGCCGTAAATCAATATGTCTCCACCTGAACAGAGTGCATTACCAATTTTTTTTAGCTGAGACGCATATTTCTCAAGGTTATCTGTACCCAGCCATACGTTGCCGCACTTGAACTGTCCACTTTGCCCATGTGATATAATGTGTATGGACGCTATCCCATTCCTGCCCTCAAGGTACTCAGCCATCCTGTCAACACCATCTGCATTACTATCAAGGATAACCACTTCTGTTCCTGGTGGTAGTGCATTTATCAAGCTCTTGTATTCCTCCACCGAGCTGTCAACAAACACTATCCCATTTCCATTTACCGGTACACCAGTATCTAGCTTAGCCATCGCTGATGTTGGTATACCCATTAAATTAACAATGAATGCTATTGCAATTAAAAATGCTGACAACTTCCATTTCTGATTTTTATACATGACCTTCCTCCCTTGTAACCTTTTCTATATTAATAAACTAAAAACCCATCTACAATAACTGTTTTTAACACTAATGGGTTTTTAAGTTAGTTACGCAGCTATATTATAACATAAATAGGAGTGCTTATTGCACCCCTACTTATTTAATCATACATTTTTTTATTAGGTGTACGCCCTTTCCCGGACTTTGCCCTTATAGATAACAGCATCAATTAAAACATGCTTCATAATAAAATGCTTCCTGTCCTCCATCCGGAGATACGGTTGGAGTTATGCAAATTTCAAAGCACCCTACCTTTTCGTGCTCAATTTTATATACTCCCTGGTTAAAAAACACTTCCCTAGCTGCTTTAAATATCAAGGAAAATGGCTTTCTAAACATGGAGGGCAACTTATTCTTTCCTTCTAACGCCTTATAGAGAACCATTTCTACAAACTGCTCATCCCCATAATACACTTTAAAGGCATCCCCTTCGGCAAAGGTTTGCATTGTAAAGGTTTCAATCATATATAATGTCTCCTAAAAAACAATTTCTGAAAGTATGCTATAAAGTTGACCCATCGGGCATCCATTCCATTTCCAAATACGCCCCCGCATCATGCACTACTCTAAAACCCAGCTTTTCATAAAGCCCCTGGGCAGAATAGTTGTACCAAGCTACACGAATACGAACCAACCTGTTTGTTTCGAGAGCTTCTTTTTGGAGAAGACCGGTAAGATATCCCCCTATCCCCCTGCCTCGAAACTCTGGAAGAAGTCCGATGGTCACACCATGGATAAATTTTTCTCCGCGGTATACATAAAAGCGGCCTATTGGCTGGCTATACAATAAAACAATACTACAATCAGCACCCGCGAATTCCCTTTTAAGGCATTCCTCATCTGAAAAGAACTGCTGGCGGTACATGGCTGCCTTCTGTACTTCGTCAAGTCCTACTATCCATTCCAAATCCCAACGTGACGCAACAAAGACATCGAAAATAAAATCCTTATCTCCGTCCTGTACAGGTCTCAAGCTAATACTAGCTACATCCCTACATGTTGGAGAATAGGGCATATGCTGTATTTCCCCTCTTGCCATTGTTTCAGCCCTTTCTAATCACGAGTAGGGTATAGGCCATTAACACAAATTATGTAGTTCACAACTACATATGGCTGGAGAATAGGAACAGCCTCTTGCGGATTTGGCACTTGATTTACACCTGTATTCCCAGTTACAGGAACATTTTCCAACTTGCCGTTAACAGTGATATTTCCAGTAGCAGTCCCTGTTGCAGTACTTTTCATTAGACTGGTGTTCGGAGATCCTACTCTGTATATTTCCGGTACTGCACCTGCCTGATTATCAACACCTACTCCTAAAACGCAATTATTAGCTGGAGTATTTGTAGCTGGTAAATTACTATCATTGGTAGCAGGTACCGAAACATCTACACTTACACCAAGACTGACGCTTGGGGTAGCGGTAAATGTTGAGTTAACTACCAGAGAACCTGCAGGATGGCTATGAGGTGCTATCTGAGTCGACTTAAGAGTAGTACTCTCCATGCCTCCGGACTTACTCCAAATATATTCTGTACCTGTACCCGATAAACGTCCGGCACCTACAGGTACTCTGCCTCTTAAATCCGGTAATTGGAAATTAGTTCTTCCATCCCCTCCGTAAGCAGTGCTTATAAGAGAAAATAATGCTTGATATTGCGCTATGGGCAAAGTCTGCCCCTGACAAAACATCCATCCTGATGGTGCAAAATTTGGTGCCCATGGCATAATTGTTCCAATGTAAGCTTCACTCATAATTTACTATCCCCTTTTACTTTTTATGTATTATTATAATAGCACTTATAAACATGCCATAATAATCCCCATATTCTGTAGTGCATAGCAGCGTTACGTTCGTCTTCCCAAACACTTTTCAAATGTGTCTCTGTTTACCGGGCATAGGAGATACCCATATGCGCCAATTTCATATGCATCAATAGCATAATCACTTTCATTAGACACAAAAACGATTCTAATGTCTGCGCTAATTTGCTGAACCATGCAAGCAACTTTCAACCCCGGTATCCTATTCTCTCCTAATCGAATTATACAAAAATCTGCCGGGCACTTACTAACCAGTTCTATAAACTTAATATAATCATCAAATATCTTAACATTTTCTACTGCTTTATCTTCCGATAGCCATTTAATGATTTTGTTTCTGGCTTTACTTTGTATATCTAATATATATACCGTCAAGCAAGCCCCCTCCATTTGAATTACTTGTTAACTTTACAATTCCTTATGCCAGAAGTTATAAGCTAGCTATATAACCTTCTTGTTTAAGAATTAAGCACATAAAATTGCTTTTCAATGTAATTATACTAAATGGTTTTCACATTTTTTTCACCAAATAAAACTTCAGAAAACTCCAAAAAATCAGTCCCCATAAGGCTTATATAGATATTTTGATTTTGACTTTTAAAAAAAAATTTTAACATTTTTTTAGTTTCCTGCTGTATTCTGTAACAATCTGTCACAAAATTACTAATTCCTTTACCTTTTCATCCGGCCTAATCCCTAATTCCTTCTTAATAAGCTTTGAGTATATATTAAAATGCCTTATTGCATGTATCTTATTTCCAGTCTCTCTATATAGCCTTAATAATAGTACTGTTATGTTTTCAGCATATGGGTTTTTATTAAAAGCCCTCGTCAGAATTTCTTCTGCTTTATCAAACTGCCTTTTTTCCATATAATATTCTGCAAGTCTGATTACGCATTGCTCATATATCTTAGAAAACTTCTCTCTTTCAAGCTCTGCCCAATGGTAGAATTCCCCCTCCAGATAATCTCCTACATAAAGAGCCTCCAATTCCTTAATTCCTTCAAAACCTTTCTCATTAATATCATTATAAATCTCATAAAAGCATCTTATATCCCAATACACTGACCCAAGCTTCAAATTATAATTACTATCTATACTTATAAGAGACCTATCAATTCCATACGCCTCCAATGTCTTTCGAATATAGTAAATCCCATTATAAAGCTGTTTTATGGCTTTATCGGGATCATCTTCACCCCAAAGTCTATCCAATAGCTCTTCCTTCGAAATATCACGCCCGGTATTAGTAATCAGGAACATAAAAAGCTCCTTTGTTTTTTCTGTGCGCCATTTGATTGGCTCCTCACCTTCCCAACCTATTTTGAACCTTCCCAAGCATTTAATTTTTAGCCTCTGGGAGTCTTCCTTCTTAATTAAACACCTCTTTTTCATAATACGCTCAATGGTCTTATCAAAACGTCCAGTATCAACCGGCTTTAATATATAATCCAGTGCATGAAGCTCAAAGGCTTCAATTGCATATCCATCAAAGGCTGTAACAAAAATAATGTCGGTATCAGGGCTTATATCCAATATCTTGGAAGCAGCATCAGTCCCTTGGAGCTTTGGCATGTTTACATCCAGAAACACAACATCCGGCTTTAAAAACTCAATTTTTTCTATAGCCTCCAACGGATTCTTATACATTCCCGTTACTGAAATTTCAGGATATTTTTTTAGCAAAAACTCCAGTTCTATTAGAGCAGGCTTTTCATCATCAATAAGTACAGCATTTATCATCTAATCATTACACCCCTATTTCTTTATTGGTATAAACCATATAACTTCAGTTCCCGAGCCCGGACTGCTATTTATAATAAGGCCTGTTCCATAAAGCCTCTTCAGCCTTTTATTTATATTGGACAACCCAACGCCCTTTCCGAATTCATTTTTAATTGGTTCAACTCCTTTTTTTATCTTCATCCCTACCCCATTATCTTTCACGCTAAACTTAATGGAATTGCCTTCGGTTTTTATAGCAACATCCACTCTCCCCCCTTCAGGTTTTGGCAATATTCCATGATTGATGGCATTCTCAATCACAGGCTGAAGAATGAGAATCGGAACCTTTACCTCCAAATCGTCGCAAACCCCAAAATTCACCTCAAGTTCTTCTTCAAATCTTGCCTTTTCTATACGTACATAGGCTTTTGCCAGTTCTACTTCATTTTTCAAAGGGGTAGTTTTGCTTAAATCCTTAAAGTCAAAGCTCCTTCTCAAATAATTGCTAAAGTTTATCAGAAGATCTCTTGCCCTCTCGATATCATATCTGGAAATTGAAATAAAGGTATTGATTGCATTATATAAGAAATGCGGTTTTATCTGAGCATGTAAAAAATTAAGCTCTGCCACTGTTTTGCGGTCATAAAACTGCCTGATTCTTTTCGCTTGAATAATCATTTGGATGAGTATAAATATGAATAGTCCAAGGTAGATTGCCTCACCATAGCTGCTGGTTATCAGATTCATCCAGTAGAGAATATCATGTATATATGTAGCAAACACAACTGTCATGCTAGCAATATTCAGCCAGCCATCCTTCTTCTCTTTTCTTATACCAATTGCAACTATAATGACAATAAATAAAACTCCCAGGATCTCAGTAATATTACTGACACGCCCAAACTTTGTATAATATGCAGATGGCGTAAATGTAAAGAGCATCTGAGACGCTATAATAATTCCAAGATATGTCCGCACTATAATTTTTGAAAATCGGGATTTAAAAATCTCATTTACATACAACATTAGAAAGAATAAAACCCAGTTGGCTGATGTATACCATAAAAAAATAGTAGTTCCTAAGCTTATATCCGGCAAATATTTGAGCAGCATATATTGCCCCACCATATCAAGAGCAACTATCGTTGTTACGCAAAAACATGCAAAATACAGACAATACTTAAGTTCCCTTCTCATAATGAAAATAGCAAAATAAAATAATGATATAATTAACAATGCTCCTAATAGAAAGATTTCCTTCCCCATAATACTATCGTGGAGACTTAAAATACCTTCCTGCCCCCCTATGTACATACTATACCAGAATCCTCCTCTGGCATACTGGTGGTTGGAAACATGTATAATAATGTCAAATTCATTTGAAGGGATATTGAAAAAAACTGCCTGCGGCTTGTACTTTCCGACTTCCTCAGAGACATTTTTTCCCGGTTTGCCATTGGAGGCAACTGTTCTCTCATTGATATACAACGTATACGCACTTGAAAACACATAAATCCTGAGACCGAGAATCGTGCCGGAAGGAAAATTCGTTTTGACATGAAGCCTGTAGGTAGCATACCCTTCACCCGGCAAGCTTTCTCCATTAATTGAGTATTCATTCCAGGTGCTTGGTACTCCAATATACATATCCGGCTTAGCTTTTGAGAAATCAGAGTAGCTAAAAAAAGAATTCCAATAAAATTCCCATTCCCCATCAAGCTTAATTGTACTATTCTGCTTTAAATCACAACCTGTCAAATCCAATACACCCTGTTCCGCTTTGAAGTAATGCGAATCATTGCTGGTTGAGCAAGCGGTTATAAGTATTGCAGCGGAAAAAACAAGCATAATAAGTTTAAAGTGTCTCATTTTGGCCAACCTTAAAATACATTTTATTGTATTTTATCGGCAAATAAACAGAAAATGTTAACTCGGCATTAGGCTTAATTTATATTCACTATATATTGCTGCTTTTTACTACAACAACTACTTTAACGGTAGAGTTAACATATACATAAACAAATCCCAATATTTAACTATATATTATTACTTTGAAACTGTGCAGAAAGGATATCGCGCATAGTGATAAGGCAAGAGAACTGTTTTTTACGGCAATCGAGCAGAGAAAAAGAGCAGAGTGACCAAACTCACCCTGCTCTTCTTGCTTACTACTTGGACATTATATAGTTAGAGTTTTACAGTAAATCCTGCTTATTTTTGACCTAAGTCGCCTTCTTTTCTAACCGCAGCCTGAGCAGCAGCAAGTCTAGCTATCGGCACACGGAAAGGTGAACAGGATACATAGTTCAAACCAGCCTTATGGCAGAATTCAACGGAAGATGGGTCTCCACC
>JAOAEJ010000061.1 GCA_026416815.1 Clostridia bacterium | reverse complement strand
TATAATGCTATACAAGTATGTTATGCGGTATTAGCACTAGTTTCCCAGTGTTATCCCCCTGTATGAGGCAGGTTGCCCACGCGTTACTCACCCGTCCGCCGCTAAGATTACATAAATGCAATCTCCGCTCGACTTGCATGTGTTAGGCACGCCGCCAGCGTTCATCCTGAGCCAGGATCAAACTCTCAAATTATATTTATATTTGAAAATTTGTTAGCTCTTTTTTTACTTACTGACTTTTTATAAAGTTCGCAAGTTACTCATTTTAATTAACAAGTTCCTTTACACTTACACTGTTTACTTTTCAAAGTCCATTGCGTCTCTTGCGAGACAGCTTATACATATTACCACGCTGTTTTGGTTTTGTCAACACCTTTTTTGTTAACTCTTTTTACCTGTTAACTTTACAGTATTCCAGGCCGCCTGAGCAGCGACAGCTTCTATATTATAGCACCGCGCTTTCAACAATGTCAACCCATGGTTTATTGGTTAAAACACATCATAAAAATGTATATAAGGTAATTATTTAAACTTATCTCATTTAAAATCAAAATATCTGCAGTTTCGTCAATGTTTTTACTTATTACGTTAATCTAATTTAAAAATACTATCAAATATAATAACTATATCTATTTAAACTCATTTCCATATACTTAATTCTTAATATATCACTCCGCAAGTTAGTCAATTTTTATAATTTCACCTAACTTCTTTATATCGGAAGTATAGATATCCTTTAGCTTGCTATTATAAATAACACTTGCAGGATGATATAAAGGAAACAGGTTATATTTAGCTTCTAAAACTTCTATTACTTTCAGATTACCATGCATAGAGCCAATACTGGCATTAAAATCACCCATCACTGCTTTCAAAGGTACATTTCCGAGAGTAACAATATATTTAGGGTTAATAATTCTTATCTCTTGTAGTAGGTAATCCCTACTTTTAATTATTTCCTCTTTTGTAGCGGGTCGGTTGATAATCCTTCCTGTTTCGGTATTTAATTTTGAAAGTCTATACTTTATAGTATTTGTGATATAAATAGTTTCTCTCTCAATACCCAATATGCCTAAAAACTCACTTAGATTCTTTCCGGCAGCACCAACAAAAGGCTTTGACAATCTTACCTCATCCTTGCCCGGTGCCTCACCTATCAATAGCAAGTCGGCATTAGAATTTCCATCTCCTAACACAATCTCTTCGCTATTAAATTCGCTTTTATAACTTTTATATAAACTCCCCAACTGCTCTAATTTTGACATATATTATCCAACCTCTGTTTTACTTTTTTTATATCTTCCCACATCAATAGTTTTTTTGACTCGTCTCTTAGCAAAGCTGCTGGATGAAATGTAGGCATAATCCAATACCCTTTCCGTTCTATCCACTGCCCGCGAATCTGAGTTATTTTAGCTTCCTTATCTATTATATATTTCATAGCTGTGCTTCCAAGGCAAACAATTATTTTGGGTTTTATCAGATATACCTGGTTCCTTAAAAAGGGTAGACATCGCTCAGCCTCTTCATCTAGTGGAACACGATTTCCCGGGGGACGGCATTTCACGATATTAGCAATATAATAATCTTCCTTCTTTATCATTTGCGCTTCCAACAGTAAATCAAGAAGTTTACCGGCTGGTCCTACAAAAGGCAGACCTTGCAGATCTTCCTGTTCGCCAGGGCCCTCTCCTATCATCATAATAGGCGCATTTATATTACCACGGCCTATGACAATCTTTTTCCTTGTACTCCCCAATTGACACTTTATACATGTTGAGCATGAAGCAACTAGTTCATCCCAATTTAGCATTTACCTATACGCTCCTTTTATTCAACTAAAACAATCTTCACTCTTACACTCTATTGGTTGTTGGAATCAGCATATAACTACCAAGCATAAATTACTATAGTAAATTATAATATATCACCGTTAAACTTCAAACTAAATTTGCATTTAGTATTTTAATTTACTATACGTACTAAAAAGGAAGCACCCCAGTGATGCTTCCTTTTATCTATAACTCTACACTTCTATTTATTGAGTAGGGATTAAAGGTAGACCTTATAATAGAATCATTTTCGTCCATCTCAAGAACCGCATGGTGCAGAAATTTATCTTTTAGATAGTATCTCATATCTATAAATATATACCTGGTAATTCCCTGAAGGTTTTCGCTATTTATATGAAATAGTGGGGTAAACTCACTAAAGAACTCACCTATAGGCGAGTTTAGAATTTTCTTCATATTCCTATCTTTTATCTTATATAAATCTTTAACAATTCTTATACTATTGCTTATAACGTTTATTTCACCAATGGAGTTAGATGAACTGCGTTCAAGTATAAAATGCCATCTAAACAATCCTGTCATAGAAGGTAGTATACTTATCTTGTGGCAGGAATCCACAAACTCTTTTTTTAATTTTATACTTACTAACATCCTCATTACAGCCCTTGAAACCAAGTATAATATAAAACCCAAGAGAAATAACCTTTCAGCAGTTCCATCGCTTAATATATACCCTATCAAAGTACCAACAAATATAGGATCAAATATTATCAAGAGGCTTAAAGTAAATTTCCTATCTACAAAGGGCCAGAGAATTTTAGCACCATATGAATTAAAGATGTCAATAAAAGTATGAGAAAAACAACCTATAAGTGCCCATAAGGCTAAACTTAGAATGCTTCCAGTGTTATAAATACCCTCTAACGCTACTGCTATAAAAAGTGCCGAGAAAACCATACCAAATACTGAGTGTGTTACTCCTCTATGGTTTTTTAGGTAAACATAGTCTCCCCACTTTTGCATTAGTATATCTATATCCGGAAAAACTGCTCCTATGATAACTCCCATAGTGGCAGGATTTGATAAGGCTATCTCATTGCCTGTGAACTTGGCTATAGACATACCTATTACTGCATGTGTAACCGGATCCATTTTAACGCCCCCCTTTAGAATTAACACGTGCATTATAACACCTAAAGTGGGGCGCTTACTATGATAAAAAAATGACATTATAGGTTTTATACAGTTATTTAAAGAAATATTTATCTAATAATTCTGTGGTCTTTTCTTTATCGGGTATAAAAAACCATAAATGATTTACATATCTAGCCTCTCCTGGTAGAGTAAAAGCCGCTACCTTCTCATAACTTAAATTCCTTATATCCCTTAAGTAGTAGTTAATATCCCCCAATTCAATATTTGTTTTCATATACTCTTTAAGGATGTAGAATACATCATATATTTTAGTAATATACCTTATCCGTATTTTTTGATCAATTAACTCCTTTATAAACTGTTGTTGCATTTTTATTCTTCCTAAATCCCCGTCTGTATACCCCTCGCCTGCCTTATTACCTTTTCTATATCTTACAAGTTGTTCCGCTTTCTGCCCATTTAAAACCTGTCTACCTTTCCTTAGATGTATATGCAAGTTCTGCTCTGAATCATCATAATCCATATCAAAGGGTATATTTACTTCGACTCCATCAAGAGTATCGATCATCTTTCTGAATCCTTTAAAATTCAATGTTACATAATAGTTTACCTGTAATCCAGTCAACTCTTCTATCTTTTTTATAGCCAGTATTTCTCCACCCATACCAACTAAAGCATTTATCTTGGCTGATTTACCACCTACCCTTACCCTTGTGTCCCTTGCAATTGACAAAATATTCAATCTTTCTTTTTCCGGACTAAAGTTTAGGAGCAAAATCACATCAGATCTTACCTCTTCTTCATCTAACCCTAAGACAATTATATTAACAGGCTTACGGTAAAGAGGACTATTTTCCATATGATTATCTTTTACTTGTGTATCTAAGTGTTTGCTAAACGGTCTTGTAAGTCCCTTCTTATTTATAAGCGCCAGAACCGACAACCCATTTATAAACAGCACTACAGAAATAAATATACAACTAATAAATATAAGCCTTCTTAATTTCATAATTCACCTTAACCATAGAAGATTTTATATGTTAAGTCTCCAATCCTCTTATTGTTTTGAAATAAAATCATGTAAAAGTATTTTCTGCTGGCAGATATTATTTATACAAAATTAAAGGACCTGAGAATAACTCTCAGATCCCTTAAACTTTATATATTAGCTTTTTATAATTTTAACCTTGTTTTAAATCTGTTAACTGCTTCCTCAGTATTTTCCCTATTGCCAAAAGCAGTTAATCTGAAGTATCCCTCGCCGCTAGGCCCAAAGCCTACACCTGGTGTACCTACCAAGTGCGCTTCATTCAATAATTTATCAAAAAAGGCCCATGAATCCAAACCGTTTGGAGTCTTCAACCATATATAAGGAGCATTTACTCCCCCAAACACCTGTATACCGGTACTCGCTATACCTTCTCTAATAATTTTGGCATTTGCCATATAATAATCAACCATAGCTTTTATCTGTTTTTGGCCTGCTTCACTATAAACAGCTTCTGCACCTCTCTGAATTATATAAGGTACCCCATTAAATTTTGTAGTTTGCCTTCTATTCCATAGTTTATTAAGAGGATATGCTTCACCATTAGCTGTATAAGCCATTACCTCTTTTGGTACTACAGTAAAAGCACATCTTGTTCCGGTAAATCCGGCATTTTTTGAAAAACTTCTAAATTCTATCGCTACTTCCTTTGCACCTTCAATTTCGTATATGCTGTGGGGTACATGATCTTCCTGTATATATGCTTCATAAGCTGCATCATAAAGGATTATAGATTTATTGGCTTTTGCATAATCAACCCACTTTTTTAATTCTTCTTTTGATATAGTCATACCTGTTGGGTTGTTAGGGAAACAAAGATAGATTAAATCAACTTTATTTTTAGGAAGCTCAGGAATAAAATTATTCCCTGCAGTACATGGAATATATGTAATCTTGCTCCACTTACCATCTGTACCAAGCTCTCCAGTTCTTCCTGCCATAACATTGCTATCTACATAAACCGGATAAACAGGATCGGTTACAGCTATTATGTTGTCTAAACCGAAAATTTCCTGGATATTTGCTGTGTCACTTTTTGATCCATCACTTACGAATATCTCATCTTCATCCAGTTTAATTCCTCTTGGGGAATAATCAAACTCAATTATCTTTTGAATCAGGAAATTGTATCCCTGTTCAGGGCCATATCCCCTGAAAGTAGCTTCATTACCCATTTCATCTACTGCTTTATGCATACTCTCAATGATAGCCTGAGGCAAAGGTCTTGTAACATCCCCTATTCCCAACCTTATAACATTTGCATTGGGGTTTTCATTTTTAAAAGTGTTAACCCTTCTTGCGATTTCGGCAAACAGGTAACTTCCTGGTAATTTTAAATAATTGTCATTAATAACTGCCATAGCCAATTCTCTCTCCTTTATATATCTATTTCTCCATCAAATACTTTAACCGCTGGTCCGGTCATGTATACATGATTGTCGTTTTGATTCCACTCAATAAGCAAGTCGCCGCCTAACAGCTTAACAGTCGCCGTTCTTTCGCTGATACCGTTCAGTACGGAAGATACCAATACAGCACATGCCCCTGTACCGCACGCAAGAGTTTCCCCAGCGCCTCTTTCCCAAACTCTCATTTTGAGCGTATTTTTGTCTATAACCTCTACAAACTCAGAGTTAATTTTTCTTGGATAAAGATTGTGAGTCTCCATTTTAGGACCTACAACTTCTAATGGGAAAGCTATAACATCATCAACATAAGCTACTGCATGGGGATTTCCCATAGAAACGCACGTTACTTTAAAAGTTTGGCCATTTACCTCTACAGGTTCGGATATGAATAAGTCCTTTCCGCTGTTTACAGGTATATCTTTTGGCTTCAGTATAGGCTCGCCCATATCAACCTTGACAAGTACAACCTTATTATTCTCAAGTGTCAGCTCGAGAATTTTTATCCCTGCAAGTGTCTCAACTTTTACGGTGGTCTTATCAGTCAAACCATTATCATAAACAAATTTTCCTACACACCTTATAGCATTTCCACACATTTCCGCTTCTGAACCATCGGAATTAAACATCCTCATTCTAAAGTCCGCAATATCTGATGGAAGTATTAAAACCAACCCATCGGACCCAATCCCAAAGTGCCTATCGCTTACAAATTTAGCAACCTCAGAAGGGTTCTCAATATTCTGACTTAAGCAGTTTACATATATATAGTCATTACCCAAACCCTGCATTTTAGTGAATTTCATCCTGCAACCTCCTGAATTAAATCCTGCCTCTTAAACTCAATATTATTATAGCATACAATCTTTGCATGACAATAATAAATGAAATAATTTATGGTTTAATTTACTGTGTATAGTGCTCTCTGCACACTACTTTATGCCACCCACTTTCGGTAAACAGGTCATAGTTTGCTATGTTAATTCTCTATATTATTAAGTTTTTTGAGCACTATTATGCAAATTATAGAATGTTTTGAAGTTAACAAATCCCTTATTTTGTTTTTGGTAACTGATATTGATATGTGTCTATACCTATATTATAATTATTCTAGATATTTACTCTAACTTAAGATGAAATATAGTATTTATACATTATAGTAGCATAATTTAATATGCTATTATAATGTAAATTTGACACAATATATATGCATAGAAAGGAAGTTGCATTAAGGAGAACCAATATGTATATACGTAGGTCTATATTAAGAGCTAAATTACTCAAATACCTTTCCACTCTACTCGACCCAGAAACTATTACCCAGTTCGGTAAATATTTGATTAGCGGGCTTTCAGCTGCAATCTTAGAGTACTCAACTTTTGTAATATTATCTGGCTTTTTTAAGCTCTGGTATATAACTTCAAACTCAGTGGGCATGTTTGCAGGTTTTATACTCAGCTTCTTACTTAATAGGCTATGGTCATTTCAATCTAAAGACAATATTTATAAACAACTACTTCTATATAGCTTGCTGTTTGCAGTAAACCTAGGTATATCCAATATGTTAATGTATTTTTCATCGGATTATTTAAATATGAGAGTTCAAGTTTCAAAAGTAATTGTTATGGGTTTTATTGTTATATGGAATTTTGCACTCTATAAAACGATTATTTACAGAAAATAGTTTAACTCAACTAAAACGGAACTTAACTTAGTTCTAACCTTATAGGTACTAAGTTAAGTTCCGTTGATATAGATATAAATCTTATACATAATATCAGGGGGATTTAAGGATGTTGAAAAGGGTAAGTGTGCTTATTATCTCAATTGTATTCTTGATGGGGTTTTTTGTTCCAACCCCTCTTGCCTCTCAAGAAAATCTGGTAGCTAACCAAGGTTTTGAATCTGGCAGCAAAAGTAGTATTGACCAATGGGGAACTTTCAGCTATATAACCGAAGCTGGAGTGACAGACTTCTCTATTGATAGCAAAGTTTACAGGACAGGTGGTGGAAGTGCAGCAATAGTAAATCACTCCTCTAATGATTCACGCTTCAAGCAAGAAATTAAGGTTAGAAGTGGGTACTACTATAAAGCTTCATGCTGGGTAAAAACTCTAAATGTAGGTTCAGACGGCAAAGGAGCTAATATCTCAGTTGAAGGTATTCTTGCTACATCCGCGGATATAAAAGGGACTTCAAACGACTGGCAATATATCGAATTATATGGTAAGCCAGATGAGAATCAGACCTCCTTTACCCTTACATTGGGACTAGGCGGTTATGGAAGTATGAATACCGGAACTGCCTGGTTTGATGATGTAATCGTTCAGGAACTTGAATCCCTGCCTGCAGGGGTTTCTGCTGTAAATTTATACGCAACCGACACTAATACTTCAACCAGCAGTAATAGCAAACAAAATCAGGATTCATCGCTCAATAGCGCATTATATTATTCTATATTGTTTACTTTTATCATAATATTTCTGTTCATTTATTACCTAATTAGTAAAAGTAACAAGCCTCTGCTAAAAGGCTTTGAAAAATCATACATTTTTATTATAGTAGCTGTTGGTCTTATTCTTCGACTAGTAGTTGCTCCTTTAGTGGAAGGCTATCCTCAAGATATTGGTTGTTTTAAGGCATGGGCGTATGCTGCTGCAAACAACCTTGCAGGCTTTTATAACAGCAATATGTTTGTAGATTATCCACCTACATATATATATGTGCTATATATTATTGGTAAAATTGCCGGTTCTTCAGAAATAAGTACTCTTTTAATAAAACTTCCCTCTATTCTGGCTGATATAATAACTGCATGCTTGATTTACAGATACTCAGCCAACCAACTTGGCAGTAAAATTAGGCTATTTATATGCTCAATTTACATTTTCAACCCATTAGTTATGTTTAATACAGCTATTTGGGGACAGGTTGATTCGTTCTTTACTATGTTGATTACTATAGCCCTTATACTTCTAAGCAGGGATAAGATAAAAACTTCATCCTCTGTATTTGCCATTGCAGCCCTTATGAAGCCTCAGGCTATATTTTTCCTGCCAGTGCTACTCTTTGAACTTATTCGCAGAAAAAGACTAAGGTATTTTGTGGAATCGTTTGCATCGGGTTTCGTTACTTCTATTTTAGTAATTTTACCTTTTTTATTATCCAATGGTCCGCTTTGGATTTTCAAGCTTTACTTTAAAACTGCAGGTGAATACCCCTATGCAAGCCTCAATGCATTTAACTTCCATACACTTCTGGGAGGCAACTTTAAGAGTGATTCTATAAGTTTGTTTGTTTTTAGCTATAGAACATGGGGACTGATTTTTACGGCAGCTATTTTAATTTTTATTGCCTTGCCGTATATAGTTCATATTATTAAAAACAGTTCTTTATACTCAAGACTAGCTGTGGTATGTAAGTGGGTAGTAAATATTAGTACTGAAAATCCTGCACTCCCATTCCTCTGTGCCCTTATCCTAAACTCAGGAGCATTTATTTTTTCTCCGAGGATGCATGAACGATATATGTTTCCGGTTTTAGCAATAGCTCTGCTAGCTTATATCTGCTCAAAGGATAGGAGGGTACTGTTACTGTTTACGGGGTTCACCTTAACAAACTTTATAAACAACTTTGAAGTCTTATCCGGAGCATTGAGAGAGTTTTATCACATTCCATCCGACGACTTTAAGCTTAGAGTTGTGTCAGTACTAAATATTATACTATTTTGCTACCTAATCAAAATAGTAATAAACCTTGTTTATACTAGCAGTAAAGTCAAGCAGAAAGGTAGTGCCGCAGATACATCTTCGGGAAGGAGGGCATAACTGGTATGACTGTGTTAGCAAAATGTTTTGAAACTCTATCAGTCCTTTCCGTATCAGCGGCTTTTGTTCTTGTTATAATACTATTTCTAAGAGAGATTGGTGTAATAAACTTTAATTTATTAACCAATAGGATACTACCGATAAACTCCAACAGTGAAGTACACCAAAAAGGTATAAAAGGTGAATTAAAGACTTTTCTAACTATTTCTGCATTGGTAATATCATCGCGTATATTTATTTATTTGATCGGTTATATGGGGGTTTTACTGATTAAAAACCAGGGTATTGATATCATCGGTTCATTCGAATCACTCTGGAATAGATGGGATTCTCCACACTATATTTCTATCGCAAAGGATTGGTATCAAAATAGCGGGGATCCTCAAAACTTTATTGTTTTTTATCCTCTTTACCCCCTACTAATTAAACTACTTGCTTTAATTAACGGGAATTATTTTTTATCAGCTGTTTTATGTTCAAATATAAGCTTGATACTAGCTTGCTTTTACCTACAGAAACTGGTTAAGACCGAGTTTGAAGAAAGCTTTTGTGTCCCTACTATCAAGTATTTACTTATATTCCCTTTTTCCTTCTTTTTCGGTTTGGCCTACACAGAAAGTTTGTTTATGGCTTTAAGCATAATGACGTTTTACTACTTAAGAAAAAAGGACTGGGTTACTGCAGGTATATGCGGCATGCTTGCTGCATTAACAAGAAACTTTGGCCTCCTGCTCCTTATTCCCGCTTTAGTTGAATACCTTATTGTTAGCGGCACTGTGGAAAACCTTAAAAAGAAGAGATTTTTAACTATTATCTCACATTTCTTCAGGGAGGGCATTTATATATTTTTAATGCCTATTGGATTCGTAATTTATTTATACATAAATAAATCAGTTACCGGAGACTGGTTTAGATTCCTTACCATACAAAAAAATCACTGGAATAATTCCTTTGGCTTTTTCGGAGAAAATGTTAGAAACCATTTTATGAATGCCCTAACAACAACCTGGGATTCTGCCGCACGAGTAAGCCTCTGGATCCCACAAGTGTTTATTTTTATTATTACTATACTCTTTATCTTTTACGGTTTAAATAAATTACGAGTTTCATATTTAGCATATATGGTAGCATATTTGCTTGTTACATTTTCGCCTACATGGCTTTTAAGCGGCCCACGGTATATTTCAGCTCTTTTTCCTATATATTTACTCCTCGGGTTGGCTTCGCGTAATAAAATTGCAGATAATGTTGCCACAGTCATTTGCTCTATGTTGTTATGCTTTTATACTGTAGCTTTTGCTCTTGGAAATTATGTAATGTAATTAAATTAGCTTTTGTAAATTTATTAATGGAGGTGCCTGTAAGTTGAAAAAAATACCAGCTTATTTAATAATGATTTTACTTTTTATAGGATTGCATTTACCTGCTTTTGCAGAAACCGCAAATATTATGGTAAACCCAGGGTTTGAAGAAGGTGAAGCTTTCTGGACAAAACATTCTTGGGAAAACAAAGGCGTTTTTTACTCCGATGCCTCCCAAAAACACTCTGGAAATAGCAGCGTTTGCATAGTTAACGATATACCTAGCGACTCAAGGTATAAGCAGACGGTAGTTGCGAAGGAAAATTCCTATTATAAACTTTCCTGCTGGGTTAAAACAGAAAATGTAGGCTCTCAGGGTAAGGGTGCAAATCTATCAATCGATGGGCTATTAGTTACGTCGAATGATGTAAAGGGTTCAGTTAATGATTGGCAGCATATTGAATTATACGGAAAAACCGGCCAAAGCCAAAGCGGTTTTGTACTAACTATCGGTCTTGGCGGCTATGGTATGCTCAATACCGGTAAAGCTTGGTTTGACGATGTATCTGTTCAAATGTTGGATAGCCTTCCCTCAGGAGTTACTGCAGTAAACCTGTTTAACGAAAGTGATACTTCCTCAAATCAGGTACAAGGCGCAGTTAATGAAAAAAGCAAAGGTACCTCTTTATTTATAATTGTCATTTCAGTATTGTTTTTGCTCATAATAGGTATCTGTTTTTTTGTACTGCGAGCAAACAAGTCAAAAGGTAATGCTACTCCTCATAACCAATACGCGGGCGAAGATAATGTAAAGAACGGGTTAACCAAAACCAGGTTTGATAAAAAGGATATCATTATCATGTCCTCTATGACCCTCATTTATCTTGCAATCGCTCTATACAACCTTGGAGGATTTAATGCGCCCAATACATCGTGGCAGCCCTCAAGGCCCGGGGAAAACTTTATCGTCGATCTTGGTAAAGTAGCTGATATATCCAAAATTTATTACTATAATGGTATTTACCAACGCACATATGAAAACGGTAGTTATAGAGTAGAATACCTGGATGCAGCAGGTAAGTTTATACCTCTCACTACAATTGAAAAGAAAGATTTCTATGTATGGAAGTACATAGATGTTTCCGCTAAAACAAGCAAATTGAGAATAACCGTTGAATCACCAAGTGGAGTTCTTAATGAATTAGGTATTTTTGAAGCAGGAAGTTCTGAGCCTATTAAAGGCATAGAGGTGCTTGAAAAAAATGTTGACCAAGCAGATAAAGGTACAGTTGAAAACCTCTTTGATGAACAGGATACAATAGAATATTCTCCTTCATTTATGACAGGAACCTATTTTGATGAAATCTATCACGCAAGGACTGCCTACGAGCATCTTAAGCAGATGGCTCCTTACGAAACAACTCACCCTCCACTTGGAAAGGTACTTATATCTATAGGAATTGCCATATTTGGTATGAATCCATTCGGTTGGAGAATTATAGGCACCTTATTCGGTGCAGCTATGCTTCCTATTATGTACCTTTTCGGAAAGAAACTATTTGGACGAAGGTTTTACGCTTTCTGCACAGCGTTTCTTATGATGTTTGATTTCATGCACTTTACCCAGACAAGGATTGCAACTGTAGATGTATATGGAACATTCTTTATAATTTTAATGTATTACTTCATGTATGACTATTTTGTAAATAAATCCTATGTCTTAGGCTATAAAGCCTCTTTAAAGCCTTTATTCCTTAGCGGATTATTCTTTGGTATAGGTGCTGCAAGTAAATGGATAGGCGTATATGCAGCTGGAGGTCTAGCTTTACTGTTTTTTATAACAAAAGCAGCTGAGTACATTGATTATGATACTATAAACATCAACAGGGAAAAATCAAAGAAGGTCCCATGGATAAAGGATTTCCTTTCTCTTTATATAGTCAGGACATCACTTTATTGTGTACTATTTTTTGTTATAATACCGGCAATCATTTATATCTTGTCTTATATCCCTTATATGCTTGTACCAGGTACAGAAGGTGGCTTAAGTGTGGTAATAAACAATCAAAGGGATATGCTTAACTACCACAGCAACCTTGTAGCTGATCACCCGTTTAAATCGGAGTGGTGGGAATGGCCACTAGACCTAAAACCAATGTGGTTTTATAGCGGAGCAAACCTTCCAGAAGGGGTAGCCTCTACAATAGCCTCCTTTGGTAATCCTGCAATTTGGTGGGTAGGTATTATTGGGATATTTGCGGCAATGATAATTGCTATATTGAAGAAAGATAAGAAAATGGTTGTAGTTTTTGTAGCCATTGCATTCCAATACGCTCCATGGATGTTTGTTAATCGACTAGTTTTCATATATCACTTTTTTTCTACCGTACCTTTTGTTATAATGTCAATTGTGTATGTAATTAAAAGCCTATTGGATAGGTATCCGCAGGCCAAATACTTAGTATATGCCTACTTGGTAGTAGTTGCGGCCCTTTTTATAATATACTATCCTGTATTATCGGGCCTGGAAGTGTCAAAAACATATATAGATAGTTTAAAACTACTTAAAAGTTGGATATTTTAGTGTTTATATGATCAAAGCAAAGGAAGGAGTTTTTTATAATGGCAAAAGGAGTTGTACTTTCAGTTGTAGTCCCTGTCTACAATGAGGAGGCTGTAGTTCTTGAATCCTATAAGAGATTGAAAAAGGTTATGGATTCTATTAACGAGCCTTATGAAATTATTTTCGTGAATGACGGCAGCAGAGATAAAACTTCTGCAATAGTGAACGAAATATGCGTAATGGATAAGAACATAAAGTTTATAGATTTTTCGCGTAATTTCGGACACCAGGTAGCAGTAACCGCAGGCATGGATTATACAGAAGGTGATGCAATAGTAGTTATAGACGCTGACCTCCAGGATCCACCGGAGGTTATACCCAAGATGTTGGAAAAATGGCGTGAAGGCTATGATGTTGTGTATGGAAAAAGGAAAGAACGTAAAGGTGAAACTTTCTTTAAGAAGCTTACTGCAAGTATGTTTTACAGGTTCTTAAGAAAAATGACTGATGTAGATATTCCAGTTGATACAGGAGATTTCAGGCTTATTGACAGAAAAGTGTGCGACGCTTTAAAGCAGGTAAATGAAAGAAACAGATATATAAGAGGTATCATTAGTTGGTTGGGCTTTAGGCAGATTGGGGTTGAATTTACCAGGGACAAGCGTTTTGCAGGGGAAACCAAGTATCCTCTTAAGAAGATGTTAAAGTTTGCTTTCGACGCTATAACATCCTTCTCATATAAGCCTTTAAAGCTTGCATCCTATGTGGGAATGTTTATGTCCGCATTGAGCTTTATTTATCTTCTTGTAGTACTATATGAAAGACTCTTTACAAATAGAGTTGAACTTCAAGGATGGGCCTCTATCATAGCAGTAAACTTGTTCTTTAATGGCATTGTACTTATTATATTGGGTATTATTGGTGAATACATAGGCAGGATATATGATGAAGCTAAAGGAAGACCACTTTATGTTATACGTCAGTTCACTAACTTTGAAGATATTAAGAAAGATATAAGAAAATAAGTAAAATTATAAGGCCAGGCTAATACATAATTTATGTAGCCTGGCCTTTTCTTTTATATCATGTCTATTAGTAGTTCGGTTAAATTATAATTCTAAACACACCATAAATAAAAACAATATACTTCTTAAAAGCGCAAATTAGCCTGTTAGACGTACATATACATTGCTTCGCTAGTTGGATATACATAAAACCGCTACAAGCTTGAAACCTGATTTATAAGCTTCGTATCCATATAGTAAATCCCTACTTTCAACAAGTTGACATATTTGTTCTTAAGGGGTAAGTTTAACGCTGTCACACATTGCGGATATGTATAAGGTATATAACAAAACAAGCGTTTGAGTAATCTCAAACGCTTGTTTTTGGTGGGAAGAGATGGATTCGAACCATCGAAGTCAGAGACAACAGATTTACAGTCTGCCCCCTTTGGCCACTCGGGAACCTTCCCATATGGAGCTGGTGGACGGAATCGAACCCCCGACCTGCTGATTACAAGTCAGCTGCTCTACCTGCTGAGCTACACCAGCTTACTTCAATTATAAACACCTTTTTAGTACAGTGTTATTGGCGACCCGGAAGGGGCTCGAACCCTCGACCTCCAGCGTGACAGGCTGGCATTCTAACCAACTGAACTACCGGGCCGTATTTGGTGACCCATAGGGGATTCGAACCCCTGTAGCCGCCGTGAAAGGGCGGTGTCTTAACCGCTTGACCAATGGGCCATATTTAATGTTTCGTCACTTTTCGTCAACCAACACTGTATATTTTAACTTCATCTCTCTTACTTGTCAAGTACCAGTTTCAAACTTTTTTAGAAGTTCTTAGAGGTTATTCTAGTTTATAGTGCCTCTCTACTGTACCCAACTCCCACCAAGAAAATCTTTGGTGAGCCATCCGCGACTCGAACGCGGGACACCTTGATTAAAAGTCAAGTGCTCTGCCGACTGAGCTAATGGCCCACAACTTAGCTCGAGCTTTGTTGTTTCTCTCGAGCTGCAACGTCATTTATCTTACAACAGGTCACATAGTTTTGTCAACTAATTTTCTAAATATTTTTTTAATTTATTTATTTAGCTGTTAAACTGTAATTGTTTGCTCTCTATCTTTTCCAACTCCGATAAACTTTACCTTAACACCAGTTAGTTCTTCGATCCTCTTAAGGTACTTTTTCGCATTCTCAGGTAAACCATCATATGTTTTTACATTGGATATATCAACATTCCAACCGTCAAAATCTTCGTACACAGGCTCACACTTAGCCAATTCCTTCAAGCTTGATGGGAAATGCTTAATCACCGCGCCATCCTTTTTATAGGCAACACAAAGCTTAATTTTATCAAGCTTACCAATAGTATCTACGTGGTTTATTGCAAGAGCCGTCAAGCCATTCACTCTAGCTGCATACCTGATCATTACAGCGTCAAGCCATCCACAGCGCCTGGGCCTACCGGTAGTTGTACCGTATTCCCATCCTAACTCTCTGATGGTGTCACCAATTTCATTATCTTGTTCTGTTGGGAATGGGCCCGCTCCTACTCTAGATGTATAAGCTTTAAGTACACCATAAACTTCATTGATAGATACAGGGCCTACACCTGCTCCAGTACACACTCCACCCGCAACAGGGTTGGAAGATGTGACATAGGGATATGTGCCGAAGTCTAAGTCCAAGAAAGTAGCCTGAGCACCTTCAAACAGTATATTTTTCCCCGCCTCAATGGCATCAAAAACTATATCGTTGGTATCAACAACATGTTTTTTCAGTTCTTTTGCATAAGCAGAATATTCGGATATTATTTGTTCTGCATCGAACTTCTCCCCACCGTATACTTTCTCAATTATTAGGTTTTTAACTTCAAGATTCGCCCTAACCTTTTGAGCAAATACCTCTTCATCTATTAAATCACACACTCTTATCCCGCTTCTTTCAGTCTTATCGGAATAAGCAGGTCCAATACCTCTCTTTGTAGTTCCTATACTATTACTTCCTCTGAACTTTTCTTGCAATTCATCCAGTTCTTTATGGTAAGGCATAATGACGTGTGCTCTATCGCTTATCAGCAAGTTGTCTGTACTTACTCCCTTTTCATTAAGACCTTTCATTTCTTTTAATAATACAGCCGGGTCTACAACCACACCATTTCCAATAATACAAGTCTTTCCTTTATGAAGTATTCCCGATGGTATCAGGTGCAATGCATATTTTACTCCGTCCGCTACTATTGTGTGTCCAGCATTGTTACCCCCTGAAAACCGCACTACCATATCGGAGTCACCGGCAAGCATATCAATATATTTTCCTTTTCCTTCATCGCCCCATTGAGTTCCTACAACAACTCTCGTCGCCACTATACCATTCCCCCTATTCCAGCTCTATAAGCCAAAAAACTGACTTCTTGCATAATGTTTACTTTAAAACAACATTATAAATTATACCTTCAAAATTATTTAAATACAATGCCATAATTATAATATCAAACCAATATGATAAAAATCAAGCCAAACCCGAACATTTTTTGAATTTTCAAAGTAAATATTCGGATACATTTGGGCAAAAAAAATAAGACCTATCAGTCTTATTTTAATTTTTATTTAAGCTTCCTTACCTTCCAGGTAGTCGTTTAATTCTTTAACAAGTTTATCCGCATCTATTCCATGGATTGCACAAGCATCCATAATACTCTCTCCGGATGATGAAGGACAACCCAGACAGTGCATTCCATTATTTAAAAATATAGGCACTGTTCCTTTGTCCAGTTTTAATACATCAGCTATAATCATATCAGGTGTAACTTTAGCCATAATAATTCTCCTCCTATGTTTTATTTGCAGTAATATTATACACTATATTTTACTAAAAATATACCACAAAGTTTTATTGGTCTATCCTATATTTCAGTTTACCCGTGTCGTAAAGGTTATTACCATAGCTATCTATTATAACTGTAGCTGGAAAATCTTTTACAGTTAATTTTCTAACCGCTTCGGTACCAAACTCAGGAAAAGCTACTACTTCCTCACTGATAATGGTCTTGGCAATTAAAGCCCCGGCTCCACCGATTGCCCCAAAGTAAACAGCTCCATGCTTCATCATTGCTGATATTACATCGTTATTCCTCAAACCTTTACCTATCATACCTGTTAGACCTATTTCAATTAAATCAGGGGCATATGCATCCATCCTGCTGCTTGTTGTAGGTCCTGCCGAACCTATAACTTCTCCCGGGCGTGCTGGACAAGGGCCTACATAATATATTATTTGATCTTCGATTTCAAAAGGTAACGTTTTACCCATATGCAGCCAGCTTATCAGGCGCTTGTGTGCTGCATCCCTGGCGGCATAAATTACTCCGTTAATACTTACAGTATCTCCTGCTTTCAAGTTTTTTACTGTATCTTTTGTTAAAGGTGTTTGTATTATATGCTTCATAAAAATTTATCCTCCGTATGGGATTGGAGCTTTTATTTAACCGCGGTGCGGTCAGCAGGCGGATACATCCCCCCTAAACCCCCAATTTCCATTATAAAGTTAATTATCTATAGTTACCTTATTTTGATTATAACTCTGCTTCAGCATGCCTTGTTGCATGACAGTTAATATTTACTGCAACAGGTAGGCCTGCAATATGGGTGGGATAAACTTCTATATTAACAGCCAATGCCGTCATCCTACCTCCAAAGCCAGCAGGACCAATTCCAAGCTTGTTTATTTTATCAAGCATTTCTCTTTCAAGACTACAAACATACTCGACCTCATTTCTCTGGTCAATCGGTCTTAATAGAGCCTTTTTAGCCAAAAGTGCAGCTTTTTCCATAGTTCCGCCTATCCCCACACCTACAACTATAGGTGGGCACGGATTGGGGCCAGCTTTGTCAACGGTTTCGAGAATAAAACTTTTAACCCCTTCTATACCATCCGACGGTTTAAGCATTTTTAGCCCACTCATATTTTCACTCCCAAAACCTTTGGGTGCTATAGCTATTTTTAAAGTACAGCCTTCTACTATATTGTAGTGAATAATAGCTGGAGTATTATCACCTGTATTTACTCTATCTATTGGGTCTTTTACAACTGATTTACGTAGATAGCCTTTACTATAACCTCTTCTTACACCTTCATTTATGGCTGCAGTCAAGCTACCGCCAGTTATATGAACATCTTGCCCGATATCTACAAATACCACTGCCATACCAGTATCCTGGCATATAGCCATCTTTTCACTTCTTGCAATATTTGCATTTTGAATAATTTGTTTTATTATATCCCGTCCTATATCGGATTCTTCTTTTTCAAAGCTGTTTTCAAGTGCATTTAAAATATCACTATTCAAATAATAATTTGCATCTATACATAGTTTCTCTACCGTATCGATTATTGAAGCTACATTTACGGTTCTCATTACTTCCTCCTAAAGCCTGATTTGTATTATTATATTGCTAGGATCTATTTAACATATTAAATCTGTTGTTAGCTATTTCAACAATAACAGATTCAATATGTAGTTTTTTCAATATATACAACAAGTATAGATAGTTAACCAGAAACAATTAAATCTCCAGTTAACTACCTATACTTGTTGTATAAATCATTATTAATTTTAATATACAAAAAAATAAAATGCAAGGAAAAGGTTAATATGTATAGATTTGCAGAAGTAGCACAAGTATTTAAGCATTTTCTTCGTTCAGGTATGTTAATTGCTCTTCAATCTCTATAAACTTCCGTTCAATATCGTTGTATGCCTGGGTTAAATCACAATTATTCTCCCAATTTATAATTGGTCTAACTCTTTGTAAGTTTATCTTCAAGGAGTATAGGTCTCCCCCAATAGTTTTATATCCTTGTAAATTGAGAGTACTATATTCATTCAGTTTAGTTTCAATTCTCGATAAATATATTTTTACATTATCCAGTTTATCTCTTCCTGAGCCCAGCTTTCCGAAGATAAGTGTTTGCATATCTTCTACTTTATCAATACGCCTATTTACCTGTTCTAGTTTTTCATCGACTCTAACAAAGGTACTATCTATTTTCTCAAGCTTTTTAGTTATCTCTTCAAACTTTCTGTAAAATTCTTTTTTGTCCTTATTGAATTTATCAACAAAAGTTTTTAATACTGTCTCATTCATAATTTCACCTACTGTAAAATAATTGTAATAGGAATTTTTCAATAATATACCACATGTCTTCTTGCTTATCAAACTATTTCCCCTTTAGCAAGATAATGCCATACATATTATTTCATATTTAATGTGAACATATCTATTGATAAAAGCAATAATATCCTACTTATATGTTTGAGTAATTTTATTATTTTTGCAAAGTAATTAGCCTACTATCAAAGACTTTTTTTGAATATTTTAGTATAATATAATATATGTATACCTCTTTGACCAAGGAATATATACTTACTTTCTAGTATAAGCAAAATTACACTATGAGAAAGGGGTTTTGTGTTTGAATCCGTTTCAGAATGTTTTAGTCTGTGTAACACAACAAAAAACCTGTGAAAGACTGATAAGAAAAGCCGTAGATTTGATTGGAGAGCAAAAAGGAGATTTATTTGTCATCCATGTAGCTAAAAATGAATGGAATTTTCTAGATAATGATAAGGAAGGAGAAGCATTGGAATATCTGTTCAGTATTTCAAAATCGATAGGAGCTAATTTATACGTGTTGAGGTCCGACGATATAGTAAATACCATAGTAGATTTCGCAAGAGACAACAGAATTAATTACATTGTTATGGGAGAAACACGCAATGACCATAAAGAAAATTATTTCTATACTGAACTAAAAAAGCTTATGCCCAATGTAGAAATTCATGTAATATCCCATGATGAAATATAATCAAGTATACACAAAAGCAGTACTTACACAAGTTTTAGCAATATATTATACACTTTTGTCAATGTAAAATCAATTAAAAGCTGAAAGATAGCATTAAATATAGTTCTCAGATACTAATTTAACGTGAAAAGCTTGACTTCAAGCCACTTTCGTTATAAAATATTGTCGAATTCCAAATATAGGAGGTTATATCAATGAACAAATCGGATTTAATCAGCGCAATAGCTGCAAAATCAGGACTAAACAAAAAAAATAGCGAAGCTGCTCTTAATGCATTTATCGCATCTGTAGAGGAAGCACTTCAAAATGGTGATAAAGTAACTCTCGTTGGCTTTGGAACTTTCGAAGTTAGAACAAGAGCTTCAAGAAAAGGCAGAAATCCACAGACTAAGGAAGAGATAACTATCCCTGAATCAAAAGCACCTGTTTTCAAATGTGGTAAGGGATTAAAGGACAATGTTAACAAATAAGATTATAATATTTACATAAAATATAAAGCCTTGCTAATTAGCAAGGCTTTATATTTTATGTAAATATTATAATCTATACCATATTGCTTTCTTATCTTTTATATAGAAATCTATATTTCCTTTTCCTCTCAAGTACATTAGACAATTGTATACTATGGACATATGATGAAAAGCTACTCTTTTCGGAAACTTTTCATAAATCAACCCTGTCAATTCAGCCAGCGTCAACCCACCATTATCATGAGTACTTAGATGACCTAATATTTTAGTCAAATAATCCTTAGTCCCTTGATATACTTCTTCCAGTACCCTTTGGACATTTTCCCTTCCGTATACTATTTTTCCGTGCCCGGGAATAAGCATTTCTATATCATATTGCTTTACTCTAGAAATATCTCTAAAGCTTTGCTCGTATGACGATAATGCATTATTAATCATCACCCCTTCGGAACATTCAATAAAAAAGAGGTCTCCAGAATAAAAAACTTTTTCTTTTGGAAAATAAAATCCAACATGCCCCGGACAGTGAGAACTAAGACTTACAACTTCTATATCAGACCCATAGTTTAGTAGTTCTCTATCATTAAAAAAATAATTAACCTTCAAATACTCAAAGTTAAAGTTAAACATTTTGAATATTCTTTCAACTACCCACCTAGGGTAAAAGAGTATCTCTTTTCTTATATACTGAGGGTAGTTGAAATAAGCCTCAAAGAAGTACGTCTCACTTCTAACCATAACTTCATTATCTTGATGTGCGAAGAACTGCATTTTAACTTTCTTACATAGTTGCTTGGCACTTATAACATGATCGGGATGTGCGTGTGAAAAAATAACAGCAGTTGTTTTTTCCAAATCTATTCCATCTCTATATAGTTCTTTATTTATAGCTCTTTTACGCAACCCAAAAAACATACCCGAATCTATCATTACCTGCTCATTTCCCTTAATTATAAGGAAATTTGATGATCCCATACCTTTATAGTAAGCAACTCTTGTATCAAGTGTATAATTATAGTCCCCTTCATAAAAATAAATGCTTTCTGTTATTCTCACAGTGAACCTCACAACAAGTAAGTTTTTAGCACATATTTCCTTATACTTGCTTTCCAGCTATTTTTTACCCATACCTAACCTAACCTTATCTGCCATCATAGCAATAAACTCCGAATTCGTAGGCTTACCTTTGTTGCAATCAATGGTATAGCCAAATAATGAGTTTAGAATGTCAATATTACCCTTCCCCCATGCACTTTCTATAGCTCCCCTAATCGCTCGCTCAACCTTCTGCGAAGTAGTATTGTATTTTTCCGCAACCACAGGATATAATACCCTTGTAATAGGTGAAAACACCTTCGAGGTATTTACAGCGTGGATTATTGCTTCCCGTAGAAATTGGTAACCGGATAGGTGGGGTGGTATACCTACATCACGCATTAAATTTGTTACGATTAATTCAAGTTCTCGTGCTTTATCAGCTTCTTTCTTGGCCTCCGCCCTTGCCCCGGTACTGCGCTGCTTATTACCCGTTGAAAGTGGGGCAATAGCCTTTTCTCCACATACCTGCCGTATTCTGGTAACTAAAACACTTAACTCAAACGGCTTAACTATATAATACTCTGCACCAAGTATAATAGCTTTCTGTATGAATAAATCGTGACCTACGGCGGAAAGCATAATAAATTGTGGTTTTTTATCTAGCTTGATTTGAGCCATTCTCTCCAATACACCTATCCCATCAAGGTTGGGCATTATGATATCCAGTACAACTATATCAGGTGCTGATGATTGTATCATTTCGATTGCTTCGATACCATCTTTAGCTACTCCAATTACTCGAAATTCCGGTTCTTGACTTATATGATGATTTAATAAGTTTCCAAATTCAATATTGTCATCAGCAATTAGAATCGATATCTCTTCCTTCATCTCCCAACCAACCCCCAAAAAAATAATTACGTAGTATAGATTATATCCTGTGATTAATTAACAATATAAATTGCGATAATGATATTACAAGGAAAAATTTGATTATCGCAATATAACTTAAGGTAACAAATTGCAAAAAAGATTTAGGGAAAACTTCGTTGTAGATTCTTTTTTGCAATTTATATAGTTTATTAAGGTGTTATTACATACAAGTCTTACTATTCGATAAAAATATATAAAATCCTTTACAAGAATGTTTATTATTATACTATATTATAGCAAATAAATAATTAAATATCTATTCTTTTCCAGTTGAATTTAGCATATTATATAATAGTTTCGTAATTAGAAATTATTATTAACTTCCCCTCTATACTTTCATATTTAATTTGTGTCTACTTTTGTTGAAAAATTTCAAATGTAATTTATGCGTTTAAAAGTTAAAACCAGGAATTAGTATAAATCCCTGGTTTCAATCGTTGAAATAGCTATATTTACTTATTTACTTAATAATTTTATATTAGTATGCATTATATTACTATGATTCTTCAATTAGATCTATATCTCCACCACAAGCAGCTATATAGTCTTTAAATTCAGGGAAAGTAACATTCATCGCCTCTGCGGTTTCTATAACTGTTTCTCCTTCAATATTTAAGCCGGCTATTGCCAGAGACATAACTACTCTATGATCATCACGACCGCTTACTCGGCAGCCCTTTAATTTACTCTTTCTAATAATAAGACCGTCAGGAAGTTCCTCTATATCGGCACCCATCTTTGTAAGTTCCTCATACATTACCCTTATTCTATCGGTTTCCTTCAACCTTGCCTGTGGAACATTGACAAGTCTTGTCTCACCTTCAGCAAAGCATCCTGCTACAGCCATTGCAGGTAGAGCGTCAGGAATGGAATTCATATCAATCTCCCTACCTACCAGTGTATCTCCTTTAATTACTATACCATCTGTACGTACACTTACTTTTGCTCCCATACTCTCAAGTATTGATAATACCTGCTTATCTCCTTGAGTATCACTCATATCGAGATTTTCAAGAGTAATTTCTCCTCCTGAAATAGCTGCAAGAACTGCGAAAAATGTAGCTGAAGAAAAATCACCGGGTATAGTCATATTAAAGGGCTTATACTTCTGCCCGCCTTTTATTAAGAAGGACTTGAAGTTATTATTATTATACTTTATTCCCTGCTTATCCAGCCACCACATTGTTATCTCTACGTATGGTACTTCATTTAACCTTGTAAGGAATACTTCAGTATCATTTTCCAGTAATGGTGCATTAATTAATATAGATGAAAGGTATTGTGATGTAACTGCATCAAGTTCTGTCTTTCCACCTTTCAATCTGCCCTTAATTACTACAGGCGCCATACCGTTATCCCTTGTAGAAAATACATTTGCTCCAAGGTTGTTCAACGCTGCTATTAAAGGACCTAGCTGCCTCCTACGTATCTGATAGTCTCCTGTAAAAACTGTACAACCTTCACCTAGCGCTGCAGCCATCACACCGAGTCTAAGGCTTGTACCCGAGTTGCCTACATTTACAACATCATCGGGAGTCTTAGGCACCCCATTAAAGCCTTGTACTATAAACTTATCCTCAGTAATTTCTATTTCAGCTCCAAGTGCTCTACAAACTTCAACTGCTGATAAAGCATCATCTGAAATTAACGGGTTTAGAATCTCCGATTTTCCGTCTGCAAGACTAGCAATAAAAACAGCCCTTATTGTGTGGGATTTTGAACCGGGTATTCTAACTTTTCCGCTGGTTTCGGACTTTTTCACTCTTAATAGCATTTTAAAACCCCTCCTACCGTGCTACAGTATTTTATTAATTTTTAATATATTATACTAATATATACAACTACACAAGTCAAATATTTTGTTCCTGTAACTGCTTATCCTCTTCTCTTATCTTTGGAGGCGGAGGACCAAAAAACTGATAATAATTGCAAAGCAGCCTTCCATTATATAGTTTTCTTTTTTTATCGGCTCTACGTCCAAATAACTTCTCAAAGTTCGGGTGTGAGGTAATTACATAATGGGACCATGTATCGAGTGAATTAAACACTCTCCCCATTTGCCTGTAAAGGTCTTCTACTTCGTTCATTTCTCCCAACCTTTCACCATAAGGTGGGTTACATATTATAAAACCATATTTGTATCTTGACTTTAAATCCGCCATAGGCATTCTCTGCAGGTGTATAGCCGATTCCACACCTGCCTGCTTTGCATGGTAGCGTGCGAGACTCATTGCTTCGTCATCTATATCGGACCCCTGAATACGCAGTTCACGATCAAACTCAGCCAGGTCATAGGCCTCTTGCCTTGCTTTTTCCCATATGTCCTTATTGATTCTTGGCCATTTTTCAGCAGCAAACTCTCTTTTAAGGCCTGGAGCTATATTTCTACCAATCAATGCTGCTTCAATTGGTATAGTACCTGAACCGCAGAAGGGGTCTATCAAAACCCTATCCTTATTCCATCTGCTGATAAGAATCATGGCGCTTGCAAGAGTTTCTTTAAGAGGAGCACCGCCTACAAGCTTCCTGTACCCTCTTTTATGTAGCCCTGCACCACTCGTATCTATTGTTAGTGTTGCTACGTCCTTCAAAAGACCTACTTCAATCGTATACTTAGGTCCGGTTTCCTTAAACCACTCGCATTTATATTTTTGCTTTAATTTCTCGACTATTGCCTTTTTAACGATAGCCTGACAATCAGGGACACTAAATAGCTTGGAATCAATGGACTTGCCTTCTACAGGAAACTCAGCGTCTTCCGGTATCCACTCTTCCCATGGTAGTGCTTTGGTCTGTTCAAATAGTTCTTCAAATGAAAGCGCCTTGAATTCTCCTACTTTAACAAGTACTCTATCTGCAGTTCTCAACCATAAGTTGCTGCGACAAATTGCACTTTCATCACCTGCAAAGGTCACTCTACCGTTTTCTATAAACTGATCTTCATATCCAAGTTTTTTAAGTTCTCTACCTACTACAGCCTCAATACCGAAGGTAGCAGTTGCAATCAATTGTATTTTAGCCATTTCTACCTCTAGTTTCCTCTTACTTTAATGTTCGTTTGTATTTATTATATCCATAACTCTCATTACTAACAATAAAAACTTTCCATATTTATAATTAATATATTGCATACACCGCACTTTTTGTATGCCTGTAAAACTTAATGTTCGGATATATCGCTATGAAGTAAATTAATCAATATACCTCCACAAAGCAAAAAAAGGTGCCGATATACTAGTATATCGACAGCCTCAATTTTAATACTTTTGTTTGTTATAATTTTAGTACATACTATTCAGCTAAATAAGCTTTTGCTGTTCTTGTGCTTTCTATTTTATTTGGCTTAGTGATTGTAATATACAGGTTACCTGCTGTTGTACCAATCTGTTCGATAGCAATGTGTACTACAGTTTGACCAACATCAACAGTTCCACTTGCTATTTCAGTTCCACCGGTTGATACATTGTACACTTTTACTACATCTCCAGCAGCTAAACCTGTAACACTTACATTATCCGGAGTACCTACAGTGTTGTTTGTTATTGTAATGCTAGCCGCTGTGGGTGCTGCTGAAGTTTCTGAGGTGTATGCTTTTGCTGTCCTTGCACTTTCATTCTTACCTGTAGCTGTTACTGATACATATGCACTACCTGCTGTTGGAGAAAGCTGTGCTACAGATATAGTAACTGATGTTTCTCCAGTTGCTACTGTTGCTGTACCAAGTACTGTTCCAGCTGTTGCTGCGCTGTATACTTTTACTACATCGCCTTCTGCAAGACCTGTCACTACTACCTCGTCATTTATTCCTACTTTGTTGTTTGTTACTGCTATATTAGCTGCTACAGGTGCTGTTGTCACAGGTTCTGCTATATAAGCTTTTGTTGTTCTTGCACTTTCGAGCTTATCAGTTGCTTTCACTGATACATATACACTGCCTGCTGCTGTGCCGAGCTGAGCTACAGATATACTAACTGATGTTTCACCAGTTGCTACTGTTGCGGTACCGAGTACTGTTCCAGCTGTTGCTGCACTGTATACTTTCACTATATCGCCTTCTGCAAGACCTGTCACTACTATTGAGTCATTTGTTCCTGTTGCACTGTTTGTTACTGTGATGTTAGCTGCTACAGGTGCTGTTGTTACAGGCTCTGTTACAAAGGTCTTAGATGTTCTTGTACTTTCGAGCTTGTTCACCTTTGTTACTGATACATACACTGTTCCGCCAGTTGACCCAAGTTGTGCTATAGATACAGTAGCTGATGTTTCACCGGTTGCTACTGTTGCTGTACCAAGTACTGTTCCAGCTGTTGCTGCGCTGTATACTTTTACTACATCGCCTTCTGCAAGTCCTGTTACCACTACTGTGTCATTTGTACCTACATAGTTGTTTGTTACTGTTATTGCAGTTGCTAAAAGTGCTGCTGATGTTTCTGAATCGTATGCTTTTGCTGTTCTTGCACTTTCGTTTTTGCTTGTAGATGTTACTGATACATATACATTACCCGCTGTTGCAGCAATTTGAGTAATTGTTATATTAACTGATGTTTCGCCGCTTGCTACTGTTGCTGTTCCGAGTACTGTTCCAGCTGTTGCTGCACTATACACTTTCACTACATCGCCTTCTGCAAGACCTGTTACTACTACTGTGTCATTTGTTCCTAATTTGTTGTTTGTTACTGTTATGTTAGCTGCTACAGGAGCTGTTGATACAGGCTCTGCTATATAAGCTTTTGTTGTTCTTGTACTTTCGTTCTTATCGGTTGCTTCTATTGATACATATACACTGCCTGCTGCTGTTCCAAGCTGAGTAATTGTTATATTAACTGATGTTTCACCAGTTGCTACTGTTGCTGTTCCGAGTACTGTTCCAGCTGTTGCTGCACTGTATACTTTTACTACGTCGCCTTCTGCAAGACCTGTCACTGCTACTGTGTCAGGTGTTCCTGTTGCGTTGTTTGTTACTGTTATTGCAGCTGCTACAGGAGCTGTTGTTACAGGTTCTGCTATATAAGCTTTTGTTGTTCTTGCACTTTCGAGCTTATCAGTTGCTTTTACTGATACATATACACTTCCAGCTGCTGTTCCGAGCTGAGCTACAGATATACTAACTGATGTTTCACCAGTTGCTACTGTTGCTGTTCCGAGTACTGTTCCAGCTGTTGCTGCACTGTATACTTTTACTATATCACCTTCTGCAAGGTTTGCTACTACTATT
>JAOAEJ010000059.1 GCA_026416815.1 Clostridia bacterium | reverse complement strand
AGTAGTTTTGCAGCTGCATGGTCTTCAAATAATCTTCTGTAATTTTCTTCACTTTCCCGTAAGGCTTTTTCAATATTTTTCCTTTCTGTTATATCAGTTGCAATCTCAAGCCTGACAAGGCGACCATCAATCCAGTAAATAGCTTGATCACGGCATTCATACCAACGATTAACTTTAGCATTGTAATGCTCCCATACATAAGCACCCTTTGGTGTGCCATCGGCATTGAGTAATTTTTCATTAGTACAGAAGGGACAGATACCCCTTTGCCCTTCCTGTAAAACTTCCCAACATATCCTGCCTATAACATCTCCCACAGCCTCTCGCCCATATTTATTAACATATAAAATCTCATAGGTGTTCATATCAGAAACATAAATAAATGCATTTATGTTGTCCAGTATTTTTGTTAGCCTGTTTTTGCTTTCAATAAGCTCAAGCTCTATCCTATTACGTTCCTCTAATACCCATCTGGCTGTTACAAGCTGTCCTATGGTATTTAATAGTGGTTGTAGGAGATTAATCTGCTCCTCAGTATAACCACCTGGTCTGTTAGCTATTCCAAGCATTGCAACCATCTTATCTCCATACATTATGGGAAGACCGAGATAAGCTTTAAGGGGTGGATGCCCTTTAGGTATCCCACCACTACGAGGATCATTTAGTGGGTCATTTGAGATAACTGGCTCTCCTGTTAGAAGGGTATAGCCAAACAAATTTTTGAGGTTATGAAATTTAAAGTCTCTTTCTAAATTTTCCTCATATAATTTCCGAGTTTCCTCTTTCCAAGCTATATTACTGATTGCATAAACTTTGAGATAAGGATTGCCTTGGGATGTAAACATGACTTCTCCTATAAATCCATATTCACTATCTGTAAGTGCTACTATATCTTCAAGCAATTGCTCAAATGCTATTTTTTTGTCCTCACTGGCGATAAAGTTTTGCTGTCCCCGATTTATTGCTATGAGTAATTGTTGCTGTTCTTTCAGTTTTTTCTCAGAAAGCTTAAGCTCTGTGATATCAGTAGCAATATGAATTACTTTCTTAATACCCTTCTTGTCGTTAGAGTCATTAAAAACAGGGGTGCATGAGACATGAAATACTCCTCCAAATGCTTCAATCTCCATTTCGCTTTGTTCAAAACTTCCAGATACAAGTAACTTCTGAAGAGGACAGCCTTCTGGTGGTTCAGTTGTATTATGAAATATTTCATAACATTTTTTACCGATCAAATCTTTTTCAGAACTAACTCCTGCTGACTTTATAGTGGCTCTATTAGCTGAAATGATATTATGCTCTATATCAAGTATTATAGAGGGATTACCTATTGCCTGAAAAATACTCTCCCACTCAACTTCCCCATTTCCAAACATCTTATCCTTCCTTCTTTAAGAGACCTTACTGAAACTTCTTTAAATTTAATATACCGCAATCCAAAAATTTTAGCAATAACTCTAAAATACTGTGATAAAGTTCTTTATAAATTACCTCCTCATAAGTGCAAAACAAGCAAATAATCTTTGAAATTATAAAAAGGCATTGTAATAACCTCTATGCTATTTTATTCTGCTTTTTTCAAAAGGGTTTATCTTTATCACATTTTTATTTTAGCCCGAGAAGATTAAAATAGCAATATTAAATTTCTCGCATTAAATTAATTATCCTATCCACCACCAAGTA
>JAOAEJ010000052.1 GCA_026416815.1 Clostridia bacterium | reverse complement strand
TTATGATTATGATAATTTAGGGTGTCTCTTAGCTCGTTTATTCTTTTTTCGATATCTGCAGCCATGTTAATCCTCCATTGTATGTATTGTATAAACCATGAATATAACAAATGTGGCTTTGCCACTTTTGTTTGCGCATGTTCCTTTCCGAGCATAGCGAGGAATTATGGAACGCGCTTAAATTAAATATTTTTATTGTCTAAGAAATGCACTTTCTTAGACAATAAAAAAGGGAGTACTTCAGAGCCTAAGCTATGACGGCACTCCCCTTATCCGTTGCTTTTATCTCTTCCCCTTCGAAGGCTTTATAAGTGTTGCATTTACCGCAAATAGTGCTATAGCCAGCCATATGAATCCCCATACTATAGCCGGTATGCCAGTCATTTTGGACAATTGTACCGCATCAGTCACAGGCTGCTTATACCACCCGGTTATAAGGTGCAAGTAAATATTTATTTGCAGCAGTATAGTATCTACAAAAGTATCATAAATTGCATATGCTACACTGGCAATACCTATAATATCAATCACCCAGTCAGTGAGCTTGTCGTTTTGCGCCATATATAGAACAAGTACAATGGCAGCAAAAATTACCGAATACAAAAGTGCAAAGGAAAATCCTGAAAACTTTATGGTGACAAACAAAAATACAATTGCTATAGTCCCCATAATATACTTCTTAAAGAAAGTCCTTTTAAGACACAGTATCAGCAGTGCAAAGAGAACACTTCCCAGATAACCACCATTAGCTATCATAAACATTGAAAACCATCCCTTGGCCTGCACCAGCGTATGTCCGCTCTCATTCATATTGACCTTAAATCCTTGTATTCCATATCCAAATATAAATGCCATTAGTGCATGTCCAAGTTCATGTAAAAACACTGTAAAAATCTTCAATGGTTTCATTATTATAGTGTTCCATAAAACCAGCACTAAAATCAGAATAAGCAAGTATCTCCATATTTGTTTCATACATGCCCCCCATGCTTAAGTAAGAATCCGCTTTTACTCTGAGATTTTGTATTTACGTAATAGCTTAAGTAGCTATATCAAGTACTATATTCAAAATTATACTCTTTGGATATAAAAAAAGAAAGGTTTTCCCTTCCTTTTTATCTTACCATAATTAATCTATGCTATTTCGCTCTTTAAGGAAAACGCTACTTATGCCTTGTAACAGAATGCTTTTCGAGTAGGAGGACATAACAGCCAAAGAAATGTATTTCCTACTATAACCTTCATTTTCCCGGCGGTAACATCAATTTACCGCTGGTATCTCTGCTTGCCCCCATTTCCTCCAGAGCTTTCAAAACCGATCTCGCCAGAGCGCCGGCAGCTTTTTGTCTAAACTCAGCAGAGTCAAGCCTTGCCCTGTCTGAAGGATTTGAAACATAAGCAATCTCCGCAATAACAGCAGGCATTTTTGTACGTCGTAAAACAGCCAGATTGGGCCTGCTGATTATGCCGTTATCTATAGTCTTAAGAGTTTTAACAAGTTCTTTTTGGACAATAGCCGCCAGCTTCTTACCATTCATTTTGTCTTCCACAGTATTCGGAGAAGGACAATATAAAGTTTCAGTTCCCCTATACCCAGGCTGGCCTGTCATTTCATTATTGTGTACACTGATAAATAGAGCGGCGTCCAGGTTATTTGCCATTTCAGCTCTTTCCTTCAGCCCGACAAAGACATCGCTTTCCCTTGTAATGACTACATTTATACCGTCATTTTTCAGCAGTTTGACCAGTCTCTTAGAGATATCCAGATTAATATTCTTTTCGAGCATATCTCCATGGTAAGTACCTTGGTCGTCGCCTCCATGCCCGGGGTCCACAACTACTATAGCCTCTCTCGGCTTAGACTCCACAGGCTTGTCTACACTAGTATTGTTATTACTTGTACTTTGCCCTGTTACTGCCTGTGCCGTAGCCAACCCTGCAGGCTTACTAACTTCCTTTGTGCAGCCGACACTAAATAGTATAGGTAAAATAATACAAATAGAAAATAACACTTTTTTGAAATGTACATTTGCAACACTACTCATTGACATTTATAACACCCTATCCACAATAAATAATATAAATTCAAAAACAAATAATATTCTGGCCCGAAATTAAGAAGACAGCTCTCATATATAAGATAATTATATATGAAAACTGTCTTTAATCCAGTTGAATTTTATAGCAATAAATGAACTTTTATGTCTATTGCACTTATATTATTCTTTTGACCTTACTAATGTACATACCTGTTAACGTCATTCAGTGTTATACCTTGATGAAGAGCTATGTTCAATCCATTAGCAATTACCTTTGAAACCCTTTCAATAATGTCGTCTATCTCCTTAGGTGTAACTATCAGATTACCTATATAGGGAGCTAAAACCTCTCTTATTAGCTGGTACTTCTCATCCCTATCAATAGTATTCAACATTTTATAGAATTCAGTTCCTTGCCCAGCTTCTTTCATTAAGCTATCCATAACAAGATCAATTGTATCATTAGCCATAGTTGCCGCATCAACCACTGTAGGAACTCCTATAGCAATTACCGGAACGCCTAGAGTGGCTTTAGACAGTTCCATACGTTTGTTACCCACTCCAGACCCTGGAGCTATACCGGTATCGGCAATCTGTATAGTTGTGCTTACCCTTTCCATCTTCCTGGAAGCCAAAGCATCAATAGCTATTATAACATCGGGTTTGACCTTATCTACTATACCTTTAACAATTTCCCCCGTCTCAATACCGGTTATACCCAGGACACCGGGTGATATTGCACATACAGGCCTTACTCCGTTATCCACCTGTTCGGGTACATAATTCAATAAATGTCGTGTAACCATGACACTTGATACAGCCTTGGGGCCAAGGGCATCCGGAGTGACATTCCAGTTACCAAGCCCAACAATTAATATTGTAGACTTTTCACCTAATTTAAGAATACCAGTAAGCTCCTTTGCCAGTTCCTTGCAGGTATTTTCGTATAGTACCTGATCATTTTCCTTCAACCTCGGTACCTCAAGGGTTATGTATGTCCCCATTGGTTTTCCTATTGAAGCTTCGCCTGTAGGTGATGTGACCTTAACCCTTGTAATTTTTATATCCTGAGTACCGGCATTCTCAACATCTACTCCCGGTGGCTCGCCACGTTCCCGTAAAACCTCGTTCATTGCTTGCTGCTTGAACAGCTCATGTGCCTCCAGGGCAAGGTCTGTTCTAATATTTTTATTATTTAACATCAACACTCAACCTTCCTTAAAATATAATGCTTTATAAGTATTTTTCCACACATTTTTCTTTAAATACTAAGATAATATCAACAAATTAAATCTTTTAACTGTAGATAATCAAAGTTAAACTTAGTGATTGACCGTCAGGCAATGAGCTGTGCTAAGTGTGATTTGCCTAACTGGATAAAATCACTTTTAACTTTGGTTATCTATATCTCAAAAATACCCTTGCAATTTAAATTTCTTCATGGTAAAATGTTTCATGTTGATTAACTCGCAGGAGGTGAATGGGTTGCCAAATATTAAATCCGCTATAAAAAGAGTAAAAGTAATTAAAGTTAAAACTTTAAAGAATACTATGAGAAAATCAGCTTTAAAGACAGCTATCAAAAAGTCTAAGGAAGCTATCGCAAGCAAAGATGCTTCAGCTGTTGAAAAATTAAAGCTTGCTATTAAAGCGTTAGACAAAGCAGCAGCAAAGAATTTAATGCACAAAAACACCGCTGCGAGAAGAAAGTCCAGATTAGTAAAGGCTTTAAACGCTGTTAATAAATAAAAAAAACGTACATAATGTACGTTTTTTTTATTTTTCTTATATAAATTCTACGAAAACCTGATTGGCAAAATCTAGCCCGTTAGATGTCAATTTAAGCTTACCTTCCCTTAACTCCAAAAGCTTAGCTTCAGACAGTTTATCTATTTGTGTACCGAATAAATCGAAAATATCTTCGCTAAACTTAGCTTGAAATTCGCTTAAACTTATACCATCCATCACCCTAAGCCCAAGTATGATAAATTCCGATATACTATCTTTTTTATCTATCCATTGAACGTTTTCCCGGGGAATTTCGTTTTGCCCTATGGCTGCTATATACCGTTCAATACTGCAGACATTATTGTACCTATTGCCTTCAAAGTATGAGTGCGCTCCTGCCCCGAGTCCTATATATTCGTCTATCTTCCAGTAAAGAAGGTTATGCCTGCATTCATAGCCCGGTTTCGCGAAGTTGGAAATTTCGTAGTGATTGTATCCCTTTGTTGACAGAATTTCAATTGTACTATGGTACATTTCTCTATCTATGTCATCATCTATCTGGTTGAGTTCACCTGACTTCAGTTTCTCTCCAAAAACAGTACCTTCTTCTATTTTGAGGCTGTAGCAGGATAGGTGTTCGGGTCCAAGATTTACAACACCTGTTAGAGTATGTCGCCACTCCTCCATTGTTTGACTAGGTATGCCGAATATCAAATCTGCGTTTATATTTGTAAATCCAGCCTTTCTTGCTTGATTGAAGTTTTCTACGAAATCCTCTGCGCTATGAATCCTGCCAAGGTAATTGAGTATATGACTTTGCCATGCCTGCAAGCCCATGCTGAGTCGGTTTATACCTGATGACTTGTATGCTGCCAGTTTCTCAAAGGATAGGGTTCCGGGGTTTGTTTCTATGCTGATTTCGGCGTTTTTCTTTATGTTAAAATGCTCTCTGCAGGAGTACATAATGTTGGTAATGTGTTCTGGGTCTGCTAGTGAAGGGGTGCCTCCCCCGATAAATATGGATTTTATACTGTAGTTTTTGGCTTTTGTTGTGTAGAGCTGTAATTCCTTTTTTAGGGCCTCGAAGTATTGAGGGATATGCAGTTCTCTTCCGGGCAAGGAGTTGAAGTCACAGTAGTGGCATTTGGACTTGCAGAAGGGGATGTGGATGTATAGGCCTATTTCTTTGGTGTTCATTTGTTTTTCCTCGTTTCAAGTTTTTTAGTGGGTGGCTTTGGAGTGGGCTTTGTAGTGGTATATTTTAGAGTCTTTGATGTCGTCTAAAGCTGCTCCCCGAGAGGGGAACCCATCTTGCTGGGTTCCCCTCTCGGACGCTCCCCTCCACTCGCTTGTCTAGGGAGGACCGGCTTCAAAGGGCATCCTGCCCTATGAAGCCTAAAACGCACGTCCTATGCGTTTTTCCCTTGAATCTCAAGGGCCTTCGAAGGGTCTTTGTCTGAGTCCTTGTAGGACTCCTTGAGCCGCTTTGCAGGCTCAGCTTTTGTGGTTTTAGGGTCTTTAATAGACTCTCACATTGTACCTTGGTAGGGAAGAACATGATTTCCGGAAGGCAGTTTCATTCGAAGTGCGTTAAAATACAGTATAACCTTTTACCCTAGTCACCGCGGAGCCTGCACTTTAAATATTCCACTGCAGGGGAAGTTTGAAACTGCCTGGAGGAAATCATGTTCTTCACTGCCTCTACCTCCCACACCACACTCCCCCAATCCCTTTTCCATACAAAATAAAGTACAAGTTTCCCTGTACTTTATTCTTCCAACCATATATTAAAATTAATCCAGCTTAAGAACGCTCATAAATGCTTCCTGTGGTATCTCTACCGTACCTACCTGACGCATACGCTTCTTACCTTCTTTTTGCTTCTCCAGGAGCTTCTTCTTACGGGTTATGTCCCCACCATAGCATTTTGCAAGTACGTCCTTCCTGTAAGCCTTTACCGTTTCCCTTGCAATTATCTTACCGCCGATACATGCCTGTATTGGAATCTCAAATTGCTGCTTGTGGATTGTCTCCTTCAGCTTTTCCGCAATCCTTCTTCCCCTTGTATAGGCTTTTTCCCTGTGTACTATAAAGGAAAGGGCATCAACTATATCACCATTCAGTACTATATCCAGCTTAACCAGGTCGGATTCCTTATATCCAAGCAGCTCATAATCAAAGGAAGCATAGCCTTTTGTTCTTGACTTTAAGGCATCAAAGAAATCGTATATAATTTCATTCAGAGGCATTTCATAGGTAAGCATTACCCTGCCCTCATCAATGTACTTCATATCCTTATATACACCACGCCTGTCCTGTGACAAATCCATTATGTTACCCACATATTCTGTCGGAACCATTATAGTTGCTTTTACAATTGGCTCCTCCATCCTTTCTATCTCAGCAACCGGCGGCAGGTTTGTAGGATTATCTATGTCAAATACCTCTCCATCAGTCTTTATAATCTTATAAATAACACTTGGAGCAGTGGTTACCAAATCAAGGTTGTACTCCCTCTCAAGACGCTCTTGGATTATTTCCATATGAAGCAGTCCAAGGAAACCACATCTAAAGCCGAATCCCAAAGCTACCGAGGACTCAGGTTCAAAGGAAAGAGCTGCGTCATTCAGCTGCAATTTTTCCAGGGCATCCCTCAAGTCGCCATACTTAGAACCGTCTGCAGGGTATATACCGCAGAAAACCATTGAATTAACCTTTTTATAACCGGGAAGCGGCTCTTTAGCAGGGTTGTCGGAAAGCGTAATTGTATCCCCTACCCTGGTATCTTTTACATTCTTTATACTTGCAGCAATATATCCTACTTCACCGGCTAAAAGTTCACCCGTAGGGAAATGAGTTCCCGGCCTCATATAACCAATCTCGGTTACAGTAAACTCTTTTCCTGTATACATCATCTTTATGCTATCTCCGACCTTGACCTTACCTTCCTTTACCCTGATATATACTATAACACCCTTGTAGCTGTCATAGTACGAGTCAAAAATAAGGGCACGGAGAGGGGCATCCTCATCGCCGGCGGGACAAGGCACCTTTAATACAGCATTTGCCAGTACATCTTCAATATTAATACCGTTCTTCGCAGAAATAAGAGGAGCATCGCCGGCGTCAAGTCCAATTACGTCCTCTATCTCTTTCTTAACTACTTCGGGCTGTGCACTTGGCAAGTCAATCTTGTTTATAACAGGCATAATTTCAAGATTGTGCTCCAGCGCAAGATACACGTTTGCCAGAGTCTGAGCTTCAATCCCTTGAGCTGCATCTACTACAAGTACCGCTCCCTCACAAGCTGCAAGGCTTCGGGATACCTCATAGTTAAAGTCTACGTGCCCTGGGGTATCTATAAGGTTAAATACATACTCTTCACCATCAGCCGCCTTATAAACCATTCTAACAGCCTGAGCTTTTATGGTAATACCACGTTCTCTCTCTATGTCCATATTATCCAAAACCTGGTCTTCCATCTCCCTTTCGGTCAACACACCGGTTTTTTCAAGCAACCTGTCCGCAAGGGTAGATTTACCGTGGTCTATATGTGCAATTATACAAAAATTACGTATTCTCTTTTGTCTTTCACTTGCCATCAATGTATCCTCCATCTATACTAAGGATGAATTTTTTTAAATTGCTACTTATCAGTTACGCTGACTAACACATTCTTGCTCTTACCCTATGACTGTACACCTATTTTTCGGATATAAAGCTCATGGCCTATAAGAATGTGAGAATATGATTTATCAGCATATAATTATAACATAACCATTACCTCGTGAATAGAAGATTTTTTATAAAAAAATCGGGCTATATCCAGGTATAAGTATTATGGTGATACTCATCCGGTATGCCCGAATTTTTTAATCTTATTCTTTATCTTCTGATAGTCCCTAATAATATATTTTATATTAATATAGGTCTTCTTACTTAAAAAGTTAACCTCCAAATAAGCATTGCTAATGTTTCTGAATGTAATTAATTTAACAGCCTTTTCATTCTTCATAACACTGTTAATAGAATAATCCGATACACATAAGCCCGCAACAGCTATTAGAAAAAACAGCATAAACAGTAAAATGCATTTTATTCTAACCAGTCTGGCCTGTCTAAACTTTTCTACCCTACTCATCACATTACCCACCTTCGGCCTAGTGTTTCAGGTAATCGCCATAAACAAAAGGAATAATACTAAAACCGATTACCTGATTTTAGTATTATTCCCATGTAGTCCTCTATTTATTATCCAAATCCTTGAAAACATCGCTTATCGCTTTTGATAAATATTTTGTACTCTCAAGGCATTCCTCCATGGTATTGCCATCTCCCCCCACCTCGACAATTAGTGAGCCGGTTGTAAGCTGCTGGTTAAATCTACTTTTATGCAGATATATGTCCCTGGCCAGACCTGGCCACTGGGCATTGAGCTTTTGCTGAATCTTCAGAGCAAACTTCAGGTTTTCCTTCCATTTAGGATGCCCTCCATAGCTGGCATCAGTACCTACAACAAACATAATCTGAGCAACATTTTTATTATTTATCTGTGTTACCCGCCTTAACTTTCTATTGGGTAGACCATCTCTATGTATATCCAGGGTTACTTTTATTGAAGGATAGCTTTTTAGGTACTGGGTTATAGTTTTGAATGAAGCACTGTACGCCTTAAGGTAATCCTTACGGTCATGTACGGTACCATTATGTATTACATCAATATCATATTCACCCTCAAGGTACTGGGCAATTTCTTGCCCTACCCTTACTACGTTTTGACTTGGATCGGTAGACCAGTTCGGCAGCCCCTTTTTATTTAAATCGCCTGTACTTTTTATATAACTTTCAGAAGTATGAGTATGATATATCAATACTTTCGGTCCGCTTTTGCTGTAATCTATTTTTAAAGGCTCGCTAAGTAACTGAGCTATGTTAACCTTATAATTAGTTTCATTTTGTATAGCAATCCTACTGCTGGCAGGTTTATTCGGCGTTATTGGCTCCTCGTAAGTGATACTGCTCGCAGGCTCTTTAATCTCTTTGCTATCATCCTCGGGAACTACTATTTTATTTACACTATCATTACTACTATTATCTTTTTTACTTTTTGTCTCATTTGCCTCAGCTAACTTTGGAAGATAGTCTTTAGAGTAGTAACTGTAAAAAAATGATGACTGGGAATTCAAAACAGTCACAGGGCTATTTAAATCAAATCCAAATATGTTTTTAACTATATTTTTAATTTCTCCACTAAAAGATACGCTTATATTACCACTATTGTAAACGGTATAAATTATAGGAAGCGAACTATCAAGCGTAAGCTTAAAGTTTTGCACATCAATGTTCTCTACAATATTATAATCGGTCTTTGCTATCTCATCTCCCCCTACCATACCCAGCTTAATTGCCATATAGGATAAAAAGACAAAGATTGCAAGCTTAAGTATCTTCTTTAGAGCTGTATTTCTTTTACCCTTGTGCATATATTTTTTACTCATCTTTTTCCTCCGTTAAAAGCTGTTTGATTAAACTATATAAATTGCGATAATGATATTACAAGGAAAAATTTGATTATCGCAATATAACTTGAGGTAACAAATTGCAAAAAAGATTTAGGGAGAACTTCGTTGTAGATTCTTTTTTGCAATTTATATACGTATTTCAAATAATATTCGGAGGACAAGTATATTATGACAATTGATATTCCTGCAACCATAGGTCTAAGCCGAAATACCCAATCAATTGGCGATAACGGAGAACTATTAATTTTAAATCTGGCACATTTCCGGGTGATATCAGTAACTCAATGTCCCATTTATAATATTAAAAACCCAATGTCGAATTTTAACTAGTTTCGTCGAACCTCTTTCCTTTTAACTTATTTTATAGTAGAATCATTTCGTATCCATTTTGAAAGTTTTCAATATAAAATAAGGTCAGCCTTATAATAAGACAAATCTATTAAGGTTGATCCTATCACAGTTGGGAGAAATTAGTATCAGCTAACTCAAATCCGGGTGTACAGAAAACAGAGAGAAAATACCGGTTTAATATGTTATTGCCTAAACGCTCTATTTAATCTTTATATTACTGCGCTATTTCAGTATAAGGACTAATATAGCTTGAAGCACGAGGGAGGAAAGGTCATGTTAAAAAACAAATCGGTGCACTGCTACAACTGTAGATCAGTTATTTTGGTACTTCCAGAAATGGAACTTCTTAAACTCAACGGCTTTAATTTTGTGTGTGAATGCTGCGGTCATCAAAACACGCTTAATGAGTTCAAATGCTATAAGGGGACAATGAAAGATCCCTATCTTAACACCTTTAGCATAGAAAAATTTGCTATAGTTTAATAGTCATAATCATAAAGCCTTGGTTTGCAGTTGATTTATTTACATACAGTATTTATAATAGTACGGTATGCAAAATTAGAAAATAGGTGATATAAATGACTGCACAAATAATCATTCCATTGGTAGCGTTAGCTGCTTTTGTAGTATTGGGCTTTATGATGAGCAAATCAATTAAAACGCATGAAACACAGAAGTCGATGGGAAAAAAGAAAAAAGTCAGAGCTAAAAGTAATATGCCGGAAGTTAAGAACTTCAGTAAGTAGTCTCTACCTATTCCCTTAAGGAATTTATTTGAATAATTATTACCAAACAATAAAAACAAGCGGAATGACTGAACCCTCTCCGCTTGTTTTTATTATTCCCCGTATTAACTTCTACAGAAATTAGATATTACCCTATGCCTATATTCTCATCCTGTTCATCTACGTTATCTATATTTTTTGACTGTTCGTCAGCCTTCAGGTTTTTAAAAGCTACCGAGAGCATGAGCTTAATCCTATTGAGCTGATTTACTTCGCTGGCCCCAGGATCGTAATCCACAGCTACAATGTTGGAATCGGGGTATTTACGCTTCAATTCCTTAATCATACCTTTACCGGTAACATGGTTTGGCAGGCATGCAAAAGGCTGCATACATACAATATTCTTAGCCCCGCTGTGTATAAGCTCAATCATTTCCGCAGTCAGGAACCAACCTTCACCGGTTTGATTGCCCAACGATAGTATATCAGAAGCCCCCTCCGCCAGTTCCCATATAGTACATGGAGGGTCAAATCTTTTACTTTTCTTAAGTGCCTTTTTCATATCTTTTCTATAGTACTCTATAGCTGATATGGCTATATTGTTTATTATCTGGCTTTTCTTACTTCCGGACAGATGAGTGTATTTAAAGTTGGCATCAACAGCACAATATAGCAAGAAGTCCATTAGGTCAGGCATTACAGCCTCTGCGCCTTCCCTCTCAACAATATCCACAATCTGGTTATTGGCTGTAGGGTGGAACTTAACCAGAATTTCACCTACAAGACCAACCTTTGGCTTCTTTATATTGGTTATTTCTATGTTATCAAAATCCTCTACTATCTTATAGACATTCTCTTTAAATGGTTTATGCTTACCGCTGCTTACCGATTCCTTACACTTTTCAACCCAGCCCTCATATAAAAGGTTCGCTGAGCCGCTAATCTTCTCATAAGGCCTTACCCTGTATAAGACACGCATGAGCAAGTCTCCATACACCAAAGCCATCATAATCTTATTCAATAGGCCTGGTGATAGGGAGAATCCGGGATTCTTTTCAATACCTATAGCATTTAAAGATATTACCGGTATATTCTCAAAACCAGCGTCCTTTAAAGCTTTCCTTAAAAACCCTATATAGTTTGTAGCCCTACAGCCTCCCCCTGTCTGGGACATCATAACAGAGGTATTGTTAAGGTCATATTTACCTGATTTAAGGGCTTCAATCAACTGCCCTATAGCAATTATTGAAGGATAGCATGCGTCATTGTGTACGTATTTTAGCCCTTCCTCCACAGCTTTTTTATCTATAGATGGCAGAATTTCAACATTGTATCCTGATGCCCTGAAAGCCTCCTCCAAAAATTGGAAATGTATAGGTGACATTTCCGGCGCCAGAATGGTATGCTTCTTTCTCATTTCCTCTGTAAAAAGTACTCTCTTATCAGTTGAACAAATTTTAACAGGTTTAAATCCATTCTTATCACGTTCCTGCATTGCCGCTTTCAAAGATCTTATACGTATCCTTGCTGCCCCCAGGTTGTTACCCTCGTCTATCTTTAATACGGTATATATCTTTTCGTAGCTGTTCAGTATCTCCTGTACCTGGTCTGTGGTAACAGCATCAAGACCGCAACCGAAGGAGTTTAATTGTATTAACTCAAGGTTTTCCTTTGTTTTTACATAGCTTGCCGCCGAATACAGCCTTGAATGGTATGTCCACTGGTCTACAATTCTGAGAGGCTTCTCCACTTCACCAAGGTGTGCAATAGAGTCCTCAGTCAATACAGCCATTCCAAAGCCGGTAATTATATTAGGAATACCGTGGTTAATTTCAGGGTCAATATGGTAAGGACGCCCCGCCAATACTATTCCCTTTTTGCCTGTTTCCTGAAGATACTTTAGTACTTCTTCACCCTTTATCTTTATATCATGCCTCGCCTTTTCATCCTCTTCCCAAGCTTTTTCTACCGCTTCGGCAATCTCTTTTTTAGAGATGTTAAGCACCTTAAATTCCTCGTAAAGCCTCTGAGCCAATCTCTTTTTGTTGTCAAATGGGAGGAATGGGTTCATAAACCTGATATTCTGCTCTTTAAGAACATCCATATTGGTTCTTATAACCTCTGCATAGGAAGTAACAATAGGACAGTTATAGTGATTGTCAGCATGCTGGTTTTCTATCTTCTCAAAAGGCAAGCATGGGTAGAAAATAAACTTCACACCCTTGTTTACCAGGCTCATTATATGTCCATGTACCAGTTTGGCAGGATAGCATACCGATTCTGACGGCATGGTCTCTATACCAAGCTCATATACTTTCTTTGATGATCTTGGGGACAATTCAACCCTGAACTTAAGCTCGGTAAAGAAAGTATACCAGAACGGGTAGTTTTCATAAAGGTTTAATACCCTCGGAATACCTACACTTCCCCTTACTGCCTCTACCTCTTTTAAAGGTGAATATCCAAATATACGCTTGTATTTATAGTCAAAGAGGTTTGGTACCTGTTCTTTTTTCTTATCCTCGCCCGCTCCCCTTTCACAACGGTTCCCAGAAACAAATTCCTTATCACCGTTGAATTTATTTACTGTAAGCAGACAGTTATTGGCACAGTAAGTACAGCGTTTCATATCTGTCCCAAAGTGGAATTCTTGCAACTGCTCAAGCCCGAGCAAAGTGCTCTGGTATCCCAGCTCATACCTATCCTTGGCGATTAAAGCCGCACCGAAAGCGCCCATAAGTCCCGCTATATCAGGCCTTACTGCTTCCCTTTCGGATATCAGCTCAAAGCTTCTCAGAACAGCGTCGTTATAGAACGTACCACCTTGAACAATGATTTTTTCGCCCATTTCCTTAGGATTTCTTATTCTTATAACCTTCTGGAGAGCATTTTTTATTACTGAGTAAGAAAGCCCGGCTGATATATCCCCTACAGTAGCCCCTTCCTTCTGAGCCTGCTTTACCCTTGAGTTCATAAACACTGTACACCTTGATCCCAGGTCAACAGGTTTTTCGGACAGCAAAGCTTCCTTTGCAAAGTCCTCTACTCCCATGTTAAGCGAGTGGGCGAAGGTTTCTATAAACGAACCGCAGCCCGAGGAACAAGCCTCATTGAGCATAATGTTATCAATTACCCCATCTTTTACCTTGAGGCACTTCATATCCTGTCCGCCTATGTCTAGTATAAAGTCAACCCCAGGCAGGAAGAAGTCAGCGGCTTTGTAATGGGCTATAGTTTCTATTTCTCCAATATCCAGTTGAAGAGCAGATTTGAGCAGTGCTTCACCATAACCGGTAACAGCAGAGTTTGCAATAACCGCTTTCGTCGGTAGTTTACCGTACAGCTCCTTCAATATGCGTATTGTTGAATTTAAAGGACTTCCTTCATTACTACCGTAGTAGGAATAGAGGAGAGCACCGTCTTCATCTATCAACGCAGCCTTTGTAGTGGTAGAACCGGCGTCTATACCGAGGTAGCATTTTCCCTCAAAAGAAGCAAGCTCCCTCCTTTTGACTCCATTACCTTTGTGTCTTTCCCTAAACTCAGCCAACTCATTATCGTCAATAAATAAAGGTCTTAGCCTTTCTACCTCATGTACCGTAATCTCGTTTAAAACGGGAAGCTTTTGGTTTAGAGACTTAAAAGATATTATTTTCTGGTCTTTAGAAGCCAGTGCAGCTCCGGTAGCAACAAATAACTGTGAATTCTCAGGGTAAATAACCTGTTCATCCTTTAAATCCAGCGTCTCAATAAACCTTTGCCTTAATTCCGACAGATAGTATAACGGTCCCCCCAGGAATGCGATATTCCCCCTAATAGGCTTACCACATGCCAATCCGCTTATAGTCTGTGTAACCACCGATTGGAAAATTGACGCAGCTATATCTGCTTTCTCCGCACCCTCGTTTAAAAGCGGCTGAATGTCTGTCTTTGCGAAAACACCACAGCGGGCAGCTATAGGATAAATCACCTTATACCCTTTAGCCAGATCGTTGAGACCCGATGCATCGGTTTGTAAAAGTGCAGCCATTTGGTCGATGAACGCCCCGGTTCCCCCTGCACATGTACCATTCATCCTCTGCTCAATGCCACCGCTGAAATAGGTTATCTTGGCATCTTCACCACCAAGCTCTATAGCTACATCGGTTTCCGGTATAAACCTTTCTACAGCGTTTGTGCCTGCAATCACCTCTTGGACGAACGGAAGGTCCAACCAATGAGACACTGATAACCCTCCCGAACCGGTAACTGTAGCTGTTATATCATCATCCTTAAACTTCTCATATGTTTCACTAACCAGTTGGAATATAGTTTTTCTAATGTCGGAAAAGTGTCTTTGATACTTGCTGTAAATAATATTATCGTTTTTATCCAGAATGACCAGTTTTACTGTTGTTGAACCTACGTCCAACCCTAAATGTAATATCTTTTTCATAAGCATGCAGCCCATCAGAAAGCCGCATTTCCTTGCCCCCTTTTACCCCAATTTATATCCATGATTTTTTTATAACTCTATAATGCACTTTTATGTAGGACCTTTCCTACATATCCTAAGCCATCAAAAACGAAATTTAATGTATCGGTAAGAATACTCTCAAAATCCTGCTTTCCATCGGTAAGCAGCGGATTTATAAAAGCATTGTTCAATGGGAATGTAATTATAGACATAATGAACACCATTGTATTATCTATTGATTTAAAGTGAAATGTCCCCTGCTTCTTTCCGGCTTCCAGCATATCTCTCAGCTGTGTAAAAACAGGATACATGTATTTACTCATCTCCCCCAACCTCGGGCTGTTCATAAGTATCTCCTGGTGTATTATACACACCATCTCGGGGTGTTCTACTTTAAATTCTATCATCTTTTCCGTTAGCTTTTTTATACCATCTACGGGGTCTTTAAAATCGAAATCAGCGTAAAAACTGTCTATCGGAAAATAAGTATCAAACAGTGCAAAAAAGACATTCTCCTTACCGCCAAAGTGGTAGGAAATAAGCGCCAAGTTTGTTTTTGCTTCTTCAGATATCTGACGTACAGTTGTTGCTTCAAACCCTTGCTGAGCAAATAGTTTCCTTGCAGCAAACAGTATTCTCATTCTTGCATTGATACGGTTTTGACCCATGTTTTTAACCTACACCATAAAATTTATTTTAAATTAAACAATCGTTTAAATTATAAATCTTTTTTTAGTAGTAGTCAATACAGAAAACCCGCACATATTACAAATAATCCCTACCATGGGACTACTCACCTATAAGTGCGGGCCTTTCATCACTTATTCCAATGTACCTATCTTGCTAAACGGAAGAAATCTAAAAATTGCTCTTCCCTGGATTTTATCAATCTGTACCGGTCCCATTTGCCTGCTATCTACAATATTAGCACTTCTATTATCTCCCAGTACATAAACACTGCCTTTAGGGACTGTTATATTGCTGTAAGCAGGGTTTACCTCTCTAGTAAAGTCACCTTTTATATACTTTTCTTCTATGATCTTTCCGTTTACTTTGACATGTCCGTCCTTTATCTCAACGGTGTCACCCTCAACAGCTATGACTCTCTTAATTATAGGGTCATGCTCGGCTTGTACAACACTAGGATCATTAACTTTTATGGTAACTATATCCCCCGGTTTTAGGCTCCCAAACCGCGGAGTAATTTTTTCCACTATAAGGTTGTCCTTTTCATAAAGGGTTGGCTGCATCGAAATACTAAACACAACCGTCCTCTGGGCAACAAAGGTTACAATAAATAGCGCAATGGCTACTGCTATCAAAATGTGTACTCCCCAATCAAGAGCTTCCCTTAGTCTGGGGTTTTCAATCGACTTAAATATATCAAATCCCTCCTTACAAATGTATACAGTTTATTATATCGCATACCCTTCCGTTTTGAAAAGGGTTAGTAAAATTTTTACCCCCTTTAAGTTGCAACTTAAAGGGGGTAAAAACTATTTTTATTTATATTAGGATTCAGTTTTTATCTTTAATTCCTTCAACTGCTTAGTTTCTACGAAGTCAGGTGCATTTGTCATTACACAGGACGCATTCTGTACTTTCGGGAAAGCTATTACATCTCTTATGCTGCTCTTTCCAGCCATAAGCATGACAAGCCTGTCAAGTCCATAGGCCATTCCGCCGTGAGGAGGTGTACCGTATTTGAATGCTTCAAGGAGGAAGCCAAATCTGTCCCATGCCTGCTCAGTTGTGAATCCAAGCAATTCAAACATCTTTGCCTGCAGCTCCTGTATATGTATCCTTATACTACCGCCACCAATTTCCACACCGTTTAGCACAAGGTCGTAGGCCTTTGCACGCACCTTACCGGGGTCGGAATCCAGATACTGTAAATCTTCGTCCATAGGGGAAGTAAACGGATGGTGTTTTGCTACCCAGCGTTTGTCCTCAGCATCATATTCGAGAAGTGGGAATTCAGTAACCCAAAGGAACTTAAACTCATTGTTGTTTAACAATTCAAGCCTTCTAGCCAACTCAAGCCTTAACTGTCCGAGAGCATCATAAACTACTTCATTTTTATCTGCAATAAAGCAAATAAGGTCTCCTGGCTCAGCTTGAACTCTATCAAGTATGGCTTTAACCTCATCCTCGTTAAAGAACTTGGTGATAGCAGACTTAAGTTCATTTTGTTCCACTACAATCCATGCCATACCTTTTGCTTTGTATATTTTTACATATTCAACAAGGCTATCGATTTCTCTTCTGCTGAACTTTGCTCCGCAGCCTTTTGCATTAATCGCTCTTACACTTCCACCGTTTTTAACCGCATCGGCAAATACCTTGAAGCCGCAGTTTTCCACAATATCCGATATGTTTACAAGCTCAAGTCCAAACCTGATGTCCGGCTTGTCTGACCCAAATCTGTCCATAGCCTCCTGGTAAGGCATTCTTATGAATGGAGCTTCCAACTCTACATCAAGAGTTTCTTTAAATACTTTCTTTGCAAAGCCTTCGTTTATGGTCAATACATCTTCTACGTTTACAAAGGACATTTCAAGGTCTATCTGGGTAAACTCAGGCTGCCTGTCGGCTCTTAAGTCTTCATCTCTAAAGCATTTTACTATTTGGATGTATCTGTCAAAGCCCGAAACCATTAAAAGCTGCTTAAAAAGCTGTGGTGACTGAGGAAGCGCAAAGAATTTACCTGGCTGCACCCTGCTCGGTACGAGGTAATCCCTGGCTCCTTCCGGAGTACTCTTTGTCAGCATAGGAGTTTCTATCTCCAGGAAGCCGTTTTCGTCATAATAATCTCTTGCTATTTTAGCTACTTTATGCCTTAATATAAGATTTCTCTGCATATCAGGCCTTCTCAAGTCAATATATCTGTACTTAAGTCTTACTGACTCATTAACATCGGAATCCTCTTCTATATAAATCGGTGGTGTTTCAGCCTGGCTTAAGATTCTTAACTCTTTAGCAATAACCTCGATTTCCCCTGTCTGAATCTTTGAATTAACAGTTTCAGGAGCTCTTTTTACCACCTCACCTACTACAGCAAGTACATACTCACTCCTTATACCTTCAGCTTTTGCAAATAGTTCCTGGTCTATAGCAGTGTTAAATACCACCTGAAGGACTCCTGACCTATCTCTTAAGTCAACAAATATTACTCCTCCAAGGTCTCTTCTTTTGTGAGACCATCCCATTACAGTTACAATTTCACCTACGTTTGCAAGTCCTAACTCACCACATTTATGGGTTCTTTGCAAACCATATATTGATTCTCCCATCTTCTTTACCTCCGTATTATATCAAATTTATTATAATTTCGTGATTCCGCAAATAGTTCTACAAATCTTATATTTATCGGTATAATTACTTCTTTAACTCTTCAATAATGGAGTCAAGAGAAACTTCCCTTTGCTCTCTGTTAGTCATATTTTTCAAGACAGCCTTGTTGTTATCCACTTCATCATCACCCAAAACTACTGAATAAACAGCTCCGAGCTTATCTGCATATTTCATCTGAGCCTTGAGGCTTCGTTTCATAAGGTCCTTTTCAGCGTTTATCCCATTACCCCTCAACTGGTAGACAAGCTTCTCGGCATACTTTTCAGCCTTGTCTCCGATTGTAGCAACAAATATGTCTATCCCTTGAGTCTCAGGTATGCTTATACCTTGAGCTTCCATAACAAGAAGAAGCCTTTCAATACCGATTGCAAAACCGATACCGGAAGTCGCCTTACCGCCGCACGCCTCAATCAAACCGTCATACCTTCCTCCACCGCATACCGTACCCTGAGATCCAATATTTTTTGAGACGAACTCAAATACGGTTTTGGTATAATAGTCTAGTCCCCTTACGATATTCTTATCCACATTATAAGCAATTCCAAGGTTGTCCAATCCTGCTTTCATACCCTCAAAGTGCTGTTCACACCCCTCACAAAGATGTTCAATCAAAGCAGGGGCGCTTACTGTGTGAGTTTTACATTTTTCCTCTTTGCAGTCAATTATTCGTAAAGGATTTCTTTCAAATCTTGTTTTACATGTTTCACAAAGATTTTCAAGTCTGTCCTTTAGGTACTCCTTCAATGCTTCGTTATACTTGCTCCTGCATTCCGGACAACCTATACTATTTATGTTTAGTGCTATATCCTTTACACCCAGTCTGTCGAAAAGCATAATAAGCATACTTATTATTTCAATATCAATACCCGGGCCTTCGGAACCAAAAGCCTCTACACCGAACTGATGGAACTCTCTGTAACGGCCCTTCTGCATTTTTTCATACCTATAGGCTGTAATATTATAATAAAGCTTTATAGGCTGTGGAAGTGAAGCCATTCCATGCTCTATATAACTCCTTACTACACCGGCAGTTCCCTCAGGACGCAGGGTAATGCTTCTTCCTCCCTTGTCAGTGAAGGTATACATTTCCTTCTGCACTATATCGGTGGTGTCTCCTACACCCCTCTGAAACAACTCTGTATGCTCAAACACTGGTAAACGTATTTCTTTATATCCATAATTTCTGCAAAGCTCGGCAATTATCTTTTCGATGTACTGCCATTTGTAGACTTCTGAAGGGAGTATATCCTTCGTCCCCTTAGGCGCTTGCGTAAGCATTTTTTCCACTCCTTAAAACGTAGTCAATTTGACAATATAAAAGCCCCTCATCCCTGTGTAAGGGACGAGAGGCATATTCCCGTGGTACCACCCTAATAGGCTTCACAGCCCACTCTAAGTTCCTTTAACGCTGAACATGCGTACTGGCTTACCGGCTGCATTTATGCATGCTTTCAACCAATCAACTCCGGGGTGTTCTTTCGCCAACCTTATCCTAAAAACACTCACAGTCACGGTGCTTTCTCCCTGAAGGTAGTACTGGCTACTTTTCCCTTTCATCGTTTTTAGAATTATTATGTATTAGTTATATTTTAATTATGCAAATTCCTATTGTCAATACGATTTTCAAATCAATAGCTCTTTCTTACGTTCTATCATTTCTTCCACCCTGCTGATATAGTCTTCAAGGCTCTTTACATTAAAAGCTCTTTCAATCCTATTTTCTGACGGGTATACAACTTTTGTGATAGCTCCAGCCCCAAGGGCTATAATGGTCTGCTTTTCTTCCATTATCTGAATATTATAAATACTTTCGGATCCCGGCTTGCAATATCCTATATTTTCCAGGTTTCCCAGCATATTTTTTTGTCTGTATAAATAGTAGGGTACCATTCCCATATCACTAGCATATTTCGGGGCCATATCAATCATGTATGAAGCTTCATCGGCAGAAATCAGCCTATATTGCTCCTTTTCTTCATTTAGCTTTGACGCTCTTTTTATTGCCATAGTATGTACAGTAAGACTTTCAGGTTTCAACTCGGCTATCTGCTGCAAGGTATTTTCAAACATCTCGGGGCTTTCTCCCGGCAAACCTATTATCACATCCATATTTATATTATCAAAGCCCATTCTGCGTGCAAGGCTAACGGCATTTATTATATCCTTGGATGTATGGTTTCGGCCAATAACCTTAAGAGTCTCGTCATTCATTGTCTGAGGGTTTATACTTATTCTGCTCACCTTACTGTCTTTAATTACTTTAAGCTTCTCCTCATCAATGGTATCCGGACGCCCTGCCTCTAAAGTATACTCTTCCAAATGGCTTAAATCAAAAGTTTCCTCAATGAACTCCAATAACTCTTTCAGCAGTCCACTTTGAATGGCTGTGGGAGTTCCACCACCGATATACAAACTCTGAATTTTGTAGCCTCTTTCTCTAATAAGCTCTCTAACACCGCTTATTTCAGCTTTCAGAGCCTTAATATAATCGCCTACCATTGCACCGTACTTTCCTCCGGTAGGGTTTGATGTAAAGGAGCAATAAACGCACCGTGTAGTGCAAAAGGGTATCCCTATGTATAAACTGATTAAATCATCGGTTGTTTTCTCTAATATAGACCTTTCGGTACAAGCTACTTCATATAAAAGAACTGCTTTGTCTTCTGAAAGCATATAATACTGTGTTAAAGTGTTGAGTATATCTTCCCGCGGCATGTTTTTTTCCATAAGCTCGTGGACAATCTTTGCCGGCCTGATTCCCGTCAGTATACCCCAAGGCATTTTCTTCCCTGTGCACTCCGATAACACCCTATATATCTCTTTCTTGACTATTCTTCTAACAGCTTTCCTATTTTCATGTTCAATTTGTCCGCAAGCATCATAAACTAAGGGTATAGCCATGCTACTTAAACAGTTCAATCTGCCCGCCCTGTTTTCCTTTATGCCCAACTCGAACACAGCTCTACCGCTTTGCATTCCAAAACTACCTGATAGAAAAATTCCCCCGAAATCCTCCGGAGGCTCATTTTCACAAAATATTATCTCTTCGTCGCATAAAAACAGCCTGGCTACATCCTCGATTTGGTATTTAAACTCTTGTCCCTCAAGCTTAATATACAATATCATTAAGGTTCTCCCTAAAGTTATCCTTACATATTAATAAAAGGGTTATGCCTTTTTTCAAAACCTATAGTTGTAGAATCCCCATGCCCTGGGTATACTATAACTTCATTATCCAGATTCATCAATTTAGTCTTGATGGAGTCTATTATCGCACCATAATCCCCTTTTGCCAAATCCGTCCTACCTATAGAAGTTTTGAATAGTGTATCTCCGGTAAACAAGGTATTGCCAACCTTTATACAAATACACCCAGGGGTGTGCCCCGGAGTATGGATTATTTCAAAAATCAACCCACCTACACTAAGTACATCCTTATCCTTTACAAATTCATCAGCAGGATTAAAGGCATTATTACGCCCCATCATAAATGCACCATTAAATAAAGAGTTTGTCAAAAACTCGCTATCATCCTGGTGCATTATTACTTTCGCGTCAATTTTGCTGCGTAATTCATCCACAGAGCAAATGTGGTCTATGTGTCCATGGGTCAGAATTATATACTTTATCTTTAGCCCTGATTTTTCTACAAGTTCGAGTATTTCGGTATAGTTTGCTCCGGGGTCGATAATTACCCCCTCTCCATTGTCACCCACAACATAACAATTTGAGCTGAACATACCTGTAGTTAAATATTCCAAAATCATATAAACCTCCTATTGAGTATTCTGTTCATTTTTTCAGAAAGTATAAAGCTCAAACAGTAAACTGAGGAGTTAAAACTCCCTTTTACTGTCTAAAAGCAAAGTTACAGGGCCATTGTTGTGTATCTCTACCATCATCATGGCCTGAAACTTTCCTGTCTCCACTTTAATGCCATAGCCCCTGCAGGTTTCTACAAAGCTATTGTATATGTCCTCTGCGTCTTGAGGCCTTGCAGCTTTGTCATAGCTGGGCCTCTTCCCTTTTCTGCAGTCTCCATATAGCGTAAACTGCGATACAATCAGAAGCTCCCCCTGTTTATCAAGTAAAGATATATTCATCTTCCCGTTTTCATCCTCAAAAACTCTTAGGTTTACTATCTTATCAGCTAAATATGCAATATCCTTGTCGGTATCTTCCGTCCCTACTCCAAGCAAAACTGCGAGTCCTTCTCCGATTTCACCTATAACCTGCCCATCAACCGACACCTTTGCATTTGAAACTCTCTGCACTACAGCTCTCATTTTTCTTTATCTCCCGGTTTTACTGCTTACTTCTGGTTACCTCAAACACACTGTCAATCTTTTTAAGTTTTTTAAGAATTTTCTCTAATTGCTCTGTATCTGTTATCTCAAGTGTGAGATTTATTATAGCAATCTGTTCCTTTGTAGTCCTGGCGTTTATTGCCCTTAGAGGTATTCTTGATTCACCTATTGCGTTTGTTACTTCCATCAGCAAGGCAGTCCTGTCGTTTGCCATAACGTTTATGTCAACTTTATAAGCAGCGTTACTGGTGGTATACCATTTTACTTCTATCAAACGGTTTTCAGACTCTATGCCACTGCCAATATTAGAACAGTCGGTTCTATGGACCGATACTCCTCGACCTCTTGTTATATAGCCCAATATCTCATCTCCAGGGACGGGATTACAGCATCTGGATAGCCTTACCAGACAATTATCAATACCCTTAACAATAACACCATTTTCGGGTATGGACTTCTTTTTACGGTCATTTTTATTGTGGTTGGTTGCTTCGAGTAAAGCCTCTTCCAACTCTTCGGGTTTTAATGTCTTCTTATATTCTTCCTTTAGTCTGGAAATCACCTTATTCGCTGTAAGTGCGCCGTATCCGATACCGGCATAAAGATCCTCAAGAGTAGTAAAGGTATACTTTTTCAGTATGATATCAATCCACTCAGGCTTGAATAACTGATTGAATTGGAGGCCTTGCTTCTTCAGCTCCTTCTCAACTATCTCCTTGCCCCTTATGATATTCTCTTCCCTTTTTTCTTTTTTAAACCATTGGTTTATTTTATTTTTGGCTTGAGAACTCTTTGCAATCTTAAGCCAATCACGGCTAGGGCCATGTACATTGGCTGAGGTAAGTACTTCAACTATATCTCCGTTTTTAAGGGCATATTCGAGAGTAACTATTTTGCCATTGACCTTTGCGCCCATCATTTTGTTGCCCACTGCACTGTGTATTGCATAAGCAAAGTCTATAGGCGTTGAATTAACGGGTAAGCTTATAACATCGCCCTTGGGAGTAAATACAAAAACCTCGTCTGTAAAAAGATCTATCTTAAGGGTTTCCATAAACTCGTTGGCATCGCGCATTTCCTTCTGCCATTCCAACAGCTGCCTTAGCCATGCAAGCTTGTTGTCAATGTCACTGCCTCCAGAGTTGCCTTCCTTGTACTTCCAGTGTGCTGCTATACCCACCTCTGCAATACGGTGCATATCCCAAGTACGTATCTGCACTTCAAAGGGCTGGCCCTCAGGACCTATGAGCGTGGTATGCAATGACTGGTACATATTTGGCTTGGGCATTGCAATATAGTCTTTAAATCTACCGGGCATTGGCTTGTAAAGCTCGTGCACCAATCCAAGCACCGCATAGCAATCTTTTACAGAATTTACAATAATCCTGATGGCAAACAAGTCATATATCTGTTCCAGTGTCTTGTTTTGGTTTACCATCTTTCTGTAAATACTGTAGAAATGCTTGGGCCTACCGTCTATATGGGCACCCTCAACTCCCAGTTCTTCTGTTTTATCCTGGAGGGTTTTTATAATCTCTCCTATATATGCTTCTCTTTCTTTTCTTTTCTTAGCAATTTTATCAACCAGTTCATAATATCCTTTAGGCTCAATGTATCTTAAACTTATATCTTCAAGTTCCCACTTAATCTTGGATATACCGAGTCTGTGAGCAAGAGGCGCATATATTTCCAGTGTTTCCTTTGCCTTCTCCACCTGTTTCTCTGGGCTCATGTACTTAAGAGTCCTCATATTGTGAAGCCTGTCTGCCAGCTTTATCAATATGACTCGTATATCCTTCGCCATGGCAAGGAACATTTTTCTTAAGTTTTCAGCCTGCTGCTCCTCCTTGGTGGTATAGGGTATTTTCCCCAGCTTTGTAACTCCATCAACCAGAGTTGCTACTTCCAACCCGAACTTATCCTTGAGCTCTTCATAGGTACAGGTAGTATCCTCAATGGTATCGTGCAGGATTGCAGCAACTATTGATGTGCAGTCTAATTCAAGCTCTGCCAAAATTAAGGCAACTTCAACAGGGTGGATAATATAGGGTTCCCCCGATACCCTCAGTTGCCCCCCATGAGCTGCTTTTGACAGCCAATATGCTTTTTCCAGCAAAGTAAAATCGCAATTAGGATCATATTTTTTTATTTTATTTACCAACTCGCTATAGCTGTCAATCATCGCCATCCCTCCAGAGCCATAAATCCATTTGGAATGATATATATAGATACCGAACTATGTCCAAATTCTATTAAGTAAATTGCTACGAAAATATATGTTTAAAAGCGAGCAAGAGGGCTTCGCCGCCCCCTATACTTAAATTAGCTATATTATATTATATTTTTTTAAAATTGAAGCAGTGAGTGCACATTGTAATTTTTAAGCTTTTCCCTTCCGTTAAGGAATGATAGCTCAATGAAGTATATTACACCTACCACCTCGCCGCCTAACTGTTCTACAAGCTTAATATTTGCTTCGGTGGTGCCTCCTGTAGCCAACAAATCATCTACTATTACTACCTTCTGACCAGGTTTAACAGCATCTTGGTGCATTTCAAGTACATCGGTACCATATTCAAGCTCATATTCTGCCTTTATAGTCTTATAGGGAAGCTTACCTTTCTTTCTGATGGGTACAAATCCCTTGACCATAGCATATGCCAAAGGAGCACCAAAAACAAAGCCCCTTGACTCAGGCCCTACTATCAAATCAACATCTCCCATTTTCATAACTGCTTCTTTCATAGTATCGAGACATTCCTTAAATGCCTCACCATCCTGAAGTACTGTAGTAATGTCAATGAAGTCTATACCTTCCTTCGGAAAGTCCATAACATGTCTGAGTTTGGATTTTAAATCCATAAATCATATCCCCCTTGCTGGCAGTTGCATTGCATGAGCCTTCACTAAGCTTAGGCTTATTTCTTACAACATGCATTATTATTTATTTTTATTGAAATACTTACGCTCCCTTTACCTGGCTTTTTAAATCCTGAAGCCTTTTATATAGTATCGAGCTTTCAAGATTTGCCTTCTTATTCTCATTAGAGTTAATTATAATAGACATACCGAATTCTCCATAGGGTTCCGACTCCATTAAACCTAACTCTTCAAATATCTCGATACTTTTTTTCAATTTGAAGTAATTCATAAATATTTTATAGCTATTTGAAATCCTCTTTGCAAATAAAAAAAGGTTTCCTATTAGCAATTGTTTACTTCCACTTGCTTTAATATATTGGTAAACCGCAACCAAGTCACGCCGTTCCGGTACAAACACGTCAGCATCGAGGCTCCTGATCCCCGTATCACAGTAAACAAATATTTTCTCACCATCAACCTTGTCAGTCAATACTTTCATGTAAGCCTTATTAATCCATTCACCAAAAAATACTACTTTACTAAACTGCCTTAATGGAACCTTTTCAGGATCGGGATTAATAATTATATTAATTTTAGTAATGTCAATATCGCTAGAATCAGTATAACAAACTTTATATATTTTTTTAATACCTAATTCTGATTTTTCTAACAAAATTTCAAGCTTTTTGGCACTTTCCATCGAGTTTACAAGTACTGCTGCTTTGATACAGTCTTTGGAAAACGACAATATTTTCTTTATAAAATCCTCATCGGAAATAATATTATTTTTATAAGTTACTTCGTCAAAGCTTTTACCTGAATTTAAAGAGTCAAGCTTAATACATTTATCCAAGCTATAAAAGTAGCGGTTTTGCATAGTTATTTCATGGTTTTCCCTTATATCCTTAAGGTTTAGCTGCAGCTTCTTGATTGAGTTCCATGTGTTTATTTCAAGAGAACAGGCTACATCCAGCAAATCTGTGACCTCGAAAGAGTCCATCAGGCTACCCATATTAAAACCTATTGCGTCAAAAAAAGCTCCACGATCCTCCAGCCTCAACTTTAGGTGCTTATTATCACCAACTGTCCTTATATCCTCAACTTTAAGTCCTTCATATCCAAATACAGGACTTGGATTACCCGCTCCGAAGGGTGCAAGCATTTCTATCTCATTCACGCTATCTAAAGTAACGTCACTTTTACTTAAACGAACATCAATTTTTACCCTAGGAATCAGATCCTCATCTGTAAGACAAGAAGCTGCGTATTCATTTATCATAGTTCTTAATAATGATATCTTTTCACTTCTTATTGTTAAACCTGCTGCAAGCTCATGCCCTCCATACCTTTCAAGTAGCTCTTCACAGTTTACAAGTGCCTTAAAAAGATTAAAGCAATCTATACTTCTACCCGAGCCCTTGCCGATTTCACCTTCCACTGAAATCAGTATACATGGTCTATGATACCTTTCGGTTATTTTGGAGGCCACTATTCCAATGACTCCATGGTGCCATCCCTCACCTGCAACAACTATTATTTTTTCTTCCTGTAGCTTTACATCACTATCAATAATACTCAATACCTGCTGCAATATTTCAAGCTCAGTGTCCTGTCGAAATTTATTCTCATCGTGCAATTTCAAGGCTATATCCATAGCTTCTGCTGAATCTCGTGTAATAAACAGTCTTACAGCCCTGCCGGCATCGCCTATCCTCCCTGCTGCATTAATCCTTGGAGCGATTACAAAGCTGACTGTCCACGAAGTAATAGGCTTATCCTTTAGTGCACAATTATTTATAATTGTTTTAAGTCCGATATTCGAAGTACTGTGAAGCTTTAAAAGCCCCTGTTTCACTATTATCCTGTTTTCTCCCACCAAAGGTACTACATCTGCAATGGTACCCACGGCAACCAAATCAAGATAGTGGTGGTGTAAATCTCCGAGGCCCCTATCTATACAAATAGCATTTATTAACTTGTAAACCACTCCAACCCCGGCCAGTTCTTTGAAAGGATAGGGACAATCATTTCGCCACGGATTAATTACTGCGTCACATTGAGGCAGCTCACCTTTGCATTCATGATGGTCGGTAATGACTATATCGATATTATTATCTTTTATATATTTAACCTCTTCAACTGCAGTAATACCACAGTCGACAGTAATTATCAGCGAAACACCGCCTTGGATTACCCTGTCTATAGCAGAAATTGATAGGCCATAACCTTCATTTATCCTGTCGGGTATATAAAAGCCCACACTGGCGCCTTGCGCACAAAGGAAGTCATATAGTATTGACGTACTTGTTATGCCATCTACATCATAATCACCGAAAACCATGATTTTTTCTTTACTGTTTATGGCTTTGACAATTCTTGCAACAGCCCTATCCATGTCTTTCATCAGAAATGGATCGTGCAATTCAGCCAGTGATGGGTTTAAAAACCTTTTAATATAATCGCAATCCTCAATCCCTCTACCAAGAAATATCTTTGCCAATAAATCCGACACACTGGCTTTATTACATATTTCCTTTACTTTTTCCTCGGGTACTTCTTTGTAAACCCACAATTTTTCTCCCATTATTCCACCTGCTGTTCCGGAGTTTTTCATTAGTATAACACTACTTTGTTATTTACCTTAGTTATGGCAAATTTCTAACTTAATTTGCTGATGAAGAAATAATCAACAACGTTTTTGGGTTGTTATTTCTTCATCATAATTCCAAAATAACAAAGTAGTAATGAATTAATATAGCACATATGTTTTAGAATTTATTATAAGCTATTTGGGTGTAGTATTCAATTTTTTTAGTTTTTACAACAATTAGGGTATCTTGAATCACCAAATGCAAAAGTGGTTTCCAGCTAGGGAAACTCTTACAGTAAATACCATTCAACCATCTAAAAATTACTTTTCAATTACTTTATTACAGCTATAAATATTATATATATGTTTATTTTGTAGAAAATCTAGCTATCAGGAGCTCTGCTGCTATTCTATCATTCATCTTACCCGTCTTTATAGCAACATCAAACTCAAGGCATGCCTCTACTGCTTCTTTCAACATGTCTACTGTAAAGCTTTTTGCCTGTTTTAAGATTTTGCCTGCGGCATAAGGCGTAATACCCATTTTAGAAGCAGCCTCCCCTGAATTAAGCCCATCCTCACCAAGCAGCTTCATCTCCAACACTTGCCTAAACTGCCTTGCAAGCATAAACAGTATCTTAGGCATTGGCTCCTTCAATATTATCATATCATTTAATAATATTAGCGCTTTGGATGCATTCTTTTCCGCTACAGCATCAGTAAGATCAAAAATCCTGCTTTTTACCGATTTTGTGCATACCTTTTCGATATCCGCCCCAGTCACTTTTGTCCTGTCCCCGAGATACAATGTAAGCTTGTTTATCTCATTTAGTATTTCCGTCATTCCCTGCTCACTTATATCAATAAGCTGTGCAGCTGTCATCGGATCAACTTCCTTCTTATGGGATTTGAATACCTTCACTACCCACTTCACCAGTTCCGGGGGCTTCTGATAAGCAAACTCTACAATAAGGCCATTTTTCTTTATAGCATCAACGGCTTTCATTCGCTTATCTATCTCTTCTTCATAAAAAATCAAGCAGTTATAATCGGGTACATTTTGCAAATAAGAAACCAGCTCGTCATTTTGCCCCTTGCTTTTGCCCTTTCCTTCAGCTTCGTCCGATTTTTTCTTAGACTTGAATATTCCTGAGTTTTTAACTATTACTACCTTCCTTTCGGAAAAAACCGGCATGGTTTCACAATTATCCGTTATCTTCCTGACATCAACCTTACCTTCAAGAACTATCTTATTCAGGGTTTTCATGTCCTCGGTAAGCAGCTGCTTTTCTATACCTTCGGTATAGTACTTTTTAAGGTAATCCTCCGGGCCGTAAAAAAGATAAAGGCTTCTTAAATTATTTTTCTTTAAATCATCTTTTAGAATATCTATACTCATTAAATTACTCCCTAGGTTTCTTGTCCGATTTATTACTCTGCACTGCTTTTGTTTTGCAGCGTCGTCCTAATTTTAATATTTTCTCCATCAGACGTAAGTATGACAGCACCCGATTCATCGGTTCTGAAAATCTTTGCTCGGCTATCGCTAATCCTGTCAATAACTATAGGTGAAGGGTGTCCAAAATTATTCTTTCCGACACTGATAACAGCTGCCTTAGGTGCTACCCTTTTCAAAAATTCTTCCCCAGTTGAGCTTGCTGAGCCATGATGAGCAACCTTAAGAACATCTGCTTTTATATCGGCATTTTCTTCAAGCAGAGTATTTTCCGTCCCCTTCTCTATATCTCCGGTAAATAGTATACTTATGTCCTTGTAATACAATTTTAGCACCAAACATCTTTCATTTAAAGCCATATCACTTTGGCTTTTTTTCGGAAAAAGAGTTGTAAAATAAGTTTTTCCATCTATCTTAATATCGTCCCCTGTTTCACACCTTGTAACTTGGATATTCCTATCCCTTGATATATTCAGGAGCTGCTTGAATTCCTCGGTATCCGAACTATAAGGTATTACCAGATTGTCTACCTTAATGCTTTTTAATACAGCTTCCAACCCCTGTGCATGATCTTCATGGCCATGTGTAGCAATTACTACATCCAGCTTTGTCACTCCATAATCTAAAAGAAAAGGGACAACAACTGTGTCTCCTACACTTGCTTCCGACTGTGTTCTGACTGCACGGCCTCCTCCGTCAATTAATACGGTTTTACCGCTGTGAGTTCTTATAAACGCTGAATCGCCCTGTCCAACATCAATAAAAACAACCTCAAGATTTTTAGGTAAAAGCAAGTTTATAATTACTACCAGCATAATTATCCCTACCGCTGCTGCATAGTGCTTATGCCTAACTTTTACGTTATATTTAGGCTTATACCATAGGAAAAATACTATCAGTATATAGTAAACTATAATTATAGGTACTGAAGGTGTAATAACCTTTATCGTTGCGTAGGGAAGCTCGGAACTTATTTTGGTAACGTACAAAACAAAGGTTAAAAATGTATAGTTAATATAACCTAGAATCTGAGACAGTACTACGTTTATCTGTCCCAGTATAGCCATAACAAAACCTAAAATACTGATTATCTGGACAACCGGAACGGCTAGTATGTTGGAAACAACGGAAATCAAAGATATTTTATTGAAATAAAAGGTGGTAATAGGTAATACACCAACCTGCGCCGCCAAGGTTGCAGCCATGACGTCTGCTATGAAATTGGGTATATATTTGAAATCAATGAAGCTTTTTATACTTTTATAAAACATAATGAGAGATAGAGTCGCTGCAAAAGAAAGCTGAAATCCTATATCGAAGATGGAATAAGGATTATAAAACATTAAAAGCATTGCTGCAAAGGCTATACTGGTTATTACATCGGTTTCTCTTCTTAGCATTTGACCTACCAGCACCGTTATAGCCATAATAACTGCCCGGAGCACCGAAGGCGAAAAACCGGTGACAAACACAAAAAGCACCAGTATACCTATAATAATAGCATTTGCAGTCCTTTGCTTCAGATACATTTTACGGAATATAAAAACCAAAGGGAATACTATAAAAGCAATATTTGCTCCAGAAACTGCCATCAGATGCGTTAAGCCAGCATCACTGAAAGCCTCCTCTACTTCTTTAGTCAGGCCTTCCCTGTACCCTATGAGCATTCCATTTAACAATCCTGCCTGCTGCATCGGTAAGCTTGCGTTAATCACACCTACAATTCTATTTCTGATATTTAATCCCGTGGTAACAAGAAAATTGCCTCCTGTGCTTTTACCGGTGATTACATTATTCCCCGAAGCATAAATTGTGGCTGTCATACCCGAGCCAGCCAAATACCTGCGATAGTCAAAACCTCCCGGATTACGCTTACCACTAGGTACATTCAACTGCCCTGTTATCTTTACTTCCCTTCCATAGCTTAAAATGGATTTCTCAGTATCTTTAAGGGTAGTGAACAGCACCCTGCCGCTAACCTCTTTGCTTATACCTTCGCTAGTCACCTTTTTAGTTTTGACTGCATACATGACTTTCTGTTCTCTAATATCCGGCTCGGTGTCTATAATGCCCTCAATAATAACTTCTTTTCCTACAAACTCATTAAATTTAGATACATTTTTTCCATCGGTATAGAGATATTCACATGAACCTAGTATGAAAAATATAGACATACCAATTAAAATTCCCATCAACTCAGGAATTTTTTTATAAAAAACAATGATATAAAAAACGAGAGCCGATATAGGAATCAACAAGGCTAAAAGGTATGAGCCGGTTGATTGGGCAGTTAAAATACCTACAATCATTGATATTGAGAAAAGCAGTAGCGGTCGTTTCATAGTCACCCTTTATTTTAGTTTTAATGTGAATTTAGAATACATTAAAAAACGCTCCTTTTGTCAAAAGGAGCGCCTAGAAGTTCTTATTTTACAAATCTTCTCGCCGTCATATAAGCATTGGCGTAAAAACCGTCTGTCAAATCGCTAATGGTAACCCTGTGTGTAGAACGTCCTGACGAAGCATGTATAAACTTACCGTTTCCTATATACATACCTACATGGTTTATGTAGTTATGTCCGCCATTGGTATCAAAGAATACAAGGTCTCCCGGCTTTAACTCTGCTTTTTTAATTCTTGTACCCTGTTTTGCCTGATCGGCAGCAACACGATTCAAATTGATACCGAATTTATCATATACGTATAAAACAAAACCTGAACAATCAAATCCCTTTGGAGACGATCCGCCATATACGTATTTTACACCTAAAAACTTCTTAGCATAGCTTACTATCTGGCTTTCATCAGCTGAAGGTTTACTTTCATCAACATCTTTTTCAGGTGCTGTTTGAGTAACTACATTTTCAACACTTCTTGAAGTCTTTTGAGTTTTATTTACGGATACAAAACCTTTAAACACCCAGCCTGATTTTCCATCCAGAGTCTTCACTTTCATCCAATCGCCGGAACTCTCGAGTACACTAACTTTTTCCCCTTCGTATAGCTCATGGACTACCTCTGAAGTTGTACTGGGGCTTTTTCTTAAATTTACATCATCAGCGTTTATAGTAGCTGATTGTCCATTATTTATAGAAACATATTTACGGCTTACCCATCCTGTAACACTGCCTGCTTTAACCTTGCACCAACCATCGGTTTCATCAAGGATTTCAACCTTTGTATCCTCTGAAAGTTGAGCTTTTACGTCTGATGATGTACTAGGATTGTCCCTTACATTTACATCATCACCTGTGATTACTCCATACTCAGGTTCTTTAACAACCTTTACCGTCACATATTGACCTGATATCCAGCCTGTCTTTCCATCATAACTAACTTTGTACCATCCATTTGAGTCGCTTATAATAGTAACCTGGGTGTTTTTAGAAAGTTTTGTCAATACCTTAGAAGATGTGTCCGGTGATTCGCGTAAATTTAACCCGTCTCCTGTTATTACGCCTGTTTTGCTGCCTGAAGCAAATCCTGCTCCAACACAAAGACCCACAAGCAAAACACCTACTGAAAAACTTGTCAGAATTTTTCTTAAGTTAAACATTGGTCCTCCTATTTCCGGCTTCCGAAGTTAGCTGTCGGGTTCGGGTAATAGGATCACCCCTACCACTTAAAAAGTGGATTAACCCCAATAATTGGTTCCTCCGTACCCCTTATTTAAAAGGAGATTCAGCCATTGATTTTTTTCGATTTACAAACATTATACATGTCTAATTTTGGTTTGTCAAACCTATAAAGAAATGTTTTTGAAATAATCCTGAAATATTTCGGTAATATTGGGCAAAATGTGACTTTCAAACTATGTATAAATCCAACAATATAGTAGATTTAAACTCGCCACTTGCACGTAATATCTATAAACCTTTTTGTCCGGACATTCTGGCTCTTAACCGATATATTATTTCAAGCTATCTGGATTAAGTATATCATGACAAAGTGTTAATTTACATAATATTATAGTATCAAGTTTCTAGTCCAATCGTACCACAATATTATAGGAAGGATATACTTATATCGATAGGAAATAGGTCCATTTACAATCATTAGACCTTCAATTTATTAATTAAAACTTTTTATGCATGATAATAACGTTTTGAGGCCTGTCCTGTATGGTCAGGTGACCTTCCATTTTACGAAGCGTCTGAAATTTTTGCTTTACCCAAAAATTCCTTCCCTGTATGTTTTCTTCGACAACCGCCAGATATGCGCAGTTTATATTATTGTTCAGCTTAAGGTGTTTGAGCAGCAGTTCTATCACCATTGTTCCATAACCATTATTCTGGTAATCGGTATCTATAGCCAGGGAGCTAATCCACACCGAATCACTTTCTCTGTATTTGAGGCTCCCCTTTACAATCCCGATTAACTTATTAATACCTTTCAAATATATACCTGCAAAAAACTCAGATCTACATATTGCAACTTCAGCATACTTGCGCGTCAACTTTTCCAGAGAAATAGGCGTATCTATGCCGGTGGCAAACTTAAAATCGTCTACCTTGTTATACCAATTAAGTATTAAAGGCAAGTCTGCCGGCTTGATATCTTTAAAGTATACGGTATCGTTTTGTATATCTAATGAAAACATAATTCCTCCGAATTATAAGACATTATTGTTCCTGCTTTTACAAGCTGCTTTACGCAATTATAGAGCTGCATAAGCTAAACAACATTTTCTTAATTACACCTAATATTTATATTCGGTATATTTTTTTAAAATCCTCCCGTTATGGAAAATTACCAATTTTACAATACACCCAAAATATACATACTATAAAATTTAATTTTCTCCAAACAATATATCTACAGGAGGTGATAAACATGGCAAACAACAATAATCAAAAAGTTGTTCCTGGTGCAGAGGAAGCTCTCAACAGGATGAAATTTGAAATCGCTTCTCAGGTTGGTGTTAACTTAAAGCAAGGTTATAATGGTGATTTAACTGCCCGCGAAGCAGGTAAAGTGGGTGGAAACATCACAAAACAGCTCATCCAGATGGCAGAATCACAGTTGGCTGGTAAGTAATTGACATTATTATATAACAAAAGGTCGGGCAGTATAGCTGCACGACCTTTTTGATATAGGGCTTGCTTAAACTTAAAGTATGTTTATATCTTCACCCTTTAATACTTTATTCATATTTCTAACAGCACACATTTTTCCACACATTGTGCATGAGTCCTCATGCTCCGGCATTGAGCTTTCACGATATTTTCTTGGCTTTTCGGAATCAATGGCAAGCTCAAACATTCCGTTCCAGTCAAGGTTTTTCCTGGCTACGCTCATTTTGTAATCCCACTCTCTTGCTCCACGTATTCCTTTTGCAATGTCTGCAGCATGAGCAGCTATCTTGGAAGCAATAATTCCTTCCTTCATATCTTCTAAATCAGGAAGTCTCAAATGCTCTGCCGGGGTAACATAGCATAGGAAGTCTGCACCGTTGGCAGCTGCAATAGCGCCGCCGATAGCACTGGTAATATGGTCATATCCAGGAGCAACGTCGGTTACGAGAGGTCCAAGTACATAGAATGGGGCTCCGTGGCAAAGTCTCTTTTCCAATACCATGTTGGCAGCAATTTCGTTTATAGCCATGTGCCCTGGACCCTCAATCATTACCTGCACATTTCTTTCCCAAGCTTTCTTTGTAAGCTCTCCTAACACTATCAATTCTTCAATTTGAGAAGCGTCGGTTGCATCATGTATGCTTCCCGGTCTGCATGCGTCGCCAAGGCTTATTGTAACGTCATATTTTTCAAAGATATCCAGTACTTTGTCATAGTATTCGTAGAAGGGGTTTTCGTTTCCGGTTAACTCCATCCATGCAAACAGCAGCGAACCTCCCCTGGAAACTATGTTGGTTAACCTGCCGTTCTTTTTAAAGCGCTCGGCTGTTGCTCTGTTTATCCCGGCATGTATAGTCATAAAGTCTACACCATCTTTGGCATGCTCTTCCACTACATCTAAAAACTCCTGTGCTGTAATACTTGAAAGTTCTTTATCATAAAAGCCTACAGCATCATATATAGGTACAGTACCTAGCATAGCAGGAGATATCTCAACAAGCTTCTGTCTGAATTCACGGGTTTTACCGTAAGAACTCAGGTCCATAATTGCTTCTGCCTTGAGTTCTAAAGCTTTTCTAACTTTTTCTAATTCCAAGTCGAAGTTACAGCAATCCTTTGATATTCCCAGATTTACATTTATTTTTGTCCTGAGACCCTGCCCTATACCCTCAGGGTCAATGCTTTTATGGTTTTTGTTTGCAGGTATTACTATCTTTCCTTGAGCTATCAAGTCTCTAAGTTCTTCTAAATTCTTGCCTTCCTTCTCCGCAACAATTTTCATTTCATTTGTAATTATGCCTTTTCTGGCAGCCTCCATCTGGGTTGTGTAGCTCATGTTTATTTATCTCCTCTCAGTTTCTGCTTTACACTTGATATTTTGGCCTCTATATCTTCCGCACCGACTATCTCAGTCACCATTGCAATGCATTTTGCCCCTTTGTGCAATACTTGCTGCATGTTATCTTCTTTTATTCCACCTATAGCTACAAAGGGAATATTAACGTTTTTCACTGCATATTCTAGGTATTCAAGACCTACGGGATCGCAAACATCTTTTTTCGTAAACGTTTTATATATCGGGCCTACGCCTATATAATCTGCACCTCTTTTTATTGCGTCCTGCGCCTGTTCCGGTGAGTGGGTGGAAAGTCCGATAATCATTTCTTCCCCCACAAGCTCTCTTACCTTTTCTATAGGCAAATCATCCTGCCCTATATGTATACCGTCAGCTTTCACCAGTATTGCAATATCAATATCGTCGTTTACTATGAAGGTAACCCCTGCATTGCTCGTTAACTCACGAATCTGCAAACACTCTTTGTATTTTTGCAGGAGCTTTTTATCCTTCTCCCTGTATTGGATTATTTTCACACCGGCATTTATCATAGCCTTTACTACTTCAATGTTATCTCTGCCTTTAGAGTATTCTTCAGCAGTAAGGCAGTAAAAATCAGTATCGAGCTTTTCTCTTTTCCTCACCTTACAGATTACATTAAAGTAATCCTTTTCAAGGGTATATGAAGTAAACCTGTAGTCTTCATATGCTTTCGAAAGTTCATACTTATCTATCACCTTCAGGTTTTCCTCTATAGCCCTTAAAGCCTCCTGAAGCCTTTTAAAGTTTGCAGTCACAAGCTCGGTCAATGAGGCTTTATTATCTACTTTAAGCTCCTTTGATATCGCTAATCCGACATCATTGGATGAGTCCCTTTCTTCCAAGCATTGGGGCAGATAATCCATAATGCCCTTTCTGATTCCATGCCTCAAACTCTTAAGCTTCTCCGAAAGAGTTTTATCATCGTAGTAAAACCTCGCCAAGTCTTCGAGTACACGAACTCCCTCTGAGGCTCTATTTATATTTGCATCTATAATTCTAAAAATCTTTTGCATTAGCCCCCATCCTTAACCCTATAATTTATAGCCTGCTCTATATCGCCTGCCAGTCCTTAAATACCGGCTGATAGCCTTTTTTGTAGATTACTTGTTTCATTTCCTCTACGCTCCTACCGTCGGATATATCAAATTGGCCCTCGCTTTTTTCATCACGGGTATGCCCTCCAACCTCGGTTGTAGTACCGGCTGACATCTTGGTAACTCCCAATCCTATAAGATTATCACGAAACTCGGCACGTTCTCTGGTGGATACCGTAATACCTGCTCTTGGCATAAAAAGCCTCAGTGCCAGCATTGCCTGCACCATATTCCTGTCGCTTACATTGCATTTGGGCTGGAACTGCCCTACATGGGGTCTCATACGCGGCAGAGATACACTTATTTCGGTATCCAAGTATTTAGTCTGCAGGTAATCGGCATGAAGTCCGGTGAAAAAGGCTTCGCTTCTCCAATCATCCAATCCGAGAAGGGCGCCGATATTTACACTTCTCATAGCAGCCTTACAAGCTCTTTCAGGTGCATCCAGCCTATAGCGGTAGTTGGTTTTCGGCCCCTTCAAGTGAATATCTCTGTAGATTTCTTCATTATATACCTCTTGATATATTGTAAGCCCGTCTACTCCAGCCTCTATCAATTCTGCATATTCCTCAGCTTCAAGGGGATAAACCTCTATTGCTATCGACCGGAAATGATTACTCAGAACTTCCACGCATTCCTTTATGTATGAAACAGGAGTTTGAGGCCTTGATTCTCCGGTTAAAATCAAAATATGCCTTAAACCTGTAGAAGCTATAGTCTGCGCCTCACGTTCGACTTCTTCCATAGTCAGCTTTTTACGGGTTATTCTGTTTGTCACATTAAACCCACAGTAAGTACACTGGTTTACACAATAGTTTGCGAGATACATGGGTGTATAAAGGAATATAACCTTACCGAAATGCTGGAGAGTCAGTTGTTTTGACCTTACAGCCATTGCTTCAAGGTGCTTGTCGGCCTTATCGGACAAAAGCGTAAGAAAATCAAAGTCAGTCAAACGTTCTTTGTTGATTGCCCTCAGCACAGCCTCGTCGGTTACACCTTCTAAAAAGTTCTCTATATCTATACTTTTATACTCTGTTAACTTGTCATAAAAACTCATGGATATTCCTTCTTTCAATTGATGAGTAAATTATGCTTAATTTAACGCGTTATGCTAGTTTATAGCCACCCATCCTTTAGCTCCTTCCCTCGAAGGGAAGGAGAATAGCAGTTTTGCGGGGACACCCCGCTTCCCCGCCAATGTTCTATTGGATTCCGTAGGGAGGACCCTGCACCCCTTTTAAATAGGCCTTAGAGAAACTAGCACAACAAGTTAATTTATATTCTAGTACTCTTATCCGTTCAAAAACCCTGTAAGAGGGGAAGACGCTTCTGCATATTCCTTAATGGCACCTGTACCTGAAATAAACGCTTTTCTTCCTGACTTTACAGCTAGGTCAAAGGCCTCAGCCATCATGACGGGATCCCCCGCCGTCGCTATAGCAGTATTTACCAGTACCGCAGCAGCTCCCAACTCCATTGCCTCAGCGGCTTCCGAAGGCTTGCCAAGCCCAGCGTCTACAACTATGGGCAGGTCTATTTCATCAATTAATATCTTTACAAGTTCTCTTGTCTTAAGCCCTTTATTTGTACCTATGGGAGCACCTAAAGGCATTACTGCAGCTGCACCTACGTCTCTCAGTCTTTTTGCAGCCATCAAATCGGGACTCATATAAGGCAGTACTACAAAACCTTCCTTTACAAGGATTTCTGTTGCTTTTATAGTCTCGTAGTTATCGGGAAGCAGGTATTTGTTATCAGATACAACTTCTATCTTAACCCAATTCCCACACCCTGCAGCCTTCGCCAGTCTTGCAATTCTTACAGCTTCCTCTGCATTTCTCGCTCCGGAAGTGTTTGGCATAAGAATACAGTCTTTAGGAATGTAATTTAACATATTTTCCTCTTCCGAGTCAAAATCAATCCTTCTAAGCGCTACCGTCACCACCTGTGACCCTGATTTTTTAATTACATCGGGTATCAGCCTGTTTGAAGGAAACTTTCCTGTACCTAAAAAAAGCCTGTTCGTTATTTCTTTTCCGCCAATTATTAATTTGTCTTGCATTTTTCAGCCCCCTCCTCAGATTTTATTACTATTTATTGCATTTAGTGAAGTCTAAGCTCAATATCCCAGCTTCTTTCCCGTCATCTCTTCTATCTGTATTTTTATAACACCCGTTACATCAAGCATTTTTTCCGGGAATTCATACCCACTCCTGCCGGTATAATGCTCCATTAGGAGGTTTAATGCTTTTACCTTCTCTTGTGCACTCTCTACAATAAATGCCTTCCCTCTACCTATAACGCTGCGGTACTTCATGGTACAGTGTGAAGCGTCCTGCGGTACAACCAATTCATGGTCAATATCCACCTCAAAGCATACGTTGTTATTGGCAGCAATCACATCCAGTTTGCGCCCTTCCTTTGCACAGTGCAAATAAATGCAGCCGTCGCTGTATCCGTAGTTCATAGGTACTATATAAGGTATATTGCCATCACACATAGCTATCCTGCATACATCTGCCTTCTGCAATATCGACTCTATTTCGTTTTTATCTTCTATCTGTCTATCTTTCCTTCTCATCTTAGGTACTCCTTTCTCTAACTAAAAAAGCTTACCCGTAAGGGTAAGCTAATAATTATCAAATATTATATTTACGCTTCCCTCCGGTGGTACTAGCCACTTCAGGTTCAAAGGGTTAAGATATTGTAATCTTTCTCAGCCTTTCGGCACCCCTAGCCTTAACTATTCAGTTCTTTATCATTATATCCTAATGATATGTTGGTGTAAAGCAAAAATATTCCTCTTATTCTACCTTCATAACCTTTGCTCGTTTCACTTTATCGAATCCAAACTTCTCCCGGATAGTATCCATAGCCTTTTCGAGTTTCTCTTCTTTCTTATTGTCTATTGCAATATTTATAGTCGATTTATCTATCATGTCAAACAACGACATTTGCTCCACGCAGTTTTCTTCTATATTACCAAGCCCTATACCTAATAACCTTACCGGACGGTGTGTATTCCAGTTTTCCTTTAATAGTACTGTGCCGACTTGATATATATCCTTTGTAAGGTAGGTTGGAGAGATGGATTTTTGCCTTGTAATTGATTGAAAATCGTTATACTTGATGGCTATTGAAACTGTCTTTCCCCTAAAACCACACTTTCTGGCCTCCGCGCCTACCTCCTCAGCCAAACCAAGCAGAACAGTCTGTGCATAATCAAGATCTACAGTATCTTTAGGCAGAGTTGTCGAGCGGCTAATGGACTTATTTTCATGCTGAGGATTTTCTTCTACCGGTGAAGGGTCTATACCGTTGGCCAGCCTGTGAATCTCCTCTCCATACTTTCCAAAAACTTTAACTAATAGCTTAATATCTGTCCGTGCTATATCCCCTATTTTAAAAATAGCAAGGTTGTTAAGCTTCTTCTCCATTTGCTTGCCTATACCATACATGTCTCTCACAGGCAGAGGCCACAGCTTTTGTTTTATATCCTTCACCCATATCTCGGTAATCCCCATAGGTTTGTGCATTTCCGAGGCCATTTTTGCAAGGAACTTATTCTCTGAAATGCCAATTGAGCACCATAAATCCAGCTCTTCCATTATGTTTTTCATTATCTTCTCCGCAATATCCCTAGGCTTACCGAATAAAGCTTCACAGCCCGTCAAATCCAGCCACGCCTCATCAATGCTGTTCTGCTGAATTACCGGTGTATACCTGCCGAGTATTCTCATAACCTCCCTGGAATTTTGGCTGTATAGCTCACGGTCAGGAGGTACAAGGATCAAGTCGGGGCATAATTTCTTAGCTTCGTGCAGCACCATGGTGGTTTTTACCCCAAACCTTCTGGCCTCATAGTTAGCTGCAAGAATAATTCCACTCCGATTTTTAGGGTCCCCGGCAACAGCTGCAGGTCTACCCTTCAGTTCAGCATTCCGCGCCATTTCACAGCTTATGAAAAATGCGTTCATATCTACAAGAAAAACAACTCTTTGCATTAAAATCCCCCATTGCGTTAGTGGGTATAAAAAAAATTATAACAATACACTGAAGCAGGTGCAATGTTCAGAAATTTTACTAAATTAATACTACTTTGTTATTTAGGAATTTTTGATGAAGAAATAACAGCCCAAAAACGTTGTTGATTATTTCTTCATCAAAAATTAAGCTTGGAATTTGCCATAATTAACGTAAATAACAAAGTACTATTAATCTTTGACTTTAATCCCCGGCAGCACCACTCCTATTTCCTCCTGTAGTAACAAGTAATATATTTATTCAGCTGTAAAGCTAACAGAATACCAATAACTACCTGTTTAACCCCTCTCCCCAGTGGTACATATATAGTACAATCCTCAAGGGTTGTACTATACTATAGATAATTTAGGTTGAACCTAGTGATTTCCAGTCAGGTAATGACTGTAATAAGTGGGATTTGCCTGACTGGATAAAATCACTTTCATCCTAAACTATCTATAAAGAGAACGGGAGGGGATAAAGTCGTTTTTACAACTTAATAGAAACTCCTCAATTGAGGCAAAATAAGCGACCGTGCATATTGGAAAGGAATGCATATACGGTCGCTTATTTATGTGTCAATTAACACTACTCTGGTATTTTGAAATTTAGGATGAAGAAATAACAGCCCAAAAACGTTGTTGATTATTTCTTCATCGGTAAATTAAGCTTTGAATTTTTCATAATTAAGGTAAATAACAAAGTAGTATTAGTACATATAATAAATACGTTTTTCATCAAAAGATGTCCTAAAGTTATAAAATACTGCAATTGCTATCCACATTAGGATAATTGTGCTAAACTAAGAGTCATATAAGTTATAAAATTATTGAGGAGAGTACAATGCAAAATAAATTCGGTAGAGATTTAACAGTTGGTAGTGTACCAAAGCACCTTCTAAAATTTTCAATACCTATGCTGTTAGGTAACCTAATTCAGATAGGGCACAGCTTTATCAATGCCATATGGGTTGGTCAGATACTCGGTAGTGATGCCGTAGGGGCTACCGGGGCAAGCTTTCCTATCATTTTCATATTGATAGGCCTTGCTTCAGGTGTCACTATGGCTACAACCATACTGGTTTCACAGTACTTTGGTGCTAAAGACTTTAAAATGGTTGAGAAGGTTGTCAATAATTCTTTCGCCATCTCACTTATTCTCGGTAGCACTCTTACGATAGCCGGTATATTCTCCAGTGACTTTTTACTTAGACTAATGGATACACCTCCGGAAATCTTCGGAATAGCCTCCAGTTATCTTAAAATATCTATAGCTGGCTTTATACTAATGTATATGGGCTTTCTCATTATGTCTATATTGAGGGGAATCGGCGATACTATGACACCATTGTTGTTTATGGCTATAGGCATAGGAATAAATGCCGTTCTGGACCCACTGCTTATAATAGGTCTGGGCCCAATTCCCAGCCTTGGGCTTAACGGTGCCGCATACGCTTCGCTCATAGCTCAGATAATAGCTACAGCAATAGGGATTATATACCTAAACAAAAAAGATTATCTTATTTCCTTTAACCCGAGAAACCTTAGACTGGATAAGAATATAGTGTTTTTATTACTAAAAATAGGTCTACCATCAACAGTACAGCAGTCATTGGTATCTATAGGTTCTGCTTTTATTACCACTTTTGTAAACTCCTTCGGTCACGCAGCTACCGCTGCATTTAGCGCAGTTGGAAGGGTAGATTCGGTAGCTTTTATGCCGGCGATGTCACTTAGCATGGCTGTAGCTGCTCTTACGGGGCAAAACCTTGGAGCTGGCAAACCTGAGAGAGTAAAGGAAATTTTCAAGTGGGGAGTAGTTATGACCTCTGCAATAACTCTATTAATAAGCCTTTTAGCAGTTGTTTTACCTCACACAATTCTTACAATATTCGGTCTTGGAAAATATAAGGATGTTATGGATATAGGTGTCACTTACCTGAGAATTGTAGGAGCTTCCTACATACTGTTTGCTATAATGTTTATATCCAATGGAATTATCAACGGTGCAGGTCATACCATTACTACCATGCTGTTCTCATTGACATCTTTATGGATTATCAGAGTTCCGCTTGCAAGTATTTTATCACACACACAATTGGGGCTGATAGGCATTTGGATCGCTATAGATGCTAGCTACGCTGTTGTAGTATCCATAAGTCTACTCTACTACTTTTCAGGAAGATGGAGGAATACTGTTATCACCCAAAGGGCACCTAACCCCTCTGGCGGTGATTAAATGCCCCCACTCTGCAACTTAAAAGATATGCCTCCTTAATATTACAAACAAAATTAAAGCACAAAACTGCCTCATTGTCTTATCCTGAGGCAGTTTTTTTATTCATATATATCTATAGATAGTTATACTTCCTTAAATTTTTGATAAATCTCAGCTATCTGAGTTTTGCTTTCAATCAAAGCATTGACTACGTCAGGATCAAAGCTTTTACCGCTATCCGAGGCTACCATCCCAAGGGCGGTATCGAATTCAGTGGCTTCCTTGTATACCCTTTTGGAGCTAATAGCATCAAGCACGTCAGCTACCGCTACAATTCTCGCTGAAAGTGGTATCCCTTCCCCAGAAATTCCATAAGGGTAACCTGCTCCGTTATATTTCTCATGATGACCTACTGCGATATCTATACCCATATCAAAAAAACGTCGTCCGTCCCGCAACAAGTTATTGCTTGCCTTCTTCAAAACGTCACCACCAATAGTGGTATGGGTCTTCATTACAGTAAACTCCTCAACGTCAAGCTTCCCAGGTTTCAGAAGAATAACATCGGGTATCCCAACCTTACCTATATCGTGAAGAGCACTAAAATTAAAAATATCTTTTACGTACTGCTCATCGATGATGTTTCTATATTTATAGTTACTCGACAGAGTCCTGGCTATAGTCTTCGAATAATGCTGAATCCGCTCAACGTGCTTACCCGTATCATTATCTTTTGCTTCAACAAGTTTGGCAAAACCGGAAACCGAAGCCAGAATTAAATCATCTACCAACAGGTTCTTTTCTATCACTATACTCATATGGCTCGCCAGCATTTTAGCAAATATAGTATGCCTTTCGCTGTATGTTTTAGTATATGTACTGGAAAAAAACATTACGCCTATGCAGGTGTTGCTGGCTATCAAAGGGCATGCAATACTAGACACTATACCTTCTTCTATCATCAGCTTGGTAGGCTCGGAGTCTGGGTGGTTTTTAAGATACTCGTGGTAGCTGTTTATAATCCTGGGCCTTTTTTTCTCTATAATCTCCTTCAGAGAAGTACTGTGTAATGCTATGCTGAAACCGTTTTTTAATCGAGCTTCATTTTTTACTCTGGCAGACTGGGCATAAATACTTCCTCCATTATCCAGAAGTGCTATGCCAATCCTTTCATAAGGTATATAATCGGTAAACGATTTAAACACATAATCCAAGGCGTTGTCTACATTAGCTCCACTATTAATCAAATCGGTCAGCTTAATAATATTCTCAAAAAATACCTCCATAGTTGCTACCCCTTTAGCTCAAAAATTATATCAACTACTCCCAAAATTATATCTCTAGACCTTTATTTGAATTGCTTGAATAGATAACTGAACAAATATTGTTACCATAGAATAGCTAAATATGGTTAAGCAAATACAGCTTATAAATTTAAGACCAATAAAGCCATACCAATATTTAACCTTTTTAGTTATAATCCTACATTTATTAATAAATTATGACTTTTTTCAATAACGCAACATTAAGTATACCACGAACAGTAAATAAATCCAAGAGTAGTTTTTCCCTCTAAGTGCCCATTTTGTTTAATAGCACATTACGAAAATTTAATCGACATTTAGCTATTTTTTGTGTATTATGCATATATTTTAGACTTTTTCTTTATGCCTATTCTATTTACCCTTATTGCTTCACTTTAAACCGACATAATTAGACACTATTAGACTTTTTGTTTAAAGTTCTTTTCCTAATTTGTGCAGCAATCAATATTATCAAAGGTAGTATTACATGAAATGGAAGTGCATAGTAGGGCCATACCTTAAAAGCCCACTCATGCATTTCATCCTTCCTGTAAATTATCTTCCGACTATACTAGTAACAGCCTTTTTTATGGGATCTGCCGGATTTGGAATATCCAATCCTGTGTATATTAGTATGCTGAATAAAAAGGGTAGTAAAAAGAACACAGAGTAACCCCATATTTCCTTTGTCTTTTTAGCTTTTATAAGAGGTACTATCTCGACATACCCGATTAATAAATATACTAATATTATTAAAATTGCCATTTATAATCTCCCATTTTTATAGTCCTTCTATAGATAGTTTACTGTAAACTTAGTGATTGACCGTTAGACAATGAGCTGTGGTAAGTGCGATTTGCCTAACTGGATAAAATCACTTTTACAGTAAACTATCTATAACTTTTACTTATATGATTAACTAAATACCATTCCAATATTCAATTCACTCGAAATGCAGCATTATTGAAATAAAGCTCGGTATACTCTATACTTAAGAAAGCAATGCTTAATAGTGCAATTTCCATACACATTTATAGGAGATAATATGAAGATACTCGTAGATGCTGACGCATGCCCGGTAAAGAATATAATAATCAGAGTAGCAAAGGAATATAGACTTCCCGTAATTATGTTTATTGATACCAGCCATGTATTGTCTGATGGTTATTCCGAGGTAATAACCGTAGACAAATCGGCCGACTCTGTTGATATAGCGCTCATCAATAAGACATCTAAGGGCGATATTGTAGTAACCCAGGATTACGGAGTTGCCGCACTAGCCCTCCCCAAGGGAGCGTATACATTAAATCAAAATGGACTCATATATACACAGGATAATATTGATAAGCTACTGTTTGAAAGGTTCATGTCTGCAAAAGTGCGTAGAGCGGGAGGTAGGACATCGGGACCGCGCAAGAGGACTAAGGATGATGACGATAGGTTTGAACGGGCTTTTAGAAATCTTTGCTCAACAGTGAAAGCGCAAGGCAACTAATTTTTTTGAAAAGGCAGTATATTTTATGCGAAAGTATATTTTCATCGGCCTTGGTGGCTTTCTAGGAGCTGTTTCAAGGTCTGCAGCAAAACACTTATCGTTATTTGATACTAATTTAAGATTTCCAGCCAGCACCTTAATAATTAATTTGACGGGTAGCTTTATACTCGCTATGTTCTTAACTCTCATACTGGAAAAGATATTTAAGCTGGACGAGGATTTACACCTTGGGATATCTACAGGATTCCTTGGCGCTTTTACAACCTTCTCAACTTTATGTAAAGAGGGCTTTGAGCTTATTAACAACGGAAGTCCCGCCACTGCTGCTTCCTATTTACTGCTCTCAATAGTTTTCGGCTATCTGTCTGTGTTACTAGGCGTATTTTGGGGTAAAAAAATTGCTTCGATTTTTAATGATAGAAGCAATACTTGATTTATAGATAGGCTATACCAAACCTTTTTGTTTAAATTTAGGAAGAAAGGTGGCTCAGTATTATATGGAATATTTAATAGTAGGCATAGGGGGTACTCTGGGGAGCATTACACGCTTTGCTCTGGGAAAGCTGATAACAATCCGTGTAACCGGTCGTCTGCCTATAGGTACTTTTCTTATCAACGTCTCCGGCGCTCTGCTCCTTGGGATTGTAGTAAACATTAGGGCAGATAAAACTGTATACCTCCTTCTTGCCGACGGCTTCCTTGGAGCATACACCACATTCTCCGCATTTATGTACGAGGGGTTTAGCCTTTTTAGTGAAAAAAGGACATTAAATACTCTGACATATGTAGTAAGTTCACTTATAATGGGAATTATTGCTTTCTGGCTGGGAGCCAGGATGGTAGAATTTGTCAGGTGATATCCGTTTTCATCCTATTTGTAATTATTCTCCATACAACAAAAATGGATTGAAAGCTATTACCCTCCAACCCACTTAAAGGACTTACCCTATATCCGATTTAAGGAGAAACTCCTGTAAAACGCAGCCTGATGTCTACTACTTCAGGGTTATTCCCTGTACGTATCGGCGGCCCCCATGTACCAAATCCCGATGAGACAATCACATGCAACTTTCCTTTTTGTAAATATCCCCAATCATTTTCAAAAATTCTATCAGTAATAAACTGAAAAGGAGATAACTGCCCCCGGTGGGTATGGCCCGAAAGCTGCACATCTGCTCCCGCATTTTGAGCTTCTCCCAGATTATATGGCTGGTGGTCCATAAGTATAATAGGCAGCGACTTATCCATCCCTGCCATTATATCCGGCAGCATTTTTCGCTTTTCCTTTTTAGTCTGCTCTATAGCTCTGTCATTCCTTCCAACCAAGTAAAAGCTGTCAACAACCTTTACATATTCATCTTTCAAGAATTGTACCCCTGCCTGTTCTAAATGACGTACAATTTCATCAGCATGGCCTCCATAATATTCATGATTGCCGGTAACTGCATAGACTCCATACTTCGCCTTTATCCGGCGAAATTCTTCATCCATACCCTGTCTTATAAAAGGCCCGATATCTTCATCTATTATATCCCCTGCAAGGAGAACTACATCCGGTTCAAGCTCATTAATCATGCCAACAGCCTTTTCCAACCGCCCTTTATTCATAATTGATCCCAGGTGAAGGTCTGAGGCCATAATCACATGCAGCTCTTTTAAATCACCTGCCGCTTTATTAACTGTAAGATCATAGTGCTTCACTATGGGGTTTTGTGCATTCCAAGCTCCATAAATCATTATACCTGCTACAATAGCCAGCACTGTTAATCCTGCAATTAGGGGCAATCCCGGATACTGTTTTACGCCCTGTGGTATAAAGCCTGCCCTTTTATTTATAACCCTTACTATATCAACCAGTGCTATTGCGACAAGGAAGTATAACATCGCAGCCATCCAGTAAGAGCCTATTAACGTAAGACTCCTGCCAATCTCCTCCGGCAGAAAACGTCCCCACATTCTCACCATAATATAGGATGTTGCCAAAACCCAGAATACCGACCAGTAAAACCATTTACTCAGAAAGGGTATGCTTCTCCCAACCGTCTGCCATCCTCTAAGCCCTATATAGTAGTTAATAGATGTAAATAGCAGCAAAATAACTCCAAAAGCTACGATAAACACTTTATTCATACTCACTCCCAACATTTATAAGTCTTGTTTACTTCATACAGCGTTATTTTTATATTATAATATATCCTTAACAATATTTTGCAATAGTAAATTAAAATTATTACAGAGAATATATAAATAGTTTACTGCAAAAGTGATATTTTGTTAGGCAAGTCATACTTACCACAGCTCATTACCTGACCGTAATCACTAAGTTCACAGTAAACTGTGCTATAATCTAAACGTTTATACAGCTTCTAAAAGCCTATCGGAGCTTTGATTCAACCGATTTATTTACATTTTTCTTAATATCAATTGCTTAAAATCCAATATAGAACATCCATAGATATCTCCATCATCTATTTTTAAACAAATTTGAATCATAAAACTGTAACAAATTCACACCAGTTAACATAACCTGAAGTAGATATATATAATTGCACTACCTATTTAGAAAGGAGCTAATTAACTATGCCTGATGGATTTGTTGGCGGAAACTTTCCCGCATTACTTGCAAATTATATTGGTGAAACAGTAACCATCTTCACCAGCAGCGGTGGTCAATCCGGTTCTGGTTTCACAGGAGTTATTTTATCTGTAAATGAAGTCTTTGTAAGATTGCTTACAAGAATTGGACCTCCTCCAGGATGCTCTCTTGGCAATGCTTGCTCCAACTTTAACGTTGGAAACGGATACGTAGCAGGTTCAAGCTGTGGAATCGCCGGTGGTTTCGCTGGCGGAGCAGGCCCTGTACTTCCGGGTAATTATAATGGCGCAGTTACTGCTGGTGGATGGGATGCAGTTCCTGTATATACTGTTGGTTCAGTAACCGATATACCGATCGCAGCAATAGTATCCTTTGTTCATAATGCAGTTTAGTACTACTGGGTTATTTGGCCTATACTTAGGAAATCTCATATGTGTTTTATGCTGAAGAAATGGCGGACCAATCTTTTGATTTGCTATTTCTTCAACATTGATTCATATAAACTAAATTCTTAGAACGGCCCCTCAATGCAACCTATTATATAAAGATTAGAAGGTGATATTATGGACTTAAGATATCTCCCTTATTACGGAGGCCTCTATGGTGGCTCAAATCAACCTGCACTATATGCAATGTACAGTGGATATGGCGGATATGACGGGTACAGCGGATATGGTGGATACAGCGGATATAATACCCCGTTCAGCTGGTTTGACGGGTATGGATATCCCTTCGGTTACTATAGCAGTTATGGCAACTATCCATTCATGGGATACGGAGCATACGGCTATGGTTTCTACGGCTATTAATGGTTAGACCAAGGCGAAAGTCCGGTATGAAAAAAACCGGACTTTCGCCTTAGCAATTATACTTTGTGATATAAGTTCACTTAAATACTGCTTATAAACCATTACCCTTCTCCCAGAACAAGTTTTGTCGTACCTTTTATATATTACTGCAATCTTCGTTGTTTATGTTTTTATACTCTATCGGCAAATATACTGTAAAACAGCTGCCTATACCGGATGCACTGATTACTTCTATGCTTCCTCCAAGCATTTCAACAAATCTTTTTGTTATGGAGAGGCCCAAACCCGTACCACCTGCTTTTCTGGTATATGACCCGTCCAACTGACGGAATTCATCAAATATACTGTTTAAATCTTCAAGAGCAATTCCAATTCCTTCATCCTGCACTTTAATACAATATTTATCACCAACTTTATCAATAAACAAGCTTACAGTTCCCTTATCCGAGTACTTTATTGCATTACTTAAGAGGTTTATGAGTATCTGCTTTACCTTTATGCGGTCACTCATGATATATATATCTTCATTTGTATAATACTTGCGCTCATACGTTAACGGCTTACCGTCCATTAACGTATGAACTATGGAGTTTACCTCATCCACAACCTTAATCAAATTAAATCTCTCGGGATGTACCTGCATTTTGCCTGCTTCCATTTTCGAATAGTCCAAGAGATTGTTTATCAAATCCAAAAGGTGCTGGCCTTCTTCTCTTACAATTATTAGGTTTTCCAGCTGTACTTTAGGTAAAAGTTCACCACCCTTCTTAATGACACGGGTAGTAAATCCTAAAATTGAGTTTAACGGTGTTCTTAGCTCATGAGACATGTTTGCAAGGAATTGACTTTTAAGCCTGATAGCCTCAATTGCCTTAATTTTCTGAGCTCTAAGCTCTTCGTTTTTCTTTTTAAGCTCCTCTTCTGCCAGCTTTCGCTTAGTTATATCCTGAATTTGTGCGATAAAATATAATGGATTCCCCTCATAGTCACGCACTAACGAAACGCTGAGTAATATCCATACAACATGACCGTCTTTATGGAGGTATCTTTTTTCCAAATGGTAAAATCGGATTTCACTATTTAGAAGCTTCTGTATATATTCAAGGTCTACACTCAAATCTTCATAATGAGTTATTGACTGAAAATCTGTCGCAAGCAGCTCCTCTTCTGTATAACCTACAATGTCGCTCAGGGATTGATTTACCTTTAAAAACCGCCCTTCCAATGATACTATAGCCATGCCAATGGCAGCGTTTTCAAAAGCAGTCCTAAACCGGTCTTCACTTTCACGAAGAGCTTCTTGGATCTTCCCTCTTTGGCATATATCACAAGGTTTTGATGAAAAGTCTTCAGAACTACTACCGCTACCAACAGTAATTCCATTGTACGCCATTTCGTTCCCCCTAATCAAAGTAAAAACTACAAATTTGTTTGTCATGATTTACATTTATGCTTGCTTATGTAGCACATATATTACTATATTATATCAGTCGCCATTCCACTAATAAACACACAGTATAATGTGTTAAAACAGGTAGTATAACCCACCTACCTCCTTCTAGGAATAAGCATATAAAAAAGCTCGCCACTTCGTCTTGCAGCAAGCCTTTTAGTATACCATTTCGCTCTATGGGAGTATATTTATTCATTTTTATAATTAATTACTGTTTTTCACCCAACATTGTCTCTTCTTTGTACGATACTGGTAGATAAACAGTAAAGCAACTACCTTCACCTAGTGTACTTACAACCTCTATGCGTCCTCCCGACATCTCCACAAATTTTTTTGTAATAGATAGTCCTAATCCGGTCCCGCCTACTTTTCTTGTATGGGAGCCATCAATCTGGCGGAATTCATCAAATATATCTTTAATATCCCCATCAGCTATACCAATACCTTCATCTTGTACCTCTATACGGTAATAATCATCTTTTCTATTGACTGTAAGTGTTATAGTACCTTTATCAGAGTATTTGGAAGCGTTACTCAATAGATTTATCAGGATTTGCTTAATCTTAATCTTATCTCCGTAAATTGGCATATCCGCAGAATCAATTACGTTTTGCCTATATGTCAAGGGCTTTTCCTCAATTAGTGCTGCTGATATGCTGTGTATCTCATTTATTACGCTCACTAGATTAAACCTTTCGGGATATATCTCCATTTTTCCCGCCTCCACCTTTGAGTAATCCAATAAATTGTTTATCAGCTCCAAAAGGTGTTGTGCCTCCTGTTTCACAATTATCAAGTTTTCATACTGTACTTGGGGAAGCACTCCATTACTCTTTTTTAATACCCGGTTTGTGAAACCGATGATAGAGTTCAATGGTGTTCGAAGTTCATGAGACATATTGGCGAGAAATCTGCTTTTATGTTTAGTTGCTTCTATGGCTTGAGCTCTTTGGATTTTTAATTCTTCGTACATCCTCTTTAATTCATCCTCTGCATATTTACGACTTGTTATGTCCTGCCCTTGCGCTATAAAATACATAGGTTTGCCTGATTTGTCCCGCATTAAGGCTGTATTAATCTGAACCCATATAACATGGCCTTGCTTATGTATATACCTTTTTTCTATTTGAAAGCTTGGTACTTCACCGGCTACAAGTCTTTTTACAGCATTGCAGTTACCTTTAATATCTTCCGGATGGGTTAAATTCCAGAAGGTAGTTGATATCAATTCTATTTCATCATACCCGACCATTTGGCAGTATGGACCGTTTACTCTAAGAAATTTGCCATCAACAGATACAATTGCCATCCCCACCGCTGCATCTTCAAATGCCGTCCTGAAACGTTCCTCGCTTTCACGGAGCGTTTCTTCCATGACTTTTCTTTGAGTAATATCACGGGTTACGCAAATAATTTCTTCTAAAGACCCATCCTTGTTTTTTATAGTCTTTACCGATGATTCAACCCAAATATATCTCCCATCTTTCCTTTTCATCCTATAACCTTGTGTATAAGGCTCCAGTGTCTTCAAAAACTCCCTCCGGCTTTTGGATATCCTGTCCATGTCATCGGGGTGTATAAGATCAAAGGGAGAACAGCTTGCCAATTCATTAGGTAAATATCCGAGTAACTGTATTGAAGAGGGTGATATGTAAATAAATGTGCCATCAGCCTTATGGGTAGAGACCATGTCCGAAAGGTTATCAGCCATAATTCTGTAGTACTGCATTGCCCTAAACGTCAAATTTGCAGAAACTATATACTCGCAAGCAAAATATGAAAGGAGGACTCCAAATAGTGAAATGGGTATATAGTATGAAAATATACTCAGCAGCTTCGGTGTATCACTTATTAAAAAGCGGAACGCTGCCATAGATACTAACATTGCAAAAGAAAACATAGCTATATACTTTTGCAATCTTGAAAATTTTGTACTGGCAAGGTATGCACACCCTGCCCCCATAATGAGAGCTACAAAAGCACCTGTAATAGCAGCAATACTGATACCATAACGTAATATACGGAAAGCTGCAATAATTATAGCTGCAATAGTAGTAGACACAGGACCACCGATTATTCCTGCACTTATGATTGCCACATTTCTTAAATCAACCAGTATAGTACCGGTAGCGCTAATTGAATACTCCATTAGTGCTATCCCTAAAACCCCAAAAATTACTCCCAATATAAGCCGTATTCGCAATGGTAGGCTATTACCCAACGGGTAGTATTTAAAAAGCTGACCGACTAAAAACAGGAATGATGCAACGATTGTGATATTCGCAAACAAATCTAAAAACATAAGTCCCCTACCCTTATATATGCTTTATAATATGCGTATATAAACTATTCGACAGAACTTTACATAATACCTCTTATCGATAAAAAATTACTTATTGATACTTTAATACTGCCTTATCATGCAAGTTAAATTTCTTATAAAATTCCCCTTGACTCTGACGTTACGTTATAGCTTATGATAATAGTGGAGGTGATGAAATGCCTTACAAGGTTAAGGAAGTGGCTGATATGGTAGGAATAAGCGTACGTACACTCCACCATTACGACCAAATCGGTCTGCTTAAACCTGAGTCTGTAAACTCGGCCGGTTATAGACTCTATACAGATCATGACCTTGAAAAACTACAACAGGTCCTATTCTTTAAAGAACTTGGGTTTAGCCTGCAGGAAACCAAAGATATCATTAACAGTCCCGGTTTTGACAGAAAGAATGCTTTACAAAACCATAAGGAGCTGCTGCTTAAAAAAAGAAACAGAATTGACGAGATCATCAAATCCGTTGAAAAAACGATACAATCCATAGAAGGAGGTATAGAAATGGATAATAAAGAAAGGTTTAAAGCTTTTGATATGAGCGAGATAGAAAAACACCAGGAAAAATACGCAGAAGAGACCAAACAGAAATACGGACACACCGACGCATACAAAGAAAGCCAGAAAAAAACATCCAAATATACAAAGGAAGACTGGGCTGCTATTATGAGCAGAGGAGACGAGATTTATAAAAGAATCGTATCCCATATGGATAAAGGACCCGCTGACCCTGATGTCCAGCAAGCTGTAGGCGACTTCAGACAACACATTACTGACAGCTTCTACACGTGCACTCCTGAGATTTTCAGAGGCCTTGGTGAGCTATACGTCAGTGATGAACGCTTTACTGCCAACATCGATAAATATAAGTTAGGCCTTGCCCAATTCCTTAGGGATGCAATGCATATCTACTGCGATAATTTAGAAAAGTAATATTTTATTATAGAACTCTGCGCCCTGGGCGCAGAGTTCTAGATTTATAATGCAATTCTTCATTTCATTACCTATTTGGGGTTGCACTGAAGAAAATCTTGTTATAAAAAAATAACTGTTTATGTCTATCGTGTATTTCAACATCGTACTGACAGTTTTTGAACTCCTGTATGTATCCTGCTTCACCCTGTATATACTTTCCCCTATCCGCAAACTTCATAAATGAATTGCTAATACAAGGTTTGTCATAATAACATGGTTCTATAACAACTATCCTTCCATAGGGCTTAATTACTCTCCGAAACTCTCTTAGATACATAGGCAATTTATCTTTTGGGATATGGTGAAGTACTGATATAATCAATATATAGTCAATAGTACCTTCAGGTAGAGGTATGCCATATCCATTTGAGACCTCAAAAGTATATTCAGGATGCTGACGTTTTGCATAGCGTATTCTTTTTGAATCACAGTCAATTCCAATATAATTATTAGGTTCAAACATAAAACTGCTTGACCCTATCCCACAGCCAAAATCAAGGACAGCCTTGTTTTCAAAATCAAACCTATCCTCAATGATGTTTCTTACAAAAACCTTTGAAAACCATTCCGGTCTTACAAACCACTTGTATAGCTTAGGTGATAACTCCATATTTAAAAATTCCCCTCCTCTACAGGTAGCCTAGGCTTAACCCATTAATTTTCAATCAGGAAATGAATTGTGGTAAGGCTATTTGCCTTAGTGAATAAAATCACTTCATCGCAAACTATCTATAAAATACGTGAATATAAGTTATAATTCCCTACTTATCAGCAGGTTATTTTGTAAAGAATTTTGCAAGTCTGGTACTTTTATAGTCAAAAATTTTTCATAAATTTAAGAATTTATTTTGCCTATTTTGGATACCAAACCTTAACCAAGGTAATTGCTCAAGATTTCGGTAAACATAATTATAATTTTAGTAACATTATGTTAATAGCTAGAATATTATGTTAACAGATAAGGTAATAATATTTTAATTGGGAAAGGAGATTATGTAAATGTCAGAAGAATTTTACTCCAAAGGCTCCCTTTGTACAAATAGTTGTGAGGCTAAGGTATCTAATGCGCAGACATTGCCCGAGTGCCCAAGTGAAAATATAAAACCGATAGGTATAAATGGCCCCCTTGTAGCCAAAATACCTGTCGTAATCGCACAACCTAAGGTACAAATTGATGTTAAAGCTATAATTGAGCTTGAAGAACCAGCTATCGAAATCAAACGTATTAAAAAGAACTTATTCCTCACTCAATGCAAACTCATCAATATTGGAGATGACAAGAAGGGGAAATTATTCTTAAGTGGGTTTATAAGGAAAAATATTGAATACGCAACAGCAAATTGCACACCTTCTCACGATAGGGCTATTAGCGGAGATATCCGTCACACAACTGTGGATGTGCCCTTTGAATGTGTTACCATGGTTGAATTTGTAAACCGTCCGGTATTCTGCAAAAGCGGATTTGTCAAAGAAACTGAGATTTTCTTAGACAAATCTAATTCCTGTGATATATGTAATCAGGATATAGTGGGTCATAACCCATGCGAAAAGGATTTTGAGCATTTTGAATGTTTCTCCGAAAAGGTTTTCTGCGAACTCGAAGATGTTAAAATATTTGAGGAAGACCTCTTGAAGAGGCCTACACAATTATCCTGTGAATTCCCGAATCTATTAGTATTTGATAAGTTTACAGAAAAAATGGTAATATTTGTAAGAATTAAACTATTGCAAAATCAGCAGGTTAATATCCCCTCCTATTCAGGCAGCCACAATAATTATGATGATGATAAACACAAAAAACAAAACGGATATACAGATAAATGGCCATGGCTGAAGCATAAGCACGAGAAAAAAAATAAGCATAAATATGGCAACTATCATCAACAATATAAGCAAAATGACTAATACTAGGTGAATACAGAAAGCTAAACGCAAGTGTGTTTTAAGTAAAGAAAGTATTTAGCACCACAGTAAAGGGGCTGTCTATTGATAGTCCCTTTTTATTCAAACTAAAATTTCCTTTTCCGGTGTTATGCTCATCAGACTTTGGAGCTAATTGCTTTACAGATTGCTATGAAATTTCTACACTTGATTGCTATATAAAGATGATGTATGATTGGATGGAATATAGGACAAAAGAGATTTAAATATACTAAATCTTTGCATACCAAAAGCATTTATTGTTGAGGTGATAAATATAAAGCAGTTTATAAAAATAACACTCATTATTGCAGGAACAACGTTTGTAGCACTGGGCATCCTCGGCATATTCTTACCTCTACTTCCTACAACGCCATTCTTGCTGCTTGGCTCTGCATGCTATATCCGCAGCTCTAAATGGCTTTATAACATGCTCGTTAACAATAAAATACTAGGGTTTTATATAAAAAGCTACCATGAAAAAAAGGGCATCCCCTTAAAAGCAAAGGTACTCTCTATTTTACTCTTATGGTGTTCAATATTGTACTCTATTATGTTTGTAATTACCCTACTCTGGGTCAAGGTTATTTTACTTTTAATAGCCATTTCCGTTTCAGTCCATATAGTATTAATAAAAACTCTAAATCAAGAAAATACGGCTATACAGGATGATAGTAAGGTTAACAACTTGGATTAGCACATCATATATTTACAAGGACGGACGTCTATAAAGCCGCCTGTCCTTGTACACTTTGTATGTTATTTTATTTCAACTTCACTTTATGACCCTACCATTTGGTCTTTCCTTGTAAACACCTGCTTAGTATTCACCCACATTCCCTTTTGCATTCCTTTGCCCACGTAGAATCCAAACTACCAATGCAGAACATGTATAAAATACAAAGTGCACAATGTAGCTGAAAATAAACCCGTTATTTATTTTTAGTATCAGCAGTGGAAAAGCAACTGCTGATAGCATAGCCGAAAAGGTATAAAACATGGCAAACTTTAAATCAGTTATAAAAATTAAAAATACATGAGGAAGAGCAAATAATATTGCAAAAGCAAGGACTATCTTATATGTATCAAATCCCATATTTCTTAGAACAGCTGCTACTATCGCTACAATTAGCTGCTGGAATAATATCTCAAACGATTTGGAAAACATATACCTATAGTCTATCTTTAAAAAATCCTCTTTATATTTCATGATGACATCCATAGGCTTTTGGATAAAACGATTTGCAAGGTAATACACCAGAATGTTTAATATAAAAAATACTGCAAGCGGCCAAAGGGAAAATATTGAGAAGTTTGCCACCAAAGTGATTATATATCTGTAAAACATACAAAAGCCTACTATTGTAAATACTAAGAAATACACAGCAGTCACACCATATAAATTGACATAGTCTATACCCTTCTTCTTTAGATAAAGATTAAAAACTCCAAACACTACCGTAAACAATAAAATTACTAATATAACATCCTTAATATACATACTTATATTGTTCCCCTCACTCAGAAATAGCTTTATTGTTTATATAAATATTTTGTCAGATTTTGTTGCTTTTTTGAAGCGTTTTACTTATATTAAATATAACACAAATTACCGTTTTATAATATGGGGAGCAAAATATTATGATCATCCTTTGCATTTTATTATACTACATAATAACAAAGATTTTGAACCCCTAGTGATGAAATCATTTTAGTGTTATTTCAAGCCTTTGAGGTTCTCTGTAAGAGAGCTTTGCTAAGATGAAGAATTTGACCGTCAATTAAAAGTATTATATTCAATTAACTGAATGTCATTAAACCTTGCATAACAATAATCACCTTCAGTAAAATGCCATATTGCCTCTCCATAGCTAGGGAGTTTTAGACCGTTCCTTTCTTTATAATTTTGAATCGGTGTGGACCATCTCGCCTTTTTGCAGGAGCCGTCCATGGGAGTATAGTATCTGTCATCACTGATGAAATTAATTAGCTCTCCTTTTTCATTAAAATATAATAATGCCGATACTTTGCACTGGTTAGTCTTGAGTGTACCCTTTACAGTCAATGAGTCGATTTCTTCCCATTCAATCCTTTTATCTATAAGGGTTGCAGGCACAAAAAAACACATATCGTTAAACAAGGTTGTTGTATCACTGATTCTCATCTCCGGACCTTTGGAATCCAGTACAGTAAACAATCCTGCTGCTTTTATCAACATATTTGCCTTATCATCGGTATAAGAGTGTAAACCAACTACCGGAATACCAAACATTTTTGCCTGCATAAAAAATAATCGGGTTGGGTGGCTATCAAAGAAGTTATACTGTTCAAATTTTACCTTGATCCAATCTTTCTTAGGGTCCATTTTCATTTCACCCTCAACAATAGCTTTCATACTCTGTACTTCTGGCTTACCTATTACACCTACATATTTAAGGTATTTTTGAATCGGTTGTGGTAAATGCCTTATATCCTCTTCCCTCAAGATACTTTTTTGCAGTGCTGCGACACGTTCCAGGCCTTTTGATACCTCTTTCCCATAGATTCTTTTTAACTCTCCTGATTTATAGATAACAAATGCTGAAATTAGAATGACCGCGAATATAAATGCTAATAGAATATACTTTTTTTCCATCTCATAATTCCCCCTTAACACCTTATACTATACACTATATTTTTAGGTTAAGCTTAATTGGTCCCCCCCCTTTTTCAATGCATTTTCAATCGCCTTCAAATAAGCTTTACTGCTAACTGTAGCTCCTGAGACTACATCTATATTCGTGCTCTGTTTTTCTATTACCTTATTCAAAATTTCTTTTGTCCATTCGGGCTTTGGAAATGTAATATCCTTTACTATATTGATTTTAGTAATTTTATGGTCTTTTATTATTACACTTACCTCGTTAGTCCACCTTCCGGCATCGTATTGCCCTGTATATACTCCGTCTCTAATCTCTGACAAATTCACAGCAGTTACTTCAAGTTTGCTTCCCGAATCAAGCCCCCGTGTGAGAAAAAACAGGCCTCCTGCAGCAGCAAAGATAAAAACAATGATTATCGATAGTACGATTTTAATAAGTAATTTCATGTGAGCCACCCTTTCCGTTTATAGTTCTTTCTTCATTTTTAATATGCTTTCATACAACTTATTCAGAGCATCATATAGTAAGTCAATCTCCTCTATACTTAAATCTTTAAAAATTTGAGTAAGAAAATCCTTAATTTGAAACTGTCGCCGTTCCCATAAGGAGCAGATTTTCTCTGTCAACACAAGACGGGCTGCCCTTAAGTCCGACCTATCTCTTTCTATATTTAAAAATCCCCTTCTTTGAAGATTCAGTGCAAGCTGCTTTATATTCTGGTGAGAACTTCCCATTAGCTCCGCGGCTTCACCGAGAGTCGGTGGTGTATCCCCAAACTGAGTAATTGCTACAGTTAAGAGCCACTGCCTAATAGTTATCTCATCATCAAGTACCTGATCCCCTATTGTCTGAAGCTTGTTTGATAGTAAAAACAGCCTGCTGAAAACAAATTTTTGTTTATCCAGACTATCACTGTTATTCATACAGTCTCCCTTTATTAATCCTTTCATTTAAGTAACATGTTACCTATTTTATTAAAAAATTTTGCTTTATTTGGTATACTATTTTTTATTTTATAGCTGCCGTACAACCTGTATCTTCTTAGTCTTTATTCATCAGCTGCGCAAATTTATCAATGTTTTCATTAATAATCATCGACGTATCTTTTTTCATATCCAATTGGGGAATTTCAGGATTATTCTTGGCTATCACTTTTGAGACCATCTTGGTAAGAAACTTTTCTCCAAAGTTCATATCACTAAACTTCATCTCTCCACCAAAGTTTTCCTTAGCCGCAGTGCTATTTAAAAGTTCTTGTGGGAAAGCCCCGTTTAACTGGGTTTCAGCGTTATTGGGAAACATACAGCATATAAAAAGTCCAAGCTTTTTATCCTTTAGCAAGCTAAGGTTTTGTGAGCAAAATGTACTTACTTCCTTTTGGATTCTTCCGGCGTAAATAGAACCGCCAATAATTACTTTATCGTATTTAGTAAGGTCTGGAGCTGCCCCTGCTTTTAAATTATGCAAGTCAACTTTTCCTGTAAGCTTCTTGGAAAGAATAGAAGCACACTTCTCCGTTGTTCCATGCTTGCTGGCAAAAATTATTAATGTATTCATTTTCATACCTCCTTTATGTTAACTCTTTTTCCATTTGCTCAATTTTTTCAAATAGCTTTCTAAAACTGCTGGATATAATATTAACTTCTTCCTCGCTGAAATCTTTAAATAACTCCTCTATAAATTGGTTATCCTGCTCCTGCCGTTTCTCCCAAAATTCCTGGCTTTTCTCAGTTAGTTTAAGCCTCAGTGCTCTGGCATCCTGCTCATCCTTTTCAATCTTTAAAAAATCCTTCTCCTCAAGCTTCAGTGCAAGCTGCTTCACATTTTGCCGGGAGCTGCCCATTAGTTCCGCCACCTCACTGAGTGTTGGATGGTTGTCACGAAACTGAGAAATCATTACTGTCAAAAACCATTGTTTCGTAGTCATACCATCCTTGCCCAGATACTGGTCCCCTATAACCTGGAGTTTATTTGCAAGGAGGAACAAGCTGCCGAATATAAACCTTTGTTTTTCTAAAAAATCTATGACCACTTTACCTCCGTTAATCACTTCTTCATCAAATACGTAATATATTACTTATATAAGTAATATATTACGTATTTGATTCTGTGTCAATAGTTTTTTGACCTATTTTATGATCATATGAAAGCTTTTCGTAAGCCTTTAAATTATGGGTATCATTTACATATTTAACGCTTCCATCTTTAAACCTTAATTATTAGAATCAGAACTCAATTTAATATTGAGGTTAATAATATAACTTTTCTCTTGTATACAACCGTTATTTGGGTATATAATGTTTAGTAAGATATATTTCTTAAAAATTAAATGTATATAAAAAAATAATATACCATGCACGTATATTATTTTTTACCAGCAGAGAAGCCATTAATTTAAAGCCGCTTTTATTTCGGTTTTAAGTTGGGCTTTTTTTATTTTCTTTTGAAAGGATGGTTGTTCAAATGGATAAAATAGCAGTTATAGTAAATGCAGATGAACTGGCAGCAACGCTTTTTGAGGGTAGTTTTATAAATGTATATGACAACAAATCGGGAGAATGGCACTCCACTCGGTCCATCCCAATAAAACTCCAACCTCAGATGGGCATGGCTGCTGTTCGGCAAAGTGTGCTGCAAATTATAGAAGACTTGGGGGATTGCAAGATAATTGTTGGCTGTGAAGTGTCGGGGTTTGCCTATAATATCCTTAGCGCAAGCGGATTCGCTGTATTTGAGATGGAAGGGTCTCCATACGCTTTTCTGGGTATGGTCTGGGAAGCCTTTAAACAAGCTACATTACAGGACGCTTCTAGTGATGAAAACAACTCTATAGATAAATTTCAGCCCAGGCAGACCGATATTGAAGGTAATTACTATATAGATCTTCAGGAAGTTCAGTCTACCAATCCCAATATTTCCTCCAAGCAGATACTTATTCCTTTTCTTCGTAATACGAAATTTCATGAGCTGGAAGTAGTGTGCGGTCATGTGCCACCATGGCTTGATTTTGAGCTAAAAAATCTTTGCCTTAAAATGGATGTTGAAAAAGTAAAAGGTAATAAATATAAGCTAAGCATATATCGTAAGCCTTGTACCGAATAGTGAAATTTTCAGGAGTGGTGTAAAATGAAAACATATAATTCAAAGCTAGGTTTACTAAAGGGAATAGAATCCTACTCAATGTACGATAACGGCGTGCTGAAGGAATGTATACTAAATGAATATAATGAGTTGGAAACGATGTATGGAACTTTAATCCCTCAATACGACAACAGCGAAGCAAGAAGGAAATACGTCAAATCTCTGTCATTCTATGGAGGCGGGCAGTTGCAAAGCATCTCCCTCGAAAAACAAATAGACATAAAAACTCCTGCAGGCACCTTTCCTGCAGAACTGATAACATTTTATCAAAGCGGAAGCATAAAACGACTATTCCCGTTAAACGGCAAGATAACCGGATACTGGACTGAGAAAGATGAATATAACCTTGCTAAAGGTCTTGCTGTTAGCTTTCCCTTTGGAAGCCTCACCAAAAAGATTATCGGAATCCAATTCTATAAATCGGGTGAGATTAAAAGTCTTACGCTCTGGCCTGATGAACGGGTTGAAATCCCCTCTCCCGCTGGAATGATTAATACACGAATAGGGTTAAGCTTCTATCCGGGCGGCAGCATAAAATCCTTAGAGCCCGAAAGCCCGGTTGTGGTAAACACTGAAATTGGTGAGATATACGCATATGACTCAAGTGCTGTAGGAATCAATGGTGATATTAATTCGCTATGCTTCTATGAAAAGGGTAATATCGAATCATTGGTTACATCAACGGATATAATCACTGTTCAATGTAATGGTAAGACAATAACCTATGGACCGAGCTTCAGGCCATCACTGCTTGATTATAATAAAAATGAAATTGTTCCTTTACGCCTATACTTTAAGGATGGATTTATCATGTTTGAGGATGCGGGCAATAAAGCATATGATATTAGCGAATGCAACTTTACAATTAAACACCTTCCTGAACTTTTGAACCTTGGGTGTGGTGATTGTTCAAACTGTACCGCATGTGGCTAGTGCTTTTGACCTTTCCGAGTTCTGTATAACCTAGGTTGAAAGTGGTACCCAAAGTAGAATCATTCTCAATTTAAATCAATCGACATATACTTATATGAAAGTACTTGGTATTGTTTAGAAATAAAGCTAAGTGGTATAATTGTAGTGTTATTTTTAAAATTATTTAGGAGGTCAAATATGAAATCATTAAAAGGTACAAAAACAGCAGAAAATTTATTAAAAGCATTTGCCGGGGAATCACAAGCACGTAATCGTTATACGTTTTATGCTTCTATCGCTGATAAAGAAGGCTTTAAACAAATAAAAAACATATTCATCGAAACTGCCGACAATGAAAAGGAACATGCAAAAAGATTTTACAAACTCCTTTTAGAGGGCTTACAAGGTGAGCTTCCTGCTATGATTGAAATCACCGCTGCATATCCAGTGGCTCAGGCTACAACTTTAGATAATTTAAAAGCAGCAGCAAGTGGCGAAAATGAAGAGTGGACCGACCTTTACCCCGCCTTTGCCAAGGTTGCCGAAGAAGAAGGCTTCCCAGAAGTAGCAGCAGCTTTTAAACTCATTGCTGCTGTAGAAAAGAAGCACGAAGCAAGGTACAGTAAATTAGCCGAAAACATAGTTAGTGGAACCGTTTTCAAAAAGGATGAAAAAGTATCTTGGAAGTGTGGTAACTGCGGATATATCCACGAGGGAGCAAATGCACCCGAAAAATGTCCTGCATGTGTTCACCCACAATCCTACTTCGAAGTTTTTGTTGAAACCTATTAATTTTGTATAATAAATCATTCAAAATAAGTGTAGAGGGACTATATGGAGGAGGATAAATCCTCCATATAGTCCCTCTACTCGTTTTACCTGCCTCAAATTAATCTATCCCATGTTGCTCCCGAGAACTCAGTTGCTTGACTGAAATATAAAGGGTTTCGCTAATGTGAAGCCCTGCATAGGATACCTTCTCTACACAGGAAAAGATAACAAGCAATGTTCCTGATATTTTCACTTAAGGCGTTTTACCCAGATATTCATATCCTCAAAGCCACCACATATATCACAGTTATTTACAAGCGTTCCTGTATATTTGTAATCCAACTTGCACAAAGCTTTATTGATTCCCGGCTCAATAGCTCTGCATAAACTGTAAAGGGTATAAAAACCCTTTATTTTCAAATCAGCTTCAAGATGATAAATCAAGTTACTCAAAAGCCCTCTACCCCTGTATTCCGGATAAGTAGCACAATCTGTCATTTCAGCATTTAAGTGTACAATGTCCATATCAGCCGAAGCTATACTGATGATTTTTCCTTCTTGTTCTGCAACTTTAAATATAATATTCCGGTTCATAATACTTTTAATGTACTCAGAATTGAAAACAGGAGAAGGATAGGTTTTAAAAACCTTTGAAAACAATGCTATCATTTTTGGTATGTCATTTTCAACGGCACCCCTTATAACAACATCTCTGTCTGTTCCAGGTACGAAGCTACTCTCACTAGCTACACACTTATACAGTATTTCATCTTCCGCTTGCTTGTTCCTTGAAATACCCCTATTTGAGTTTACAAAGCATGAGATACAATACCCGTCCTCACCTTTAAAAAACCCAGGAATTGAGCCCTCAATAACAAACCCGTATTCCCGGAACAGTCTAATATCATTAATCCGACAGTTTAAAATAATCTTACCAAGGTTTTCAGCTGCAGCAAAATCCCCTATTTCCTTAATTATTTTTTCAGAAATATTGCTATAATCTAAAATCTTCAGGCGTGAATTGGTGTAATCGATATATAGATTTACACCTTTTATTGTCATTGATTTATTCACATCAAATTGTACTGTATTCACGGAACTTTTCCCTCCTGTTTATCCTTACATTACTCCTGGGTATCAGGCAATTCCTTTCGCCCCGGTACAATTTTTCAAGCCCTCTGTATTCGTTATTTTTATATTTGTCACACAAACCGCAATTTTTGCATTTGTGCGTCTTATCCTGCGGCTCTGCATAGGTACATACCACACCCTCAAAATTTCTTAGAATTACTTTCTCTTGGGATTGGGATATTAGATACTGTGGGTTTACCGGAATTTTACCGCCGCCACCAGGAGCATCTACAACAAATGTAGGCACCGCAAATCCCGACGTATGTCCCCGCAGCATTTCAATAATCTCCACACCTACTGAAACCGAAGTTCTGAAGTGCTCTATACCTTCCGATAAGTCGCACTGATACATGTAGTATGGTCGTACCCTATTTTTCACAAGCTCTTGTACAAGGTTTCTCATTATATAAGGACAATCATTTATATTTTTTAATAATACCGACTGGTTGCCTAATGGTACTCCTGCGTTTGCAAGCATTTCGCAGGCCTTCTTAGCTTCCTCCGTCAATTCCTTTGGGTGATTAAAGTGGGTATTAACCCACACGGGATGATACTTTTTCAGTATATCGCACAGCTCCGGTGTTATCCTTTGGGGCATGACAACAGGCGTCCTCGTACCTATCCGGATAACCTCAACATGCTCTATTTTCCTTAGAGCTCCAAGGATATAGTTAAGCTTTTTATCGGTTATGCATAGAGCATCACCACCCGATAGAAGAACATCTCTTATTTCCTTATTTCTACTGATGTAATTGATTGCTTTATTTATATCCGCCAAAGACAGTGATTTATCCTGCTGCCCTGCAAAACGTCTTCTTGTGCAGTGACGGCAGTACATAGAGCACTGATCGGTCACCAGTAAAAGCACTCTGTCAGGATATCTATGAGTCAGCCCAGGAACAGGTGAATCCATCGTTTCATGCAGCGGGTCATTGCTATCAAACTCTGAAATATAGGTTTCATGTATACTGGGTATTGCCTGACGCCTTATTGGGCAGTCATAATTATCCTCATCTATAAGCATTGCATAGTATGGGGTAATGCCCATTCTTAATGTTTTGAGGCATTTTCTTATACCTCCCCGTTCCTCGTCTGTCAGGTTGATAATTTGCTCCAGTTCTTCCAGGGTAGTAATTCTATTTGAAATCTGCCATTTCCAGTCATTCCATTGTTCTAAGGTTACATCCTTCCATAAGGGTATCTGATTATAATGTCTATCCACAGTAAAAACCTCCTTATCGATTGACTTATGAGTTAAGAGAAACATTAAATTAAACAATACTTTTATTGCTAAAGCTCATGTATCTTTTCTTTTGTTTTGCGTTCTCTTTTTCAAGATAGTCTCCTAGTACTTTCTCTAAGTTTAAAACATCGCTCATCTCAAAGTACCCGGATTTACCGTGTATAAATCTTATTCCCCTTATCGTGCCTAATGCAAAGGCTTTTCTTGAAAATGACTCGTGGGAAATCTCGATTTTATCATTATCACCTATTATCATTACCTCATGCTTTCCGATTACCCCCCCGGCACGTACAGCATTTATAGGCACGTCTATTCCTGTAGTATCTATGCCTGATGATACCAGACCCTTTTCAATTTCCTTAGCAATTTTTACGGCAGTCCCCGAAGGCGCATCCTTTTTATGCTTATGGTGTACCTCAGTAATCTGAAAGTCATAACTATTTAATATGCTAGCTGCCAAGTTGCTTAAAAGCATAAGTACATTGACTCCCAATGTAATATTCGGTGCATAAAGTATCCCGCTATTATGTTTTCTAGTCAGTACAAACAGTTTACTTAGGGCGAGTTTTGAAAAGCCTGTAGTACCTATTACCATACTAACTCTCATCTTAGCAAATATTCTTGCATTCTTTATTGTAGCAGCAGGGTTTGAGAAGTCTACAACTACATCAGGACGAGTTTTAAAGACCACATGTTCAATATTCTCCGAACTTTGAACTGTAATACCGGTTTTAGCACACTCAATAATTTCGCCTAGATCCTTACCGATTTTGTCACTCTTGGGGCTGCAAACAGCCGATACCACCTTCATATCTTTTTGTTCCGTTATTGCCTTTGCAATTTCATTACCTGTCCTTCCAAGTCCTATCAAACATACTCTAATCATCAATAACCCTCCAATTCATAGTTTAAAAGTAAAAAACGCTGCAGTTTCCACCGCAGCGTTAAAAAGAAAAGGGCATGACTAATAAAGCATATCAATCACCTTCACTTTCAACGCTTACGAGATTAGCTGACGGATTCGGATCGAAAGTTAACCCTACCTGGCATTTGCCAAGATTCACCCCGATAAATGGTTCTCCCGTTCCATTTCTAGATTAAGCGTATAATTTAAATTTTTAGTTATTGTACTTAAAAGTTAGCAAAAATACTATTGTTAGAACACCAACAAAAGCTCTAGCTTAGTTGCTGTTCCAGCCGATATTGCATCTCTTTTGGCTTCATTCATAAATGACTTAGACTCTTACCTCCTAAAAATAGGTACAAAAAAAGTAGCAAACTCGATTATCGAGCTTCCCACCCCAGAAGCCAAAATTCTTGAAAGCGAATATATCATTCGCCCAACCGTTTATTTGAAATATTAATTTATGAGCATTATAACACAAGTAATGTAAAATTTCAATACTGTATGGAAATAACACAATAGTAAAATTGTTCATCTCCTCATTTTTATGTCACTAAGCATTTTTATATGCTGCAAATCTTGTTCATTTCTAACTTCGATCTGAAACGACCTTCCTTCCAAATATGGAGTTGCTTTTTCCATCTTTTCAATTATGTAATCCGGCAAACCGCTATCTTTTGCATAGTTAATGGCTTTGTCTCCAAAGACAAATAGCACAATAAAAAAAGCTTCACCTGGAAATAAATACAGCATTGTTCTTTTCTTATGCTTAAGCAAAAGAGTCCATCCCGATGATTTACCATAATATTTCCATTCTTCGGTGGTAGGTAAATTATTTGAATTTACATAGTCCTTTACACAATTCCACAATACATAAGTATTTCCTAAAGCCTCAGCTATTTTTAAATCATTCGGCATAACCGCCTTATCTCCAAATATACTCAACGCCACTTTCATCCCTCCTAAGTGTCTTTTATTACATTATACATGTTAAATCATGACATCAGTATGCCATAATAATAAACCTTTTATATTCCATTATCAAATATAATCCTTGAGCTTTCAAAGCAGCTATTCTCCTTTTGCTATGGGAAACCCGTTGAAATTAATATGTCTGGGTGTACTTGATATTCCACAATCATAATTTTTTCATTTAGAAAGTTTATAGTGATACTACAAAGAGTTGCAAATATTACTAACATTATCTTTCAACGCTAGGAAGGAATTATGTTTATAATGTCGAATTATTTATTTTATGTAAATTACAACTTATGCGGGGAGGACTTACTATTGAATACAGAAAACATGTCTTTAAGCCATTTAAGAAAGGTTAATAAGGTTTATATCTTTATATTTTGGGGATTATCTCTCTTAAATATTGCTCTTTCTTTGTCAGGACAACAAAGCTTTAATTTAGTATCAACAATTTCATCATTTGTCGGACCAACATTAATGACAATTATTGCACTAAAAAAACGTTTTGAAATCGCCATTGCAATAATAGGTATCTTCCAGTTTATTGCTGCTATGCCAATGCTGGAGTCATCCACCTTACTTTTCGTAGTAATTATGGTAATGTGTCTGGCTGCTTTATACCTTGATTTACGTATGTTATTGTTTGCTGGGATTTTATCTTCATGTGTTTTTATAGGGTTACAAATTGTAAAGTCCTCTGGCGATATAAAAACTTTAATAAACAATCTCACATCCATAATACTTATTGGGCTGCTACTATTCTTCGTGACAAAATGGGGTCGTCAGTTGATTGTATCTGCGAATGAAAAAGAAGCACATGCAAAAACACTTTTGTCTGAGCTGGAAAAAACAATGGATACAATTAAAGCAAACACGTCTGCTTTAAACGGGGATATTTCCAAATGCAGCGATAATCTTGGGACAGTACATGAAATCAGCAGCTCAGTGGCAACTGCTATTCAGGAAATAACAAGGGGTGTCGTCGGGCAGACAGAAAGCGTCACTCACATTAGCCTGATGATGAAGGAAGCAGATAACAAAATTTCGGATATAGCTAATTTCTCAAATCAACTGGAAGATGTTTCGGCAAAAGCTAGCCATGTGATTGTGGAAGGTTCGGAAAAGATAAATAGAATGGACAAACAGATGAGTATCATCAATCAGGCTGTAACAAAATCTTATGCAACTGTTCAGGAATTAAACAGCAATATGGATGAAATAAACAATTTCCTTTCCGGCATTACGCAAATCGCAGAACAAACCAATTTATTGGCGTTGAATGCAGCCATTGAAGCTGCCAGAGCCGGAGAATCGGGTAAAGGATTTGCAGTGGTAGCAGAGGAAGTAAGAAAGCTGGCTGAGCAGAGTGCAAACACTGTAAGGCAAATTAACCAAATCATCCACCAAATAAAGGATAAAACCAAGAATGTGCTTGACGAAGTTAATAACGGGCATATTGCAACGCAAGAAGGTGAAACGGTTGCCAAGCAGGTCAACCAAAACTTTGAAATGATTCAGCTATCATTTAAAGACATTGACAAATATATTTCTGATGAAATCAGCAGGATTAAAAATATCGCACAGCTATTTTCACAGATTAATATGGAAACAGAAAGTATTGCAAGCATATCAGAGGAACATTCCGCTTCAACAGAGGAATTAATGGCAACAACCGAGGAACATAACGCGAGCATTGAGAATATTTACAACTTGATGCACAATATAAAAAATTCCAGCGATAACTTACAAAATCTCATAAAACAATAGAATATCCAGGTATCATAAGTTTCAAACCATAAGGAGCTTCCGTCATCCCCAATCAAGTACAGGGGGGGTGCTGGAACTCCTTTCATATTGCAGCAAAAGTATAATAAACTACAATTTAACCTGCTCAATTATAAATTCCCGCAATAACCTTTATTAGTGTACTACGTTTCCACAAAACAAAAACTCGCCCCAATAGACGAGTTTCTTAGAATTAATATACTTAACTATCCTAACCACTTATTGCTTACACGATAAGCATACCCTGTTCCTACCGTTTACCTTTGCCTTATACATCGCTGCATCTGCTAAATTAATAAGCTCATCACTCACTGGTTTATCCACGTTATCAGTGTTTGTTACTCCAAAACTTGCCGTTATGAATATTGTTTCGTCTTTATCCGGAATTGAGATTTGAAGTTCCTGTACACTTAGCCTCATACGCTCTGCTATATTTAGTGCCTGTTCACAAGTGGTATTAGGTAAACAAATGATAAACTCTTCTCCACCATGCCTGCCTATAAAATCATAGGGTCTACAAGTACGCGCAAGGCAGCCGCTGAATTGCTGTAGTACCAAATCCCCAAAATTATGTCCGTAGCTGTCATTAATATTTTTAAAATGGTCAATATCAGCTAATATTAAACACAAGGAGGAGTTTTCCCTCTGCACCCTTGTTAATTCTACTCTTAATCTCTCTAAAAACGCCCGGCGGTTTAATATACCTGTAAGGTAGTCAGTAGATGCAGCTTTCTCTGCTTCCAGTTTGGCTCTCTTTAGTTCTTCCTCAACTTGTTTTCTTAATGTAATATCCCGAGTAACGCACACCATCTCTTTTACTAAGCCATCTTTACCTTTTACACTTTTTATAGAAGTTTCAACCCAAATATACTTACCATTTTTTTGCTTCATTCTGTAGATTTGTGTATTAAAACCTACACCGGTTAAAACACTCTTATATGATTTTTCTACTGCACTAATATCATCTGCGTGTATAAACCTATATGGACTAGTTCCTTCAAATTCCTTTGGTGTATATCCAAGAAGCTGGTGTATGGAAGGTGAAGCAAATATCGTTGTTCCATCTGGTTTATGGGTAGAGATCATGTCCAGGAGATTATCTGCAGTCATACTATAATATGACATCGTTTTAAAGTTTTTATTTGCCGAGATTATATATTCACACGTAAAGTAGGCTAATACTGCACCAAAAATGTAAATGGGCCAATAATATGATAATGTCTCCGAAAGTTTAGTTTTATCCTTTATCAAATAAATCAATGCAGCATTAGATACAGTCATTGCTAATAAAAATATACAAATAAACTTACTTCGCCTTGTAAGTTTTAAAACACTAATGTAAGCAGCCCCAATACCTACTGCCAAAGCGACAATATGTGCTACTACAGAAGCATGGGATATGCCAAAATATATAATACGAAACAAAGCAATGATCACTGCTGAAATTATTGCTGCTAGAGGTCCCCCCATGATACTGGCACAAATAATAGAAATATTTCTCAAGTCAATTATTACTGTTTGTGTCATTTGTATCATAAACAGCATTAAAATCATACCTAATATTCCAAAAACAATACCTAATAGTACTTGTATTTTAAGGGTCTGCTTAATATCTAATGAGTAACTTTTAAATATTTGTCCTATAACTAGCAGAAAAGCAGTTAAAATAGCAACATTAGCAAATATATCATGTATCATTTAATTTTCCTCATCCAAGCTTTAATAGAATATCTTTTACTTTTATAAAATTCGGCACATATTTGCATTTTCCTCTGTAACTAGAATATTTTTATTATTTTGCCTCCATTTTTGATGTTTTTATCCTCTTGTAAATGTATGTAGATAAAATGAATATAGATAACCAAAGTTAAAAGTGATTTTATCCAGCTAGGAAACCGCCACTTATCACAGGTGTTTCCCTAGCTGGAAATCACTAAGTTTAACTTTGGTTATCCCTATGTATAACATCAGGGTATAAATGGATGATTCCATGCAATGGGTAGCTTAATTTTATGAAAAAGTAGCACTCAAATAACAAATTCCATAGTTTATATTATGTTATTAAAATTTATTGTAATTAATACTACCATTCTGCTTATTATAGGCAACAAAAAAACTCGCCGTTTTCGACGAGCCCTTCATTTCAGTGGAGCATAGGGGATTCGAACCCCTGACCCCCACACTGCCAGTGTGATGCGCTCCCAACTGCGCTAATGCCCCATTTCCTTTAATTTTAATATATTTTTTACATAAATTCAATACCTTATATCAAGCTTCTAGAAATTTCAATCCACATATATCAATTCTGTGCTATAATCCGCCAATACTGCCCTGCCGTCATTCTCTATGAAGTTAACTATATTTGCCATCATACTGTCGGCATGTCCTGCTTCATTTGAAACACAGGAGATTCCGATGACGGCCCTCTGCCATTTATCGTTCAGGTCAACCTCCGCTATGGAAGCATTGTATCTTGACCTTAGTCTCTCAATTATACTCTTGACAATATGCCTTTTTTCCTTCAAAGAAAATACTTCATCTATTGATAAAACAACCTTACAAACCCCTATAACCATAAACTTCTCCTTCATCCGCTAATATTAACTATCTGCATATAATAAATTTTACTGTATTTCATGGAGAGTTTTCAAGGATATCTTTTACCCAAACCCCTCCCCAATCAGCATACCACACTATTTTCTTTGATATGCCAAGCTTAAAGTGTTATACTATACTAATACTACTTTGTTATCTTGGAACTTGCTATAGTTGAGGTAAATAACAAAGTAGTACTAATCACATTATATAAAGGAGTGTTACCGTTGCCTTTTGATGGAATTGTAACCAAATGCATAGTAGAAGAGCTTTCGGAAACGCTTTCCGGAGGTCGTGTAGAAAAAATATTCCAACCGGAAGTTGATGAAATAATATTAAACATAAGAGCCAAGGGACAAAACCTTAAGCTGATATTAAGCGCAGGAGCTAATTACCCTAGAATCCACCTTACAGACTCGGTAAAAGAGAACCCTTCCACGCCGCCTGTATTTTGTATGCTTCTTAGGAAACACCTTGGCGGAGGAAAAATCCTCGGGGTCGAGTTTCATGATTTTGAAAGAATAGTGACGGTACTCGTAGAGTCAACCAATGAACTGGGAGATATATCAACCAAAAGGCTGATAATCGAAATAATGGGACGCCACAGTAATATAGTACTGGTAAATCAAGAGGGCAAAATCATTGACTCTATAAAGCATGTAGACAACGAAGTAAGCAGTGTAAGGGAGGTTATGCCTGCCAGGGATTATATTCTCCCCCCTGCACAAAACAAGACCAGCCCTAATGAACTGGATATAGATAGATTGATTGATGAAGCTAACTGTGCTGAAAATATTACTATTGAAAACTATCTGCTGAACAACATAAAGGGCTTTAGCCCGCTGTTGTGTAGAGAAATATGCCACAATGCCGATGTTGACGGAAAGCGTGCTATTACAAGCATAGACAGTGATGGTGCAGCAAAGCTCAAACAGTCGTTAAAGGATACAGTATCCAAAATTAGGAACAATAACTTTACACCCTGTATCATCTTTGACAACCAAAATGGTGGAAAGCCTGTAGACTTTCACTGTCTGGAAACTAAGCAATACCGTGATGTTACTTTTATGCAGTCTATGAGTGAAGTCCTTGACGTATTTTATTCCACCAAGGATAAAATCGAAAGGCTAAAGCAGAAAAAGTCCGATGTAATGAAGGTACTGAAAAACAGCCTGGACCGCTGCAACAAAAAGCTGGCTCTCCAGCAGGAAAAGCTAAGGGATGTAGCAGACAGGGAAAAAATCAAGCTGTACGGGGAGCTCATTACCGCTAACATATACTGCATTCCTAAGAATGTAAAATCCGTTTCTCTACTGAACTATTATAGTGAAAGCGGTGATTATATAGACATATCCTTGGATGAAAACCGCTCTCCGCAAGAGAATGCACAGAGGTATTTCCGCCAGTACTCAAAAGCAAAAAGCGCCTATGAATTTACCAGCAAGCAGGTGGAAGAAACCCTTAAGGAGCTGGAATACCTGGAAAGTGTAAATCACCTTCTGGACAACTGCAGCTCTCTTCTGGAAATTGACGAGATAAGGCAGGAGCTTGCAGAAGAAGGTTATCTACATTCAAAGAGAAAAGCTACGGTAAAAAAGAAGGAGAAAGCAATGGAACCTCTTCGTTTCAAGTCCTCCGACGGGTTTGATATACTGGTAGGTAAAAACAACAAGCAAAATGATTTGTTGACTTTGAAAACCGCCTCTTCCAATGATGTATGGCTTCATACAAGGAATATTCCGGGGTCCCATGTGATAATAAGAAAAACCCAACAGAACATTCCTGACAATACCCTGTTGGAAGCGGCAATTTTAGCAGCGTACCACAGCAAATCAAAGAATTCATCTACAGTACCGGTTGACTATACCGCTGTTAAAAATGTAAAGAAGCCTAGCGGTGCAAAACCCGGCATGGTGATATACGAGAACTTCAAGACACTTATAGTTACTCCAAATGAGGAGCTTGTAAACAAATTGAAAGCAGGAAAATAAACAACCCACAAGGGGCCTCCCTTGTGGGTTGTTTATTTTTCATATTGTTTATCTCGGGCAAGTCAGCTTGATTACATTACCCGGAAGTTTGGAGTCATTATAAACCGTAGTAATGCTGAAGTAGTATGTCTGGCCTGGGGCAATATATCCATCAAAGTCTCCCCCACTGTATCCTTGACCACCTTCAACAATTGCCTGACTCGTGTTTATATCCGTAAAATAATAAAGATATCCATCCTCAGGGTAAACAGGACGCGGATTTTTTTTGGAGATTACAACCTTGTAGTAAACGAACTTCTCACTCCTTGCTACCGGCTTCCAGTTCAAAACTATTTTACCGCCTTCCACTTTACCGGTAAGTGTAGTTACCGCTGAACCGGAGCTAGTATTTGCTTCGTTATTCTGTGTAGTCTTAGGGAATGTCAAAGCAACAACGTTTCCTGGAACCTTCCTGTCGTCATAAACCGCAGTTACACTAAAATAGTATTTTTGCCCCGGAGTAAGGTATTTGCCAAAATCGCCGCCGTTGTATGCATTCTTATTGTCAACAACTGCACTAGTCTGATTTTTATTTGTTATCCAGTATAAGTATCCATCATCAGGATATTTCGGTGCAGAGTTATTTTTTGATATTACCACCTTGTATCCTGATAATTTTTCATGGGATATAGCCTGCCATTTTATAATAATCCTGCTGCCATCTACCTGAGCTGTCACCTTTGGAGTTGTATAACTGACAGGCTTGCTTTCTTCATCATTTTCAGTAACAGGATAGGTCAGAGTAACTACATTTCCAGCTACTCTTTTGTCCTTATAGATCGCAGTCACACTGAAATAATACTTCTCTCCGGATTTTAAATACTTACCGAAATCACCATTTTTATAAGCCTCACTGTTATCAATTGTTACGGTTGTTCTATTCTTATCGGTAATATAATATAGGTACCCATCATCAGGATATGACGGATTTGTGTTGTTTTTGGATATTACAACCTTATATCCCTCAAAAGCTTTGCTTGATATAGGCTTCCAACTAAGTACTATCTTCTTGCCGTCCGATTTCCCTGACACCTGTGGTGCTATATATTCTATTTTTTCTTCTTCATCTTCACTTGGTGTATCTTTGCTGTCAGTCACTTTTTCTTCCATCTCATCGGTTATCTTCTCATCTTGAACCACTTTGCTTAGAAGTGCTGCAGCTTCAGCCCTGGTTAAGGTACTCTGAGGATCAAACACCTTTGTACCATTCTCCCCCGGCTTTCCACCCATTATATTCTTTTTCACAGCGATAGCAACATACTTTCTAAGGTTTACCGAGATTTTTTCACGATCTGCAAAGTCCTTTAAAACATCCTGTCCGACTGTCTCATTATCATAACCTAAAGCTTTTACCAGAGCTACTGCCATATCTTCCCTTACAGCCTGGTTAGACGGCTTGAAGTATAGTCCTTTAGATGTTTTAAAGCCTGTAAGATAATACCTTGCTGTTTCTACAAATTTAAATGCCCAATGGTCTTTGGTCACATCCTTATATGTAGCTTCTTCAGGATTTTTTAAGGGAAGTTCCAGTGCCGCTACCATCATTGTAGCAAACTCGGCCCGTGTTACCGGATTATCCGGCTTGAATGTATTATCGGAATACCCGTTAATGATTTTCCTTTCAGACATGAGCATAATAGCCTCATAAGCCCAGTGATCAGTGCTCACATCGCTAAACTTTGTATCCTGGGTACTCACAGGAGCGGTACTCTCCTCTGTTGCAGAAGCTGTTAGCCCGATTGTCAGGACAAGGATAAGTGAAACTATAATTGCCATATACTTTTTAAACTTCATCGTAAAACCCCTCCATTCTTAGTTTAATTATATTATTACTATATTAAGAAATATATGGGCAAATAGTATAAATAGATATAGGTCTATTTTACCATAAAACCCTTGCAAGCCGAATATTTTTAGGGTAACATTATTTACAAACTGAATGCTGATTCTGTATGTATTCACATAAAATAGTTAATACCGTCTCTGCTTTGGTAAGCTATCTATAAATATTAAGGAGGGAACTCAATGTTTTCGCAAAAAGTCATTGAAAATCTCAGCAGGTCATCATGGATCAGGGCAATGTTTGAGGAGGGCGAAAAGCTCCGCAAAATACACGGTCCCGATAAGGTATTTGATTTTACTCTGGGTAATCCCGATCCAGAACCGCCTAAAGGTGTAAAAGAAGCGTTGAATAATCTGGTATTGGAAGAAAAACCGGGTATGCACCGCTACATGAATAACGCAGGATATCCCGATGTGCGTGAAAAGCTGGCAAACCAGATTAAACAAGAATCCGGCGTAGAAGTCACCCTTGAAAACATCATTATGACCTGCGGTGCAGCCGGCGGGCTGAATGTAGTTTTAAAGACCATATTGAACCCCGATGATGAAGTAATTATTTTTGCTCCATTCTTCGCTGAATATACATTTTATATAGACAATCACGGTGGAAAAGTAGTTGTGGTTCCTACAAATATGTCTACCTTTGAGCCGGACTTGGAAGCCTTCAAAAACGCCATCACCCCTCGCACCAAAGCTGTAATCATAAATTCTCCAAACAATCCTACCGGGGTTGTATATAGCGAAGAAGTATTGAAAAAGATGGCCGAAGTTCTGGAATCCAAGGAAAATGAATTTAGTACAACTGTTTTTGTTATCTCCGATGAGCCTTACGTTAAGCTTGTATATGATGGTGTAAAGGTTCCAAGCGTACTGAAAATATTTAAGAACTCCGTAGTAGTAAACTCCTATAGTAAATCACTAGCTCTCCCTGGAGAAAGAATAGGATACATAGCTGTGAATCCTGCAATCAAGGACGTTGCACTATTTACAGCCGGTATGATTTTCTGCAACAGAACGTTAGGGTACGTCAATGCCCCTGCCCTTTTCCAGAAGGTCATAGCAGAGGCACTTGATGAAACTGTTGACGCAGAAATATATAGGGAAAGACGCGATATGCTTTATAATCACCTGACCAATTTAGGCTTTGAGTGCATTAAGCCTCAGGGTGCGTTCTATCTTTTCCCTAAGTCCCCTATCGCTGATGACGTTGAGTTTATCAGAAGAGCAGTAAATTATAATCTTTTGTTGGTTCCGGGTAAAGGCTTTGGTTGCCCCGGGTACTTCCGTATATCTTACTGCGTAAGCCTGGAGACAATAAAGAATTCCCTTCCTGCTTTTGAAGCATTGGCTAAAGAGTTTATAAAGTAATTACTTTATTTATTTAAAAGCCCCTTTACTCTATTTAGGCAGAGTTTGAAGGGGCTTTTCGCTATCTTCTAACTTAACAATAGCCACCCATCCTCTATCTCCTTCCCTCGGAGGGAAGGAGAATACTAGTTATGCGGGGACACCCCGCTTCCCCGCCAATGTTCCATTGGATTCCGCCGGGAGTTCCCTGCACCCTTTTTGAAGTAGGCTTTAGATAAGCTAGCACTATAAGTAACATTTATTTTAGCAATCCATAGAAAGCAAGAAAGCTGCTAACTTTTTACTAAAAGTTAACAGCCTACTTTACTATACTCTAATCCCTTGCCTTTATCACCAGCAGCAATCCATCAGTAATTGATACTTCCGCTTTAGCATCCACAAACTCATTACTCACGCCCCAGGTAGAACCCATTTCAATAGTTGCATTATTCAAAGGATAGTACAAGCCTTTGGTAGTGACACCTTTTACCTTGTCGGAAAGCGGCAGCAATGTAATTTTAATACCTTCCTCTTTTTGCAACTCGATTTTATCCTGTATGAGTGTAATCTCATTAGACTCATTGACAATTATACCTCTTACGCCGCGGCTTAAAATCCTTCGTAGCATAAAAATATTAGACATTGAGTGATCAAATCGAGTACCCAAGGCCCCTATGAATATTATGGTCTTGCAGCCCTTATCAATAGCAATCTCAACTGCAAGTTCTGTATCAGTCATATCCTTTTCGGCAGGAAACTTCATAATCTCAGTTCCCTGAGATTCAAAGTACCTTAAATCTTCTTGTGAGATAGAATCAAAATCTCCTAGTAGAATATGAGGGGTTATCCCAAAGCGTTTCAAATGGGCAGCTCCGCCGTCGGCACAAATTATCAAGCCGGCTTTATCAAAAAACCTTTTGTAGTATGAATAATCACTTACGCTGCCGTTGCAAACTACTATTGCTGTCATACCGAAGCTCCTAACCTTTAAATGCCTTTTCCTTGAGGCTCTTTATTATTTCGTTGGTATCGGGAGCATTATATACCGTTGACCCGGCAACTATCATATTAGCCCCAGCCTCGGTCACCCTGTAGATATTGGTCAAATCAATGCCTCCATCCACTTCTATATCCACGCTAAGACCTTTCTTATCAATCATACTCTTTAATTCTCTGATTTTCTCAGTAACAAATTCAATATATGACTGTCCACCAAACCCAGGGTTAACAGACATTAGAAGCACCATGTCAACATCCTGCAGTACCCATTCAAGAGTAGATAAAGGTGTCGCAGGGTTTAATGCCACTCCAGCTTTTACACCTCTTTGCTTTATTTTCTGCAAAGTACGGTTTAAATGAGTGCAGGCTTCTATATGCACCGTTATTATATCTGCACCGACATCGACAAAGCTGTCCACGTAAGCATCGGGGTTTTCTATCATCAAATGTACATCAAAAGGAAGCTTCGTTACCTTTCTTAATGATTTTACCACCGGAGAACCTATGGTAATATTCGGAACAAAGTGACCATCCATAACATCAATATGTATCACATCCGCTCCGGCATTTTCTACCCTCTTTACATCCTCACCCAGTTTTGAAAAATCCGCAGATAATATAGATGGAGCAATCTTAATCAATTTATACACATCCTCATCTCTAGTAGTTATTGATAACAAATTCCAATGCTGGGGATATTTCACCCCTGCATACCCAATTTCACTTTTAAATTTTGTTATCTTTATTTCTGTATTTTACGGTTTGACCCTTTGGGGCTGTTTTTTGACCAATTATTCTTATTGGCTTCCTTTAAAGCACTGTAAAACTGGACATACCTGCCGTATCTACCGGAACCTATAAGCCCATTGTCCAAAGCTTCCTTGATACTGCAGTCAGGCTCACTTATATGGCTGCAGCCGGTAAATCTGCATTTGTTAATATATTCTTCAAATTCAGGGTAGTAAATTTCCAGTTCATTGTGTTGTATGTCCGACAATTCAAAGGAGCTAAATCCCGGAGTGTCTACGATAAACCCTCCAAAGTCCAATTCTACAAGCTCTGCATGCCGGGTAGTATGCTTTCCACGTTCAATTCGCTCGCTTACTTCCCCGGTTTGCATTACCCATGCATTCATAACATGGTTTAAAATTGTTGACTTGCCTACACCCGATTGACCGGCAAATACTGTGATTCTATTACTCAGTATATCTTTCAGCTGGTCAAATCCAGTGTTGTTTTTTGAACTCAAAGCAACTACTTTATAATTTGCTTTTTCGTAGTCCTCTGTTATCTTTTTATACTCATCATTTTCATCAAGGTCAATCTTATTAACGCAGATAAAAGAATCAATTCCCTTAGTCTCAGAAGCAATTAAAAGCTTGTCAAGTAAAGCAAAATCCGGCTGAGGCGATTTTACAGCTACTACAACAGCGATTTGGTTTACATTTGCTACTGCCGGCCTTATGAGGTGATTATCTCTAGGTAGTATTTCATCAATACTCCCAACTTTTCCAATTAAATCCACTATGGAAATATTAACCCTGTCTCCCGGTAGAGGAGTCAATTCCTCCTTGCGAAAAATCCCCCTGGCCTTGCATTCATAAATTTCACCATCAGCTCTCACATAATAAAACCCACCTATGCCTTTTATTATAATACCTTCTGGCAAGCCTCCTACCTCCTTGGTTATTCCTGCTCAAATTCATTATAGAGCTTATCGTCAAGATATATACTTACCTTTGTCTTCCCTTCATTGGGTACAGGGATATTCAACGGTAACGGAAAATCGGTTTTGCTCTTTTCCTCATTTACAAGGAATTCCTTTGTGTTTGTATCGGAAGGTATAGCCTCAATACGCACCTGTATTTTGTCTCCGAAGTCTTCAAGATTATTAAGGATTATATTTACCTTTACTTCCTTCCTCGGTTCATTCTTAACTTCTTCAAAGTATATATCTATAGGTGTACCTTCCTTAATCATATCTCCAGGCAAAGGATTCTGCCTGATTACTTTATCTATGCGGTTACTTGTGTTCTCAGGTATTATTTTTCCTATAGTAAGCTTTAGGTCTGCCAAAGCCCTCTGTGCTTCCATCTCGGTCTTACCTATCAAATCAGGTATTTTAACCATTTTTAACTCAGGGCCCTTACTTTTATATACCGTTACTTCGCTTCCTTCTTTAACTTCCTCATCATAGCCTGGCTCGGTTCTAATTACAAGCCCCGTCCCTACATCTTCGCTGAATTCCTCCTGAACATTAGTAACCAGTCCTCTATCCTCAAGCATGATAACTGCGTCCCTGTAATCCTTGTTCTTCAATTGAGGTATCCTTACTTTTTTAGGACCGTCACTGACAACCAGTTCAATTTCAGTGTAGCCGCCTGCCTTAAAGTTCTTTCCTGGGCTTATGCTCTGAGATATGATAGTATCCTTTTGAGCTGTATCATCGGTTTTCCTTTTCTCTTTGACTATAATTCCTTTTCCTACCAATTCATTTTTTACTGTATTATAATCTTTCCCCACATAATCATTTATCATATAAGCATTTTCATTGTCAGGGGCCAACGATGAAACAATGACATTATAGGTTACAAGTATACATACTACTATTATAACAAGAGAAGTAGCACCTGCTAGCCAATACGTAAGCTTATTGGTTTTCTTTTTCCCTTTATCATCCTTGCCAATATTTGTTTCCGACTTATCAACTTGTTGTTTTGCTTTTGGCGCTAATTCACTATCCTTTATTGCTTCAATTCTTCTGGTTGCAAAATTTTCAAATCTAACCTCAGTAACAAACCCTCCCTTAGGTTCCCTTAACACCCTGTTCAGATCCCCCAACATTTCGGTTGCCGATTGATATCTTGCATTTTTATCTTTCTTAATTGCTTTCATTATAATGCTGTTTACACCAGCCGGAACCTCAGAATTTATCTCTATAGGGTGCTTTGGTTCATCCTGAATATGCTGTAATGCCACAGCTACAGGAGTTTCACCATCAAAAGGCACCCTTCCGGTTACCATCTCATATAAACCAATACCGAGAGAATACAAATCCGATTTCTCATCGGTAAAGCCTCCTCTTGCCTGCTCAGGAGAAAAGTAATGAACCGAGCCAATGGTACTTCCTACCATTGTAATGGTAGAAGATGATACAGCCCTTGCAATACCGAAATCGGTTACCTTGGCTATACCGTCCTTAGTCATCAGTATATTATGGGGTTTTATATCTCTATGTACTATATGGTTTCTATGGGCGTGCTCAATAGCTGAACATATTTGTATAGATATTTTGACAGCTTCTTCCCACTTTAAAGCCCCTTTATTTGTTATATATTCCTTTAATGTAATGCCATTTATATATTCCATTACTATAAAATGGACATTCCCCTCATGACCAACGTCATAAATTGAGACAACATTTGGATGGGAAAGACTTGCAGCAGATTGGGCTTCAACCCTAAATCTTTTAACAAACTCCTCATCATTGGTAAACTCAGGTCTCAATATCTTTAACGCAACAAATCTATTAAGTAACTTACATTTAGCTTTATAAACAAGGGCCATGCCACCGCCGCCTATTTTCTCCAGCAGCTCATACCTGTTTCCAAGAATTTGACCTTCCATAACAGCACCTCTTTGTACAGGGTAAACACAAATTTCAATTAGGTATTTTTAAATAAAATAACAGTTATATTGTCCTCCCCGCCTTTTTCGTTTGCCCTATTTACCAGCTCATTGCACGCAAACTCCGGATCATCGGCTCTATCAATAATTTGATTTATTTCGTCATCACTAAGCATGTTGGTTAAACCGTCCGTACATAACATAAAAATATCTTTGTCGCTTATATCACATAAATATGTATCAATCTGTATATTTTCAGCGCACCCAAGTGCCCTGGTTATCAAGTTTTTCCTCGGATGATTTTCCGCTTCCTCTCTGGTGAGCGAACCGTTCATCACCATTTCCTCTATAAAAGAATGATCAGTGGTTATCCTCTGTATTGTACCGTCTCGTAGACGATATACTCTGCTGTCGCCTATATGGCCTATATAAAGGCTTCTATTATAAACCACTGCAATTATCAAAGTCGTTCCCATACCGTGATTGGCCTCATGCTCTAACGAATTACGGTAGATTTCACTGTTGGCCTTCTGCATTATCTGCAATATAGCGGAAAATACATCCTCATTATCCCGTAAAAGTTCAGGCAGCTGAAGTAATTGGTTACTTGCTATCTCTATAGCCATTCGGCTTGCTATCTCTCCTGAGTTATGTCCACCCATTCCGTCAGCAATAATAAAAGAAACAGGTACCCCAGGATAACCTGCAATCACATCACAACAATCTTCATTAATTTCTCTTACCATTCCTTTGTCACTTCTAACCCCGAACTTCACCGTATCACTCCTTAAGAATGATTTTCCATCGTGCTTCTTCTGAGCTGGCCGCATGCCGCATTTATATCGCTGCCCAGTTCACGTCTTACTGTGGTGTCTATACCATACCGCTCAAGAATGCTTTTAAACTGCTCTATATATTCCCTGCTGCTCTTTTTTAAATCCGCAGCCTCAATGGGATTCATAGGTATGAGATTTACATGACATAGCATGCCTTTAATCTTATGAGCCAGTTCCAGAGCATTTTCCCTTGAGTCGTTAACGCCCGCAATCATAGCGTATTCAAACGTTATTCTCCTTTTTGTGACCTCTGTATATATCTTACATGCTTCAAGTATTTTGTCAATAGAATACCTTTTATTAATAGGCATAATTTTTTCTCTAATCTCATCATTTGGGGCATGTAGTGAAATTGACAAAGTTATAGGCATGCTTTCCTTTGAAAGATCCATCATTTCAGGCACTAAGCCGCATGTTGAAACCGATATATTCCTATAGCCGATGTTTAACCCCTCAGGATGATTTACCAGCCTTAAAAACTTTACAACGTTATCATAATTGTCCAAAGGTTCACCTATCCCCATTATAACAACATGCCCTACCCTTTTACCTGCATCGGTCTCTATGGATAGCACTTGGTCCAGTATTTCCCCTGCCGATAGGTTTCTCATAAAACCAATGCCCGTAGATGCACAAAACTTACACCCCATCTTACAGCCTATCTGAGACGATATGCATACTGTCAAACCATGCTTGTATACCATGAGGACACTCTCTATAAGATTCCCGTCGGGTAGTTCAAAAAGATACTTAGTGGTGCCGTCTATCTTTGAAACATACTTTTCATGTACTTTAAGTTTTCCGATATATGTGTTGTTTTTTAACTCCTGCCTCAATGTCTTGGAAAGGTTGGTCATCTCATCAATATCTTTAATACCCTTATGAATCCATTGAAAAATCTGCTTCGCCCTGAACTTCTCCTGTCCCATATCGGCTAACAGCTTCTGCATTTCTTCTATTGTTAAGTCAAGAAGGTTAACTTTGCCTTCCATTTATCTATCTCCTTTTTTGCAATTTCGCGATAAAGAATCCGTCTAACCTGTCAACATTCGGATATAGCTGTACATACCCCTTCTCAGTACCGGGCTTTTTTAAAGCTTCAGGCAGCAAAGGTGCTATGTCTACCGGCTGAAAACTTTTATTTTCTTTAAGAAATCCTTCTATTATATCCTCATTTTCCTCATGCTCAATGGTACACGTGCTATATACCAAAAAACCTCCTGGTTTTACATACCTTGAACAGGTATCCAATATCCTTCTCTGAAGGGCAGTTATCTCTTTTTTATCCTCAATGTTCCTTGCCCACTTGATATCAGGCTTCTTCCTTATTATGCCCAATCCGGTACATGGAGCATCTATAAGTACACGGTCAGCTTTTTCAATATGCCTCTCGTCCAGCTCTACAGCATTAAACAGCTCTGTTTTTACAATTCTAATACCTAGCCTGTTTACAGCTTCTTCTATTATCTTTATTTTATGCTCATGAACATCTCTAGATATGACTGTTCCCTCGTTGTTCATTATCTGGGCAATGTGAGTTGACTTGCCTCCTGGAGCACTGCATACATCCATGACAAATTCGCCGGGTTTTGGATCCAATACCTTTGCTACAAGCATAGAGCTTTCGTCCTGCACCTGGAAATATCCCTTTTTAAAGGCTTCAAGCTTGGTAATAGAAGAAGGATTTTTAATGACTACAGCCTCATCGAGGTGTTTACCGTTTTCAACATCTATTCCGCTTTCCTTTAAGGACTCAATCAATTGCTCTTTAGAGGCTTTAAGCGTATTAACCCTTACCGTAAAGTCCGGTATCTCATTGTTACTGCTAAGAAGGCTTTCGGTAAAATCCCTGCCAAAGCGTTCTATCCACTGATCCACCAGCCACTGGGGATGAGAATATTTTACCGACAGGAATTGGTTAAAGTTCTTTTTCTTATCGGGATACTTTATGCCATCTTTATTTCTTGCAATACCCCTTAAAACACCGTTCACATACCTGCTGGAAGCCTGGTGACCGTATCTTTTCGCCAGGTTTACGCTTTCATTGCAGGCAGCAGACTCGGGTACTTTATCGGTATAAATAAGCTGATAGACACCCAGTCTCAGAATATTAAGTATCCATGGTGAAATTTTTTTAATCTTTACACTGGAAAACTGTTCAATAATCCAGTCTATGGTGAGCCGCCATTTGACGGCACCATAGACCATATCTGTGATAAAAGCCCTATCAATACTCTTAAGCTCATGCCCCTCCAGATATTTATTAATTGAAATATTGGAATACGCACCTTTTTCGTTTATGTCATATAAAATTTTCAGCGCTATCTCTCTTGTTGAATCAATTGCCATAATCTTTAATCATCTCTCCTACCGCTTGCAAGCAATATAAGTCTCAGTAAGCTTGCCATTGCTACTGCTGCCGATGCTACATAGGTCATAGCCGCTGCGCCTAAGACCTTTCGTACCGGTGAAATTTCTTCATGAGTCAATACACCTGTAGTTTCAAGGACCTGTACAGCCCTGCTGCTTGCATTAAATTCTACAGGCAGTGTTACCAGATAAAATGCTACCGCTAACGTAAAAAGTAGTATACCGATATTGGTCAGCGGTTCCCATCCAAACATAATACCAAATATCGCCATGTACGGCCCTATGGACGAACCGATGCCTGCTACAGGCACCAATGTACTTCTGAACGCAAGTGGCGCATACTCGACTTTATGTTGTATTGCATGTCCGGTCTCATGAGCCGCGACTCCCAGAGCTGCAACCGATGTACTGCCGTAAACTGCATCGGATAACCTTACAACCCTTGTCCTTGGGTCATAATGATCGGTTAGCTCACCGGGAGTTTGTTGTACAGCAACATTATGAAGACCGTTCCTGTCAAGAATAAGCCTTGCAATATCGGCTCCTGTCAATCCCCTCATATTAATAACTTTTCTGTATTTGTTAAAAGTGCTTTTCACCTTAAACTGTGCGTATAGTGCAAATAAGAATGCCGGTAAAACAAGTATAATGTAGTAAATATCAATTCCAAAAAATCCATATCCCATACATATACCTCCTTAGACCAAAAACACAAGCCCCCCGCCTGACTTTGACCATATTTATATGGCAATATGTAAGAGTCGAAGGCTGTATCTCCCGTCCTACCTATTTCTTTAGAATTGTATTCAATTTTTCTCTCAATTTATTTACATCCACCACAGTGTTGTAGCATGGTCCATTAGGTCTGTCGTTGACGACACCTATTACCGGAATGCGGCTTACATCTGCTATTCCGCTTGCCAAATCCCTTTCACAAGCAACCGAAAGTATTAGCTTCGGCTTAAGCCTTGCTATAGAATTCCTTGCAGCAGTCCCACCGGTAGCTACCAATACCTTTACGCCGGTTTGCTCTCCTATTTCCGCAATATCGCCTATACAGCATTTGCCGCACTTTTTGCAGTTTCCTATGTCATTTGTTATCTTAAATGAGCATGAAGAGTGCTGGAGGCAGTGGGGCAACAATATAAGAATCTCACCCGGGCTATATTTCCTTCTATTTGAGTCTACCAAAATATTATTTATATCGATATAAAAATTTCTTACAGCGTCCTTGCTTCCTTTAAAAATACCCGACATAACAGTCACAACGGGAAGTAACAGCTTTAACGCCAGCTTGACAGGCTTTAAAAGGAATCTATTGACGCTCCGTACCCTATAAGTATAAAAAACAGCTATTGCAGATAAAATAAACAATAGCGTTATTATTATTGTCAATACAATAACAATTAATAATATAAAGTTATATGTATTTATTGTAGAATAGCGATAAATATAGCCAAAAAGCCCTAACATCAATATTGAAAATAATACCAATACTGATGTTAAAGCTACAAATTTCCTCACACTTTTATCCAAGTATTTCACCCTCATCTATCTTATGACCCACAATATATTGGCCTATTTGCATACGCTTGGACGAATCCATTTGTATCTCTAAAACATTCACAAAACCATCCCCGGTTGCTACAAGCATTCCATCTTTTCCAACCCTGCAAATTGTGCCCGGCTTATAATTTTTACAAGACCCGGATCCAACTGCAACCTCGGTCTTCCATATCCTCATCCTCTCGGATTTATAAAACGTGTACGCTCCAGGCCATGGATTTGTTCCTCTGACCAAGTTATGTACCTCTAGAGAGGTTTTGCTCCAGTCAATCAACCCAAGGTCCTTCTGAATTATTGGAGCATAAGTAGCTTCGTCATTATCCTGCGGGGTGCGTTCAAGAGTACCTTCTTTAAGTCTTCTGATGGTATCCCTTAATACCTCCGCTCCAAGCAGAGCCATTTTATCATGCAGTTCTCCTACAGTCATATCCAGGGTTATGGCGATCTCAGCCTTTAGCAGCATATCACCTGTATCCATGCCTATATCGGTGTACATGGTAGTAATGCCTGTGACCTTCTCACCGTTTATTATAGCCCAGTGAATAGGCGCTGCGCCTCTGTACTTCGGCAAAAGCGAACCATGAACATTTATACACCCGAAGGGCGGTATATCAAGTACATCCTTTGGGAGTATCTTTCCATATGCAGCAGTCACCAGCAAGTCGGGCTTAATTTGTTTTAATTCCTCTACAAACTCCTGAGTTTTTACTTTAGCAGGCTGAAGCACCTTTATGCCATTGGCTAAAGCATACTCCTTCACTGGAGGGGCAGCAAGCTTGTTGCCTCTACCCTTGGGTTTATCTGGCTGCGTAATAACAGCCGCTATTTCATACCCTTCTTTTACAAGTATATCAAGACTGGGAACAGCAAATTCGGGAGTCCCCATAAATACAATTCTCATTGTTTCACTCCTTAATTTACTTAGCGTTTCCTTTTCTTCTCCAGCTCATCTTTATCAATAAGCTTTATAGCTCTATCTTTAAACAAAATACCGTCAAGGTGATCTATCTCATGGCACAATGCCCTTGCGAGCAAGTCTTCACCTTCTACGACTATTTTTTCACCTTTAGCATTCAATGCTTCAACAACCACATAGGCAGGTCTCTTTACATCACCATAAATAGTTGGCAAGCTCAGACATCCTTCGAGCTCAATCTGCTCTCCCGATTGCTCAACAATTTTGGGGTTTATAAGTTCCAATAATCCGTCACCAACGTCAATTACCACCAACCTTTTGAGTATACCTATCTGGGGAGCAGCCAATCCTACTCCGTCGGCTTCATACATGGTATCAGCCATATCCTCAAGGAGGGTTATGATTTTATCATTTATTACATCTACCTCTTTTGATTTCTTGCGTAATACCTCATCATCATCTGTTCTGATATTTCTTATTGCCATATTAATTCCTACCTCCACAAGGTCTATATATACAGGATAAAAATAAAATATTCTTGAGTAGAGTACTTGCTTTCTCTATTTATAATCTTTATCACCTTTTATATAGTTTTCTTAATTAATTATATTTACCCCAGAAAATTTTTATAATATCAATATGATTTGCATTTTACATTGTCTTGGGTGTACACAATTTCAAGATATTATAACATATTAACAGGATTAATATCTACACTAATATCCACAGTAACCTTTTCTTTCTTCCTTCGATATTCATCCGAAATCTCACCCAATACACTTATAAGTTTATCCAACTGCTTACACTTTATTACAATTCTCCATCTGTATTTGTTTTTGATTTTAGACAGTGGAGCTCTAGCGGGGCCTAATACATCCACCTCAAGCCCTTCATAGGCCGAAAAACGCCCCGCAATGGCAGCTTTAACCTCCTTTGCTTTATGAAAAACAAAGCGGTCGTCGGTACTGCTTAAAATAATTATAGCTATATTGGTAAAGGGAGGATAATCAAGCTTCTTCCTGATTTTTATCTCCTGCGTGTAGAATGAAATATAGTCATGGTTGCACGCTGCCAAAATACTGAAATCATCGATATTGTATGTCTGAATGACTACCCTGCCCTCCAGCTCCCCTCTTCCTGCTCTACCGGCAACCTGGGTGATAAGCTGAAATGTCCTCTCTGAGGCCCTGTAGTCCCCGGTATTTAGCAGGCTGTCCGCAGCGAGGACACCCACAAGTGTGACATTGGGGAAGTCATGCCCCTTCGCAATCATTTGCGTCCCTACCATAATATTAATATTTTTTTCCCTAAAAGTTCTGAGTATTTCTTCATGGGAGTTCTTATAAGTAGTAGTGTCCATATCCATTCTCACCACAGAGCACCCATCAAATTGTTTCTTAACATCTTCCTCCACCCTTTGAGTCCCTGTACCGAAATGCCGTATATAACCACTTTTACACTTAGGACACGTTTCGGGGCTCTTTATGGTGTACCCGCAATAATGGCATATCAGGCGTTCATCATGAGCGTGGTAGGTAAGAGAGATATTACAATTCAGACATTTGACGGTATAACCACAGCTCCGGCACAGCACGAAGGATGAATGCCCCCTTCTATTGAGGAACAATATGGTTTGCTGCCCTGCCTTCAGGTTTTTTACCATTTCCTCCGCCAGCCTTCCGCTGAATACCGATCTATTACCCTCCTCCAGTTCCTTCCTCATATCAACGGCATCAACCCTTGGCAGAAGCATATTGTTGGCGCGCTCGGTCATTTCGATAAACCCTATTTCACCGGAACATGCCCTATAGTAAGTTTCTACCGATGGTGTAGCTGAGCCGTACAGCAGTATTGCATTTTCGTGGATACAGCGCTCTCTGGCAACATCCCTTGCATGATATTTGGGTGTCGTTTCGGACTTATAGGTGTTTTCGTGCTCCTCATCGATAATTATCAATCCGATATTTTTAAAAGGCGCAAAAACTGCCGATCTTGCACCCACTACCACTTTTATTTTCCCCTCGTTAATCAATCTCCATTGGTCATACCGCTCCCCAAGGGACAGCCTGCTGTGAAGCACAGCCACCTCATCCCAAAACCTCGCCTTGAATCTATCGGTCATCTGGGGAGTAAGCGAAATCTCTGGGACCAATACAATAGCCTGCTTTCCTTTATCAAAGCAGTGCTGTATCAACTGCAAATAAACCTCGGTTTTACCGCTCCCCGTTATACCATGCAAAAGGATTTCCCTAAAGCTTTCAATTTCCAAGTCTGCTTTTATTTTATCCAGTGCAGCAGCCTGCTGTGGAGTAGGCTGCAGTGGCTCTGTTCTTGGTATAACCCTATTCTTCAATGGATCTCTTTTTATCTCTATCTCTTTGAAATCTATATAACCATACTTTTTTAGTGTATCCAACACACTGGGAGAGACTGAGGAAAACCTCACAATGTCGGCAACCGAGATATATTCATTGTCAAGAAGCATTTCCAGTATCCTGATATGATGTATCTTCTTTATGGTATTATTCTCAATTTCATCTATTATCTCTTCTCTTGGTCTGGCAATAAAAGCTACACGTACTGTTTTCGCCTTTATCCTTGATGTATATTCTTCATATATACCTATAACCCCAGCTTCTTCAAGACTTTTTATTGTCTTTGCAAAGCCCTTTATATCTGTGCGGCTTTTTAATTCTTCATACTCACACTCGCTTCCAAGCTCTCCCAGAGTCTCTATAACCTTAGCACCATTTACAGTGAGCTTCTCGCCATCCTTTATAAGTTTGACAATCCTTAGGCTCTTAATGCCAATCCCCGGTGGAAGCATACATTTAATAGCATCGGAAGAAGTACATATATATTTTTCTTTCATCCAGAAAGCCAGTGACAGCATGTTTTCACTCAAAACCGGCCTTTCATCAAGTATATCCTTAATTTCTTTCAGAGTACTTACTTCGGCATTACGGATAACTTTAACTACATAGGCCTCAATTGATTTATTCGACCTACCGAAAGGCACAATAACCCTAATACCTGCAAACACTTTATCTTGCAGGCTATGCGGAATCAGATAGTGATACTCCTTATCAAATTCTCTCGTTGCATTGCTAATAACAACTGAAGCTATATTTGCCATATTAGTCCCTTCTGCAAAAGTAGATTCATTTAAAAAGTCATACATATAAATATAGTATAGCCAACCCATTACCCAGATACATTATAGCAGTGCCCTGACCCGTCAGCAATAAAAAAAGTGGTATACACATGTATACCACTTTTTACATTACTAACGCCCTCTATCACATATCTTCTCTATAAACTTTCAGTATATAAAACGTATAATCTTTACTCAATTAAACCCAAATCGTACTAATACTCATTTAGCTAGAAATAGTACTGTTGCCGTTGGAGCTACCCGGCTGTATTAACAGGGTATTTGTATAGATATTATGCTCGTTGTTCGCAAAATCCTCTGCTTCCAACGGCAACATAAATACTATTCTAGTTACCGAAAACTTTGTGCTTTCGGTAGTTTTACTGATACTTCCACACACTATACCTTTGTCTTTTTCTCTATTTTTCTATCTATGATATAAAGTAATTAAGCGGGTTATTTCCAATTATAACCTTTTGGAATTTTTATTTCTATTCGCATAGTGCACATATTTTATATTTTTTCTATGCATATTCAATAAATTTTGGCGTATTTAGACTTTTGTATATTGGTATTCGGTTTAGATATATATCAGAATAAAAAACAAGGAGCAGTTCATTTCTGAACGCTCCTTTGTTTTTACTTTTATTAGAATCCATTTACAGAGTAAACCGCATATCCTCTTGGGGGAGCATATACTTCAACCCAACCATTAGTATCACAGTTTTTGTTGGCTGGCGCATAGTTCTGCCCACTCACTGTAGAGGACCATGCATAAGCTTTTAATGTTTTGCCTTTCAGGTAACTGTTTCCGGTCTGTACCCATCCACCCTTCCAGCCCGAGGAGCTGTCGTTGATAACAACGATGTAACCTGGTGCCGTACTAGACGATCCATGACTTCCATAAATTATACAGTCGCCGTCGTTACTCTTCATAATCTGAATATTCGGGCTTCCGTTAGCAAGCTTTTCTCTTGCCCATACCAGCTGTTTTATACCATTACCCCAGCCACTGCCGTTTCCGCCACCGCTAGCAAGGCCGTAGTTATAGTAATCCTTCCAGAAGATACATGGATACCCCTGGTATGTCAATGTGAATGCATATGCCATCATCTTATCGGTTGTTATTTCATCAGTATCATGGTTACCCACAAAGGTTACTGCTTTATATGGGTTCTTAGCTGCATAGGACTTGCTATAGTCGAATACGTTTGGCAGATACCCGCCGCCGCCGGTGTTGTTGCATATATCTTTCATTGTGTAGTAAAGAGCAAAGTCAAATACCGAAGCACCCGAAGCATTAGCCCAGTTATCAAGGGTAGTAGTATTGGCATCCCATAACTCCCCTATACTGAAAGCACCACCTGTAGCTGCCTTCATATCTTTTACTACCCATGGACCAAATCCTTTCACATAGTCAAACCTCCAGCTGTCAAATCCCGCATTGGTAGAACTCTTCAGCCAGTTCATCCATGTCTTCATATCGTTGTACGCACTACCTGCAGTGTAACATACATCAGGAAATCCAGCAAAGGCCCCTTCGTCGCCGCTGCAGTAATTATTCGGATGGAATGAATCCCAGTGCCATTGTGCCTTACCGCTTGCAGTATTTGCAAAGTTAGTCCAGGTATTGCTATTTGTTTTAGGGTTCCATTCACTTCCACCCCCTGAACGATGGTTTAATACGATATCAGCCATAGCAGAAATCCCGTAAGTTTTGTACTGTGCAATAGCTGCCTTTAACTCTGCTTGTGAACCGAACCTTGTCTCGGTTGTTCCATCCTGATTGTATTGACCCAAATCATAGTAGTCATGTGGATCATACCCCATTGAATAGCCGCCTCCCTGGCCCTTTGAAGCAGGTGGGAACCATATCCTATTGATTCCGTATCCTCCTGCCATGTTGCGGAGTTCATATGCTTTAGATTTCATGGTATTCCACCATGTACCGCCTGCAGGTACATCCCAATAGAAGCCCTGCATCATTACGCCTGCTGTAGCACTGAAGCCCATTGATAATGTCAATAAAACTGTACAACCTAGAACCGCTACTTTCTTTACGATCCCTTTACGATACTTTAACATCCAATACACCTCCGAATTTATGTATTCACCTGCTCTATATTTATATTGGTGAACCGGTTTAATTGTATAACATTATTGGAAGTTAATTCTATTGACATTTTAACATATTTTCCAGAGGCGTTTTTGTTACATTTCACCAAATTTCGTTTAATTTTTAGTAAATTTTTTATGAGTTTTTACATATTGCTATTCTTATACAAAAAAGGCAGCTTCAGCTGCCTTTTTTGTTACTCCGACATTTGTTAATTTTATATTCTATATGAATTTACAACAAAATCCGCAAGTTCTTAATGTTCAAATGTTGATACAGTGCCTGGTGCACTTACGGTGTAATTTCTGTCGAAATTGTTATCCCAGTAAGTTATTCCATTGGCAGTATATGATATAGCGAATTTCACTCCGCTGACACCTATCGGTACTCCAGTACTGAAAGACCATAACTCAAAGCCCGACGAGTAAAGACTGCTATTATATGTGGCATACACTTCCTCGTATGTAGCCCAGTCATCTAAAGTATATCTGACTTTTACATCCTTATCATAGTCTATATTTTTAAGATAAATATATCCTGATAAAGTATTGCCTAAGATGCTTGCCTGATCAAGGACAAGTTCAGACTTTGCCAGGTTTATCTGCGGTACTCCGGGATCATATCCATAACCTAACCGGTAGTATGCGCCATTGTTATCGTCTATATAGGATGATCCGTTTATGTCGTATTTTACATAATGCTTTACAATTGTATGACCTTTATATGTATTATATGGTATAAACACTACATAAAACCATGCTTCATGGGTACTGTCAGTACTCTTAACATAAGTGGCGGGAACTGACTTGAAAACATCCGGTGCATCTGATGTTGAATAATATACCGTCACGTTTTTAGCATAAGCCAAGTTCTCGACTTCGACATATCCGGAAAAATAAAAACCAACCTCAGCTCCATAATATGGAGTTGTTTTTGAAAACAAAAGTTTTACAGGGTTACTGTCTGCAAAAGCAGTACTGCTAAATCCGAATATAGTTGTTATAAATATTACTATCATCATAATAATTGACATTAACCTTTTGCTTTTCATAATAATAACCTCCTAATGTTTGTAGTTTATTGTGTTTCCTTTTGCGCGCTTTTCATATTAAAATTCTAGCATTTGTAAAAAATAATTGGAATTGGGATTTGTACCATAAAAAGAATCGCACACCTTCAATCTTTTTGTGTAAATTTAATATAAATTCGGAAATCAATTACAAAACATACAAAAATATTTGCAATATTTACTGTAGATTTGTGAATGATTTTCAAACATCCAAAATCGGAATCTTCCATTGCTATATCTAAAAGAAAGAACCTATATAAAAAGCAAAGGAGCCTCCCGAAAAATAGTTTTCAGGACAACTCCTTATTGATAATGCAAAGTATTTTTATTGAACAATTTTAAGACTATACAGCCAAACCTTCTATGAGTTCCTTAAATGCGGCTTTATAACTGTTTTCAGGCAGACCTTCAAGAAATCTAAGGCCCCTTTCTATATAGGCTTCAAGTACAGACCGTGTATAGTCTATGCCCCCATTTTTGGTAATCAAATCTACAACATGTGCAAGCTCCTCTTCTGAAGCACCTTTTTTGCCAGTCATCACACCGTCTAAAATCTCTCTAAACCTATCGTTTTTATTTAGAGCATATATAGCCGGCAAAGTCATGACACCTTTAGCTATATCATTTCCCGCAGGTTTTCCGGTTTTACTTGCATCACATAGGAAATCATTCAAATCATCCCTTAACTGAAAAGCCATACCATAGCAAAATCCAAACTTAGCCAGCCTTCTAATTGTCCCTGGTGAGCATTTTGCTGTAAAAGCCCCAAGGCTGCATGCTGCACTAAATAATACTGCAGTTTTTCTGCTTATCCTTTTTAAATATGCAAGTACTGTGGTATTGGCATTATACCTTCCTTGATACTGATCTACCTCACCTTCACATATAGTTTTTATAGCTGTGGCAACAATATCCAGCTTATCCGCAGGCACACCTTTTGACAGCATCAGAACTGCTTTTGTGAATAAAAAATCTCCTGTGTATACCGCCATGTCAACACCATACTTTTCATGCACCGTTACTTTACCCCTGCGCATTTTAGAACAATCTATGACATCGTCGTGTACAAGAGTAGCAGTATGCAGTACTTCAAAAGCACCAGCTAGGGGTAAAACTTTTTTCCTGTTATATTTTCCAAACTTCGCAGATAGTATTACAAACGCCGGCCTTAATCTTTTTCCCCCAGCTTGGAGAAGCTCCTTTACTATCTCTGAAAGAAGATTATTTCTTGATGTAATACTCTCTTTTATAAGCTCCTCTACCTGGTCTAATTCACTTTTAATCTCAGTATATTTACCCCACATTTATATCAACTCCATTCAAAACAGAGTAGTAATCAACAGCTATTGTCTTCATAAAACAAATTTTCACCTACTCTTTTCTATACCTTTAATGTGCCCTAATGATTTAGAAAAAAGTCACCTCACCAGACACTATTGCAGTGCTTTTGACCGTTGTAGTGCTGATACTAAAAGTTTGCTGCAAATTCCCACAAAGCAGCCCATTATAACCCCTGATACAAGCAGCACCGGAAGATAGTACATTACAGACAAATCTTTCATAAAAACGCTTGCTACCGCCAGCTGTCCTACATTGTGCATAACTGCACCAGCAATACTAACCCCTACTATACTAAATACCCTTGATATTTTATTATATAAAAATGCCATAACAAGAGTACTCAATATTCCACCTGCCATACTAAAAAGGAAAATTACAAAACCGCCTCCGAACATGGAGGAAAGCAGACACCTTACAAGCACAACCAATAGAGCCTCCCTATAACCGAAAAAAATAATGGTAACTAAAGTAATTATATTGGCAAGACCCAGTTTCACACCCGGTATAGGAATTGGTATAGGTATCCACGATTCTACTACTGATAAAATCAATGCTTGAGAAACTAACAAAGCAAGCAATACAAGTCTTCTGGTACTTTTCATAACTACTCCTGTTCTAACTATATAAATTGCAAAAAAGAATCTACAACGAACATCTCCCTAAATCTTTTTTGCAATTTGTTACCTTAAGTTATATTGCGATAATCAAATTTTTCCTTGTAATATTATTATCGCAATTTATATAGCGATACCAACTAAAATCATTTAATATGCAACTCCATCTAGACGCTCAGACTCACCCTCAATTTTTATCATAGCCTTATTAGGCAAGCAAACCGCTATATCACCTTTGTTCGATAACCAACCGGTTTTAACACATACTTTATCCGGGCAATCAGCATCCTCAAATCTTATCCTGCCTTTTTCAACCAATACTACTTCCTTATAATCCCCCAAAATCTCTACTTTTTCAGGTTTATTTATTGTATCAAGGTTTATTCTTTTAATTACTCTATCGTTCTGCTTAATGACAGCAATATTGCCTGTATCATTACTTGCGTTAAATCTGTTCCACCCAAAACCCATCAGTATACCTAAAACGATGATACCAACTAATATTATATCACCTTTTTTCAACATATTGGTACTCCCCGCTTTCATCATTGAAGGCAAAAACATCCTTTAACCCCTTAGTTACATATACCTTTTTATCTTTACTGATAAATACAGCATCTACACCATCAAGGCTTTCAATCAGCTTCATTCCTTTATCCAGACCTAAAATAAAAGTTGCAGTTGACAAAGCATCGGCCTCGATAGATTTATCCGCCACAATTGTTGTTCCGATTAAATCCGAGTTGGATGGATATCCTGTTTTGGGGTCTATAATATGGTGGTATCTCACTCCATCTTTTTCAAAGTATCTCTCATAATCCCCCGATGATACTACAGCCTTATCCTTAACCGATAGTATACCTACATACTTTCCATTCTCAGCTCTTGGGTTCTGAACTCCTATCTTCCATGGGCTACCATCAGGCTTTCCACCAAGTACCACCACATTTCCTCCAAGGTTTATGAATGCTGAATTAATACCATAATCTTTATATACCTCTATAGCAGCATCACCGGCATAGCCCTTTGCTATTCCACCAAGATCGGCAATCTGTCTAGGTCTTGCAAGCTTTGCAGTAAGCTTTTTACTATCTATAGATAAATCTTTATAGCCTACAAGACTTAAAAGACTTTTAATTTCTTCTTTTGATGGTACTCTGGGGTGTTCGGTAAATATCCCCCACGTCTTTACAAGCGGTCCTACTGTAACATCAAAGCTTCCGTCACTTAGCTCTGCAAATTTTTTAGATGTTTCAATTACATAAATTGATTCTTCACTTAATTTTACTTCGTTTTTTCCCGCTTCCTCGTTGAGCCTACCTATTTCACTTCCCGGAACGTTAATAGTCATCAAATCTTCTATCTGCTTTATTCTTTTCATCGCCTCATCTGCGGCTATCTGCGCCTGAGCACCATAAACCTTTTCAGTTATTATGGTCCCCATATGAAACTCCTGCTTTTCTACAGGCGTGTTTTCAGCACTCTTATTATATCCGCAAGAAGTTAATATCAGTGTGGATAACACAAGTAAACACATCACCTTTTTAATCAACAAATATCCCACCATTCTAATTAATAGTACTATTAAGCCAATTATTGGAGTATCAGGTACAGCATTAATATTATACTATTTTATCATACCCTTAGGTATAAAAAATTACAGTCCAAAAATCAGTTCTCAAAAACAATATCCCGGAGGATTACCCCGGGATACCATTTAAAGAATATTTATTTACAAACTCTTACTTCTTTGCCTTTGCCAATGCGTCTTTAACCGCTTCTTTAAACTGAGTGTTTGACTTTGTAGCTCCCGAAATTACGTCAACCTTTTCTACATCCTGTGTTTCAACAAGTTTAGGGCCGTATTTTGCTGAGGCTTCAACAGATACCTGAGCTTTTTTATAACTCTCTTCACCAGCTGCTTTTCCATAATTTTGATCCTTTGGAGTACCATCTTTTTGAATTCCCTGGTAATCAGCTTTAGCAATCTTTCCATTTTCAATTGTGATTTTTACCTGACCGATAGCTCCACGGTCATCCGCACTGCTCTTTCCTTCATAAGTACCGTCTTTGTACTGTCCGCCACTGCATCCGGTAAGTAACCCTACAACTAATACACCTGCTGCTAATAATGCTGTTATTTTTCTCACAAGACCTGCCCCCTCATTTGAAATTTGTTTAAATAATGCTATGATTATTATATACCTTAGTGAAATATTATGTCAATTATTTAACACTTCTAAATTAATTGTATCTACATCCATAAAATGCCTTATACAAAAGCTTTTTTTATGGTATAATATCTATGATTTCATTGCAGTGGCCATTAAAAGACCATTATGGCTATCCACATTTTGTAAACCAAGTAATTTAAACGAATTAAACATCATACTGTAAACTAATTTTTTTCGGTTAAGCAATCCGCACTTACATAGCACATTGCCTAACTAGGAATCACTAAGTTTACAAGTAAACTATCTGTAGTACTCTCAAACTGAGTTTTTAGATTAATAACTGCCAATTACTCGTCCCTGATATTTATTTACTTATTACTTATAGACAATAAATGTACCAAATTAAAAGCTAGGGGGTTTTAATATGCCAAAGAAAGTAGCAGTGCTTGGGGCAGGTTATGCGGGAATAGAAGCAGCCTTAACCCTTTATAAGAAAAAAAAGAAAGATGATATCGAAATCACAATCATTGACAAAAACCCTTATCACACACTATTAACCGAACTTCACGAGGTGGCTGGAAACAGAATTAGTGAGGATGGGGTTATAGTACCTTTAAGGGATATTTTTAAATACACCGATGTGAAGGTAATTAAGGACGAAATCAATAATATTGACTTTGATAATAATAAGTTGGTATCAGACTCAGAAGAATATTCCTACGACTACCTGGTAATTGCTGCAGGAAGCCAACCTAATTACTATGGTATTGAAGGTATGGAGGAAAATAGCTTTCCTTTGTGGTCCTATGACAACGCTATCAGAATTAGGGAACATATAAAAGAATGCTTTGTAACGGCCTCTCAGGAAAGAAGTCCTCAGAAGAGAAAAACACTTCTTTCTTTTGTAGTAGGCGGTGGAGGGTTTACAGGGGTAGAAATGGTTGGTGAACTTGCACTTTGGGTAAAACAGCTGTGCAAGGAATATATGGTAGACCCAAGTGAGGTAAAACTGGTGCTGGTAGAAGCACTTCCAAATATCCTTGCTAATCTAAAGCCGAAGCTGGCTGAGAAAACCATGAACTACCTTACTAAGAAACTAAAAGTTGAGGTTTTGACCAATTGTGCAATAACGAAGGTTACACCTACAACGGTTGAATTAAAAGACGGTAAGGTTATACCAACCAAAACTTTAATCTGGACTGCCGGTGTAAGAGCAGCCTGCATTACCGACGAAATCCGCGTTGATAAGAGCAAAGCTTGCAGGATAAAAGTTAACGCATATGCCCAGACTCAATACGAAAATGTATACGCTATCGGGGATATTTCAGCATTTATGGTAGGTGATTCCACCCTTCCGGCACTTGTAGAGGCAGCTCTGCAAACAGGTAAGGGAGCAGCTAAAAATATACTTGCAGACATACGTGGAGAAGAAAAGAAGAAACTCGAACCTAAGCTTCACGGGGTAATGGTTTCGGTTGGAAGCTTTTTTGCTGTATCGGATATTATGGGTCACCAACTCCCAAGGCTTTTGTCCATAATTATGAAGTATATGGTTAATATCCATTACTTGTTTGGTATAGGTGGATTTGAACTCATTTTGAAATATTTGAAGCATGAGTTTTTAAGTAAGAAGCAGGAAAAATTCATATTGGAAAAGCATTATTCAGTAACAACGCCTAACTTCTGGCTTGTACCCATAAGGCTTTTCCTAGGTTATTCATGGCTTATGGAAGGTATCAAGAAACTTAATGAAGGTTGGCTTACTAAAGCTATGCTTGCAGGAACCCCGGTTGACAGTACCAGCAGTGCCTCAGTAACCGAAGCAGGAGAGAAGTTATTTAGAATAGTTTCTTCCCATACTCCATCATGGTACGCATGGATAGCCGATACTATTGTAGTTCCCAATGCACAGCTATTTCAGATAATGATAGTATTGAGTGAGATTGGATTAGGACTTGCATTTATCTCGGGAACATTTACGTTTATTGCGGCTATAGCGGCAATAGGGCTAAATATAAACTTTATCCTCTCAACTGGATTGTACGACTATAACTGGTGGTTCATTCCCGCAGCTATGTGTCTGATGGGTGGAGCCGGTAGGGCTTTCGGAGTTGACTACTATTTGATTCCTTATCTTATGAGACAGTGGAGATACTTTGTAAGGAACAAAAGTATTAAACCATGGCTATTTAGCTAATACTCTAATATCTACATTCAACAAAACCCTTCCCATTTCTTATCTAGGGAAGGGTTTTTATACTAACTTTTTTGGAGTGGTTCTGTATCAGTTGAGATAATGATATTACAAGGAAAAATTTGATTATCGCAATATAATTTAAGGTAACAAATTGCAAAAAAAATTTAGGGAGAACTTCGTTGTAGATTCTTTTTTGCAATCAATTTATATATAGAGATAGTTTTAGATATAAATTTAACGGAAGGAGATAAAACCACATATGGAAGCTCTTTTAAAGGCTGTTTGGAGGTCATGGCGCCCTTTTTCACTTACAGCAGCAATAATCCCTACTACCCTGGGTTCGGTAATCGCTCTGCTTGATGGAAGGTTTGATATGCTGACCTTTATACTTGTAACTATCGGCGGCCTTCTCATACAATCGGGTGTTAATCTTATAAATGACTTTTTTGAGTTCAAATCAGGTATACTTCCGGAAAAAAATCCTCATTTGAAACTAACCTTTAATAATAGGCTTTTATTTGAATACCTGATTTTTTTAGCTGGCTTGGGCTGTTTCGCTCTTACAGTACCAATAGGACTTTACCTGACATATAAGTCAGGTTTACAGCTTCTGATTATAGGCTTTATAGGCTTTATAGGCGGGTACTTTTATACAGGTAAGCCCTTTTCTTATAAAGATAAAGCTCTAGGTGTAATATTAGTATTCTTCCTGATGGGAGTATTAATGGTTTATGGAAGCTATTACGCCTTTACTTCACACTTTTCGTTATACCCTGTAATTATTTCCGTTCCTGTCTCTCTATTGGTTTCTCTGCTTCTTATAAGCAATGAAATAAGAGATATTGAAAGCGATACTCATAACGGTTTAAGAACTTTATCAGTACTAATCGGGTATAAGAATGCTGTAAGAATGTATTTAGGTGTCTTAATATCTGCATACCTTACTATACCTATATTTACAGCAACCGGAATACTCCCGGCATGGTGCCTTTTGGCGTTTACTTCACTACCTTATGGTCTAAAGACATATTCAATGCTGACGTGGGAGCTTCCCCACAGGCGGATAATCGTACCAAGGACTGCAAATATACATTTTATGTTCGGGGTTCTCTTGATAGCCGGTATTCTTATAAGTCGGTTTCTCTCATAAAATATAAAATCTCTCAGAGTCATAAACTTGAGAGATTTTTTATGTATTGGCCATATCTTTAGATGTTTTCTTCCTCAGGCTGTTCCCCATCAGGATTGGAGCCAGAACTTACTATTTCCATTTTGGATATAGAAACCTCATAGGCAGTTTTAGTGAGCACTTCCCCATTTTCCAGCTTTTTCTGGTACTCCCTACTCTGTATCCTTCCCCATATTTTGATGTTGTCTCCAATTATAAGACTCTCTGAATACCTAGCATTTCTTCCCCATGCTATACATGGAATATAGTCGGATTTATTATAAGGTCTGTTAACCGCAATTAACATATCGGTTATTTCCCGTCCAAAAGGCGTAGTCCTATATACAGGCTTCTTACATATATATCCGTTAAGAAAAATCTGATTTGGGTTTTTAATTTTTTTCTCGTCGTCAATGAAATTTACTTCTCTTGCAAAAACAGTCAAAATCAACTTATTTGACTCATTGTTATAGCTATTATATGAACGGAATTGCCCCTCAACTTCAATGACCTTACCAATTTCAAGCTTACTCTTGTCAACCAAGCGTTCCGAAACAGTAACGGAAATTTTATCGCTGCTATCACTTAGTCTTGGAACTTCCAGCATAAACGAATAAAATCCCTCACCATATACCTCATGACTGAATTCCATATTAGAACACACTTTTCCGGAAATGGTCACCATGTTGTTTTCTATGATGTTTCCGACCATCCGCCCCCCACTCTCCTCTCTTTTGCTCCTGTGTATCTTCGTAATTTATCTAATGTAATATTTATTCTTGAAGGGGTAGTTTTAGAAGTAAAATTTATAATTAATAAATTCTAACCAAAAGCTATAAATAATATCGGCATTTTCGAGAGTCGGAATTAGTAATTATAATTACCAAGGGAATAAAAACCTTTGTTGGTTTCAAACTGAAACTCAAAAGTTTGGTCTGGGGTTTAGAATTCTAAATATCCGTTCAAAAAATTACTACACACCTAAATGCCTACCCCGTTAAAATCCTCTTAAATACATCATTTACTTATTATTATATTACATATTTTGTCGATTGCAAATCCTTAAAACCTATTTTTGGAATCCCCCCTTTCACAGCCTACCACGCTAATGCAGTCTGTTTAAATCTATACCGTTAACCACTGCAAAAGTTGCTGCTGCCAGGACCTGATAAGGATCCACCCCATCACTCTCCACCCTTACCTTGTATTCCTGAGGCTCTACTTTAAAACCGTCTTTCGTTGAAATTGACCTTTGTAAGCAGCACATAAAATTGTCCTCAAATAGTCTATCTCCAACACTAGATGTGGTCATACTTGCTTTTGAATTAAAACCGTACGTAATAGTAGAGTGCTTCAAACCCTCCAACAACTGAAGCAGGTCATCGTCGTCTACGCTTACTATAGCAACGCCTTTTTCATCTAAAAGAGAAAAAATCTTTAACATAAAGTCCCTATACTGACTAATATCTATCTCTAATAAATCATCGGACTTATCGCTATAAACCATAATATCAAAATTCAGGTAATCTAAAATTTCTTTCTTAGTATCAAAAATATTAATTTTTAATATGAGTACATCAACCTTATTTTTCTCCAATTCGTGTATATAGCTTTTTATTGTACGGGCATCCAGTGCTGATAAATTTTTAGAATCCACTATGCTGACTTTTTTACCTGTTGAGGACATTATAATGTTAATTAGATTTGCTGTTTTACATACACTATCATGACATATTATACCTGTTAGGAGCATTAAACCAACCTCATTTCACTAAATCATGGTTTGTTCCTTACACTACAGTCTGAAGCTGAATATGAAGATTATTTTATCAGTAGTTTTATAATGCACTTTTTTATAATTTTTATGTAGCGATCTACTCAGATGAGTTTTTTATAGATAGTATAAAATAATAAAAAATCGCACAATATGCTACTGCGCGATTTTTTATCTCTTAACTATTGTTTAGGTATTTGCTGCCTACCCTCAAAGTCAATAATATAGTTTTCCCGTAAAATCAATTGTGATACCGGTACGATGCTATAGCCTTCCCGCTTTAGCGAAGCTATAATTTCGGGCAGGATTTTGGATGTATGGGGCGTATCATTGTGAAAAAGGATAATTGACCCGCTTTTTACCTTTCTCATTACCCTGCTTAGTATCTCCTGCCTGGAAATCCCCGGCTTCCAATCTAATGAGTCCACATCCCACTGAATGGTATAATATCCAAGATCCCTTGCACCTCTAATCACACTATTGTTATAGTCGCCGTAAGGAGCCCTGAAAAGTTCTATCTTATTCCCGGTTATTTCATTTAACTTTGCTCCGCAACGGCTTATCTCAGAACGTATTTTTCCGCTATCAATACTGCCCATCCTGAGATGTGAGTAGGAGTGGTTCCCTATATCATGCCCATCCTGAGACATTAGCTTTACAGCTTGAGGAAACTTTTCTGCCCATTGGCCTACCATAAAAAAAGTTGCTTTTACGTCTTCGTTTCTAAGAGTATTCAAAATATCTGGAATATCTCCAGCACCCCATGCACAGTCAAAAGTGATTGATATTTTCTTTTCCTGGCACTCTACAGAGTAGATTGGCAGCTCTTTTTCCGGTGAAAAGGCTGATACGATATTCAAGTCTGAGTTCTTAACTGCAATCAAAGCACATGCCATAATTCCCACTGCAACGAAAAACCTTATTATGTCTTTTAACCTCAAAGCATATATTTTCATTTAAACTCTCCCACTATCCCGTCCGGTATTTACTTGGCATAGACCTCATTTTTTCAACTAAGCAAATCGGAAGGATATCATCAAAATATCTCTTATAAATAAATATTTTCGATAAGGAGCTTATATGATTTTATACTGTAAATATAAATAAGGTTTTATTAGATTTACAGCAGTAAGTCATGACCACCCGTAAAACGGGTGGCATGCATTAGCCCTATAAGGGCATGATACTAGCGGTATCTTAAGACACCCTGAAAAATCCGCCAACCGCATGATTTTTACAGGCTTTATATTTTTTTTCGATTTGTCGGAGTGTTTCTCTATCATCATGCCTCAGAACACCTGTAAACAGCCCTGTAACTGACAGTAATTATATCTTTAATTTTTTTTAGTATTTAATCTTCTTATACACATCTAAAAGTCCTAACATTGTAAATCATTAATGCATGTGATAATATGAGAACATGATCTAATGTGATATATGAACAAAATAAATAATGTGAGGGTGCTAGAATGTTTATAACCATAGCCTCTTTTTTCAGGTTCATCCATAATACCTTCAATAAAAACAATGTCTATAAAATACTAATATTCCTAACCATTATCATCCTCATTACCTCTGTGGTTTTTTATCAATGTGAACGCGGGGCTAAAGAAGGCCTAACCTTTTGGGATGCGTTGTGGTGGTGTTTTGTGACCCTTGCTACAGTAGGTTATGGGGACTATTTCCCTGTGACAGTCCCCGGGCGCTTAATGGGAATTATTATTATGATTTCCGGAATCGGAACATTTGGTTTTTTTACAGCTACAGTTGCATCAATTTTTGTTGAAGCTACATTGAATAAGGAAGGTGGAAAAATGAACATTAAAGAAGTGGAGCATATCATTGTCATAGGCTGGAATAAAAAAGCCCGGATTATTGTTGATGAACTGGTTCGGGAAAATACGGGTCAAAGCATTGTAGTCATATCAAAGAAAGAGAAAATTGAACTGGAAGGTAAACATACATATTTTGTCCACGGTGATGCCATGGATGACAAAATCCTTGAAAAGGCCAATATCTCAAAGGCATCTCTAGTCATTGTTCTTGCAGATGAAAGCCTGGAAAGCGAACAGATGATGGATGCCCGGTCGGTACTTATCTGCCTAGCTGTGGATAAAATCAATCCAAAAGCACACCTCGTGTCCGAAATCATGGACGAGAGTAATCTAGCCCATTTCAAACGGGCCAATGTAGATGACACCGTAATCACCAGCCAGATCAGCAGCAAACTTATTGTTAGAAGTGCTCTTTACAAACATGTCTCCGATGCACTTCAGGATTTGATGACGAATGATCACGGTCATGAAATTTATCAGAAAAAGACCTCTCCGGAGGAAGTGGGTAAAACTTTCCGCGAGCTTTCCCTGGAGTATATTGATAAAGACCTTGGCATTCTCATTGGAGTATCCTTTGAAGGAGGCACAAACGTCAGCCCTGAAAAGGATTATGTCATCCGCCAGGACGATATCCTGGTACTGATTGCCAAAAATTTGTGAGATTATCTTAGGCTATGTAGACATATGTGGCCTAAGATTAAAGACTAACTCCCAAATTAACCGTTTGGGGGTTAGTCTTTAATTTTAACCAAAGTCCTTGAATCAAGGGCTTTGTATTGTATTAAAATCTTAGTAATTATTTGGCTAATCTACTATCAAATGATACAATGCACACACCCTGGGCAATCTTTCAACGATTTCAAAGGTGGGGGTGTGCATTTTCGCCAGGGAGTGTGCAAAGTTACAATTCATTTAAATGATTCCAGTAGCTTTAGCTTGTTTTCCCAGTTATAGGATTTCTACATACCCCTCTGTTCCATGCACGCGAATTCGTTGCCCATCTTTTATCAGTTTGGTAGCATTTTCTACTCCGACAACTGCTGGTATGCCATATTCACGTGCGATAACTGCTCCGTGTGTCATCAGTCCACCAACTTCGGTGACTAAGCCTTTTATGAACACAAACAATGGTGTCCAGCTAGGGTCAGTAAAGGAGGTGACTAGTATATCTCCATCTTCTAGATCAGCATCTTCCATGTTTAAGATGACACGTGCTCGTCCCTCTATCACTCCGGAAGAAACAGGTAGACCTACAATAGCTCCCGCTGGGAGATTTTCTCGTTTGTACTCACCTGCAATGATTTCACCATCAGACGTGATAACACGTGGGGGAGTTAGTTTTTCATATAATTTGTGCTCGTCTTTTCGTTTGCTGATAATCTTGTAATCCAGTTTATTTGTGCGTACGACTTCGTGAAGTTCTTCAAAAGTGAGATAGTATATATCTTCTTTTTCTTGAATAACATTGGCTTGTACGAGCTGTTCGGCTTCTTTCAGTAAAGCCTGCTTATAAGCGAAGTAGCGGTTAATCAGGCCGTATTTTGGATATTCACGATACCCGATGAAATTCCGGATTAGGCTGATCATCCGTTTTGTCTCTTTGGCTTTTCGGTTACCATCCGGTAATTGCTTCAATCGATCTAATAACTCCTGTTCTTTTTTCAAAGCTTCGTGTCGCCCTTGCTCAAATTTCCGATGGCTGGCATTAGGCTCAAAGTTTTTGATGTTACTGAGAATCATGGGAACAAGTGTAGTTGGTTTTTCGCTCCAACGGGTTTTAGTAATATCGATTTCTCCGACACATCGCATACCGTATTTGTTAAGATATGCATAGATAGTGTCTTGGGTTTCCTGTCCGCCATCAAACTTAACCAGTTCATCCAAAAAGTTATCATCTTTTATATGTTGTAAATAATCAATTACTTCTGGATAAGGACGAATCGCATCTGCGACATCCAGTAGCGCCAGACCCATTTCCGAAGTAATATTGTTTGGTACAGATTGAGAAAGTGTGTCTGCTACGTTTTTCTCACCTAACCACTTCTCCATTTTTTCATTGATCCACGATGAAGCATCCATAGCAGCCATAATCACACCCAAACTTTGTGGATCAAATAAAATCTTCTTTAATTGCTGGATATCTTCCAGAATAAAATCAAATAAATCCGATCCTGATTTCGTCTGGATGTCTTTTTTTAACTCTTCTACAGATGTTTGACTCTTCTTAATCAAATCAGAAACGATTGTCGGATGGTTTTCGATTTGTGTTTGAAAGCCCGAAGCCGGCATACCTTCACTACTTTTACCGGGACTCTGTTCATTTTTATAATCCGGCAACGATTTAATAAAATCTCCCCGCTCTAATATGGTCATAATTGCATCTTTTATGAGGGGATCGGATTGTCCCAAGGCATTTAATACCATTTTTCTGCTGTCAGGCGAAGCCAGCATATGTGTAACATCGACAAACAACCTGCCACCAGCTTTACGCATGGGCGCATTTGTTGTTAACAGGAAAAAAGACAATCCCAATGGTTTTATGGGATCGGTCATCATTTGTTGATGACTGACAGATACATAGACGTGATTTTCCTGATCATTCGCCTCAGGAATCGGGTATAAAGTAGTGATTGGCCGACTCTGGACAATAAACAAGGTAAGGGGAGACACCTCACCTGACTGGCCGGCTTCTGGGTCGGAGGAATGTCCCCTGGCAAGGCACCATTCGATGTCCTGGGCACAGCCGAAATGTTCTTCAATCTTTCTGCCCATACGCTCAAGCTGCAAAATCTGCTCAGCTGTCAGCGCTTGCATATTCTGACGCTCAGACTCAATCTCCTGTTCTTTCGTACCGCCATCATTTAAGGCATAAATAGCCAGCTTCTTGGTGGATATCTTCTTATCGACAACCTCGCCGTTACGCACTTTGTAGATATCAGCATCCACCAGACCTGAAACCAATGCCTCACCAAGACCGAAGCTGGCATCAATGGATAACACCTTCCTGTTGGAAGTGACGGGATCGGCAGTAAACATTATTCCTGCAGCCTCTGAAAATACCATCTTTTGAACAACCACAGACATGCGGACTTTATGATGTTCGAAGCCGTTTTGAATGCGGTAAATTACTGCTCTCTCGTTAAATAGCGATGCCCAGCACTTGCTGATATGCTTTAAGATTGCCTCCATTCCAATAATGTTCAAATACTGTCTCTTATACACATCT
>JAOAEJ010000066.1 GCA_026416815.1 Clostridia bacterium | reverse complement strand
AGATGTGTATAAGAGACAGACCCAGGACTGTATGACTTTGGATGATCTGCCCTATGTAGGCCATTTCACATCAAATACCCCGAACATGTATATCGCTACAGGATATGGTAAATGGGGAATGACCAACAGCATCGCCTCCGCTATGATATTAAGGGACTTGATTACTACCGGAAGCAGCCCTTGGCAGGATGTTTACAGCCCATCACGACAAACAATAGGAGCTTCCGCAAAAAACTTTGTTGTTGAAAATTTAAATGTCGCCGAGAAATTAATAGAGGGTAAAATCTCTCCTCTTCCGCATGATGTAGATATTAAACCGGGTGAAGGGAAAGTGATTGAGGCAAACGGGCAAAGAGCTGGGGCATATAGGGATGAGCAAGGAACATTGCATGTCGTTGATACGACATGTACGCACATGGGGTGTGAACTAAGTTGGAATTCAGCAGAAAAATCATGGGACTGCCCTTGTCACGGCTCAAGGTTCACTTATGAAGGAGATGTTGTGGAGGGGCCAGCGGTCAGGCCTTTGAGTATACACAAGGATGTAAATACAATTGAAAAGCTAATAAAGGACAAGTTTTAAGAGAAGATAGGAAGATACATAAACTAAATTATTCATGTATCTTCTTTTTCATAAGCCTTAAATATTGTTTATTATGTTTTGTAAATACAGTAGCTATTCTCCAATGATTTTAACAAGTACCCGTTTTTGGCGCTTACCGTCATATTCCCCATAAAATATCTGTTCCCAAGTCCCAAAATCCAGTTTTCCGTTTGTAATAGCTGCTACAACTTCTCGTCCCATAATTTGACGTTTTAGGTGAGCATCGGCATTATCTTCGTATCCATTATGCTTGTACTGGCTGTGTGGCTTTTCCGGAGCTAATGCTTCAAGCCACTTTTCAAAATCCTGGTGTAGTCCTGACTCGTCATCATTTACAAATACACTTGCCGTGATATTCATAGCGTTAACTAATACCATCCCCTCTTTTACACCACTTTCATCAATGCATGTTTGTACTTGAGAAGTGATATTTATATATGACCTCCTTGATGGCACATTAAAGTATAGTTCTTTACGATATGATTTCATTTTTAAGTACCTCAGTTCTTATTAGATTTTTTATAAACTTACTTAATTTTCTACTCTTCTTTAGTCAGTATAAGCTTGTACCTCTGTTTTAACCAGCACTCAAGCTATGCGAGTCAAAAATGGTATGTAATCCAGCGGTACGATTACTAATATTATTCACTGCATTGCCTACTTTTTTCAATTAAGCAATGGGTTAACGTATGGTCATGTTAATAATTGTACCATACAACTAAAACCAATTGTTAGAATAATACATTAATCCATCTCTATAAATTCTATCCCCAAACCTTGAACTCCCGTATTGTAGAATTTTATTCCTTTAATATAAAATCCCACGATTCATCTACAAACCAAGAAGGGACAGGACATGGATGGTTACTTTATAAAGCTTTATCCTGCTGCAATCTCAGTGATAATATATAAACGTCATCTAATTTTACATAATCCCCAAAGTAGTAAACCCTTTCCAATGTATAACATAGTATATATTAAAGAGGTGACAATTATGATTTTTAATGTTCAAAGTGAATTTACTATGGATACAGTTCCAGAAACACCAGGAACAAATGGGTATCTAACTAACGGATGTCCAGCACCTACTGAATTAATGAAAGAGTCATCAAATCTTTTGTTTAGGGTACCCGTATTTTTAAGCCATCCGAGTCGTCTAAATACAGTGCAACAGCAATTTGTCGATACAATAATCAAGGAAATCAGAAAGGCACTGTTTTTCCCACGCACACTACCAGAGAGTGAGCAATACCCGGAAACACCATTAACTAATATTCGTCGAATGATTTTGTCCAGTTATGGAATGGTATCACTTAATTTAAGGCAGCGGAACGTTACTATTATTGAAAACAACCTTAATCAACCAATAGGCATGACAACTTGGGAAGGAAGCCCATTTGCACAGATGGAGCCAGCAATGGCCTATCAATATGGGCTGCCTTTGCTGCTTATAAGGGAAACTGGTGTAGAACAGAATGGAATTTGGTCTTTTGGAATCGGTCCATTTTTAATCCTGGAATGGGATTCTACCGTAGTGAACCCAATCGAAACTTTTTTTACTAGGAACGATTGGAAATCAATTTTCCAAAACTGGGTGGCCCAAGTAAGGTCAGGTTATTACATTCAGACCCAGCCGGAGTTCCAATACTCATGCGGTAATAGCAGTGAATCCAAGTAGTCATTAATTATTGGTAAAAGCCCTCCTTCATTAAAAAACTATTTGATCATAAACTTTAAGCTCTGTGTTGCAGTTCAATTTAGGGGGGCTTATTTTCACACAAAACAAGTATTTATGTGTATCGAAATTTAAGTTTTATCCTAATAAGTTTATTGATACATATCGCATAATAAAATGTGCCGATACTATGGCAAAAAAAAGAACAGTCTCAGACGCTTGTATTTTCGAAAATCTAAGACTGTAAAATTAATGAGTGTACAGTGTCGTGGTAATATTGGGATATTACCATTTATGTTAATTCCTTACAGGAATAGTTTTTAGAATTTATCTCAATTAGTTCTTACTTTGCTTCTATATAAATAGACTTAGGGAGAACTTCGTTGTAGCTTCTTTTTTGCAATTTATAAAACCCATTCTTTTCTACATTGTATCGTTTTCCACATTTACATTTTATCCCACGGTGTTATTTCAAATCTCCGCAAAACTGTGGCAAAATTATAGTATTTCATCCTAAAATATAATTTCCATTTTTTCCTAAGGAAATAACTTGGATGTGAGTTAATTTGGGAAAGCATACAATTAATTTATATATATAAGCAAACCCTAAAGTTAAAATATTTTGCCACCACCACCTCTCCTATTCAAAGTAGGAAATCTTCCAATTTGCGGCACCCCTCAAGCAGGAGGGCTATTCCCTCCTGCAACTCCAGCTTTAAGCTTTATGGCATTGCTCTATCTGGTCGCCCTCCTTTTCCACCAAATCCTCGATCGTTCGGACCTCCCGGATTAAAGCTTTTTTTAGCTGTCACACCTGTTTCAGAGAGCCATGTTACTGAGTTAGCAATGGTAAAATCAACAACTTTTGTTCCTCCCTGATATACTCCACCGTTATAAAGCCCATCTGTTGCACTTCCTGTTGATGTACCTCCAGTATTGAGAGTATATGTTGCCTCCTTTTTCAGTGCCGGTGAGGAAATAACGACCGATTGATATTCCTTTTTCGGTGCAAATGTTGCCACTGTATTACCGTTACTATCTTTCAAATTAACCAGAGTACCTGCCTGCTGCATATTTGTATAATACATATTGATTGAGTACTGGGTTGATTTTTCGGAAGGTGCCTCCGACATTCCTGCACTCCCTGCAGCGATTAGAAATCCTCCGCTCATTTCAAATGTACCGTTATAATCTAGAGCAGCGTTGTTGTTGGCCGTCGGTCCATTTACCACCGCTGTGCCATCCGTCATAATAATTGATCCGTTAGAATCCAAGCCGTCGCCTGAAGAATCTACTGAGATATATCCGCCACTTATCACAAGATTGCTGTTTTCCGCAGCACTGAAATCATTTTGCCCCGGACGCCCATTAACAGATGATCCGTCGTTTCCTCCTGAAACATTAACACCGTCATCACTGGAGACAACATGAGTTTCCCCACCTGACATGTGAATATTTGTACTCTCTATTCCTTCATAACTTTTTGTAATATTGATTTTTCCATCCTTTATTGCTATAGATGAATCCGCATGTATACCATCATCCCCCGAAGTGATTGATATATCGCCACCTGTTATATTAACGCTGTTGTTGCTGTGTACCGCATCGTCGAAAGAATCAATACTAATTGTACCTCCGCTGATAGTAATATCTGAAGTGGCTTTAATAGCTTTCTTACTTTCCTTTTCAGCTTCATTTGTTGTTGAAGCAGTAGTATTATCATCCATTGGCCTTCGTCCCATGTCACTCACTTTCACAGGAGCATTTGCACTGCCACCACCAGTAGTAATAGTAAATTTCCCACCAGTTATAAGTACAGAGGTCTCTGCCTGAATTCCGTCTGTACCTGTTTTTATATTAAAGGCACCTCCTTCAAGAGCTACAAAGCCTTTTGAAGTATCGGTATCATTTGTCGCTTTAACCCCATCTCCACCTGCCTCAATGCTTATGTTTCCTTCCTTAACCAGCACCATGTCCCGTCCAACTAATCCATCGTCAACAGAAGTAATGTTAATGCTGCCTCCAGTAATTTTCATATCATCTTTGCTCGCAATTCCATCTTTGTAGCTTGCACGAACAATCAATTTGCCGGCTCCATTTACGGTAAGATTATCTTTGCTGAAGATTGCCGCACTAGGCTCGTCAGAGGTCGAGTCAGATAAAACGTATTTGCTGCCATCTGTTATTGTATTCTGCGTTCCTTCTTGTAAGGAAACGATGGTTTTTCCTGCATTCTTAACATAGATCGGTGCATTATCGGTACAATTTATTTCTACTCCATTTAAAATCAGCCTTACAACTCCTTTATCTTTCACATCCACAATAATCTGGCCGTTATCCAATTTGCCGCTTATGGCATACACTCCTGCTGCTGTTATTGTAACTTTACTGCCGTTTACTGTTGCACCTGAGCCAGTTAAGCTTGCACCGGTCCCATTCAGCTTGATATAGTTTGGATTCTGGCTTTTCCATTCACTGTAATAGTCATCTTTGTCGTAGGTAAGCATATTGCTTGTAATCTTTATTGCGTTTTTGCTGCTATTTTCACTTGATACGCTGCTTGCGGTTTGTGACCCTGTACCTGTATTTGTTGCAGAATTAGTGCAGGAAGCCAAAATAAGCATACATAAAACTACTGATAACGTTTTAAAGCGGTTAAATCTCTTATTCATAAAACCATCTCCTTTTAATCTTTAATACTTTATATTCTTAATGCTAATATTCTGAGGACTCTGCACTCATTGATAATGTAATATTCAGATTTCCATTCCTGCATCGGAGCGCATCTAAGAATTCTTTTTGACTTGTTTTATTCTCCATTGTCACCATGTATACCAATTCGTAGAGACTGCCTAAATCTGTCGTTCTAACTTTTTTTAGTTCACAACCGGTAGTAAATTTTGAAAATATATCATCAAAAGCACCCTCATAATCCAAATCTTCCGGTATTATAATTTTAAGCAATTTCTGGGAGGTCTTTTTTGCACCAAAGTTCAATAGATTAAGCATAAACATCAGTAAGCACAGAATCACCGTAAACAAAACTGCATATCCATAAAATCCAGCTCCACAGGCAAGCCCGGCTGCCATACTAAAAAGTACATAAGCAATATCCTTGGGATCACCAGGCGCACTTCTGAATTTAATGATTGAAAATGCTCCTGCAAGGCTGAATGCCCTTGCAATATTACTCCCGATCAATAGTATGATAATGGCAATTACCGAAGGAGTCATTACCAGCGTTAGGGCAAAATTCTGGGAGTATCCGTTTCTTTTGCTTGTTTTCATGTAAGTTATGCTTATGATTCCACCTAATAAAAAGGATATGATGATTGTCAACAATGCATTTGTTAAAGATATTGTGGTATCAGCTGCGGTTGTACCAAAAAATGATTCAAACATATGCTGCTCTCTCCCTTCATCTCATGTCTGCTATTCAGGAATTTCTGATATTCTCGTCCGTATTTAGAAAAACTCGTTCTGAAGATTTTGTGTTCCGACAGCAACTTTGACAGCCATAGCGGTATACTCTTCTCTGCCTTAATTTCCATAAGCCATTGTCCACTATCAAGCAAAGCTTCACCATAATCACCTTTTTCCAGATTCAGTTCCTCTCTTCTTGTCCTGATGTTAGTATCAAAAGTAATTCTCAAACTGCGGTTTTCCCTACTGAACAGTGCTTTCCTATCATACGCAAGGTAAAGCTTTGGCTCCAGATCATATAGTTTTAGAATGTATTCAATTTCATTTATTACCTGTTTGTTCATATAGCCCTTGAATTCAGGCTTCCTTCCACTACTGACAAAGTCATATGCTTCCTTCAGCTTTAATGTTGTCCTTCTTTTATTCACCATTCCGCAAAACTTTTTCTTTATCTCCAAATATACTTTGGAATCATTCTGGGGAACTCCATATGCTCTAAGGCGGAGTTTTTCCTTGTATTCAGGTTTTGCCAGAGAATTTCTTATCAAATTATTATCCTTTGTATCATAATAAATATTGCTTATTGTATATAACTCATGGGTTTTGTTATATTCATCAAGTTCCATAAATTCTCGCAGCTTATCTTGAATATTGTTGTAAGTATCATTATCAATCAAAAACTTGCTTTCGTGTCTGTTGAAGACTTCTATAGCCATAATCAAGCTCCTTTCGTCAGAACATTTTGCTGTAATTTTGTGTTCACTCGGTATATTTTCATTTTACAGATTAAACCTTAAATAAATCTTAAAACCAAAACTTTTTTGTACACTTTTCCTCTATCATTCTTAGAGAATTAAGAATTCCTATTGGACCTTAAATTTATTGATTTCAGCATTCAGTTCACCGGCCAATAGGTACAAATCTCTGGAGGATTGTGCTACCATTTCTATTGACGCCAGTTGTTCCTGTCCAGCGGCAGATATCTCTTCGGTGCTGGCAGCAGATTCTTGTGCTATCGCAGCCATATCCTGGGTTTGGACAAATATGCCCTTTGACTTTTCATTAATAGTTTTCATAGCTGCTGCAGTATGCTGAAAGCTATTTACAATCTGCTTGTATGTGGTTTTGATTTTATCAAAGGCCTCCTGAGTTACTTTAAGTGCCTCCTTCTGGTCATCAACCAGCGTACCTGCCTTACTAATACTTGATACTGCCAAGCCGGCCTTTTCTTTTGTGCTATTTATAATCTCTGTAATTTTCTTTGCGGATTTAGATGATTCTTCCGCCAGATTTCTGATTTCCTCTGCAACAACGGCAAAGCCCTTACCGCTTTCACCTGCTCTAGCTGCCTCAATTGCTGCATTTAATGCCAATAAGTTCGTTTGATTTGCTATAGAAGTAATAACATTAACTATGCCTGCTACTTGGTCTATCATTTTGCTAAGTTCATTTATTGATTTATTGGCTTCGTAGGATATGGCGAGATTCTCCTCCATCCTCCTAGCCTGTATATCAACGGCATTTTGCCCCTCTGTGATGGAATCAAGAGATTGAACTGCATTCCCTGCACCCTTTGAAGCTTCCTCGGTAATATTATCAATCAGATTCACAGCTTCTAATAATGTTGTATTGATGTCGTTAATCATCCGGGCTTGACTGCTGTTTCCTGCTGCTATTTCATTAATTGTAGACACTACTTGGGTAATTGTCCTTACATTTTCATCGGTGATTTGAGTCAGGTTGTCGGAATGCGACGCTACCGTTGCTGTGACATTTTGCAACTTTACTGCCATTTCTCTTAACGCTTTTCTAGTATCTCCAAGTGCTCTTGCCATAGCGCCCGATTCATCCTTATACTTCAATGGTTCCTCAAGCAGCTGATCGTCTACCAAATCAAATTCCGAAGTTTTTCTTGTAATTTCAGTTACTTTGAGAATGGGGCGTGAAATATATTTACCTATAATGTAGGAAAGTACAACCCCAAACACTAAAGAAATGGCTAATCCTATCAGTACAGGTGTTGGGGGCAGGAATTGCATACCGCCACTCGGCATTGGAGCATTTGCAGCTGTATTAGCAGCACTTTGGTCGGCTCTGCTGTTATTCATAAAAATTGACGCACCAACATTGATTGCAGCTACAAATAAGGAATTTACCAGAGACATGATAATAATTTTTGTAGAAATCTTTTTCATATGTACTCTCCTTTATTAATTTAGTTTGTTCATGGTACTTTCAATTTCAACTTTATAAATCTTGCACTCACTTAGCAGTTGCTTTGCCTGTAAACTCATTCTAATCATTCAACCTTAAACAAACCTTAAAAGCTTTTATAAAATTAGCTATTCAGAGATATAGATAGTTTAGATTGAAAGTGATTTTATCCAGCTAGGTAAATCGCACTTCCACAGCTCATTGCCTGGCTGGAAATCACTAAATTCAAACTAAACTATCTTTAGTCTTTTTTAAGGTTGATTAAAGGTTTGGCATGATATAATAGAATTAAGATACAACGCAAAAAATCTATTACATTCTGCTTTCGCTGCCATCCCCAAGAGCTTTGGATGTCTTCTCGGCACAATGTAAGATTCTTAATGCGTTATATATAGATAAAACATACCCTGAAATGAATAAATAATTAAATTTAGCTAAAAGCAGGGAGGTATACCAATGAGAATATTAGTTGTTGAGGATGAAATTCATTTAGCGGAAGCTTTAGTACAAATATTAAGGAAAAATAATTATACCGTGGATGCAGCCCATGATGGAGAAGCCGGACTGGATAACGCCTTAACCGGTATTTATGACCTGATTTTATTAGATATCATGCTGCCTAAAATGGACGGTATAAGTATATTGAAAAACATAAGAAAGGAAGGTATATCGACTCCGGTAATTCTTCTTACTGCAAAAGGAGAAATCTCCGATAAAGTAACAGGATTGGACAGCGGTGCAGATGACTATCTGGCAAAGCCCTTTGCAACAGAAGAATTACTCGCAAGAATACGAGCTGCCTCCCGGCGCAAGGGCGAGGTCTTGCCTGATAATGCTTTAAAGTTCGGAGATATCGAATTAAATACAGCAACCCTTAAATTATCGACAGTCAGTAAAGAAATAAAACTTATATTAAAGGAAAGTGAATTATTGGAGCTTCTTATCACACGGAAAAACGCTGTTACATCTAAAGAACTGATTATTGAAAAGCTATGGGGCTTTGATTCCGAGGCTGAGCATAATAATGTTGAGGTCTATATTTCTTTTTTAAGAAAAAAACTGGCTTTTCTGAATTCATCTGTATCAATAAACACAGTAAGAGGGGTCGGATATGTTTTGGAGGTGAAGGCATAATGTTTACAAAGCTTAGAAATAGATTTCTCATTTTAAATCTCATTACCATCTCAGTTATGATGCTTATCGCTTTTGCATCTATTTACTTGATAACATATAAAAACGTACGTACCGATATAGATAAGGAACTGCGTAAAATATCGGAATCTTCGCATAAGCCCGGTGGAAACTTTGGGGAGCCGAGATCTGATTTTGGTAATCCCCGACTCAGGCAGTCGGATAATATTAATCCACGACCGGAACGTTCCCTCTCATTTACTTTAATCACAGACAAGCAGTGGAATACCATAAACATTTCATCCATATTTGATATGGAAAGTGAATTTTATGAAAATGCCAAGAATGAAGCAGTATCTAAAAATAAGGACTCCGGAACCTTCAAGCTGGCTGGAAACCACTGGGCTTTTATCGTAAACCCTGCTTTTGACGGCTACAGGATTGTATTTCTTGACATAACATCCCGGCAAGGAATTCTTACTAATTTAATATATACATTTTTAGCTGTTGCGCTAGTAATGCTAATTTTTATTTTTCTTATCAGCAGATTCTTTGCAAATAAGTCTATAAAGCCGGTCAAGGAAGCTTTCGACAAACAAAAGCAGTTTATTGCCGATGCCTCCCATGAACTTAAGACCCCACTTGCTGTAATAAACACAAATGTTGATGTGCTTTTATCAAACAGCAATGACACAATAGATAATCAGTCAAAATGGCTCCACTATATTAAATCGGAATCGGAAAGAATGACAAAATTGACAAATGACCTTCTCTACCTTACCCAAATGGATTATTCCGATATTAAAATGATTTTTACAAAATTCAATCTGAGTGAAGCAGTAGAAAATGTCATTTTAACAATGGAAGCAGTAATCTTCGAGCACAATATTTCACTTAATTATGATATAGAACCGGACTTGATGACTCACGGCAATGATGAACAAATCCGGCAGGTTATAATGATACTTTTAGATAATGCCATAAAGTATACAAACACCAAAGGTGCTATTGATATATCCCTGAAAAAGCACCATAATGACATCGTATTATCTGTAACCAATACCGGTGAAGGAATCCCGGAAGAACATCTTGAAAAGATTTTTGACAGGTTTTATCGTACCGATAAATCCCGTACACGCAAGCTTGGAGGATATGGTCTTGGATTAGCGATAGCAAAAGCAATCGTTGAGCAGCATAAAGGTACAATTTATGCTAAAAGTGTAATTAATGAAAGTACCACTTTTATTGTTGAGCTCCCACTTGTCTCAGACTAATACTACTTTGTTATTTTGGAATTTATGATGAAAAAATAACAACTAAAAAACGATGTTGCCTATTTCTTCATCGGCAAATTAAGCTTAGAATTTACCATAATTAAGGTAAATAACAAAGTAGTACTAATAGCATATTACCCTATCTTACTTTGATTATTGAAGCGCTATCTTAAACATGCAGTTTAAGGTAGTGCTTTTTTATTTATTAGAACTGGTCAAAACAAATCATCTTTAATATTAATATGCTTAAGGTTCATTTAAGTATACTGCTGTAAAGTATAGCTATAGGGAGCCTTTGAAGTATAGATAACCAAAGTTAAACTTAGTGATTTCCAGCTAGGAAAACACCTGTGATAAGTGGTGGTTTCCTAGCTGGAAAAAATCACTTTTAAGTTTGGTTATCTATAATTAATACACCTCATTCTCCCCCATATTAGCCATTAAACCACATGGACTTTAGTATCCAAATAAAATATAAGCGAGTTGATAATTATGCTAAATACGAAAACCAAGAAAATAAAACTTATTGCCATAATCTTGCTGCAATTATCCTAGTGCTGAATTATGGATTAATGCATGTATTTAATATAGTGCTAGGTATCCCATTAGTTTTCTCCAAGCTGTTTACAGAAATCACTTTATATTTATTCAGTTTTTGGTCACAACGTAAATTTGTTTTTGCGAGTAAGCCTATAGAAATATCGCAAATTCATTAAAGAAGGTGTATGTTATGAGTCTATTGATCAATATGGGATTTGCCTGGATTTCAGTCATTCTGGCATTCTTTTTAAGTATAATATATGTATTACGTATCGCCTCCCGAAACAAGGGAAAGCTCGGCGAACTGTTCGGGAAGATTAACAGGGGTTTACGCAAGCACCATAAGTATATGGGAATGCTGCTGGTACTAACCGGGTTTATCCATGGGTTGTTTTCAACACAAAAGGTATGGAGTTTTAATTTAGGAACTATTGCTTGGGTAGTATCTATTCTTTTAGGCATTAATTGGATGGTAAGAAAATATGTCGGCAAGTCAAAAGGCTGGATGTTTTACCATCGGCTTTTAACAGTAGTGTTTATCGGTACCATAGTATGGCATGTGATAGATGTTGGAGGTATACAAGTACACAAGCTATTATTGCAACAGAATTCCCCAAATACTACCACTACACAAATCGAACCATCTTCAATATCAGGATTGGATAGTAATCTTCAAGGGAGACAATTTAAGGATGGTGTGTTCACTGGCGAAGCTGACGGCTTTAGACCCGGCTTGAAAGTAAGTGTAGAGATTAAGGATAACCAAATAATCAGTATACAGGTTACAGAGCATAATGAAGTAAATTCACGCTTTTACGCCAGACCAATACAAATAATCCCACAGGAAATAATTGTTGCCCAGAGTACTGAAGTCGATACAATATCCGGTGCTACCTTTACCTCGGTAGGTATTATTAACGCTGTTAACAATGCACTTTCTCAAGCACTAATTAGCGGTGAACTACCTCAAAACCAGGAACTGCCTCAGAATTCCGGAAGGCACGGACGCTTTTCCCAAAGCGAAGGCCCCTCAGATGACTTCCCTAGGAGAAGACACTAGTCACTGGGTTTATTAAACATGAGCCTTTTAGATGAACATCTTAGAAAGCTCGGAATTCCTTCAAGAAACATCAATGATCATGACTAATGCGATTGAACGCCTGCACAGCACCTATCGACGTTTGAACAGCAAAAGAAGCGCCTTCCCGAGTGATACCGCTTTATTGAAAGCCTTTTACCTGGCTACCTTTGAAGCAGTGAAAAAATGGACACTGCCACTACGAAACTGAGGTAAGGTTTACGGAGAACTCTCCATCATGTATGGTGGTAGTTATAGACATAATCGAAATAATCTTGCGCATAATAATTAAAAACATATTATTTAATGATATATACATTTACTAAGCATACCTAAGGCTATATTAAACGATATTGGCACCGAAGAACTGGCACACCTTGAGATGGTTGGTTCAATGGTATACCAACTCACCCGTGGCGTACCAGCTAAGGTACTTGAACAAGAGGGCCTTGGTGCTTACTATTCTGATCACGATCATGCAGTATACCCTGTAAGTGCATCTGGTGTGCCGTTTACTGCAGCTTATATTCAATCTAAAGGCGATCCTATAGCCGATTTACATGAAGACCTTGCTGCTGAACAAAAAGCAAGGGCTACTTATGAGAATCTTATTAGCCTTGCTGACGATCCTGATGTAATAGACCCTCTTAGATTCCTAAGAGAAAGAGAAGTTGTACATTTCCAACGCTTCGGAGAAGCACTAAGAATTGTTGAAGAAAAGCTTGCTGACAAGAAATTTTATATAAGTAAGCCTTATTAAATTACTTAATTAAGGCCTCCAGATTTGATATGCATAAAAAATTGGTCTGGAGGCTTTACATTATCCGCTTATTCTCTTCTAAATGATTATAGATTCATTATTTAATTCAATTTGCTATTATCCTACTATTTAAATGAATCAAAAAACTTCTTCAAGTCTTCCTTAGATTCACTACATAGATAGTGCCATCTAATGCCCTGAATTGCACCTTCAATCCCGCAAAGCGAACTAAAACAAGTATCCCCCTCAAGTAAACGCAATTTAATAAACGCTTCTTTGCTTCCCGTTTTCATCAGCGTTTCAACATCATTAATTCCTACGGCAGCAAGGCGTTCTTCCATTGTTTTGCCTATATTTGGAAGTTCACTCAACTTTCTCATATCACACCTCACCAAAATCAAACCCTTGCTACCGGATGTCTAAGAACTGTTTTCATACTCTCAGGCTTGCTCTTTCTTGGGTCTGAAAGGTAAATCTCATGATGTTTTCCACCGTCTACAAGTCTACCCTTCAACCCTTCATGCTTCATAAAACCATCCATTTGCCCTACCGTTTCAGGCTCGGTAGCATATGGACCAATATGCATCATCTGGACGCACAAGCCTTCTTCAAAAGCCTCAAATCGAGCCTTTTCAGGTTTTAGGCCCGGCTTTTTTATATTAAATTCTTTACATGCCCAATCAAAAACCTCTTTATTGACAAATTCCGGCTGACGGATCATCACTGTCCATTTCCAATTATCCCTCTCCTCAAATGAAAACTTATCATCATCAACCCACCACAGCCCCTCTAGCGGAGGAACAACATATTCGAAATATCCTTCGGGCTCACTGCCTTTCTTTTTACTCATTTTTATAGTATATGACAGCCCATAAAGCAGCTCAACTGCCTCATCGAACTCCTGATTGTTATTTGGATCGCCCCTGCCGTCTACCATAATGAAATTTATAGATGGAACCTCAACCAATACAGGCTTGTCCTTTGGCATATACAAGTTCTTAAATTCTTTTTTATAGTCAAATGCTTTTTCACTCATCCTGACTGACCACCTCCTATACTTTTAGGTTTATATTATCACAACAAATCTGACAACAGTGTGTCAGGTTTATTCATAAACTTTACGTATACTTTCTGCGATACTCTTTATTTTATCCCGCAGTTCGATAGGTTCCAAAACCTCGATTTTGTCCCCAAACCCGAGCAGAAAACCATACAACCATCCGCCTACAGTCATATGGAAGGTTACTTTTAGCCTGCCATCCTCAATAGTTTCATAATTAGCTATACCAAAAATGTCATTCACGGAGTATTCCATGGATTTGTCAAACAGTACGACAATAGTCGAGTGCAGATCTTTATCAATATCCTCATCCCAATTTACACTATCGACGGAAAATTCTCTGGCTTTAAAACTGGTACCGGTTATTTTCAAGCCACTCATCCTTCTTAACTTAAATAGCCTGAAATCCTCTCTAAGAAGGCAATAGGCATAGAGATACCAGCTCGCTTCCTTGAAAACCATAATACAAGGTTCTACTTTTCTTTCTGTAACCTTTTCATTGCTAAAATATTCAAATTCAATAATCTTTCGTTCTCTTATGGCTTTCTTTATTTCATGTATCCTCAAACCCAACTGATCATTTTTGTTCCATGAGGACAAGTCAATCATAATCTCATTTCCGGTTGGTATGTAATCCGATCTATTAGCAATGTTAGTAAGCTTTTCTATAAGAAGTTTTATTTTATCATCCTCATTTATGCTGTGCAGACCTTTTAAAGCTGTTACTATATTGGAGACTTCATCGGTTGTAAGAAGGCTTTTATCAAGTTTATATCCCTCGACAATACCTATTCCCCCATCTGCCCCTTGATAAGCAGCTATTGGAATCCCAGCCTGCGAAATAGCATCTATATCCCTGTAAATTGTCCGGACTGACACCTCGAATTTATCAGCTAAGTCCTTTGCTTTCACTTTATCGTGGTTTAATAGGTATGTAATTATAGACAGCATTCGCTCAAGCTTCATTGGTATATTTCCTTCCAATCATTTGTAATTATAATATAATAATACCACAAAAACCCGACACAAACATGTCAGGTTTTTGTGATATAGTATCATAGATAAATCAAGAACAAAATGGATGTAGAATAATATACACTATACAAAACTTAAAATAGCAGCTTGCTGTAAATATGAGACAAAATAGCCATACAAGTTAGAATACCTATTATTATATGAATATGCTTCTTATATGGATTTGGTTTTAAATACCTCATTAATATTCCCGAAACTATGCTTAGAAGAAGTAGAAATAAGGATAAAAAACCTAACGTAAATTTTATGCTGGTGTTTGCCAGTATTGAGTGGATTAGCCCTATTAACAGAGTTAAATACCCAATAAAGCAATGCGATTTTCTACCAAATAGTCTTCTGCCTTGTTTCTTTTGCATTTTAAACATGCTATATGCTATACTCATTATGAAAAAGGCTAATGTAAGCAATCCAGTGATAAACGACATATTAATTCCCTTCTATTATCACACGCATTTAGGGATTACTCTTTGGATTATTTAATGCGTTCTCAATAGCTTTTAATATAACCTTGCTGCTGTTTGTGGCTCCTGAGACGGTATCAACCTGCAGCGATTGTGAGGATAATACTTTATTGGTTATTGTTTCACCCTTTTGGCCTCTATCATATACATGTTTATCAATTTTAATATCCTTAATTTTGTGTCCTTCAACTGTAACACTTACATCTGCAGCAACCAGAATCGCGTCAAACGATCCTTTGTAAACACCATCTTCAACCTTTGATAAGTTGGGATTTGAAATAGCTATTTCCGAAATAATTTCTTTGTACTTCCAAGTCTGATATAAGTATCTGCCCCCTAAAGCCCCGACGGATATAAGAACTACGCAGATTGCACCAATAATAATTTTTTTATACAATATAATCGCCTTCTTTCCTTATTTTAGTTACTTAGACTTTAAAATAATTATTTTTATTAATTAACGCGTTATGCTAGTTAATAACCACCCATCCGCTAACTCCTTCCCTCGAAGGGAAGGAGAATCGTAGTTTTGCGGGCACACCCCGCTTCCCCGCCAATGTTCCATTGGATTCCGCAGGGAGTTCCCTGCACCCCTTTTGAAGTAGGTTTAGTGAAACTAGCACAACAAGTTAAAGTAGATACTATGTACTTCGTATATAATGTTTTTTTTACTCATTTATCATATAGATAACCAAACTTAAAAGTGATTTTATCCAGCTAGGAAACCACCACTTATCACAGGTGTTTCCCTAGCTGGAAATCACTAAGTTTAAGTTTGGTTATCCATAGATGGATTACAGCTTATTCCCAAAAAACATTTAACCAATTTTACCCAAATCCCTTCTTAACCGCTCAATCCCCGATACATTCATTGCCTCACTTTTAGCCTCATGCACATCTACTTTTTTTAGTGCCGACTTCGCCGAAATTACCTTTGAAGCAGCGACCTCATTTTTGATGGCAGATAGATTCTCTATTCTCGTGGAAAATGCAACTTCATTGTCTACTTCAACAGCCTCATCTTCAAAAGATACCCTATATTCGGAATTTTCAAATGGGTATGTAGGCAATAGTACCTTTCTCGGCATATATTCGCTTAGCTTTGAAGGGTTATAAGCAACACCTATTGTGTAAAGTTTTGCCATAATCATTATTATTGATACTATGGAATCCTTTACTTCACTTATTCCCAACCAGTGTAAGTTTTTTACTTTGATTTTTTCAAATTCACTGCATCTGGACTTGTTACTTCCAATGTATACTATAGCTTCATCCTTATTAATTATATCTTTGCAAGCATTAAAGGATAACTTTTCTTCACGTGCTTCATTGAGACGCAGCACAAGATTAAATACATTTTCCTTGTCAGCTTTACCTAAAGGTGTAATGACGGGACACTTCAGTAAGCAGCTGTTGTTTTCATCCATTTCATTAATACTATAATTATTTTTGTCCATCAGGAATCTTGCAGCTTGCTTTATTGTAATAAATCCCGTTAAAGCAGCACCAACCAAAACTGCAATGTCCTCACAAATAATACTCTTAATATTGATATCAAAACTTTTGAACATCGCGCCAAAAGCATATTGTAAGGTGAAGCTTTCCATGATTTTTGCCTTATGGTTGCTTCCATCGATGTACCCCTCAGCTGCAAATATTTGCTTACACTCATTATATGCGTCCCCAAAGCCGGAGAAACGTTGAATCATTTTATCAGTATCATGTTTAGACAATTCAAGACTACAATCCATTACCAAACTTAGAGGTGTTACTCTGTTTGGATTTGAACGCCCCTGAATTATCCTTGGGTTTTCGCCGTCATTTTCAATCTTTGATAGCATTTCCAGTAAATCTTCTCTTGAATCGGTAACTACTGCAGTTTTAAACGTTAACTCCTTCTGAGAATTATTCATTGTAAAGCATACCGAAGATAAATCAATCTTAGTCTCCTTTATCATATGTTCTCTGAGGTTCTTTGCAATGGTTTTAACTATCTTTTCGTTTCTACCCGTCAGGAAAATCACATTCTCCTGCTTAGTTTCCTTTAATTCAGTGCAAGTACTTTTCAACTCAGGAGCTTCTTCAAGTATTACATGGGCATTAGTGCCACCAAATCCGAAGGCATTTACCCCTGCTCTTAGCGGTGCACCCTCCGATTTCCATTCCATTGGTTCCTTGCCCACCACATAAAATGGCGAATTATTGAAGTCAATATTGGGGTTTGGCTCTTCAAAGTTTACTGTGTGTGGTATAGTCTTGTTCTTTAATGCCAAAGCAACTTTGATAAGGCTTACCAGACCCGCCGCAGACAGCATATGCCCTACTGAAGATTTTACCGATCCGATTCCACAAAAATGTTTTTTTGAAGTAAATGAACGCATTGCATGAGTCATACCTTCTATCTCTATCGGATCTCCCAAAGGTGTAGCCGTACCGTGGGTTTCGATATATGAAATGGTCTCGGGATTTATACCTGACCTCATATATGCATTGCGTATTACCTCAGCCTGGCCTTGCGGTCTTGGTGCCGTTATACCCTGAGAATGCCCGTCATTATTTATAGCCGATCCCTTTATAACAGCAATAATATTATCATTATCCCTTAATGCATATTTAAGCGGCTTAAGGAGTATTGCACTCGCCCCCTCGGACAACACCATACCATTCGCCCTTTTATCAAAAGGATAACATGTTCCTGAAGGAGACAATGCGGTGACTCTGCTAAGACTCACAAAAGGCGTTGCACTCAAATTCAGATTTACTCCCCCTGCTATAGCCATATCCGCCTGACCTGTTTTCAAGCTTTCACACGCCATGTGAAGAGCTACTAAAGAGGATGAACACGCCGAGTTGACAATTAGGCTTGGGCCGGAAAAGTTCAGGCAATGGCTGACTCTTGCAGCAATTTCATTCAAGCCGTTTCCAGCTACTGCGTCTGCGACCAGCTTTCCCGGGTTTACTACCCTCAAAATATTCGCCATTATCTCCTCGCGGTCTTTCTCATTCATATTTTTGAATGCCTGACTTTTTTCAATCCTGTTTTTAAGCAGCATATACGTACGGTACCCTGCAAAATGCTCCATATATGTATTTTGCTCGCTTCCGACAAATACTCCGATTTTATTTGATTTGTATCTTCCCCCGTAACCCGCCTGCTGAACGGCTTCCCACGCAACTTGAAGGAATATTCTCTGCTGTGGGTCTGTTGCTTCAGCTTCAACCGGTGACATTCCGAAGAACATAGGGTCAAAATCATAGGGTTTATCAATAAATCCTCCATACTTACTGTACGTTGTGTGCAGTAAATTCTTATCATCACTGTAATTTTCATCTACCGGCCATCGGTCTTTGGGAACCTCCCGTATAGTGCATTTGCCGTTTATTAATATATCCCAGTATTCATCCAATGTATCCGCTCCAGGGATTCTTAACCCTATACCTATGATGGCAATATCCTGAAGTTCATCTTTATTTGCAGCTGCATTGCTGTTATAGTAATTTTCTACTGCTGTTTCACTTTCAGAAACGGCATATGTCCTTTCAATATACGTTGCAAGAGCCTCCGGTGTCTGATATTCAAAAATCAAAGTAGGATACAATTCGGTATTGAGCATTTTACTGATTTTTGCAATAACCTTTGTTGCCTCTACAGAATTTAGCCCCATTTCAAGGAAATTCATACCCTCGTCAATTTTATCAACCTCAGTTCGAAGCTCATCGGCTATAGCGCTATATACAATACCGCGTATTTCGTTTGCTGTTTTACGTGGTACTTTTATATTACTTTCCTCAAAAGCTGTTTTTAATTCCGTTTTTAAAGGCTTATTTTCTCTCTTGGCTTCCAACAAATCCATTATATGTATGACATTCTGGCTCTTATAATTAAGAGCCGTTATGAATGTTTCTGCAGCAGCCTCAATAGGTAAAGGTCTTAACCCTTGAGATTTTACGGCTAAAGTGAATATATCCCCCGATACTATACCTTTCCCATTTGTGTCCCACAAGGAATAATTCATAGCAAGTGATTTACCGGGCGAGCCAGTTTTTGGCCTATAGCTGCTGAAGAAGTCAAGAAAACAGTTTGCAGCTGCGTAGTCAGCAATCCCGGTACTCCATTCCTTCTTGGAAGCCGAAACAGAAGAAATTGATACAAAGAATTTTAACGGCTCTTTCTTTGTTACCATGTCGGTTATTATAGTTCCATGAACTTTGGAGTTAAGAACCTTTTTAAAGGATTCTAACTCTTTTTCCAGGAACTTATAAGTAGAATCATCCAATATGCCTGCAGCATGTACGACACCATGAATGGGACCAAATTCATTATTTACCCTTACAATCATTTCTGTCATCTGTGCAATGTCCGATACATCCACTGCAAAATATGCCACTTTTGCGCCCATGCTCTCGAGAGTTTTAATAAGGCCAATTTTTGCTGCAGATGCAGTTTCTGTTATATTCTCATTCCATAATTCTCTGGGGGGCAGTGTACCTCTTCCTGTCAGTACTAAATTTACATTGGCTCGTTTTGCAAATGCTTCGGCAATTGCCCCTCCTATAAGCCCTGTTCCTCCGGTTATTAGGTAGGTTTCGCCTTCGTTTAAGCATATATCCTCTGTACTTTTTGAAATTGAAGCTTTTTGAATACTACGCACAAAACGTTCCTTTTTGCGTATGGCAACAACACCTTCTGTATTGGGCTTCTTTTGAAGCTCGTCAACAATAGTTTTGGCGGCTTCCGCACCTGAAGGGTAATCATCCTTGTCGATATCCAACACACTTGCAGCTAAACCTTTAATTTCAAAGTCTAAGGCGAGTCCTAGCACAATTGCTAAAGATTGGTGGGGATTATGTATTTCATATTCGTTGGATATGCAGAAGGCTTTATCGGTAACCAACATCAGTCGCAATTTTTCAATTTTTAGTTGTGAAAGTGCTTTACCAAGAAGAAGTACACTGTATGCACTTTTATATAAAACCTCTTCAGTGTCCAACAACTCTAATGGTTGAATATTTTTCTCACAGTAATTCCACAAGTGAATAATGCAAGAAATTTTATCTACACTATAAAGTAATTTAAAATAATCTTCCTGGCTTGCGGGATTAATTATAAAGTTCTGTTTATCATCATAATTAAATTCCTTACCAAATGTTACATAATAAACAGCATTCTTATCAGTATTAAAATTCGATCCAAAATCAATTGTTTCATTTTTATCATGACCAAATATTATAACAGCCCCATCATCTATCTCACTCGCCTGGGCTATATTTTCCTTCTTCCAGTCCCATTCATGGAGCCAGTTATGGTATCCGCCCGCAGGGTTTGATAATAATCTTCTTCCGAAATCCGGCATGAATGTTTTTCTTTCAAACGGATATGGTGGAAGCGGTACTTTCTTATATGCGTAGCCTTTCTCAAACTCCTCCCTGGTCATTTTAAGTCCCAGTGTAAATAATTTACCAAGAGTACTCAAAAGCACATCCCAGTTATCTTTTTTGCGGTCCATCAAAGCCAGGATTTGATTGTGTTGAGCTGCAAGGCCGCTTGCCATACCTGTAAGGATTTTGTCAGGTCCAGCCTCAACAAGAATATTTACACCCTTGTCAAGCAAATATTTGATACTTTGCTCAAATCTTACCGCTCCCTGTATATGTTCAAGCCAGTATTGGGCAGTAAACGGTTGGGTATAACTTTTAGCTGTAGTATTGGATACTACAGGTATATTGGGCATTTTGAAGTTGGTTGCTTCAAGTTCCTTCCTGAAGGCCTCCAACATTGGCGTCATCAATGGGGTATGAAAGGCCTGTGAAACATTGAGCCTTTTTGCTCCTATACCTCTTTTTTGCACATCCTTCATAAACTCATCCATAGCATCGGATTTTCCCGATACTACCTGATGTGTAACATTGTAACCTGCAACCCACAGAGAATCTCTATATGGCTCAAGTAGTGCTTCAATATTGGAACCGGTAGTAAAAACGGCTGCCATTGCTCCTGCAACTTCCAGCTCACTCATTAGCTTTCCTCTGATAGAAACAAGCTTTGCAGCATCTTCCAGACTCACTACGCCTGCAATACATGCTGCAACCCATTCACCCACACTATGCCCAAGAACATATAACGGTTTAACCCCAAGATCAAGCATGAGCCTTCCCAGAGCATAATCTATTGTAAATACAACGGGCTGTGTTATGTTGGTCTGAGCCAAGTATTTGTCGTCAGCATTTTCACTATAAATCAAATCAGTTATTTTAGCATTAATGTATGGTAAAAAAGCATCAGAGCAAATGTCTACATACTTTCTGAAAGCAGGCAGCTTCTCATATAGTTCCCTTCCCATTCCCTCATATTGACAACCCTGACCGGTAAACATAAGGGCAACTTTGGGAACTATTGCGGATGTACTTTCTCCTACATTCACTTCTTTTAACTTTTCAGCCAATTCTTTAGTATCATTAGCTATAACATAGCAACGGTGCTTCATTGAAGTCCTAAGCGCATTTTCAGTGTAGCACACATCCCCGATGGAATAGTGGGCATTCTCCTCAAGAAACTCTGAAAATTTTCGCACTTTTTGCTCTAAAGAAGCCTCTGTATTTGCAGATAGGCACAATAAATGCTTGGGCTTTTCGATATATTTTTCACAGACTATATCTGCCTCTATCGGTTTTTCTTCGACAACAATATGGCAGTTGGTTCCTCCAAAGCCAAAGGAATTAATAGCAGCACGCCTTGCAACGCCATCTCCAACGTCCCAGTCTTTCCCTTCATTCAGAATATAAAATGGTGTTTCATTAAATTTTATCATGGGGTTTTGGGTTGCAACATTTATCTGCGGAGGCATTTTTTTATTCATAAGCGCCATTACAACTTTTATAAAGCTCCCCACCCCTGCTGCACTTAAAAGATGTCCGATATTTGCTTTAACTGATCCTATAGCAATGGAGTTTTTGTCTAAATTCCAATTTCCAAACGCATTACTAAGAGCCCTTATCTCACTAGGATCTCCAATTTTAGTTCCTGTACCGTGAGTTTCAACATACTGGAGGCCGACAGGGCTCATATCATTGCTCCAGTAGAGTGATTCTATGACCTCTCTTTGCCCGTCGGGATTAGGAGCCATAACCCCGATTGAATGTCCGTCGTTGTTTATCGCACTTGCTTTTATTACAGCAAGAATATCATTCTTATCTTCTATAGCTTTTTTAAGGGGTTTTAGCATAATAAGACCTGCTCCCTCACCGGGAACAAACCCATCTGCGTCTGCGTCAAACACTTTGGATGAACCGCTAACCGATAAAGCCCCTGCGCTGCTGAAATAGATGTAGGGTGTCGGTGTAAGCAGAAGGTTGATACCACCTGCTATAGCCAGTTCACATTCGCCTCTTTTTATCGACTCACACGCCATATGAATGGTAACAAGAGAAGATGAACATGCAGTATCTACAACAAGTGCAGGCCCTTTGAAATTAAATTCCTGGGACGCCCTCGCAGCAATCATATTCAAAATGTTATCAACGAGAATATTAGGGTGAGCTTCGGTTACACCCAGTTTATTCCTCCACTCGTCCATAATTAAATCCTGCTGCTCCTTAGAAAGCGCTGAAAAGCTCTCAAAATTCTGCAGGTTCATTTTATTCAGTGTACTTAAATGATACTCGTAAAACGAATTTGTGCTTGCACCTATATATAAGGCAACTTTTTTTCCCTCAACCTTTTGGCGCGAATACCCGGCTCTTTCCATGAGCTCAAAAACCAACTCAAGGATCATCCTCTGTTGAGGGTCCATGATTTCCGCTTCCTTTTCAGTTATATTAAAGAGTCCATGATCAAAATCATATACATCTTTGACAAAAGCTCCGGTACGGCAGTAGGTTTTGCCAAACTGAGGTGCAGAACTGTAGTAATCATCGATATTCCAACGCTCCGAAGGAACATCGCCTATACTGTATTTGCCGTTTAGAATATTATTCCAGAATTCTTCCGGATTGGAGGCATCAGGGAAACGGCATGCCATGGAGATAACAGCTATTTCATCATTTTCATTTAAGTTATTATTCCCCATCCGCTTAATCTCAGGCAGGTGTTGACTATGTAAATCCTTATTATTAAAAATATTTGAAATATATTCTTCCATATCCCTAATGGTGCGGCACTTAATTAATAAATCATGGGTTAGTTTTAAATTAAGTTCGTCTTCAAGCAAACCTAAAACCTGAATGGCCTTTAATGATGTACCGCCAATAGCAAGAAACGGTTGCTCATAAGAAATAGCATTCGCAGGCCTATCTAATACCTTAGACCATATTTCGCAAATAGTTTCAGCAAGCTTTGACCTATTTACCCACTTGTCCTGCACCTCATCTATCGGTGTGCAGCTTAATGCTTCAGCATTAATTATTTTTCCTTCATACTCGTTATTCCTGAAGGCTTGTACCAGTGCGAAGCGTTGGATTTTTCCACTTGTTGTTTTAGGAATTGTCGATACCGATACTACATAGTCTACAGGGATTCCGAACACTTCATTAACATGCTTGAGAATCTTTGAGTAAAAGGCCTTAACATTATCTTTCTTAACGCGTAAGGTTGAAAACAAAGCCACCTTTTCTCTCCGTTCAGTTTCATCGTGCCATCCGCAAGCCACAACCTTACCCGCTTCTACACCCTCTAGCTCTTCAATTACAGATTCGATATCATGGGCAAAGAAATTTTGTCCGTTAACAAATATTATATCCTTCAAACGGCCTACCACTGTAAGGCGTCCATTTACCATAAACCCGGTATCTCCGGTTTTTAGCCACCCCTCATGGAAAGACGACCTGTTTGCCTCGGGATTATTAATATATCCCGATGTAACATTGTTTCCTCTGATTTGTATTTCCCCTACTATTCCTTCATGTACAACAGAACCATTATGGTCCACTACTCTAATTTCTATACCGTTTACAGGATAGCCCTCGTCGGCTAAAAGCAGAGCGTCCTTGCTCTTTGCTTCTATATGTGTAACTGTTGATTTCGATACAAGATTTTGCCTGCTGACAGATTGGACTACAGGCTCTTCAAAGGGTATTGGAAAACTCACAGCCAGGCAGGCCTCTGCCATTCCATAAACTGGATACATTGCACTTTTCTTAAGCCCGCAAACAGAGAGCTTTTCCATGAATTCTTCCATCAAAGGTACAGATATTGGCTCCGCACCATTAAATATATATTTTAAGCATGACAAATCCAAGCGCTCTAATAGTTCAGGTTTAACTCTGTTTAATACCAGCTTGTATCCGAAATTAGGCGATCCTGTAAGTGTTATTCTGTGCTTAGAAATAAGTTCCAGCCACAAATTGGGCTTTTTTACGAATTTATACGGTGTCATATTAAATTGACTCATTCCAATAGCTGTGATGGTTAGATGAAATCCAATCAACCCCATATCATGGTGATATGGCATCCACCCAAGAGAAATGTCCCCATCGGTAAGTTTTGCACTTGATATAATTGCTTCTACATTGGTTAATAGATTGTTATGAGTTAAGATTACGCCTTTGGGTATATTGGTACTCCCTGAACTGAACTGAATAAATGCCGGTGTATCTTTTTCAGCCAGGTCTAATTCCCCATTTCCCCCACACTCATCAAACCTTAGAACATCAGCGATTTGTATTCCGCTAGTTCCAATAATTTTCTCGATTTCTTCGGCATTATCCTCCAGGTTTTTGTCGGACAAAACCAAAGGCTTTTCCAGTACATTCCATACTGCAGCCAGCTTTTTCAAAGTTGCATTCATTATTTTGCTAGAGGTAGGATAAATAAGAGGCGCCGGAATAATCCCCCCCAGTATGCATGCCCAAAAGGTAACTACAAAATCAATGCTATTATCCAATACCAGCAAAACGTATTGACCTTTTTTTATACCAGCATTTCGCATTCCGCCTAAACGATGAAGTGCTTTTTGAAGTATTGTTTCATATGATAAAAAAAGTTCCGAGTCATCATCCTGTATGAAGGTTATACCTTTACCTTTTCCATTTTTGGCAGAATCAATAAGCAAATATGCAATATTTCCTCTGTCACAGTATATTCCTGTAATATCTGCACCTTTTGATTGAGATAACCCTTTTTCCTTATTAGATATTGACCTTTTCATAATTTCCTCCATAATTATAGGCAGAAGCGCTTGCCATTTCATTTCGTTTCGTTCAAGCCTCTCTTTTTTTTATTAAATTGCTGAGAAACGTGCTGGATATGGTCATGTAGGCTATTAGAATTACAAAAATTAAAAAGCATATACTGAATATATAGTTATTTCCTAAATAATTCATTGCAACAGACGATAAAAACGGGCCGGCTGTTGAGCCGATACCGTAGGCAAAGGTGAACAAAGCCGCCCCCGGTAATAATTCCTCTTTGGTAAGATCTTGTACAGTCAGAGCAAGAGATAGGGGATAAATCGGTCCAATTGTAAATCCAGCAATAAAAGAAGCTATTAATTTGCCGCTGAAACTTTCAAAAAGTACAACACCTATAATAGCAAACAATGAGAAAAATATAGTCAATCCTAAGCATTTTTTTCGCCCAATCTTATCTGCCAGATAGGTTATAGGTATGGTACCAAGTATACTCCCTACAATAAATATCCCCAGTGCATATCCCACCTGTGAAGGTTCGAAATTCAGGCGTATCATAAAAAGAGGATAAAGCGATACCAGAGTGGTCTCGGAAAAGCCATAGGCAAAGGCTCCGGATAAGGCTAGGTTTATTTTGGAAAATATCTTTCCTTCAGAATATGTTGGTATTGTCAGAACATTATTTAATTTAAAATTTATAAAAGCTGCTGCAATACATAGTCCAAGTGCTCCTATTAAAAAAGCCATCCATGCAGTATTTTCATAGATTTTCGGCCCAACTACAGCACTAATAACAAACCCAATAGCAAAGCAAAAAGAATACATACCGCTGACAAGGGCTTTGTGGCTGGTGTCGGATACATTGTGCATAGCCGTTTGGATACCAACCATATTAAAGCTGATACCCGCCCCCATTAGGCTCATCAACAAAAACCATAAAAATCGGTTATTTACTAGCGGAAACCCTATTGAACAGACCGCCGCCAAAATTAGTCCTGCTATTAATAATTTTCTTATATCCTTTCCTCTTTGCTTTTTATATATAAATATTGAGCCCAGGGCCATAAATAGAAAATATGAAGAAGAAATCGCGCCAATCCAAATATCGCCCAGACCACGCTCTGTCATATGGGTAGTTGCAAGAGGGTTTATCACCCCCATTGCAAGCCCTACCATCAGAGCAACACAATACATTGCCCACTTACTACTTCCAATTATTTTACCAAAATTAATTTTCACGCTGCCAACCTCTCTTAAATCAAGTGACATTTCTCTTGCCTTTTAATATAGTTTTAAACATAGCCGTTTGCTGGGAACCAAACCAGTACATATCCTGCTTACCGTATACTTTTATTGCTTCACCGGTAATATAGTCCGACATGGATGACGCCAAAAAGATAGCGGTATCTGATATTTTTTCGGGAGGTATAGCCCTGCTTTTTAATGCCTGGGGCGCCATATCAGTGTCTACCAATGCGGGACAAATAGCGTTTACCTGAATATTATGAAGCTTAAGCTCTTCAGCCAGGGATTTTGTCAGGCCGAGCACTGCATGCTTTGAGGCGGCATAAGCACTCATTAAAGGATATCCGATAAAGGATGAATCCGATCCTATGTTAATAATCTTCCCCTGGTTTTTCTGTACAAAATGCGGTATGACAGCTTTGCATAAGTTATATGTCCCAAAGAGATTGACTTCTATGATTTTCCTCCATTCATCGGGTTCAATATCATTAATAGAAGCAAGCTTAGTTATTCCCGCATTGTTTACAAGTACATCTATTCTCCCAAATTGTCGTAAAATCTTGTCAACAGCATTATTAACATCTGATAGATTGCTGACATCGGCGGAAATAAACATTGCTTTTACACCAAGCTTTTGCATTTCTTGTGCTGTTTGTTCCAATTGTTCCTTAGTTCTCGAAATAATCACTACATTTGCGCCCTCTTTTGCCATCGAAAGCGCAATACTTCTTCCAATTCCTCTTCCTCCGCCTGTTACAATTACTACTTTGTCTTCAAGCAAGCCATTACTGTATTTTAAGCTGCTGAATGTTTTGTTCCTATCGGAATGGGATGTCGCTTCCTCAACAGAACTAATAAGCTTTTTAAGAGTTTTTACGTACTTTTCACCTAGCTGCTTTATAGTGTCGGCTTTATATAAATTTTTTGAGTACTCAATTTCTAAATTCAAATTACCCTCTACAATCGAGAAGAAAAATTCAATAATTGATATTCTCTTTTGTTGAGGTACCGAGTACCTTCGATCGGTTCCGTCCTTAGAGAACTCAAAAACATCAAATTGAGGCATATCCCTGTTGCCTAGGTAATTTGCTCTTACAGGAGTTAGCTTTGTATCAGGATACATATATACAGGCAAATTATCTGAAGCAACATCATAGCTTACACCGTTCATAGGAATCGCTTCAAAGGTTTCCTTTATCTTTCCTACCAAGCTCACCCAATCTTCATTTTGATTAATCTCGATACCCATTGGGAAATTAATTGCAAAATTACCTGGTGTCTGTAAAAAAGTATTGTTGTCCCCGATATCCCGTCCATGTACTCTATGGCTTACTATAACTTTAGATTGTCCATATTGCTCACCCAACATCTTATACAGAGGAGCAAGCAAAATTGAATAAACATTGCTGCCGAAAAACTTCTTTGCCTTGCTTAAGACTTTGGTAGTTTGTACGTTATCCAATACAAATCTTTCAGCGGCGGCAGACCCTTCATCATTAGCTCCTAAAGCAAAATCTGTCGGAATGCTAAATGCTTGTTCCTTTGACGGGAACATTTCCTTCCAATAGTCGATGTAATTCTGCAAGTTCTTATCCTTTTCGGATTCTACAAGCTCTACAAACTCCCTGTATGTTCTTGTTGCTTGAAGCTTTATTTCTTCACCAGCCAAGAGACTGTAGTAAATTTGCCATAGTTCTTTAAACAACAGGTTATTTGTTATTACATCAGAAATAAGATGATGACCTACCACAACCATATCAAACAGGTTATCGGAGATTTTTACCGCAATGATTTTCCATAGCGGCCATATATTAATATCAAATTCCTGAATTGCATCGTTTATAAGCTCATTAACAGCCTCATCAATCTGCTCCTTACTCATATGCGCCGCTTCGAAATACTCTACGTTTAAGTAGTCGCCCTGGGGTAGTATTTTCTGCATCCATTGGGAATCCTTCTGACACAATATACTCCTTAAGGCATCATGCCTGTTTGTAAGTGCAGCCACCGCCTTGTTAAAAACACTATAGTCTAATGAATGTTTAAATAAAAACCTTGTGTACCCTGTCCAATTGTATGGATAATCAAAGTAACTCATTAACCAGCGTTGTGCCGGTGCTAGAGGGATTAGAACCTCGTTTTCATGCGTATGAACAACTTGCAGCTTTTCTTCTTTATCCGGGGATGTTGTTGACTTTGTTGCTACCACTCCTCCATTTTTGTTATCATATAACTCCTTCATTGCCCTCCTGTCAAGCTTACCGTTTGGATTTTTAGGAAGGCTTTGCAGCCATTCTATCCTGTGGGGAATCATATAATATGGAAGTTTCTTTCCTATATACTCTTTTATTTCCAAGTCGGCAGTATCCCTTCCCGATAAATAAGCTACAAGCATGCTTTGCCCTTCTTTGCCGTCAACTACAATAACCGCCGCTTCATTTATACTGCCATGGCTGCTGAGAACTGTCTCTATTTCACCTAGCTCAATCCTAAAACCGCGTATTTTTACTTGATTATCAGTACGTCCATGATACTCAAAGCTTCCATCAGCTCTTTTTGTTGTCAAATCTCCAGTACGATACAAGTACTCTCCAGGTATTTCTCTAAAAGGGTTGAGTTTGAAGGCTTCGGCAGTCTTCTCCGGGTTTTTCAGATAGCCCTTTGCAAGCTGTATGCCGCCAAGCCACAGTTCTCCTATTTCCCCTTCTTTCAGTACCTTCATGTTTTCATCAAGATTAAGAACATAAACATTGTCTACAGGCTTTCCAATAGGAATTTGATTTTCACCATCAGAGCCCGGCCTCTTATCTATGATATGGAATGTAACATCTATTGAAGCTTCTGTAGGACCATACAGGTTTGCCAGCTTGGTTGACATGCCATGCTTGTCTATCCACTCCTGAATATAGGACATAGGCAGGGCTTCCCCGCTAAAAATCAGCCATCGCAAATCTTTAAAGCTGTAATCATCCTGTTCCAAAGCATGTACGAATTCACCAAAAAGTGAAGGTACAAAATGCATTATATTAATTTTTGTGTCTATAAGCCACTGAGCAAGAGCCCATGGGTTTTTCACTATTTCTTTACGCACAGGGCATACTGTGCCGCCATACATTAATGGCCAGAAGAGCTCCCATACAGATATATCAAAGCAGCATGAGGTTTTTTGCGCTACGCTTTCACCTGTCTTTAAATCAAATATTTTTTGGTGCCATACCAAACGGTTCATATAACCAAGATGATTTAGCATTACTCCTTTTGGATTCCCCGTTGAGCCTGAAGTATACAGCACTACCATCAAATCATCGGGACTGCTTTGATATACAGGTTGTTCTGACGGATATGCCATCCATTTATCCTTTTCTATCAGCCCGATAGATTTGAATTCCATAGGATTAGTTATATTATCAAGGTAAATAAGGCTTTGGATTCCCGGGCAGTCCTTTATCAAATCGTTTACCTGCCCTGTCAATGAATCTTCGGTTATAAGTATTTTAATCTCGGAATGATTTATAATATATTGAATCCTTCCCGTTGGATAGGATGGATCTACCGGTACGTAAGCTGCTCCTGATTTGAGTATGCCGATCATACCCAAAAGCATCATAGGCCCCGGTAAAGTCATAATACCAACCAGCGATCCCCTTTCAACGCCTTGGCTTCTCAGGCAATTTGCAAGCTTGTTTGTAATGTACTCCAATTCCGAATATGTGGTGCTTTTGTTCTCAAAAAGTATAGCTTGTGCATTCGGAGTCAGTTTGCATTGTTCAACTATTTTTAAGTAAGGAATTTGGATATCGGTGTTAACTGTACTTAAAATAACACTATTACTATTTGCCTCTAAAAGCTGGGATATTTCCCTAAGTGTACTGCAAGCAAACAGGCTTCTTCTATCCAAATCTTTTCTTGTCTTACTCAACCTTGTAACTAAGCGAATACGCTCAAGTGAGTCTATTCCAAGGTCAGAATCAATATCCTTATCCAAATCTCCAACAGCAAACACCCTTTGGCATATCTCTCCAGCTATTTTACGAATCTCCGTTTCAACCTCTGAGTTGGAAACTGTAGTCGCATATGCAGCTTGACTGCTGTGTTCAACTGCAGCACCGACCTTCGCAAGCTCATTAATATTATTTATTAAGCCATTCATATGTCTTTCAATATAGGCTTCATCAAAAAATGAACTATCATAGTTTGAAGTGAGCAAAACCTTACCATGGAACAATTCCACAAGGATATCAATAGTTCCGGGATTTGTACATGTATATGCCTCATAATCACTTACTTCTAAAGTGCCGTAACATTTCTTTATATTTGTATTTCCTACAAAAGAAAGATAAAGGTTTGATTTAACCGAGGAGCGGATAATAGCCGCAACAGCTTCAGGTATTTTACCGTCTGTCAGCATTTCGTTCTCCCTTGCGGCAAAAGCAGCTTGAAATGTCTGAGCCCTATCAATTCCTGATGAAATTTTATCTTTTATCTCGTTGTTCACTCTTTCAATTAGGTCATTCCATGCTTCAGCTTCACTTTCAACATGAAAGGTTAAAGCCATATTTTGAGCAAATGAGCCTAGAACACCTGTAGCATCGGCATTTGGATATACCTTCCCGCCTGTAGGCAGGTTAATTGTTATTTTATTGTCATTTCCTTTTAGTTGCTTGATGTTTTTTAGATACGCACTGACAAAAAGAACAAATAATGAAACACGCCATACTTTTGTGTTTGAAACTAACTTTTCCGTAATGTTCTCATCAATCCAGTACTTTCTAGTCTTTGTTTTTATAGGAGTAAACGGTACCCGTAATTCAAGCTTCTTATCTACTCCGTAAGGGTTAAAGAAATATTTTTCTTTTCCCTGCTGCCTTAAATAACTATCTAGGGCGTTATTCTCTTCGGTACTGTTCCATGAATTTATATCATTTACCACATCATTATATTCGGTGACTGAAATAGCCGGAGATAAGTCTGCCTTTTCACCATTAAGCTTTGCAGCATAAATCTCCAACAATTCTCTTAATATTTGTTGATTGCCAAGCCCGTCGGTAATAAGGTGAATGATTGACAGGAATATATTATAGCTTGAGCCTCCTGTACGGATTACAGAAATATTATGTAAAGGCCAGCTTGATATATCAAACTTTTGATTTAGGCTTTCTTCATATCTTTCTTTTAGACATTGTTCTTGTTTACTTCTATCCAAATGCCTAATATCTTCGACTAAGATATCCGGAAAAACAATCTTGTCCAATATTTTCTGCTTGTACCCTTTAAAGCTCTTTGCTCCCGGCTCCACCTCAAATACTACACGTAATGACGGATGGCGAGAAACCAACTCTCTCCATGCGTCTTGAAGCCGGGAAATATTTAATTCCCCCTTGACCATTACCCCTGAACTGATTGTAAGTGTGGATATTGCCTGATAGCACGTTAAAAACGGATATTGAGAATTTACGATTTGGAGATATTCAGGCTGCTTTTCTACTGCACATTCCGGTTGAACCACTGAAGATGTTTCAGTGCATTTGTTTTGCGAATTTGTAGTATTGTCCCAACTTTCAAAAATTTCAACTATGTCTCCAACAGATTGCATTGCCATTATCGACGCTACAGGGTGTTTAGCTGTAAATTCTTCCATCTGCTCAGGAGGAACCAGCTTCATCATGTCATTCATCAATGTTATCATCTTAATTGAATCCAAACCCAAATCCGCCTCAAGATACATGTCATCATCCAATTCCTCACGTATGTGGCCTGTAACCTTTGATACAAGTTCATAAACCGATTCTCTGATGTTATCGCTTTGTAATCTCATCGCTTCAACTCTCCATAATATTTTTTAATCTATAAAAACTTAAATACAATTATAGTTAATTATATTTTACATAAATTGGCCTATCGTACTTTAATTTACCAGATAACGTTATGAAATACAATAGGTTACATGTTAATTTTTGGTTAATGTACATTTAATATAACCAAATCCCCCTTAGCGTAAAAGCATTTTTTGAGCGCCGATATTGTGATATAACACTGATTATCAAATCAGTGCTATATCGTCAGTAATTAAGTTACCCAGTGCAGACTCCCCTGCATTATTTTGAGTTCTAGTTATTTCATTTGCCGCTGTAGCAATGACCCTAGTAATAATAAGTGAAACTTTCTCTTCATATTGACTTATTAATTACGTCATTATTGTACAAGTTAGAAGTTAAGATTAATTAAAGAATATGTTAATTATTGTAATAATGTGTTAATTATGTTTTGTATTGGGTTTGTACGCAACATTTTTACTTTATCTACGTGCTCATAGATAACCAAAGTTAAAGTTATGATGAGTGTTGAAATTATATCGCCAAAACACCCACACCACCTTTGAGTAATTTTTTACATAATTGTAAAATAATTAACAATATTTTAATTACCTTTTAATGCTTGCTTAATATCATTTTGAAAAAATATGAACAAATAAAACAGAGAGGTGATTTTTTCATGAAAGATATGGTTATTTTTAGAAAGCGGCTCTCCTTAATTCTGGCTATTACACTTACTTTAACAATTGCAGTAAGTGTGGTACTAGGGTTTGGAACATTAAGCGTAAGTGCTGCAGTATCGGATAATGATCATATGGCACTTGGAAATCCAAGTAATGCAGTCACAGACATTACAAGCCCTAATAATTACTTAATGATGAAGTCACAATATGATTTATCCTACAATAATACTAAACATATTCCAAATTGGGTTAGCTGGCATTTATACTCAGGAGACATTGGTAGTACTTCAAGGCAGGATGATTTTAGATCAGACACATCATTACCCTCCGGATGGTATAGAACTGTACCTTCCGATTATACCTATTCAGGCTTTGACAAAGGACATATGTGCCCTTCTGCAGACAGAACTTCATCGGTTACAAATAACTCTGCAACCTTTCTAATGACCAATATGATTCCGCAAGCTCCAAAGAATAATCAGGTTACTTGGGCAAACCTTGAAACTTATGCTAGGAATCTGGTTAGCCAGGGAAATGAATTATACATAATTTCAGGTCCTTATGGTCAGGGTGGAACTGGTTCAAATGGATATAAAACAACAATTGGTAATGGTATAGTAGTTCCGTCAAAGACATGGAAAGTAATAGTTGTTATTCCAAATGGAGATAATGACCTAAGTCGAATAACAACATCTACAAGAGTGATTGCAGTTTTAATGCCTAATGATCAGACTTGTTCTAACAACCCATGGGGATATTATCGCGTGAGTGTAGATTCCCTTGAGTCATTAACAGGATATAATTTCCTTTCCAACATACCTGAAACTATTCAAACTACTCTAGAATCAAAAGTAGATAATGGGCCAACTTCCTGATATCTACCACACGAAATTTCATAGACAGTTCCATAATTCTAACTGAATATACCTTAACAACGCACAAATCCCCCATGCTTTTTGGGGGATTTGTGCGTTTCTTACTGTAGTTGGGGTAGTAATACCAGCGGCATTATTATTTAGCCATACTTGCTATTTAATTACTTCTATTTCAAAGGAGGATTTCGACAAAATTCGTCGAATTGTACAGATGTGCTTTGAACCTAATCCTATATAATTAATTCAACAATCATGGTTATTTATACTTTTCATAAGGGAGGAAAAACATTGCTGAAAAATATATCATTAAGCCGTAAGCTTTTCACTTTATTTATTCTACTAGCATTAATACCAGTCTTGATAACCTCAGCAATTATGCATTTAAATGCAAAAGAAAGTATTGAAAACATGAGTAAAAACCAATTGGACTATACCGTTTCCATTGTAAATTACTATATGGAACAAAAGTCTGGCGAGGCTCTCACCATTGCTAAGCGTTTTGCCGCTAATAGGGACTTAATTTCTGCTTTTGAAAGTAAGGATAGAAGTTTACTTGATGATAAAATTAAACCTATTTTTTCAGTACTTAACCAAGATAATCTAGTAACTGTTTTTGAATTAGGCGACGAAAACGGTATAGTATTCACAAGAGGACATCACCCCGGGAAGTTTGGAGACGATAAATCAAAGAATGAATCTATAATTAGGGCCTTGAAAGGTGAAGATGTCAAGGGCTTTGAGTTCGGTAAAAGCGGCCTTGCCATACGCGCTTTTACCCCTATCAGAAACAATGACGGTCAAATTATCGGTACTATGCAGATAGGCTTCAATTTTGGTCTGGAAAATAAGTTAATTTCCACTATACAGAAGCTGATATCGGGCAATATATCTCTTTACAATAAAGATATACTTTTTGCTACATCGGAAGATAGTGAGAAAAAGCTTATAGGCCAAGAAATAAAGGAACCTTCGTTATCTGAGTGCTTATTGGGTGGCAAAGCAGTGTACTCTACCGATAAAAACGGCAACTTTAAGATATATGGACCATTAAAAGACCCCACAGGTAAAAAGGTCTACGGCGCCATAGCAATTACCTTCTCTTCGGAATATGCTCGAAGCTTAAAGAATGACGCTTTTTTACTTACAATTATAATCTGCTCAATAGTACTAGTATGTTCAATTATACTTTCATTTGTCTTGAGTAGAGGTATAATAAAACCATTGAAATTTGCTGAAAAAACATTGAAACAGGTGTCTACCGGGGAATTGGCAATACAACTTGATGACAGCTTAATCAACAACGATGAAACAGGTTCCCTGCTTACATCACTAAAAATAATGCTTGAAAATATACGAACGCTTGTTAACGATATTAGCCACATGGGAGTTACAGTGTCCTCCTTGTCAGATGAGGTAAAACTGTCCTCCTCTGAAATATCAAAAACCTCTGCTAATGTTTCAACAGCCGTATCCTCGCTTGCTGAAAGTGCTTCCCAGCACTCTGCCTCTGTGCAAAAAGGCAGTGATCAGATAAATGAGGTAGTCGAAGGCTTGAAGCAGATTGTACTGGATATGAACAGTTCAGAGCAGTTGGCCGAAAAAGCTAAAGAGCGGATTAGTACCGGTGAAAAGTCTGTGCAGCTGCAGAGTATTAAGATGATGGAAAGTAAACAGGTTACAATGAATGTATCAAGTGTTATATCCGCACTTTCACAGAAATCCAAGGAAATTGAGCAAATCCTTGAAGCCATTAGCAATATAGCTGAGCAAACAAACCTATTGGCTTTGAATGCCGCAATAGAGGCTGCACGTGCCGGAGATCACGGCAAAGGTTTTGCCGTGGTAGCTGACGAAGTAAGAAAGCTGGCAGAGCAGTCAAGGCAATCCTCCACTAAGATAGGTGAACTTATAAAGGAAGTACAAGAAAATGTAAGTCAGGCGGTACTGGAAATGAGCAAGGCTGAAAAAGCTGTAGATGATCAGGAGAAATCTCTGTACGATGCAGTTAACGCCTTTTCCGATATTTCCGAAGTTGTTATTGCAATTACCAAAAATATTAATTCAATAACAGCTGCCTCCAATTCCCTGAGTGATTCTGCCAAGTACGCTGATAACGCCATTCAAGGCCTAGCTGCTGTTTCAGTAGAAATGGCAGGCAGTACCGATGAAGTGGCAGCTTTATCTGAAGCGCAAGCAAACTCAGTAAGCTTTATTTCTGATTCCGCAGAAGAACTTTCAGCTTTGGCAAATAAGCTAATGGAAAGTATTAAGAAATTCAAAGTGTGACCAACTAGTAAGTAACTTAGTTATACGAATATAAATGTCTGTCTGAAATTTTTATTGTAAGCACCCCGCTTCCCCCCAATGTTCCATTGGATTGGAGCCTATAAATAATCTTGTGTAAATTGAATCAATGATCTCCTTCTCGGCGAGAATTTGGATATAAAGCTGAGGAGGAGATTTTATTTATGTCAATCGTACCAAAGGAAGGTCCATTTCCTGACTGGAAATCTCTAAATATATCTAAAATAAAAATAATATACTCTTATTTCTGTAAGAGCATTTCTATAATTTTTCTGTAGTTTATCTTATCAATTCGGGATGACGGTATATTAATACTCCGTATTTCATTACTCTTATTTTTAAGATATGAATAAATAATTTGTGCTTCATCAATTTCTTCCTGGCTCAGGCCGCCTTTTTCTTGCTTTTTGCAAGCCCTAAAGTATGCGTTTACTAGGCTTCTAAGTTTTTCTTCCAATGAAACATTAGTATATTCCAAAATCCTGATTAATTCCGAATACAGCAGCTTGTTGCCTTTTATAAGAAATAATTTAATACTTCCTTCATCAAACCTTTCAGCAGCCAGTATATTTCGTCCATATCGGGAGACTTTGATAATCCTTTGCTTATTAAGCACATGCCGGATGCCTCTTATCTGATCTCTATACTGAGCGGCCTTTTCGAATTCCAGATTGTTTGCGGCAGACTTCATTTTAGCATTCAGAGTTTTTACCGGAGCATTGTCATTCCCCTCGAGGAATTGAACTATATTGTTAATTTGCTTCCTGTACTCCTCTTGCTTGTCACTGCCCCTGCATGGACCCAGGCAAGTTCCGAGATGGAAATTAAGACATCCTGAGGAGTTTCTGGCTAAAGCCCCTCTACTGCACTTTCTTATTGGGTAGTAGTCTTTGATAAACTGAATTGTATTATCTACACTGCCTTCACTGGTAAAAGGCCCGAAGTATAAGGATCTATCCTTCTTTTGTTGTGTTACTTTCGAAAGCTTTGGATACTCATCATTTATAGAAATTTTGATATAGGTATATCCTTTGTAGTTTTTCAGCTGCCTATTATATTTCGGCTGTAACTCCTTGATGGTTCTACATTCCAATAGAAATGCTTCTAGCTCCGTATCGGTTGTAGTATATTCAATGGAATAAATGTGCTCTATCATCTCATTGACCTTTGGAGAATTGTCTCTCTTTTTCTGAAAGTATTGAGAAACCCGTGATTTGAGACTCTTAGCCTTTCCCACATAAATAACTGTTCCTAACGAGTTTTTCATAAAGTAAATACCCGGCTGTTCCGGTAGTTGCTTAAGGGATTCCTTCAGTTCCATATTTTATCCTCGATTTCACTAATCCTTTACTTGTGCAAAAACTGAAAAGCTCAACAAATAGTAGATAATCAGTCTATAAGTTACTCAACATCAACCCAGCCATTTTCGTCCAACTCAAGTTCATATTCCCAAGGAGCATGTCTTAATGCGTATGATATCTCCTTACTTAATTAAATTCGTAAGGTACTCCTAAAGCATCTCCAATTAACAATCCCCATAAACCACCCAGTATTCTGTCTTTCAAATTAATCATATCTTTAACATCCTTTCAATAAAAGCTTGCTACTATGCTTATGTAAACTCTACTACATTAACATCAAAACAAACTACTATCACCCCAATATTAAATAACTATATAATTGTTCAAAATTCATTGTTATTACCATATTGTTAATATTAAATTATCAATATTATTACTTATTGTCAATATAATATTAACATTTTTTGATACTTAATATTTGTCTCAGAATAGGAATGTTAATTATAATTGAAATGACCAAACCTATTATAATAATAAGAAGTAAATACATATGAATACAGAAATACTTGATTTGGCCGTCTCATTACTAGAGACAGTCATAGTCTGCTTACTCTTCCCCATTCTGTAGTTTGGTTAGTAGCTTGGTTATCAATTTTCTTATAATCTGCAGTATTTCTTCCTCTTGCTTCCCCAGCTTGATATATATATTTACCAGATTATCCATAGCATCCATTAAGTTATGATGCCTCTTCATAAATAATATTTCTACCACTCTTTTATATATTGGCTCTGCTTTTTTTAATTTTCCCTGCAATTCGTACAGCAAAGCAAGATTGGTTAACGTTATAGCCACATCTGGATGCCATTTCCCTAATGCTTCCCCATTTATTTCTAATGCCCTTTTGTATAATAGCTCCGCTTCTTTATATTTTCCCTGTTCCTTATATAATTGCGCAAGATTGTTCAGTGTTACCGCTATAGACGGGTGTTCTTTTCCTAACACTTTTTCACTTATTTCTAAATCCCTCTTATATAATGATTCTACCTCTTCATATTTTTCCTGTGCCTTATACAGTACCGCAAGATTGTTCAGCATTATCCCTACAGACGGGTGCTCTTTTCCTAACATTTTTTCACTTATTTCTAATGCCCTTTTGCATAATATTTCTGCTTCTTTATATTCTCCCTGTTCTTTATATAGTTGCGCAAGATTGTTCAAGGTTATCGCTATAGACGGGTGCTCCTCTCCTAGCACCCTTTCGCTTATTTCTAATGCTCTTTTGTATAATGGCTCTGCTTCTTCATATTTTCCCTGCCAATAATACAACTCTGCAAGATTATTTAGCGTTGTGGCTGTAGACAGATACTCTTCTCCGCCTAACATACTTTCGTTTATTTCTAACGCTCTTTTGTATAATGGCTCCGCCTCTTCATATTTTCCTTGTACCTTATTTAGTCCTGCAAGATTGTTCAGTGTTGTCGCTACATCCGGGTGCTCTTTTCCTAACACCCTTTCGCTTATTTCTAATGCTCTTTTATATAATGGCTCCGCTTCTTCATATTTTCCCTGCCAAAAGTAGAGTAACGCAAGATTGTTCAGTATTGTCGCTACCAACGGGTTTTCTTCTCCTAACACCGTCTCACATATTTCCAACGCTCTTTTGTATAATGGCTCCGCTTCTTCATACTTGCCCTGTTCCTTATACAGCTCAGCGAGATTGTTCAACATTATCGCAATAGACTGGTGCTCTTTTCCTAATAAATCCTGCAAAAAACCTTTCATTTCCAAGTATAGAGGTACAACCAATTCCCATTGAGCAGCCTCATAAAATATCTTTGCTTTTTCAAAAAACCATTGGGCAAACTTCTCTGCATCTTCTTCATTCTGCACTTGGCAGGCACCATGATAATAGGCTTCCTGCAGTGCAATTTTGTTTTCTACAGATATACTTTTTATATCAATCACATCAAGCCGCTCCCTATAATACCCGAACATAAACTCATGTGCCAGTTTTTTTACATCCCTGGGCATGTAGTCATGCAAACTCTTTCTCATAATGGAGTGCATTTCCAATCCCTCACCTGACGCACATGAGTTCATAAAGGAAAATCTGCTCATTTCCCCAAACATAGTAAGCGGATAGCCTGTATTAAATTCTTTTATCAAGGCTTTAAAAATATCGTAATTCCAGAAACGTGTTACTGAAAGGATATAGATAGTCTCCCTTTCGGTGACTTCCAGGTTGCGGATAAACCTTTCAAACATCCTTTGCGGGGTCTTATCGCCTTTGAAGTCATAGACTGTAGGTGTCCTGTTATTCTTTATTTCGTTATATGTATCCTTGGAAAGTGATAAGTAAAATGGCACTCCTTCTGTATTTTCAACTATCTTTTGCTGTATTTCGACATCTGTTATTTCATGTAGTGACAAATAATGTCTTGCGTCCCTTTCAGACAGGTTTCCTAGAAACATTTGAGTCAAGCTTCCTTCCCATTTATCATATTCCTGTCCTTCATCCCACCTAAGCCTTTCCCTGCCACAAACTACCCATAAAATTCCGGGCAACATCCTGATTAGCTCCTCATGCAGCCAGTGGTCACGGGGGCAGTCAGACCTTGCTTTATCCTTTTCCCACAGTGCTTCGTATGTGTCTATGAATATAACTACAGGTGTGCCTTTTTCCTCTATATGCTCATAAACGTCCATGGCAAAAAACCTTGGAAGCTTTTCTGCTATACTGTGAGGCTCCATATACGACAGTCTTTGGAGCACCTCTACTTTTTGCTTATTCCTTTCATCTCTGAACCAAGAAGAAAACTTTCCTTGAAGGGACATCACTTTGGGTATAAGGCTTATTCCCGGCACATCTTTTGCAGCGTCTATAGCCTCCGTTAGAAAGTCACCTTCCTCAAGGAATGGTACTGTTTTTTTGTTGATAGCTGTCATGGGGTATAGCTTTTCCATATAAGCAGCATAGGCTAATCCAAAAATATCAAATTTAACTTTATGCCTTTTCTTTATATCTGCACAAAGGCATTCAAGTGCTTTCTGCTTTAATCTGTTACTTTCCGAAGTAAAGTCCAGAGTTCCAACCACTGTATTGGGCTGTCGCTGGATCAGCTGCCTTTTAAGCTCATCCCTGAGGTATGTTTTACCAATACCTCCTACTCCATAAAAATGCAGTACTGTCACCTGATGTCGGTCTGTCTTAACTCTTTCTAATGCGTCCCAAAACGCTTTTATATAATTTTCTCTATTAACAAACTCATCTTTAGAAGGCTTGTCATAGCGAAATGGATTATATGTATTTATCACCATACAATACTCCCCCTAGAAACTGTATCAATATATTACATTGTAATACAGTATCTTACATCAGTAAAATGTTTTTTACCATTTCAAATTAACCACCCCAAGATTCATAATTCCACATAAAACGACTCCTTTTCCTAGACTAATAACTGTATTGCGTTGATTATCTATCCCCCGTCTGGTATAATTTACACAAACGATGCCCATATTTACAATAATTTCAAAGGGAGGATTTTAGGAAATGAGAAGAAAATTAACGCTAATGTTCGGTTTTATTCTGATTTTATTACCCTTACTTTTCATTACAATGTCTCAAACTTCTTACGCTGCTATGTATCCGGCAGCAAGATTTATTGTCCTATCCGAAAAAAGTGATGTTACCGTTACTTTCCGCCCATCTGATGCAGGAATGAATAATCTTTACGGTTTATGGAGCCCTGTAAGAAAGGATTTAGGCTACGGACATAGTACGCCTTCAGGAAAAGTTTTTAATTTAGGAAGGTATCCGGCAGGGACAGAACTTATTTTCTTCATTAGTGGACAAGGTCCATTTTTCACAGGTCCTGGAAGCAGGAATGGAGATGGACAAGTACATGCTGCAATTACCCCTATCGATTATCAGACCTGGCAGGTTGGTTTTGAGGACCTCTGGGGAGGCGGTGACCGTGACTATAATGATATATGTCTCATTGTCAAAGGAGCTGCCGTTTTAGATATCCCCGGACAAAATCAGGCTCCAATTGCCAGTGCTAATGGACCATACAACGGAAAAGAAGGAACTCCGATAGTTTTTAGTGCACAAGGTTCATTTGATCCTGATGGAAGTACTGTTACATACCGTTGGGATTTCAATAATGACGGAGTATGGGATACTCCATGGTCAAACAGCAATATAGCAAGCCATACATGGAATGATGATTTTAATGGAACAGTGAAGCTTGAAGTCAGCGACGGCACACTTAGTACAACTGCAACAGCTGCTGTGTCAATTATAAATGAAAACCCGATTGTAAACTTGGGTTCGGATATGGTAGCCGATGAGAAATCGGAGATTAGTTTTTCTGGGGCATTTGTAGATCCCGGCACTCTTGATACCCATATAATTGAATGGGATTTCGGGGATGGCAGCAAAGCTACAGGTACACTTAACCCAGTACATACCTATTACGAGCATGGTACTTATTTAGTTACTTTAAAGGTTGTTGATGATAATGGTGGGACAGGACTCGATACATTAACTACTGTTGTTTCCCACGTTAATAGTCCACCTATTCTCAATCCTGTAGGCAATAAGACTGTGGACGAGAGTAGTAACTTAAGTTTCTCCATCAGCGGGAGTGACCCTGACAGTGACCCTCTTACCTTTTCGACCGGAACTTTGCCGCAGGGTGCAAGCTTTGATCCTGTAACGGGTACATTCTCCTGGACACCTACCTACGACCAATCAGGTACATATACTATTAGGTTTGAAGTAAACGATGGTACTTTGAAAGACTATGAGGATATAACTGTTACTGTTGCAAATGTCAACAGGCCTCCTATACTTGATACAATAGGCGATAAAACTGTAGATGAGGGACAAAACTTAAGTTTTACTATCAGCGGCAGCGACCCTGATAGCGATGTTGTTATACTCTCAGCTGGAGCCTTGCCACAGAGTGCTAGCTTTGACTCTGCAACCGGTACATTCTCCTGGACACCTACTTACGACCAGTCAGGTACATATACTATTAGGTTTGAAGTAAACGATAGTACTTTGAAAGACTATGAGGATATAACTGTTACTGTTGCAAATGTCAACAGACCTCCTATGCTTGACACAATAGGCGATAAAACTGTAGATGAGGGACAAAACCTAAGTTTTACTATCAGCGGCAGCGACCCTGATAGTGACGCTGTTACATTCTCAACCGGTACTTTGCCACAGGGCGCCAGCTTTGACCCTGTAACCGGTATATTCTCCTGGACACCTACCTATGACCAATCAGGTGTCTATAATATAAGTTTTACCGTTAGTGACAGCCTCCTGACTGTAAGCAGAACTATAAATGTGTATGTAACAGATGTTCCTCCTAATAAAATAATTGATAAACTCGCTTTATATATTGAAAGCCTTGGGCTGTCTGGTGGGACTGAGAACAGCTTAATCTCTACATTAAACAACGCTTTTAAATCACTGGAGAAGGGGCAGTACAATACAGCAATCAATCAGTTGGAAGCTTTGGTGAACAAAATTGAAACATTAAGGAAAAAAGGTACACTGACCGATGAACAAGCAAATTATATGTCAAAACTTATAGGCTATACTATAGACCAAATACAAAAGCTGTAAATTATACTCTATTAAATTTATTAATTTTCAGCTAGGGAAACAACTATGCTAAGTGGGGTTTCCTAGCTGGAAAAATCACTTTATGATTTCGTTATCTTCATAAAAGGTTACACACGCATAATTGTTTTCCATATATTATAATATTTATGTATAATTTACCATGTATTTAAAAGTAACATACGGACCATATTAATAGGGCAGGGTTCGTGATGGTCGAGCCAAGAATGTTATAAGGTCTTAAAAGGCTTTATAATATTCGGTCAAAGGTTGATATTAGGTCATGCTATTGGCTTAATATTAGCTGGAGAGCAGAATATTATATGTCTTGTAAGGCTGTACTGCAGTCCAAAAGATTGTAGTATGGTCAAAAGGGATGTATAGTATTCGAGCTAAGATTACTAAGGGTTCCGCAGGCAATGTAGAAGCGAAGTTATGTTTGGGGTTTTCCAACCTCTCACCTCTAATTTCTCACTTCCAGTTTGCTTGAGGTTTGTTGCAGTCGAGAGATTGCAGCAGGTTTCTAAGGTATCCTTGGTAGTCGAGCAAAGGTTAGTGTAGGTTCTGTAATGCTTGTGGGCAGTCGAAAGATTGTCTATAGGTATGTAGGGATTTGCATTAGCTGTAGCGTAGATCATCATGAGCTCTTTTTGTATGCACTTTTCTGGGCTAAATAAAACAAAGCCCTACGGAATAACCATAGAGCCTTGGTATAAATCTGGCAGAGACTTACTTTCCCGGGACGCGACCGTCCAAGTATCATCGGCACTGAGAAGCTTAACTGCCGTGTTCGGTATGGGAACGGGTGTGACCTTCTCGTAATAACCACCAGAAATTTTAGTTGACAGTTGACAATTGATAGAGGACAGTTATTTACTGTCTTATCACATTACCACTTACCAACATATTAACTTTTTAAAGTTTAATCGACTTTGCGTTAGAAAAATTCGATACCTTATTATTTCTGGTTTGATTCATCAAACCATTTATTCGCTCTCTCGAGCGGGATTAAATTTTAACACGTTAAATACCTTGTGTCAACACATTGTATGTTAGAAGTTTGTGCCAAGTTCTAATACTTCTATCTTAACATAGTATATAGCTCTTTGAGACTATATACTTTTGAGCCATTGTATTTAAAATGGACACAGTTTCGTGATAATATCTCTTGCTTTCTTAGCTTTTCTTAGTTGTTGATATTTGTTGAAACGCTGTTATAATTTCACTCAAGTGTTTGACTAAACTAGTTAAGATAAGTGTCATGATGCTCCCCTAGCTCTTTTTAGTCCACTTATGTCCCCTAAGTTGATGAAACCTTTACAATCTATCGCATAAATTTTTAAGTGAGCATATTTGCTCAGTGCCTAAGGATTTTAGCTCCAAGGGTGTTAAGCCCCATCCACTTATTCCTTTGCATGGATCTCCTATAGGGAAAGTATTAGGTGACTAGGCATTTATGTGGAAATCTTCACGGTACTTTTAGGAATAGATATACTTATACTTGTATACTTTCCTTTTTCACTTTCTATCTGCACGCCATGGCCGTAAATTGCCTGCATCCTTTTATGTACATTGCTCAATCCTACTCCTGTGCCTTCACTTTCTAGCTTACCCATAAGGAGCAAAGGTATTTTTTCTTTATCAATTCCATCCCCATTGTCCTCTACGTTGAGTAGCACATGCTCCCCTCCGTCCTTGATAGAAATTTTCACCATCCCACCTTCCTTTTTAGGTAATACCCCATGTCTTACTGCGTTTTCTACGATGGGCTGGAGAATCAAATGCGGTACGCTGCATTCTACATCGTCTATATCGTAAACCACATTCAGCTTATCGGAAAAGCGCGCCATCTCAATAAACAAGTATGATTTGACAATAGCTATTTCTTTGCTGAGCGGCATAACTCTCTCTATATTTTTGAAATTAAAGCTTTCCCTTAAATAAGTGCTTAATTCCAGTAGTAATTCTCGTGCTTTATCAGGGTCAAACCTTATAAATGACATTATTGTATTTAGTGCATTGTGCAGAAAATGGGGCTTTATCTGGGCCTGCAAAAAGTGAAGTTCGGCATTAAGTGCATAATTTGCTGCTTTCTTGAGTTCCAGCAAAGTCCTGATTCTTGCCCTCAGTTCCTTACTGTAAAACGGCTTTGAAAGATAGTCGTTTGCTCCTGCTTCAAATCCAGCTATAATATCGTCAGGCTGGTTTCTTGCAGTTACCAGCAGCACGGGCAAATCGTATAGGGAATAAGATTCCCTGAGCCTATTGCATACATCATAGCCAGACAGCCTTGGCATCATCACATCAAGTATTACAAGGTCAATTTTCTTCCCGCTTTTGATTTCCTCAAGTGCTTCGGCGCCATTATTAGCAGTAATTATGGAGTAGTTCTCTATTTCAAGCATTTTCGTTAACACCTGGAGGTTTACAGGTTCGTCATCTGCAACCAATATTATGTAATCTTTTTCATCTGAACATTTAGGTGTGCAGTCTGGAGTATTAGTAGGTTTATGATTCAAACGCTCTAACGCAGCGGGTTTTGGTACAAGAACATTTTCGATTTCATATGTATCTATGCTTTTTGGCAGGGTAAAAGTGAATTTCGAGCCCCTTCCTACCTCCGACTCAACCCATATTTCACCTTCATGTAGTTCAATAAGCTTTTTAGTTATACTCAGACCCAGCCCTGCACCACCATGCTCACGCCTTTCTGAAGGCTCAAGCTGTTCAAAGGGCTTAAATATGTCATGTATTCTAGCTTCGGGTATGCCTATACCTGTATCTAATACCGTTATTTCGAACCTACCATCTCTTTCAATCGCTGAAACAGCTACTTCACCGGCCTGAGTATACTTAATCGCATTTCCCAAAAGATTATGCATTATCTGTCTGATCCTGTTTTCATCAGCCAAAACATATGATTTATTTTCGTTGATTTCATTCTTCAAAGAAATACCTTTTTCTTTTGCCAATGGCCTTAATAGAGTTATCGCCACATCTGTAATCTGCCAAACGTCTACAGTCTTGATACCAAGGACTATTTCATGGTTTTTCATTTTAGAAAAATCCAGTATGTCATTGATAAGCTCGGTAAGCCTTCTTGCACTGGATACTATAAGGGATAGACTTTCCTTCTGCCTTTCACCCAGTCTGTTGTCTGATTCCTCCAGCATTGCTTCGGTAATGCCTATAATCCCATGGAGTGGGGTTTTTAACTCGTGAGAAGTATTTGCCAGGAAATCGTCTTTAGTTTTATCCGCTTTTTCCAATAGCTTATTTTTTTCATCCAGTTCCTTGGTTCGAGCAGCCATATCCTTTGATAATGCTTCCACCATTGAAAAGGAATTAAAGAAGCGTGATATGATTACCATTGTAAAGGTTATGATAAGAAGCATAGAACCATAGGATGTAAAGCTAGGATAATTAACTGTAAAGTGCATATAGGTTTGCCATGTCTTATATGTCACCTGTAAAAAAGTTAAAACTGAAAAAGCACTAATTCCAATAAACAGAATGATAGAATCCCTATCTTTTTCAGCTACCTTTTTAATCAAAAACACATTTCCCACAATGCTTCCAAGTACAATAACAATATCATTTATATTATCCAACAAAATAAAAATGTTTTTAGGTATGGGAGTAAGAACAATGATAAATAGGATTGCACCATAGTAAAGCAGCCCTTTGGAAATGCTGTCATATATCTTCTTTAGTTTGGTGTCATCCCTTACATAAGAATTCTCGTAATAAAAACGCAAAAACATGGGCATTAAGAAAAAAACGAAGACCTTGTATCCCTTACTTGCACAAAGCCATGCTAAAGGGTCATCAAGATTAAATCTCCATTGGGGTGATGAGCTATATGTATACATTAGCAAACAAAAGACTCCCAGCCCAAAATATAAATATTCTTTTTGCTTTGGTCGCCTAACATAAAAAAGTAAAAAGAACATGCTGATTAAAAAAAATACAGTTATAAACACGATATCTCTTATGTCGCCATTGCTAACCTGGAATGGAATTGTTTGATCCGGGTTACCAAAAAGTAACTTTAACATGGTATATCCCCCTTATCCTTGAATGAAGTTATTATACCATCTTTCTTATTATAGACAACCAAAGTTAAAAGTGATTTTATCCAGTTAGGCAAATCGCACTTATCACAGCCCATTCCATAACTGGAAATCACTAAGTTTAACTTTGGTTATCCATAAGTACAAGTTGTGGGGATTTATTATATGAATATCAAAGAGCCGCAGCAATTTTTAACTACGGCTCTTTGATGAAATGGTCAGTTTTTAGTTGTTCTTATGTATATTATTTAATATATAAAGTAGTTCTGAAATATGCAGTATTATCCGCATCGTTATTAGAACTCCATATCCAATGGGCTGGTGTATCGGAAGAAAAACCACTCAAGCCAGCTGCCCATGTTGGCGCACTAAGCGCTGAACCATAATCCGTTGCATTGCTCCAACTGCTGTCATTAAACCATTTGGTACTCCAGCCATCCTGCATAGTGGTGCTTACTTTCCAGCTGTTATCGGTGGCTATCCTTTTTCCATTGATGGTTGCATCTGCTACCATGGCAGCTACACCGTCCCGATCCACACCTTTTACTGCTATTAAATTTTTGCCTTTAGTAAGCGGTAAATTGGAGAAGTTCTGCGTTGTGTACCAATCATTCCCTGCCCCTACCAGCATTCCGTTCACATACAGTTCATAGGCATTATCACACGATATTTTTATACTACCTTGAGGAATGTCTACTGTAGTTCTGAAATAAACAGTATTATCGGTATCATTATTAGCACTCCATATCCAGCGGGCTGGCGTGTCGGAAGAAAATCCAATTACACCCGCCCCCCATGTAGACGCACCATATGCTGAACCATAATCGGTTGCTTTTTCCCAGTTGCTATCATCAAAATTCCCTGTGTTCCAGCCACTCTGCTCAGTAGTACTTATTTTCCAACTTCTATTAGTGGCCAGTCTTTTTCCATTGATGGTTGCATCCGCTACCATTGCTGCTACACCATCCTGGTCAATACCTTTTATTGCTATTACATTTTTGCCAGGAGTAAGTGGCAAGTTTGAGAAATCCTGAGGAGTGGTCCAGTCATTTCCTGTACCTACCAGTATTCCATTGATATAAAGTTCATATGCGTTGTCGCATGCTATTTTTATGCTGCTCTGCGGAATATCTATGGTAGTTCTGAAATACACGGTATTATCCGCATCGTTATTAGAACTCCATATCCAGTGTGCTGGTGTGTCGGAAGAAAATCCAATTACACCCGCCCCCCATGTAGGCGCACTATATACTTGGCCATAATCCTTGGCGTTGCTCCACTTACTATCATCATAATTAATTGTATTCCAGCCATCTTGCATGGTCGTACTTACTTTCCAACTATTATTAGTAGTTATCCTTTTTCCATTGATGGTTGCATCCGCTACCATCGCTGCTACGCCACCCTGGTCAATACCTTTTACTGCTATTACATTTTTGCCATATACAAGCGGTAAATTACGGAAATCCTGAGGGCTGCTCCAGTTACTTCCTGTACCGACCAGGATACCATTAACATAAAGTTCATATGCGTCGTCACATGATATATTTATATTATCCTGAGGAATTGTATTTCCATTAAATTTAAAATTTAATTTAATTACACTGATTTCTTGTGTTGATGATGGTCCATATCCTTTACGAAAACTGCCGCCTACCAATTCATAGCCTGCACCTACTTCTGCCTTTACATAAGTACCTGCCCTATTACTACGATTACCTAGTTTACCTGTAGTAGATCCATCAGAAAACACTCCTTCAACATCACACATAGTTCCATAAGCAAAATGCATTCTTAGACCTGTTGCATACTTATCTTTTCCTATGTTTATATAATTAGGTACCCCTCCACTGGGGTTTCCTGTAAAATTCCCATTATGATCCGTATAGATAAATTGAATTCCATCTATTGAATTCCATTCACGAATATACATCTGTTTAATTTGACCTGACACATCATCTACATTTGTTTGCCAATCACTATCGGTATTGCTGATAGTTGCACTGCTATAAGGACCCATAGTTAGCGTATTCATTCCGCTATATACTATAGGCGAACTATCCTCTTCTCCTATAATATAATTATTAAAATAAAATGCAGGTGCATAAACTTCAGCTAACATTTTTGCTATTGCGTCGTTCAGCATACGTTCTTTTGTTGCAACACAAACACCTTTATAATAGTCGTTACTTGGGCAATTGTCTTTTACGTGATGAATATATTCATTAGTTACATGGTCTGTCACATTGCCATATGCATAATAAGTAATAAATCCTTCCGAATAATAGTTAACTTCTATCTGAGTACTTCTCCAAGTCTTCCATTGTTCAAATATTTGAGGGAAGGAAGCAGCGTATTTATTGTAAGCAGCCTTCAAGTCGTTCTCTAATTGGGTCGTATCAGTATAACCATACATTTCTTTACTTAGAATTACTCTTTCTCTCAGTAGTGTCAGGTGTATCTCGGCGGTAATAATAGAAAATTGTATTAAATGTATAGCATTTGATGATCCTAAAAATTTCGTCCCTAATCCATTTGCCTTAGAAATTAATACAGGCAACCAAGCAGCCTTCTCACTCATACTTTCCATGTTATCGTATAGCTTCAAATCATCCCTTAAAGAATCTATTTCCAATTTACGATCTTCATATTCTTTTGCCAATATTTTTTGGTCAATAAGTGCTGCAGTTTGATTTTTCACCTCATCCCATACGCTAGGTTTTGAATCAGGCCATAATTCTGATATTAAAAGGCTAACTATAAAACCAGCTTTTGGGATTTGCTTTGTTGCAGCCACAGTTATTTTCTTCAAACGATTATTCCATTCATCCGACGAGCTTGATGCATTCGCAACAACTGGGGGGTTAATCATACCACAAAGCAATGTAACAATAAGCATTAGTATTACCGGTTTAAAAAACTTTCTCATAAACATTCCTCCCTTTTACAAATGGTTCCAACTCTTGCAATTGTATAGTAAATCTTTAATCCTGTACTACTTTTTCTGCCAGCAGTCATTTTTAAGGGTTAAATGGATATATTTGAAAAGTGAATGGAAAAGAGCCATGGTAGATTGCAACCACAGCTCTTTAATGAAATATATATTATATTTATTAATCATAATTATATTTACTACGTTATGCTTCTTTTCTCATCATTACCTTTTGTATTGCCTTACTAAGCCGCTCACTGGAAACAGGTTTTAAGATATAATCTGCTACACCCAATTCAAAGCCCTCCACTCCGTATTCTTCATAAGCCGAAACAAATACTATCTCAATATCTTTGTTTATCTCTAATATTTTTTTAGCCATATACAGTCCGCTGGTTCCAGGCATTACTACATCCAGAAATACTACGTCAGGCTTCTTGAAACAAATATCCTTTAGTGCCTCCATGGGATCTGTGTAACTGCCCGCTATCTCCAAATCTCCATTGCACAATATAAGATGCTCCAATTCAGACAAAGCCGGCCTTTCATCATCTATAAGAATAGTTTTCATCGTGCAAAAGCTCCTTTTTCCCAATTCCACAAAGGTAAATAAAAAACAACATGAATATATTAAGTATATTCCATTCATTATAAACCCTTTAGGTGCGCTACATTCTTTTTTTCGATAAAATGTAAAAAAACGACCTGTATGGTCGTTTTCAAAGGTTGAATAGTTTCTATTGGTTTTTCATGTGATACCTAGAATATCCTTAAGCCTCTTTATATTATTTCTGCTGACAGGAACATCAAATAGATCGCCCTCCAGCTTTATTATATAATTATTAAACATTGGCGAAATTTTGACTACATGCTTTAAGTTTACTATAAAACTCCGATGGCACCTAAAAAAGCCAACATCCTTAAGTCTATCCTCCAATGCGTCAAGGCATTCCTTGCACCTGAATTTTCCCTGTCTTGATACGGCAAAAGTATTTCCTGAATCAGTTTCAAAAAACAGCACATCGTCACGCTTTAGAAGTATAATTTCTTCGTTATTCCATGCTATGATTTTATCGGGACGATGCTTTATATAGGTCTCGAGTGTACTTATCTTCTCCATGATTGCCGTTTTCGCATCGGTTTTTTTCTTCTGTATAGCCTTGAGCCTGTCTATAGCTTTATCCAAGCGATCTTTTACAATGGGCTTTAATATATAGTCAATAGCATTTACTTCAAAAGCCTTGACTGCATACTCATTGAAAGCAGTAATAAATACAATCTCAACTTTTTTGCCCATTGACACTATTTCTCTGGCTACATTCAACCCATTGATTACAGGCATGTCGATATCTAAAAATATGGCATCAGGATTTACTATCTCAATATCTTCAATTGCCTTCACTGGGTCTGTGTAAGTACCGACCACCTCAATCTCGGATTCCTTTTTTAACAGGTATTCCAGTTCCAGTAGTGCAGGTTTTTCATCATCTAGTATTATAACCCTTATCATAGTTGTTACTCTCCAACATAATTTGCATTAATACAAATTATACATTTCTAGGATCCAATGTCAATATTTAATAAAGTTCAGTATATGATTTACTAATACCCTAAGCATAGTATGGGTTATAGTTTAATATTGCCAATAATTTAATCTAAAAATTATTGTTTTTATAGCCTAATGGGAGGATACGGTATGAATAAAAAAAGGCAATATTGTCAGTTGTAGCTGTATCTTTATTAGTTACAAGTATAAGTGCCTCAACAATTTTTGCTAATACTGACTCAGAAACGATTGAGAAAAACAAGAATTTGTTAAAAGACTTCGAGGTGTTCAGTTAGTTTGTACTGAGAGGCAAACAGGGCCTGCTGAAAAGGAGATTGCTTTATTTAAAAATAAAATTGAGTTTGCAAAAGCACTTGAAAAAGACTTGAAAGGACTTGAGAGAGCGAAAAGTCTGTTGAAATAGTAAGAAAAGAGTTTGGGAAAATTAAAAATATGAAATTACAATAAAATGAAATTTTTCTCATGAGGTTTATAACACTGTCTAACATCGATAAAAATATGTTTATAGAATGGGGCTAACAAGCCCGTCCACAAGGGGAAGACAACGATTTACACGAATCATTGCCATACCCCGATGGATAGTTTACTTTTTTACATATATACCTTTATTATTTAAGGGGCATTTAACCCCTTAACACAATCATTTACCTCTAGGACATGTTAATTCAGACGAAAGTTCACAATTAGCACCGGAAGTTTTAGCACATGTATCAACACAATCCTGTTTGGTAGTCTCCGGAATGCACTCTTTATTACCATTATTGAAACTTACAATACAAGCGCCCTTATCCTTGTTATTAACATCCATGGCGTATCCTCCTAAAATGATTTGTAAATATAGATTTTCCTCAATAAATTTTTATATTCAAAAGAAAGTAATTTCTAAAAAATAGTGCCCAGGTGATTGGTGATGTATACTCCTTTACTTATGTAGTTCTGCTAGAAGCAAATTAGTTTATACTTTATTCTAAACTATTCAAAGATTTGCCACGTATTTAAAAGTAGCATACGGACCATATTAATAGGGCAGGGTTCGTGATGGTCGAGCCAAGAATGTTATAAGGTCTTAAAAGGCTTTATAATATTCGGTCAAAGGTTAATATTAGGTCATGTCATTGGCTTAATATTAGCTGGAGAGCAGAATAATATATGTCTTGTAAGGCTGTATTGCAGTCCAAAAGATTGTAGTATGGTCAAAAGGGATGTATAGTATTCGAGCTAAGATTACTAAGGGTTCCGCAGGCAATGTAGAAGCGAAGTTATGTTTGGGGTTTTCCAACCTCTCACCTCTAATTCCTCACTTCCAGTTTGCTTGAGGTTTGTTGCAGTCGAGAGATTGCAGCAGGTTTCTAAGGTATCCTTGGTAGCCGAGCAAAGGTTAGTGTAGGTTCTGTAATGCTTGTGGGCAGTCGAAAGATTGTCTATAGGTATGTAAGGATTTGCATTAGCTGTAGCGTAGATCATCATGAGCTCTTTTTATGCACTTTTCTTGGCTAAATAAAACAAAGCCCTATGGTGTAACCATAGAGCCTTGATTATAAATCTGGCAGAGACCTACTTTCCCGGGACGCGACCGTCCAAGTATCATCGGCACTGAGAAGCTTAACTGCCGTGTTCGGTATGGGAACGGGTGTGACCTTCTCGTAATAACCACCAGAAATTTATTAACTTTTTAAG
>JAOAEJ010000018.1 GCA_026416815.1 Clostridia bacterium | reverse complement strand
AGATGTGTATAAGAGACAGGTATAGCGATATATCCCCCAAGGACAGTGGACGAAGCTACTAAAAATACCATTGTAGATTATACTATCAGGTTGGCTAAGGCCCTTAAGGTAGTGGGATTGTTCAATATACAGTTTGTGCTTGACCAGGACAATAAGGTTTATGTTATAGAGGTAAACCCTCGTGCCAGCCGTACAATTCCCGTACTGAGCAAGATAACGGGAATACCTATGGTAAATGTGGCTACACAGCTTATAATGGGTAAAAAATTACAAGACCTGGGATACCAGCCCGGTCTTGCAAAAGAAGGCGAATACATTGCGGTCAAAGCTCCTGTCTTCTCCTTCTCCAAGTTGATTACCGTGGATACCTTCCTCGGACCGGAAATGAAGTCTACCGGTGAGGTTATGGGAGTGGATAAGGACTACCACAGTGCTCTATATAAAGCCCTTGTTGCTTCGGGCTTAAAAATCCCGAGAGGCGGTAAAGTCTTATTATCAGTAGCCGACAGGGATAAAAACGATTGTATAGGTATTGCATATAAGCTCCTTGAGCTGGATTTCAAGCTAATGGCTACCGAGGATACCTATTCCTATCTGTCCGAAGCAGGAATTGATGTTGAATATGTATCAAATGATAAGATGCTTGATTATATCAAGGATGATAAATTGACCCTTGTAATAAATACCCCTACACTGGGTAAGATACCTAAACGTCTTGGCTTCCTTCTAAGAAGGACTGCTATAGAATATAATATTCCATGTATCACGTCTTTAGATACTGCTAACGCAGTTTTTGAAGTACTGGAACATATCATAAGAGAAAAAGAAACTGAAATTTACGCGCTTGATGATTATTCAAAACGTTAAGCCTGGAGGTATGTATTATGAAACATTTGATAAGCCTATATGATTTAAATGTAGAGCAGTTTGAGCAAATTTTCAATCTCGCAGAAAAGCTAAAGAGACAGGTCAAGGAAGGTGTACAGCACCACATGCTGAAGGGTAAAACTCTTGGTATGATTTTTACCAAGTCTTCTACCAGAACCAGAGTTTCTTTCGAAGTGGGTATGTATCAGCTTGGAGGTAATTCCCTCTTTTTAAGCTCCAATGACATACAGCTTGGCCGCGGCGAGAGTATATATGATACCGCTCAGGTGCTGTCCAGGTATATTGACGGTATAATGATAAGAACCTTCAAACATAGCGATGTAGAGGACTTGGCTAAATACGGAAACATTCCGGTAATTAATGGTTTGACAGATTTAATGCACCCATGCCAGATCCTTGCAGACTTATTTACTGTTTATGAGCACAAAGGAACCCTAAAAGGACTTAAAATGGCTTATGTAGGAGACGGCAATAATGTGGCAAACTCACTGCTTCACGGATGTGCCAAGGTTGGTATGGACATAGCAGTAGCTGCTCCTAAGGGCTTTGAGTGTGATGAAGGTATAATTCAAGAAGCAAAGGATGACGCTAAAATATCCGGCTCTGAAGTAATACTGACCGATGATCCTGAAAAGGCAGTGCACAATGCTGATGTAATTTATACAGATACATGGGTCAGTATGGGCCAGGAGTCGGAAAAAGAACAAAGGGTAAAAATATTCATGCCTTATCAGGTTAATAGTGAATTATTCTCAAAAGCTAAAGAAGATGCTGTTTTCCTTCACTGCTTACCGGCATACAGGGGATATGAGGTCACTGAGGAAATCATAGACGGCCCTCAATCGGTAATATTTGACGAAGCTGAAAACAGGCTGCATGTACAAAAGGCAGTCATGGCACTGCTAATGGGACAGTAGAAATATAGTATTTAACGGCTGATTGGATAATTATGGGTAGAGCTTGTCGGATTAAATGGCAGCAGTAAGCCTTTCCGGCATTCTCACCCATTTCCCTTTTGCCGGCTGTTTTAATTGTGGGGTGGTAAAATGAATTATTCTTTTATAATCCGCAAGGCTAATGTAGAGGACGCTTTTGCAATACAAGGAATTATGCATGAGTCTTTCAAAAAATACATGCAGGATACAGGCCTTAGCGGTACTATGGAGGCTCTTGAAGAATCCATTGATACTATCAGGTATGATATTGAAACTAAGGAAGTATTTATCGCACTGATTGATAATATTCCCGTAGGTACTATCAGAATACAGGTATTCCCCGATAACACCGCTTATATAAGCAGGTTTGGTGTCAGCTTACAGTATCACAATATCGGTATCGGCAAGTCCCTTATGAACCTTGCGGAAAAACTGCTCAAAGCCAGAGGTGTTACACGTGTCAGCCTTCACACGGCTTCAAAGTACAGGGATCTTGTACGTTTTTACTATGGAAGAGGGTTTTATATCGATTCAACCACCAGAGATCGTGGGTACGTAAGGGCTCTTATGGTAAAGGAATATGTATAGAAGTTTATATTTATAAAGTCTTTACAGAGAATACTCATGCAAATGTCCCATGGCAGAATTTTGCCATGGGACATTTGCATGGGTATTCTTTTATAATCTTCCGTATTATTTTATTCTCAACATCTTTTTTCCACAAATATTTGTTAATGCAAAATAAAATCATTTTGTCCCAGTATAATAAATAAAATAAAAACAGGGAAAATATGTAGGAGTGATAAAATCGCGTTTGGAGGATTTTATGGAAAAGTTTTTTAATCTGAAGGAAAATAGGACAAATGTCAGGACAGAAGTAATTGCAGGTGTTACAACATTTTTGACCATGGTATATATAGTCATAGTAAATCCGGCAATCCTTTCATCTGCGGGGGTCCCATTTAATCAGGTATTTATGGCTACAATTATTTCAACAGTAATAGGAACATTGTATATGTCGTTATTTGCTAAATACCCTATAGCGATAGCTCCAGGGATGGGTATGAACGCATACTTCGCCAGTATAGTTGCCTCCCAGGGTTTAGCTTATCAAATCATTTTCGGGACTGTTTTTCTGGCGGGTGTTTTGTTTATATTACTTAGCTTTACCAAACTGAGAGAAACCTTAATTGAGTCTATTCCAAACTCACTTAAATACGGTATTACATCGGGAATAGGCTTATTCATAGCTTTCATAGGGCTTAAAATGTCGGGAATTATTGTGCCCAATCCAGCTACTATGGTTTCTTTTGGGGATTTACACAAGCCTATTACTTTACTGACCCTAGCAGGGCTATTTATTACACTTGCACTGATGGCAAGAAGAGTAAAAGGGTCTTTATTTATCGGTATGGTTATAACTGCACTAATCGGTTATTTTTCCGGATTATTAAAGTTCGATGGAATTGTATCTGCCCCTCCTGCTCCGGTATTCTTTAATCTGGATATAGCTGGAGTATTTACAAATGGGCTTTATACCATTGTTTTCGCATTCTTGCTAGTAACAATCTTTGATACCACCGGAACCATGATAGGGGTTGGAGAGCAGGCAGGCTTATTAAAAGACGGTAAGTTCCCTAGGGCTAAACAAGCCCTCATGGCTGACGCACTGGCTACTACGGTTGGAGCTGGCTTTGGAACCAGCCCTACAAGCGCGTATATAGAATCCTCTGCCGGTGTTGCTGCCGGTGGGCGAACAGGACTTACTTCATTTGTTGTAGCTATATTGTTTTTAATATCCATGTTCTTCTCCCCTGCAATATCTGCGATATCTTCTTTGTCGGCAATAACAGCACCGGTCCTTATTATAGTAGGAAGCTTTATGATGGAAGGCCTTGCCCGGGTTGACTGGAAAAGCTTTGATGAGGCTTTCCCTGCATTTATGATTATATTGACCATGCCGCTGACATCAAGCATAGCCACAGGTATTGCAATTGGATTTATTACCTACCCACTAATGAAGCTGGTAAGCGGCAAGGGTAAAAACGTCCATCCTATCTTGTATGTATTCGGCATAATTTTTGTGCTGCAAATGATTTTCTTTCCTGCGCATTAGGAAGTAGGTTAAACTTTCCGAATATATTTCTTACGTTATTGAGAAAAATAAGTGGGAATAAGATTAAGGGAGGTAATACGATGCCTAAATTTGAGATTTTTCTAAAGCCAAACATTATCAGCAAAGTAGGCAATCCCCGAGCTTATGATGCCGAATTCTCTACCGAGCCCTACAGCAAGGTATTCAACAAGGAACATCAGCCGCCGACCTCTCCTTCTTACTCACTTAAGTATCTAAATAAGAATATAGATAAGCACCGCTAATATGATATGCTTTTAATTCAAGTAGCCTCAAGGCTACTTTCCTTATGTATTTAAGGCTGTCGATACAATAAAACACCGACAGCCTTGTAAATTCAATTCGAATATATTACTCATGCATTGGTTCAACGTGGATGTGTATATCAGCTACATTTGATATATTGCTTCTTAACTTATTGGAAATACTCTTTGATATCAGCTCAATCTTCTCACTTGTATAATCCTCATACAACTCACAGTGCAGAAACATGGTAAGCTTATCGTCACGGCTGTATATCTTTATATCGTGGCAGTTTAGTTTATCCGGTGCTTTATTAATCATCTTATCAATTTCGCTGATAAGAGCCTCCTTCTCTTCTGTCACATCTTGTGCCTGGATATGTCTTTGCTTGACACACTCAAAGTTGACACTGACTTCTTCTACATCACACATAGCTTCTTGTATCATTTCACTTATGTCATGGGATAGCTTGTGGGACTCCTTCAGGGTCATACTTTCCTTTATTTCCAAGTGGAGGGCAATAAACTTTCTTTTTGCCACCTCATAAACGTGGATGTTATGTATATTTGTACATATGGGGAATTTATCCACTATCTTCTTTATGGTATGAAAAACTTCTCTATCTTCAGCTCCCGGAATATCTATAGGGAATGTACTCACCATTACATCACAATTAGGTATCTTATTATGTAACCGTTCTTTTATCTCATCAACAATGGAGTGAACCACTCTATGGCTTTCATTTCTATTTATACCGATACTCAGATCAATAAAATAGTTTGGTCCCGATGGCCTTACCCTGACACTGGCAACATCCAGTACTCCATTTACTGCATTGACTTCGTTTAAAACATTAGTTATCATGCCTTTAGGAGCAGCATCCAGCAAAACATCAATGGTGCGTTTGCCAAGGTCTATACTAACAAATATGACTAAGACTGATACCCCCAAAGCTGCTACAGGGTCTCCGTACTTAAGCCAAGGTATATTGAAGAAGTCACCTATAGCTACGCAAACCAAACCTACTATAACCACTAAAGAGCTCCATACATCGGTGTCAAAATGCAAGGCATCGGCTTCAAGGGCCTGGCTGCCGTATTTTTGTGCTGCCTTCTTCAAAGCCCTTGACCTTGAAACATTTATTACTATAGACAGTATCATTATGCCTATACCCCATACACTTCCTGCTGCCTCAACCTGCACTATTTTACCCAAGAACAGCCTTTCAACAGCCTCATAAATGATCCATCCGCAGGTAACAAGTAAAAGAGCTGTTTCAATCAGAGCAGAAAAACTCTCAATTTTTCCATGCCCGTAGTTGTGGTCCATATCCGCCGGCTTATCTGAAATCTTTACCGCAAAGAAAGTAACTATAGCAGCACCAAGGTCCATCGCGGAATGAGCTGCTTCGGAAAGCAACCCCAAGCTCCCGGTAAATACACCTACTACAATTTTTATTATTGTCAGGAATACCGCTGCAAAGACCGAACTTAAAGCCACTTTTTGTTTTTCACTGCTCACCTTCAAATCCCCCTAAGCATAATATTCTTCTCAGTATATTAATAAAACACTCCAGCCGGATTAAACAGCATACTTATACAAACAATTAAACCCGTGGTACATATCACTATGTCCCACGGGTTATTATCAACTCCGCTGCCCTTATCGAGGGCCCAGCCCCACGCACTTTATCAGTGCATCGCCTGCTCATAATTGTTTTATTAACTTACTTTTTTTGTTATTATAGTATACACCGTGTATTTTGTCCCTGTCAAGAAATTTTTGGTTTTTCTTAAAACGGGCGTTTATCTCCAATACTAACCATTATCACTGTCATGGCATACCATGTCTATTACTATTGCAATAGCTAAAATGGTGACCTGATCCTGCCGGTCATCTATCTCAACACCGTAAGTATCTCTAAAGGAGAAGAACTTTTTAGATATTCGTGCAACCATCTCATCTCCCTTATAAATGCCAAACTCGTGACCAATAAAATCTCCATTGATATAATATTGATCAACCTGACTTGTTATAACAAAATCATTTTTGAAAAATGCAAACTTCTTCTTAATGTTTGCTACATGCTGCCCTGCTATATAGATATCATATTCCGGCATAAATTTAAGCAACTTTTGTTCTATGTAGCATAGCTCATTACCCTCTAAATCGTATATCCTGAGTTTTTTGCCGAAGGAAAGTAGCTGGCTTTTTACAACAAATACATCCCTATCTGCTTCATTCTTGATGGTAAAACTGTCTCCAAAAGAGAAAAACTTCTGTTTTATTATATACCGCATAATAACACTCCTAAAAACATATATAACTAAATTATACCACTTTAATGTGAAAATTTCATGGCGAATATAATATTTAAACTACAAGTTATCACGACTATCGCTGATATGTTTATCCGTCAAAATACCTATACTAAAAAGACAGGTACCATTGCTTTGATACCTGCCTTTTCCGCTATATAAAAGCCTATTTGATTATCTGACTATCTTTTCATTTTAATGGCCTCTTTTGCCTTGCTTAATATATTGCTCGCTGTAAGCCCGTACATTTCCAACAACTTATCAGGTTTACCCGACTTCCCGAATCTATCTTCCACCCCTACCATTTTTAAAGGTACAGGGAAGTTTTGACCCAGCACTTCAGCTACAGCACTTCCTAGTCCCCCAATTATACTGTGCTCTTCCGCAGTTACAATAGCTCCGGTTTCTTTAGCGGCTTTCAGTATAATATCACTATCTATAGGCTTTATAGTATGTATGTTTATAATTCTGGCGCTTATGCCTTCCTTCTCAAGCAGCTCCTTTGCCTCCAGAGCTGTATTTACCATCAGGCCAGTAGCAATAATAGCTACGTCCTTCCCTTCCGATAAAGTGATTCCCTTGCCCAACTCAAAGCTGTAACTGTCCTCATCAAATATTACCGGTACTGCCAGACGTCCAAGCCTTAAATAAACCGGACCATCATACTCTATTGCAGCCTTGACAGCATGCCTAGCCTCAACTGCGTCTGCTGGGCTGATAACCACCATATTGGGCAGAGCTCTCATTATTGCTATATCTTCAATGGACTGATGGGTACCTCCGTCTTCACCAACGGTTATACCTGCGTGGGATGCCCCTATTTTAACATTCAATTCCGGGTAGCAGATGGAATTCCGCACCTGGTCGAAGGCTCTGCCCGAAGCAAATACAGCAAATGAGCTGGCAAAAACCACCTTCCCGCAGGTTGCTATACCGGCAGCTACCGACATCATACTCGCTTCGGCAATACCCATATTAAAAAATCTTTCAGGGTATTTCTTTTTAAATGTATCGGTCTTGGTTGACTTAGAAAGGTCGGAGTCCATTACTACTATTCTTTTATCCCCTCCGAATTCAGCAAGAGCATTTCCATATCCCTCTCTGGTAGCAATTTTTCTTACCATACTACTCAACCTCCAGTTTCGCTAAAACTTCATCCAGTTCGGACATCGCCTTATCCCTTTGCTCTCTATCCGGGGCTGTCCCATGCCAACCTGCTGCATTTTCCATGAACGAAACCCCTTTCCCCTTGGTAGTACGGGCTATTATCATTGTGGGCTTACCCTTTGATCTTTTAGCTTCGGCAAGTCCATCTATTATCTGAGAATAATCGTGTCCATTTATACTAATGACTTTCCAACCGAAAGCAGTAAACTTTTCTTCAATAGGCTCGGGTGAAAGCACCTCTGTTATTTTCCCGTCAATCTGCAAGCCATTATAATCCAATATTGCCACTAGGTTATCCAGCTTATAGTGGGCAGCGGCCATACACGATTCCCATACCTGGCCCTCCTGTATTTCTCCATCCCCCAACAGTGTATAAACCCTATAGTCCTTTTTATCAAGTTTTCCTGCTATAGCCATTCCTACAGCAGCAGATATTCCTTGTCCCAACGATCCGGTGGACATATCCACACCCGGTACAGTTCTCATATTAGGATGACCCTCAAGATAGCTATCTATATGCCTGAATGTAATAAGGTCTTCCCTCGGGAAAAAGCCCTTTTCTGCTAATGCTGCATACAATGCAGGGGCACAATGCCCCTTTGATAAAACAAATCTGTCCCTGTCTTCCCATGCAGGATTTTGCGGGTCTAAGCGCATTTCATTAAAATACAGAACCGCCATAATATCGGAACATGAAAGTGAACCTCCCGGATGCCCCGAAGCGGCATGGAATGTCTCATCTATAATATGTCTCCTAATTAGAGTAGCATACTTTTTGAGTCGGTTTGATTGCTGTTTTGATATAGCCATTGCTCATCTCCCTTCATTTAAGACCTTAATTTTCTTCCCTCTCCCCTGTACCCCGATTTCCACCATAAAATTCCGCTATATTTCATCATTATTGCTCATAGGTTTTAAATCCCTCTCCCAATACCTCTCTTATATCAGTCAAGATGATAAACGCTCTATTATCAACATCCCTTACAATCTCCTTAAGAGTAGGCAGCTGGCCCCTATGTAATACGCATAGGAGCACTTTTTTGTCATGGCCTGTATACATACCTGTACCTTTAAGTCCGGTCACGCCTCTATCCAGGTCCTTTAAAATCCTTTCGGCTATCAACTCTGAATTATCCGATATAATAAACACTGCTTTTGCAAAATTTACCCCTTCTAGCAAAGCATCTATTACCTTTGACGAAACAAACAAAGTAACTATAGCATATAAGGCAAGCTGAAAACTCTGAAAAGCTACTGCGGCAAGTATGATAACGCTTGTATCTATAAAAAGTAAAAGTTGTCCCATTGTCAGGTTGGGTATAAAATGGTTTACAATACGTGCACCAAGGTCAGTCCCTCCGGTAGTTGCTCCCCACCTGAAGACAATTCCAAGCCCTACCCCCATCATAAAGCCCCCAAATATGGAGTATAGGAGCAAATCCGGAGTAGATGGGAAATGCCCCGGCTTAGTCAAGTAACTCTCTACAAAATATCTTGTAAACTTTTCAGTTCCGTCTATTGCGAACGATAAGAATATCGTACTAAACAGTGTACGTAACGCAAACTTACCGCCTATGTATCTCCATCCGGCTATAAACAGCGGAACATTCAGAACAAGCATAGTTAATCCCACAGGGAACCGCTCTCCGCTCAAATAGTAGATAACGGTTGCAATACCGCTTACACCACCGGGTGCTATCTTGTAGGGTACCATAAACACATTAATGGATAATGCGGTTATAAATGAACCCAATATAATCCATAAATAAGCTTTCCATTCGTTAATCATTTTCTTTGCAAGACTCATAGATTAATACCAATCCTCAATACCAGCAATCTATATAATAATATTGCCAATCAACCTATAAGATAAGTCTTAGGCCTCTGTTACCGACAAAGCAATTATATCAGGCACAGTTCTGGATATTAGTAATATAACCAAAATGCAAAAAAAAACACCTTATACAATTATGATTTGTATAAGGTGCTTTTTTATATAAATTTTAATACTATCTTTTTTCCGTATTTATCTGTTTTATCAACTGAGTTACCTCTTTCATACCTTGGCGCGCCAGTCCTCTGAACTCTTCCATCTTCTTACTTACATGGGTTGAAATATCGGATTTATTAACCCATTTAGTCTTTATAGCATTGTAAACAGCCTCAGAGCTAAGTTCGTTATACTTAATCACATTATTTATACCTATATAGTCCATAAAACTGTCTATCTTAGGGTCATAGGAAATTGCAACCATAGGTATACCCTTCATAGCAGAAAAGACCAATCCGTGGAATCTTATACATACATTTATGTCCATAAGCCCATAAAGACCTATAAGCTCCTCAGGCGAGTAATTACCTCTAATGATGATAGCCTTTGATTCCATCTTGTCGGCTATTTCCTGCGCCACTACAATATCATCCTTGTAATAAAGCGGAAAAAGCACAACATCCGCTCCAAGCTCATGATAAACTCTATCCGCAACTTTTGCAAAAATACTTGCTACATCTACTCCGCCCTTCCATGCCCTTATAGAAAAGCCGATTCTTGGCCTTGACAGGTTTTGTCCCTTATTTTCATTCTGCAAAATACTAAGGCTTTTTTCTTCGGATTCCGACTCAATTAAAAATGCCGGGTCCACTGTACAAGATACTTCTTTTTTTATGCCCAAATTTTTCAGTTCATGCTGGGAACGTCTATCCCTTACTGATATCTTATAGACGCGGTTCATTACATACTTTAGAAGCCTTCTGTTCAAAGCATTATTTACGGGGCCAATCCCCTGGGCATAAGCGTATATAGGCTTCCTGAGCATTAGCGCTATCATTATTACACCGCTATAGTACCACGGGCTTAAAACGCTTGTAGCGTCCTGAAAAAGACTTCCCCCACCACTTATCAGCATATCACAATTTTTTAACGCAGAGTATATATCTAGAAGGTTCTTCCTATTTATAGCTGTCACATTATACCGCTGTGCCGTTTCCGAAGGCTGTGCAGAAAGCACGACAATATTGATATCCGAATACTCCCTACGAAGTTCGGACACCATTGATTGTAATATTGCCTCATCCCCTGCATTGTCATAGCCATAATAGCCAGAAATAACAACCCGGCACAAAAAAATCACCTCAAAAACTACAGGGAATAAGATTCCCCTCTATGTTTGGTAGCAGAATACGTTCTAGTGCTTTTTAACATTACAAATTTCCATTGATTCTAATGTTAAAAATGCACTTCCTTGATTGTTGTGCCTTGCTGCTAGAAACGAATTCTGTTACAAGGCACTAGTACTAAGTTGTATTATAAATAATATTCAATTATATGTAAAGGTTATAACTCTACTTTATTGATATATAGCCAGTTAACTATATTTACCTTATTTTTGCATAAAACATTGTAGATTATTTATCTTCATGGAATTTAAGCCTAAAAGTATTTAATTTATCTTACCAGTCCAATTCTCTCATATTGACAAATAGTATTGTATAAAATAAACTTTAATCAGTATATTACCGTTATAAGGTTTGTTAAAATCTATTAATTATATGCTATTTTTAATGGACAGTCCATTGAATGGATTTGGAAACTATTAGAAGTTATATAGCTAGAAGCTTTTACTTAATAGTTTTACGGCTTATATAGATAGTTTAGTATTACTTTGGAATTTACCTTAACTAAGGCAAATTTCAAAATAACAAAGTAGTATTAGGTTGAATTTAAATAATTGCTCTTGAATCGCCAGGGAGAATCATTATGAAGGTAATCCATTTAATAGGCGGCGGGGATATTGGGGGAGCAAAAATTCATGTCCTCTCGCTGGTTAAAGAATTAAGTAAATACATAGATGTAAAAATAATAAGCTTCCGTCCCGGAATATTTGCCGATGAAGCCCGTTCAATGGGCATTGACATAGAGGTAGTCAAGACCGGCAATTTTTTTAGTGACCTCAAAAAGGTTGTATCTATTATCAAGCAGGGTAACTATCAAGTTATCCATCCCCATGGCGCAAAAGCAAATATGTTTGCTGTTGCATTGAAACATATGACAAAGCTTCCAACAGTAACAACAGTCCATAGCGACTATAAACTTGATTACTTGCAAAGCATAGTAAAGAGACTCTCCTTTGGCTTAATCAATACAATAGCACTTAGGCTGCTTGACAACTACATAGGTGTATCCAAGAACTTTAAGGATATGCTTATAGAACGAAAATTTGACCCTGAGAAGATTTACACTGTATATAACGGTATAGACTTTAACATCCCGGTCAGTGAGTACTCAAGGTCGGAGTTTTCCACTAAATATGGTCTCAACCTGACGGAGGCCGATATTGCTGTGGGTATACTGGCGCGCCTTCATCCTGTAAAAGGTTTGAGTATTTTTGTAAACGCTGCTAAGGAAGTTTTGACCCGGAATCCATCGGTAAAATTTCTGATTGGCGGCGACGGGGAGGAACGTAAGTCTTTAGAGCAAAAAGTTGCAAGCCTTGGAATATCGAATAATGTGTATTTTGTAGGATGGGTTAAAGACCCGTACGAATTTATGAGCTGTATAGATATAAATGTCCTTGCTTCGCTCAGTGAAAGCTTCCCCTATGTTATACTTGAAGGTACTCGGCTTAAAAAAGCTACCATCAGCAGTGATGTAGGCGGTATTTCCGATCTTATAGAAAGTGGAGTAAACGGATATCTTTTTGATGTAGGTGACCATACTAAGCTGGCACAGTACATTCTGGATTTGGCAGAAGACAGCAAAAAGCGCAGAGAAATGGGCGAAAAACTTTACGAGAAGGCTCGGAGCCATTTCTCCCTTGAAAGCATGTGTAAAACTCAGCTGAATATATATAAAACCATTCTTGATAGACGTAAATAAAGCAAAATGTATTCTCAATTACATCTATATAAATTGCAGAAAAGAATCTGCAACAGAGTTCTTGCTAAATTTTTTTTGCAATTTGTTACCTTAAGCTAAATTGCGATAATCAAATTTTTCCTGTAATATTATTATCGCAATTTATATAGTAGCTTTCAAAATTATATTTTGCTAAATTTGATATGCCATATATGCACTAACTTATAAATGCAACATATAGTCCTATACGAAAGAGGAATACATATGAGGAAAACCGTAGATATAATAGGTATACCGATAGATAGTGTAACAATGAATGAAGCTGTTGAAAAGGTTAGGGGTTTTTTATCCGAGGACAGGGTTCATACCATATATACACCCAATGCCGAAATAATGATGGATGCTTATAGAAACAGCGACTTTAAGGGTATCTTAACATCCGCAGATTTACTTGTACCTGATGGAGCAGGAGTTGTTCTTGCTTCAAAGATACTTGGAGTAAAACTACCCGAGAAGGTTGCAGGTATAGATCTTACGAGAAACACATTTTCAATTAACGAAAACCGCAAAATAAAGTATTATTTTTTTGGGGGCCAACCGGGCGTTGCCGAGACTGCAGCACAAAACCTGATTAAAGTCTACCCACATATTGAGATAGTAGGCTGTAGTGACGGATACTTTGATAAAGACAAGGAAAAGGAAATAATACAACGTATCAACTCATCCGGCGCAGATATGCTCCTTGTGGCTTTGGGCGGACAAAAGCAGGAAAAGTGGATTCATACCCATAAAAAAGAACTGAAGGTAAAGGTATGTATAGGGGTGGGCGGCAGCCTTGATGTATTTGCAGGTAAAGCAACCCTTGCACCGGAATTTTTCCGCAAAAACGGCCTGGAATGGCTGTACAGACTATACAAAGAACCGTGGCGGTTTAAAAGAATGCTAAAGCTCCCTGAATTTATACTACTTATCATAGCTGTAAAGTTGAAGTTAAAGAAAATTTAATAAGTTTGATATAACGAACTATAAAATGGAGAGGGTATTTGTACCCCCTCCATTTTATAGTTTAACAATCAATTCCTTATATTTTTCCCGGTATATAGTCTTAAATTATATGCAGTCAGACTATAGACATCATCCATAGTAAGTACCTTCTTGTCCTTTAAGCGGAATTTCATTGCTCCATCTATATAGCCCCGTTCACAGGCTGTACTGTATGCTTTCTGTCCACTCAGCTTTAAGCCGTGCATCGCAGTCAATATCTCAGCTGCAGCTTCCTTGGTAAGCTTGTCTTTTTTACTGGAGTATAAGTTTAACCTACTTACGAGATCAAACTTATATTTTTCTTTGCTAATCCTATAAACGCCATTTAGTAACAGGAACGCAAAGTCTTGTTGGCTTGCCTCCCTATCGAAAGCATAGTCATTCGTTAATCCACCTGTGACCAAGCCCAGTGCATTCAACTGCCTTAGCGAAGAGTAAGACCAGTTGGAAGCATTTTTGTTTTCACCTTTAAATTCGGGCAAATAGACCCCCTGCCTCCTCAGGGCTTTGCGCAGCTCATCCATTAGGGCAATATCCTTTTTCTTTATTATATCCCTTGGTGTTAATTCCTTGGTTATAGAATAAACTGCTACAACTCCTGCTGATTCACCAATGGTTATATTTGTGGCTAAGTTGTCGGCACTTGAAGCTGCGAGAGATGAATAGGATATCTTTCCTCCGACCATAAGCAGATTTTCAATTTCAAGGGGAACTATACAGCCAAGAGGTATACCATATTGGCTGGCTCTTCCCACTGCATATTCCTCGCCGCCGTTTACACTTATCCGAACAATACCCGTTCCCATGGCAACCTTATCATAGAAATCGGTATTTTCAAGTGTCTCATTAGCACTTAAAATATATTCGCCAAGGTAGTGTCTTTCACCTCTTGTATACAGTGTTTCAGCTGCTTTTTGAAGCTTTGCATTCTTAAATTCATTAAAAGCTGATTTCAGATATGCTACAAAATTCTCGCTTTCCTTTACTGCCGCGGTATATGCCTGACCTATGTCCTGGCCGTCCTTTAAGTCTACCGGTGACATCTCCAATCCTTCTATCAATACCTGCCCATTGCCCTGGTCAGCAGTGGTTAAGCTTGTTATTCTTATATCGGGATTAGAGGGCTCGTATTGCTTAATCCTATAATAAAAAGCCTCTTTGTTTTTGTCCATCAGATTTTTTACTGCTGCATAGTCAACACCGCTTACGATAAAATTCAACTTCACAGGAAGAAAACTATTCTCAAGGTTTAAGTCCTCATAGCCCCAATAATATGGCACATTACACATATTCAGCAATTTCCCGTCAAGGGTGGCATCTATTAGCCTTTTACCTCTATAATCTAGCTTTTTTCCGCTTATGGTGACATTTATTCCCTTTATTGCCTTATCCTTTATTATTGGTGAATTTATTTGCACTCCTTGGACAACCTCTAAGTTATCCTCATTTTCTACCATTTTCTTTATAGTATTTTTGTACTTGTCTATTGTAAATCTATTGCCCAGAATATGATATAACTCGTTAAACATCCCTTTATTCAGTAATTCACCTTGTGTGCTTATATTGGGCTCTAAAGACAGTCTTAGACTTTTTGTAATACTTCCCCCCAGCTCTTTACTCTCGGAGATAAGAAGGGTCCTGGCACCTATCCTTGAAGCCGATACTGCCGCTGCTATTCCCTCCAGCTCATCGCCGACTACTATGACATCGTATACCCCGTCCTCATGCTTAAGCTCATCTCTCGCCCATTCATTATTGTATTTAACCGAATCAATAAATACTTCCTTAGTTAATATAGGTTTTACCCCAAACCAGTATGTAAGAAAGACAATTGCACATACCAATGCGATTCTAAAAATCTTTTCTTTCTTCATAAATCCTCCAAAATGTATTATGACAGTTTTTATTATGATACATTATATTTCGGCTAACAACCCATTTTATCTTATTGCATAATTCTTCTTATAAGCGAATTGCTATTGTTGAATATATACATATACCCCAATCCGCCTGCCAATACAATAAAATATCCTTAGAGAGTATTCTCTAAGGACTTAATTAGCTGAGTTTTCATTTTTAGGAACCTACTTAATAGTATATGTTCCCTTTATAAGTATCCAAACTTGGTTGACAGCCTTCAACCCTCTGCCATCATCTGCAGGAATCAACAATAGATGGTTTGGAGTTATTGTAACCCCTGTTTTAAGGTCCTTACCGGATATCAAATCTGATACCCCGCCTGTCTTACCGGCGATGGCAGTCGCTTTACCGCTTCTTAGAATTATTTCCGCACTTGCTCCGGCAATTAGCTGCTGACCTGCTTTTAAACTGACTATTTCAAATTTTATGCCGTGTTCTTTTATATCGGTTATCTGCTTATTCAGTTCCTCCACTTTAGCTGTAAGTGTATTCACTGAGTCTGTAAGGCTCTTATTCTTTGCTGCAAGGTCGTCGTTAGAAGCTGTTAGCGTAGTATTTTTAGCATTAAGCCCCTCAAAGGAAGCTGCTAACGCTGCTTGGCTAGCTGTGAGTTCGGCTATCTTTTTATCGCTCTCGGCAAGTTTAGTATCCACGTAATCCTGTGAAACCAAAGGATTCCCCTCTGTACCAGGCTCAGGCGTAACGGCTGTTACAGCCTGTACAATATGTATTAAAGCAAAGCTGAATATAACAACAAAAATAGTCGTATATACACGTCTTTTTCTTATAGACCCCAATAATTTCATCTTTAGCACCCCACGATCCTATTTTATCATATGTCTGCCAATCCAAAACTCACACTTAAAGCTTCGTTAACCTTTTCCATCAACTCATCATCCAAATGTCCGATTTTTTCCCTCAGCCGTTTTTTATCGATAGTCCTTATTTGCTCAAGAAGAATAACGGAATCTTTTATTAATCCATATTCCTTAGCACTTATTTCTATATGTGTAGGTAGTTTAGCCTTATTAATTTGTGAGGTTATAGCAGCAGCTATAACCGTAGGACTATACTTATTCCCAACATCATTCTGGACAATTAAAACAGGCCTTATGCCTCCCTGCTCCGAGCCAACGACCGGACTTAGGTCGGCGTAGTAAATATCTCCACGTTTTATTACCACTGTTATTCCATCTCCCCAAGCCGTTCCTCATATTTTTGCTGCTGCTCGTTATCCGCATCAAAACACATCTCGGCTAGTTTAATGTTTATTTCTGCCATCTCCTTATAACCCTTCTTCATCTGATCCCTCATTCCGATCTTTCTTTTCTCTCTTAAGTACAGCTTCATAGCTTCGCGAACAAATTCACTTCTATTAGTTTTTTCAATAGATACAAGTGTATCTATTTCCTTAAGTAAATTATCCGGAAGACTTATTAATATTTTTCTTAACTGAGCCAAATTAAAACCCCCACTTCTTTATTTGGGTCATAAACTTTTTGAGAGAAGTATAGAGTTTTATCCCTTTCTATAATACATATACTTCTCCAAATATCGAACAAAAATTCATAATTTGTATTAAATAAATATAGCTGCTTAGGATTTACGGAATGTAGTAATCTCAGACTATCCAAACCTTTTTTCTCTATATCTAACTGGGAAATTTGTTTAATATAAGTTGCGATAATGCTATTACAAGGAAAAATTTGATTATCGCAATATAACTTAAGGTAACAAATTGCAAAAAAGATTTAGTGAGAACTTCGTTGCAGATTTCTTTTTTGCAATTTATATAGTTATTTAAATTAATTTACCAACAAAATTTGAGTAAATCACAAACTTACACTGCTTATAATTGTTGGTCCTAACCAGAAAATAAAGTCTATCTTACTTTCCAGACTATAAACTTAATTATTCATCAATATAATATTTATGAATAATTACACGAAACTATACCTCAATTATAATTATAAGGCCTATTCCATACACGGGTCAAATTACATTTTTGTTACTTTAAAGGCTGCATAATGCTGGATTTGCAGCCTTTTGCGGCCTCGGGGCAATAACCTTGCATCTTAAATCAGGTAGTTAAGTATATGAGATATCTTACCATTTTGGAGATAAGCTCTTGGAATCCTTTTACCAACTATACATACTACTTCATAATTTATCATTCCTATTATTGAAGCTACATCCTCCACCTTTATCTCCTTATCACCTTGCCTACCGAAAAGAACTACTTCATCACCTACGCTTACTTCATGCTTCAAATCGGTAACATCTATCATACACTGGTCCATGCAGACCCTTCCTACTACCGGAGCCACCTCACCGTTTACCAGTACCTGGCCCTTATTGCTCAATATCCGTGTATATCCATCTGCATACCCTATGGGTATGGTTGCAATCTTGCTATCCCTATGGGTAGTAAATATCCTGCCATAGCTTATACTTGTGTCGTTTTCTACCTCTTTTACCAGGATAACGTTTGCTTTAAGTGTCATAGCCGGCTTTAAGTTAATTTTTTCCTTACTGACCTCTTCGGAAGGATACATGCCGTATAATATGATACCTGGCCGAACCATATCAAGGTGCATTTCGGGATATTCTATTATAGCTGCACTGTTTGCCGCATGCTTGATGGGAATATGTATCCCTATCCTGCCAAGCTCGCTGTATATTGCCATAAATCGTTGAAACTGCGTGTAGGTATAGCTTCTATCCTTTTCATCGGCTGACGCAAAATGTGTGAATAACCCTTCGATAATGATCTTCGGGAGCTTGCTTATCTCCTCCACATTTTTTACAGCACTATAGCCCGGCATAAAACCGATTCGAGTCATCCCCGTGTCAATCTTTATATGGATTTTTACATTTTTATTATGCTTTACAGCGGCATTTGAAAGAGCCTGTGCCAGGTCCTGGCTAAAAACTGCCTGTGTAATGTCATTTAGTATGATTTCCTCCGCCCTTCTAGGGTCGGTATACCCAAGTACAAGTATAGGCACGTTTATGCCATTTTTCCTGAGCTGTATGGCCTCATCAAGCATGGATACCGCCAAACGTGTCACTCCATTACTTAATATGGTTTTTGCTACTTCCATTACCCCGTGACCATAGGCATCAGCTTTTACCACACCCATAATCTCTGCGTTTTTATTTGTGATTCTTCTTATCTCCCGTACATTATGGGCAATATTATCTAAGTTTATCTCCGCCCATGACCTGTTTAATTTGTACTCCATTATGACCCCTCTTTACAAATGTATGCTACAACAAGCCCGCTCCTTTATACAAGCGGCTAATTGGTTTTGATGAGTGTTATCCGGTATCTATTCCAGCATTTCGGCTATATATTTTACAATATCACCCCTGCTTATAATACCAATAATCTTTTTGTCCCTCACAACAGGTATCCTGTTTATGTCCTTTTCAACCATCAGCTCTGCAATCTGCTCTACTATCATGTCCTCGTTTACAGTGACTACCTTCTTAACCATTATATCTTCTGCTTTGGTGGCAACAAGCTTCTTCAGTTCTTCATTATAATGCTTTACACCCTTTAGGAATACCAGCCCTCCAAGTATTTCAAACACTGCCGGAAAGCGTGGTTCCACATCCTTATAAAGAAGGTCTTTTTGTGTAACCATCCCTATAATCCTGTTGTCCTCGTCTATTACCGGGACCCCACTGATATTATTATCGGTCAGGATATGGGCAATCTCCTCAATAGTAGTGTCCTTTTTAATTGTGATAACATTGGTAGACATAATTTCACTTGCTTTCATTGCCAACCACTCCTTTTAATTAAAATAATAAGGTTTTATTCAGCGGTAGGTTGATTCTGTACATTAAAGATAGTTTACAGTAAACTATCTTTATTATTTTATACTAAAAGCAATTGTTTTATTGCATAGGGAATTTCATTTACTAAATCGCCAGCTGTAAGGCCATGCTTACCTTTTGTTTCCGCCACAGAATCCCCTGAAAGTCCGTGCAAAAATACACCCGCCACAGCGGCCCCCAGCGGCTTTATGCCCTGCCCTACGAGCCCTGCAATAATCCCGGTCAGAACATCTCCGGTACCTCCTGTTGCCATACCTGAATTGCCGGTAGGATTGATAAATACTTTACCTCCAGGAGCGGCAACTATTGTTCTATAGCCCTTTAATACAGTTATAACTCCCCACTTCTTTGCAAACTCACAGGCCACTTCCAGTCTGTTATGCTGTATTTCTTCAATACTCAGGCCCGTTAGTCGTGACATTTCTCCGGGATGGGGTGTGAGGATTGCTTCACACCTAAGTTTCTTGAGAACCTCTACATCCTTTGAAATCGCATTTAGGGCATCGGCATCCAGTATTAACGGTATTTTAGAATATTCTATAATTCTGCTAACCAGCTGTATAATGTCATCACTAACCGATAGTCCTGGTCCTACAGCTGCTGCTGTCGACTTATCCAGCTGCTTCAATACTAGCTCAAGGCCTTCCTTCTTTAAATAACCGGAACCCCCGTCATCAAGGGGTAAGGTTATAGATTCTGTAATCATTGTATCATATATGGAAGTCAAGCTTGCAGGAACTCCAAGATAGACCAAGCCTGCGCCGGTTCTTAATGCTGCACCTGCGGTAAGACAGCCCGCTCCTGTCATTCCTAACGATCCGGTTACGATAAAAATTTTGCCATAGTCTCCTTTATTGGTTTCGCTATGCCTTGAAGGAATCAAACTAGACACAAGCCCTTTATCTATCAGTTCTACCTTTATATTCACACTGTCAATAACCCTTCGAGGTACCCCTATGTCAGCTACAATAAGCTCCCCTGTATATTCACAGCCCGGCTGTATTACCAGACCTACTTTAGGTAACGCAAAGGTGACTGTCTTGTGGGCTTTAATGCACTCTCCAAGGACTTTACCCGTCTCACCGCTTAGCCCCGATGGAATATCTATAGAAAGTACATGCTTTCCCGAACCGTTTATCGCCTCTATAATACTTCTTATCACTCCTGATACATCGCCCTTAAGCCCGGTACCGAAAATACCGTCAATGATGAGGTCTGCTTCTATCAGTCTATTCTCTATATCCTTTACCTGTGTATTGTTGTCAAGCTCAATTATCTCGACTCCCATATTTTCAATTATATCGAGATTAATCCCGGCATCTCCCTTTATATCCTTCTTTGGTAAAACAATATATACAATTACTCTTGTATCCTTGTTAAAGAGGTGCCTTGCGACTGCAAATCCATCCCCGCCATTGTTTCCCTTACCGGCAAATATAATCACTGTCTTCCGGGATAAAACCCCCAGAATTTTATCAACCTCTTCAAATACTTTCAGAGCTGCATTTTCCATTAAAACAACTCCAGGTATGCCCATCCCGTTTATTGTCATTCTGTCAATTTCATTCATTTGTACAGGCGTAGCAACCTTCATGGCTGTCCTCCAAAAAACTCCTTATCCAGCTTTTCCAACTCTTCGCCTCCAAGTAGATCGTGAAACCATGAATATATTTCGGTATAATCTTCGGACAGCGATTCTTTTTCATCTATATATTCCTTAAGTTTTGTGCGTGTTTCTTCTATAAGGTGCTCAAGCTCAGCCACCCTTTTCTGATTTGCCCTTATTTTAAAATACACCTGGTTTACTGTATGCTCAAGCAGCTCAAGATTTGCCTCTTTTATAAGGTCAGGTATATTATCAAGGCCCTCCTGCAATACACCTGCCCTCTCGTTAATGCGCTTTATTTCCTTTTCACACTCCTGCATTTCCTTCTTGGCAGCTTCGTTGTTTTTATCAAACACCTCGGTTGTCAGTGTTATTATCTTACCCATCAAATCTTTTTTAAGTGCAGAATTTTCTTTTGACTCTTCGATAAAACGCGACTGCTCCTTAAGAAGCTCCATTATTTTATTTTCTGAGGCAACTATTTCAGGGGTCTTTTCTGTATTAGCAAAAAGGCTGTTCCACCTCTCATCCAGAGTTAAAAGTGATATATCGTTTTTCCTCAATATTTTTCTGTCAAAATTTGCCTTACGTTCGTTCCTTTTCAGAAATTTAAACATATATTGCCCCCTATATAGATTAGCTATATAAATTGCAAAAAAGAATCTACAACGAAGTTTTCCCCAAATCTTTTTTGCAATTTGTTACCTTAAGTTATATTGCGATAATCAAATTTTTCCTTGTACTATCATTATCGCAACTTATATAAGTCACTATTAATCAAGCTGGTATCCTGTTGAGTGCAGATAGGCCCTACGATTACTTCTCATATTATATTTATCGGCAGGTATATAAACAATAATTATTAAAATTACACATAATAGTTTAGTTCCATAAAAACACTTTTTTGCCTTTATACTGAGTATATAGTTATACTGCTGCCTTTAATGAATCTATGCATCATTGACACTAAAAAAACGAAGTGCTAAACTTATATTTGAATTAACTTAATCCAATACTTCCAGCCGATTGCGGCTAAAAAAATAACTGTAACGGGCTAAGAAACAAGGTCCTGTAATGCCCGTTATGCACAAAGGATGTGAATGGTATTAAAAAGAAAATTTGTATAATCGGATTGGGGTACATAGGTCTCCCCACTGCTGCAATGTTTGCTACCCACGGTCATAAGATTGTAGGGGTTGATATCAATAAAAGCGTTGTTGACGCATTAAACCAGGGAAAAATCATAATAGAAGAGCCTTACCTTGACATAATGGTACAAGCGGCAGTTACTTCCGGTAACTTAAGAGCTCAGACAGCTCCCGAAGAAGCCGATGTATTCATAATTGCCGTGCCTACGCCTATTAATAAGGATAAAACGGCGGATATGACCTACGTAAAGTCTGCAACTGAATCTATAGTACCTTACCTCAGAGAAGGTAACGTAGTAATACTGGAGTCTACTTCTCCGCCACGTACTGTAGAAGATTTAATGCTTCCTATTCTGGCTGATTCCGGTTTGAAAATAGGCGAACAACTCCTGGTAGCCCACTCCCCTGAACGTGTGCTGCCCGGTAGAATCCTCATAGAATTGGTTGAAAACAACAGGATAGTAGGCGGCATAAATCAAGCCTCCTGTGAAGCAGTAAGAGATTTGTACCGCACCTTTGTAAAGGGTGAAATCTTTCTTACCGACGCAACTACAGCCGAAATGTGTAAGCTGATGGAAAACACCTTTAGAGATGTAAACATTGCTCTAGCCAATGAGCTTGCCAAGCTGTGCGAAAGCATGGGGATAAACGCTTGGGATGTAATAAGGCTTTCCAACAAGCACCCCCGTGTAAATCTGCACCAGCCCGGCCCCGGCGTAGGAGGCCACTGCCTGGCGGTAGACCCATGGTTTATAGTAGAGAAATTCCCTGATTTGGCAAAGATAATCCGTCTTAGCCGTGAAACCAATGACAGTATGCCTCACCATGTTTTTGACAGGTCAAAAAGTATACTGGCCTCTGTACAAGGCAAACAGAAGATAACTGTGCTAGGTGCAACCTACAAGCCAAACATTGATGATATCAGAGAAAGTCCTGTTATGGAACTGATAGAGCTTTTTGAAAAGGATTCTGAAATAGAAGTAAATATAATGGACCCCCATGTTAAGAGCCACAAGCTCCTTGAGAATGATTTATTAAAAGCAGCCCAAGATAGCCACTTGGTTATTCTCGGTGTAAACCATGATGAGTTTGCTCATGTGGATTTTGTAAGGCTTAAGGGTGTGATGGCTGAACCGAATGTACTGGATACCCGTAATTTCTGGGACAGGAAGGCGGTCCAAAAGGCAGGGTTAAATTATTACTTACTGGGTAATTAGTAAAATAGGGGGACAAGCCCCCTATTTTATTGAGTATAAAGTATTGTAGCTATAGTAAAAAACAAAGGACGGCATTTATGAAAAAGGCATTGATAGTTGCATACCAGTTCCCCCCTATGGGAGGTTCCGGTGTGCAGAGAACAACCAAATTTGTAAAATACCTGCGCAACTTCGGCTGGGAACCGGTGGTATTTACCCGAGAGGTCAAAAACATGGCCTTAAAGGACGAAACACTGCTAAAGGATATACCCCAGGATATTAAGATTCTGCGCACCAGCCCCTGGGATTTTACCGAATGGCCGGGAATTTTAAGCCTTGGAGGAAAACTCATTAGTCGTAAGGTACTTATACCTGACGGCGAAAGGCTTTGGCAGATTTTTTCGAGAAATAAAGCTGTACAGGCTATAGAACACGAAAAATTTGATTTGATTTATACTACCTCCTACCCTTACAGTGACCATTTGATGGGTATGTACCTGAAAGAAAGATTCCCAAATATACCGTGGGTAGCCGACTTTAGAGATGAATGGACAAATAATCCTTACCTGCTGGATAATCCCCATAACCGTTTCCGGATGAATGCCGAAAAGGCTATGGAAAGGAAAGTTCTTCGGAAAGCAGACTATTTGATCACTAATACCCCGGTTATGCTTGCTAATTTCCTTAAGGATGATCCAAGCCTAAAGGACAAATTTACGGTAATCCCCAATGGTTATGATGAAGAGGATTTCAAACATATATCCTCTGAAACACCCCACAATGATAAGTTTACCCTCACATATACAGGTTTGCTTTATGGCAGGAGAAAACCCGATACCTTCTTTGAAGCTACCCGTCAATTGATAAACGAAGGGAAAATTGATAGGAATAAAGTTTATATACAGCTGATTGGAAACTTTAAAGCAAGCTATATGAATGAGCTTCTGGAACGTTTTGAGTTAAGTGGGGTTGTAAACGTACTGCCGTATATGAAGCATAAGGAGTGTATCCAAAAGCTTATGCAGTCTGACGGACTGCTGCTTATAGAGGGTAAAGGCCCTGGTGCTGAAGCCTTTTATACCGGTAAAGTATTTGAATACATGAATACCGGACGTCCGATTATGGCTATTATCCCCGGAAAAGGAGCTGCAGCTCAACTTATAAGGGATACCCACACAGGCTGTGTAGCTGATTTTGATGATATAGCCAAAATTAAGGAAAACTTTTTGTCCCTGTACAGCGATTGGCTGAGCGGTAAAGGTGCTTTTAGTCCTCAGTGGGACAAAATAAGAAGATTTGAGAGAAAAGCATTGACCCAAGAGCTTTCAAAGGTATTTGAAGAAGCTATAAACAGAGTAAAATCCAGATAGATCAGGAAGGAGTAAATCATGCGTATTATAGATGAGAAAGGTAAGCTTTTTGGATTTATAAACATAATTGACTTAAGTGTACTTCTGGTTTTTGTCTTACTTTTAGGAGCAGTAGGATACAAGGTTATGGACAATAAACTGGAGGCTGCACCTGCTGAAACCAAGGAAGTCCTGGTTGGTGTAAAATGCCGTCTTAAAAGTGAAGCTGCTGCAAAGGCGTTAAAATCAGGAGATAACCGTCTAATTTCAGGAAATAAGTTCGTTGACGATGCTACTATAGAAGACGTTACTTTTGATACAGCCGAATATGGCATACCTACAGCTGACGGAAGGTATGTAATTACAAAGCACCCTCTGGCGAAGGATATATATGTAACTTTTAAGATGAAAGCAAACGCTGATACCACTATATTAAAGGTAGGGACACAGGAAGTTTCCATAGGAAAACAATTTATAGTAAAGACCCAGACTACCGAAGTTATAGGTGAAGTTGACAGCATTCAGTTCAAATAAACGTTTATAGCAACGGTATATTTTTAAGGGAGACGTACCTCCCCCGGCAGGAGGAATCAAATGTGAAATCCTATTTACAAGGCAGTTTGCTTTATAGAACAGTAGAAACTATCGCTGGGTATTACCGAACCAGTGTCGTAAAAAAAATAGCTGGCATTCTATTTGTATGGTATAACAACAGTATGCTGCATGAAAAATTTGCAGCTTATATGGACCGGACATCCGGCGCTGACCATTCTCTTTTCTATAAGATTTTAAGGAAAGCCGGCAGACAGATGGATAGTTTAGTCCAAGCTATTCACAGCTTTTTTGCACCGTGTATTAGAAACAGCACCCCCTATAGGCTTTGGGAAGCTTTTACAAAAGAAGGCGCCGACAAATCATACCGCCTTCTTATAGTCGCCATATCGTCCTATGCTATAGGTTACAGCTTGGTAATAACCTATCGCGGCATGTGGGGAGTGCGCAAACTGGCTGTTATTGCGTTTTTGATTACTGTATGTGCAATCCTTTCCCTTGCTAAAGACAGGTGGAAGCTGTGGTTAAAGAAAAGCATGTTGTATAAGTTTTACAGATATATATTAGAGTGAGATGAGATGTGATGTTAGAGTGAAAAAACACTTATATTTGTTAATAGCGGTTATGGGGCTTATTCTTGGTGTTATAGGCGCCTTTATGACCATAAAGGTTTCTTTGGTTCTTGCAGCCGGAGCATTGGTTTTTGCCGCTCTTTTGCTGGATTACCAGAAAGCAACTTATCTCGTTGCCCTATACCTTGTACTAGACAATGTGTTGAGGCGCTTTGCAGATGGGACTATCCTCTCAAGCAATTGGGATGAATTGCTCTTTGTTTTTACCGTAATGCTTTGGATGTATAAATGGTTTGTCCACCGAAAGCAAGATGCTTACAGATGGACGCCGCTGGAAGTTCCCCTAGTATTTTTTATGGGTATAGCAACCTTTTTGATGATTATAAATTCCCCGGACATTTCTATAGGTATAGAAGGCCTTAGGGTAGTTATAGAGTATGTATTGTGGTATTTTATAATCGTACAGCTTTTGAAAACTCCCGCTGGGGCAAGGCGTATGCTGTATATACTGGTGTTTATAGGTACAGGATTGGCACTTCACGGTGTTTTCCAATATCTAACCGGAGCTGAAATGCCAGCCAACTGGGTAGACCAGATGGAACAAGGCGTACGCACAAGGGCATTTTCCATTGTGGGAAGTCCAAATATACTGGGAAGCCTCATGGTATTACTTATACCACTTAGTATATCATTTATCTACAGCGAGGAAAAAAAGTTTAAAAAAGGTCTTTTTGCCCTTATAGCTCTCACTATGATCGCCTGTCTTGTAGTAACCCTTTCAAGGGGAGCGTGGATAGGGTTCGCTGTAGCAATTTTAATCTTCTTCCTGATGAAGGATAAAAGATTAATAGTGCCTATAATACTGCTTATGGTATTGGTATTGGTTTTTGTCCCCTCGGTGGCAAGCCGAATAACCTATATGCTAAGCCCTGAATATATTGCAAGCAGTTTAAAAGGCGGTCGTCTGGTTCGTTGGGGAATAGGGCTACAAATGCTTCTCGAAAACCTATGGTTTGGTGTTGGTCTGGGTAGGTTTGGCGGAGCTGTAGCAATGAATAACAAGAACTTATTTCCTAATACTTTTTATATGGATAACTACTTCCTCAAGACTGCAGTTGAGATGGGGCTCATAGGGCTGACAGCCTTTTTCCTCCTTATTTACAATGTAGTTATCTGGAGCTTAAGGACTATCAGAAACCTTCACAACACACTCCATAAAAGCTTGGCGCAGGGCGCGTTTGCAGGTATGTGCGGAGTTATAGTACACAACTTTTTTGAAAACGTGTTTGAAGTACCTATGATGGTGACGTATTTCTGGGTCCTTGCAGCGGCTATAATGTTTCTTGGCTATGTAAATACCCGTAATACAAGAAAAGGTTCTGAGGCTTGTTAATTTTCAAGCCCGGAGCCTTTTTTCTTTAGAGTAACACATATAGCTAGCTATATGTGTTACTCTAAAAATTTTGCTTAGGGGAGTAAAGTAATTGCTTCCATAAACCTTCAATAGCATCGGAAAGTGTATTTGATGGAAACGTCTCTAGGGTATTCACATAAATACACTTTCCTTGGATGTCATTTCTTACGGGTCAATGAAGCTTTACTACAGCAATTACTTTCTCCCTTACCCCAGTCTCTGTCAGACCTGTCTTAGATATCTCCTTAGCTTCCCCGTAATATTGCAAATCAGGAAGGCAGCCTCTACCATTAGGAAGAACATAAGTTGGTAAGCATACCGATTTGCAGGAATAAAGAACAAGTATAAGCTCAGGAATAAAAACAAATATACTCCAATCATACGGTTAATTTTATCCACATAAGAGTTTAAAAAAACTCCTATTATCCCCAGACTCATAAACAAACCGTGGAAAACAACATAAAATATATTTACAAAAGGCAGATGGATATACCGCCACGGATTAGCAAACAGCATATGGTCGTAAAGCCAGGGCTTGGAAAACATCTCATAGACTTTACCTGCGGTATACCATTTCAGGTACAGTATAGGCTGAGTCAAAAAACCATTAATAATCCTTTTCTTCGCATACGCTATCTGAAGGGCTGTGCTCCCCATAACCTCATCACTGGCATCCCAGAAAATATTCGTCAAAAAGGGATAAGTACCTCCAAGCAAGGGATGCCCTGAACCGGTAGCAGTAATGATTATCGAATCCAATACAGTGTAATTTCTAATCCACCACGGCAGCATTACAACGATAAAACCCAAAGCACTTTGTATAAAGCGAATGAGCAATTCATGCCTTCTTGTCCTGTAATGCTTAAAATACGCATATATGAAGGGAATAACAAACAGAGGCAGCAGAGCTGGCCTTACAAGAATATGTATTGCAAAAGCCAACCCTGCTATAACATTTAAGTATCCCTTATTATCTTGTAACCCAGCTGTTGCCAAGTAAAAGTAAAGCAGCATTGTGGCTAGGGCTGTAACTTCAGTCAATATAAAAACGGTAGACTCTATGTAGGTAGGATAAAATGCAACAAAAAAGGCAGTTAGAAGGGCAACATCATTCCTTCTGAAAATTCTGTATACCGCCAGAAATGCCAGAAGCGCTGAAGCACTTCCTATAACGGCCTGAAGTATTCGTACTATAGTAATCTGAGTATATGGGTCACGGAATATCGAGTAAACTACGCTCAAAAAAAGGGGATACCCCGGTGTGACGAATGCATTTGGACTGCCGGACTTCCCATCGGCACTGTAGCCATATATACCGTTTTCTACAAGCTGGTGGGACATAAGTATATAGTTCTTTGCGTCGCCGTACAGCCTAAAGTTATCGATATTTATAAGTAAAAACCCTATCCTTAGCGTCAAGCCTACTATAACTATACTAAAAAGTATCTTTAAAACAAATCTTCTTTCCATGTCACTATTTATATAAATCCTCAATTCTAAATTTTGTTATAATTTTGTGATTTATACAAACCTATTATGCATATTAATGTAAATTTAGTCAATGTAAGTGTATGTGTATACCACTTATACTTCATTCCTACTTTTATACTTTCCCACCGTATCTGCCATACGCTCAAGGCCATAGCCTGCCATAAGTAGAAAAAGCGGTACTGCGGGAAAATGATATCGGCCCTGCACCTCAAGGAATGTATAGGCAGCAGCCATACCTCCGAAAATCAATAGGAATATAACTGCTGTGTATATAGAATTACGGCGTATGAATACACAGCCTACAGCTGCAAAAATCAAAACTACTACATAGTGTAGCTGTGAAATTGCCCCAAGCTTTCCCCTGTTGTTTTTGGCTATATCGTTAAATTTACTTTTCTTTTCAAACTCCAGCGTACTCCAATAATGCCCGTAGGTCTCATCGCCCCATTGTATAATAAATTTCTTTACAGCCAACTTTCCGAACTGAACGGGATTGGACTTAATTCTTTCAATAGCTAAACGTGTTGCTTCCTTATGTATTTTATTAAAATCATAGTTTAGCTTTTCAATAATCCCAAAATCCTCTTTATTAAACATTCCTAAAGATTTATAGTTTGTACCTATCATCAGGTTGAATCCTGAAGATGCGCGTGAAACAGCCACTCCGGTAAGCTTCTCAACAGGGATATTAACTGCAGTAAGAGTTATAAAAAAGCCCAGAGCAGCTAGAGCTATTAACACAGTTTTTTTACCAAGGCTTTTCAATTCCCCGCCATTAAATTTCACAAACAAAAGCAAAAACACTGCAAAAACCGGAAGAAGCATTGAGGATATAGGCCGTACAAGCTGAGCCGCAGCCATAGCTATACCTGTAATAACCATCCAAACATTTCCCTTTGCCCCTAAGCGGCTAAAGTACTTTATAAACAAGCCTATTGCCAGTACAAAAAAAACTATAAATACATGTTCTGAAGCCAACACAGAGCTGTACATTATTTGGGCGGGCCATAGGGCAACTAATATGGAAGCTGTACGCGCTGATTTTTCATTGAAAACCATGTTGCCTATCCAGTATATAAGGAATGCAAGGCATACCGAAAGCACTATATTAAAAAGCTTAACAACAAGTACACTTGCACCAAAAAGCTTGTACAGCAATGCCAAAATCAAGCCGTATCCAAACTTGAAGGGAAATATACTATAAAACTTCACATACCCTGCAAAGTCTCCATTACTCGCATTTACACCGTAATTATGCAGGTGCTTGAAGTCGGAGATAGGAGCAGTATCGACCAGTAATACCCACACCAGCCTTGGAATAACTGTAATGATAAAAAGGCACACAAAAAAGGCTGTTTTGTTCCTGAATAAATCTTTCTTATGTAATAGGTAGTATAGGATAAAAAAAACTGCAACTCCGATAAATTGGGCGGCAGCAGTCAGGATTGCAGACAGTCTTAAGACAGCGGGAGTTTTGATAAATAGTGCACAAAGTGTAATGATACCCAATAAGACCACTGCTGCATACACTATAAAAGAAAAAATTCTATTTTTAAGCATATCTACTAACCTCCCTGGCCACCCTCTTTGTTTTGCTTATCGTTTTCCAGCTTCTCCTTTAATATAGCTAACTCCTGATTAAGGCGCGTAATCTTCTCCGATTGTTTTGAGAAAACCATTGTAATGTGAAAGCAATATACTATCAGATACACCATACCGAATAAGAATAATACCGAAGGTGCATACTTTATGTCCATTAAACCGGCAATCCGCTCTATAAATACCGGTGTGCTGGATAGCAACAACAGTATCACGCCAAAAAATATCCATAGTAGCGAGTATTTCTCTAAAAGCTTATTCTTTCTTACCATTTCGATAATTACCAGGAGAAACAGTATGCTAAATCCTATAGAAAGCATATATACACTAAAAATCATGACATACCTCCTGAACGCAGCGAACTGATAACTAAGGAAGTGCTTACCTTTACCATGTAGTATATAGACTTCAGAGGGGTAATAGATGAGCTCCCTCCCTGCCTTTCAAGCATTTCTACAGGTACTTCCATTACCCTGAACCTTTTCTTATGAAGTCTTACCAGTACGTCAACCTCAGGGTAGTCGGTGGGATAACTCCCGGCATAGTATTCTATTATTTTTCTATTTACTGCTCTAAATCCCGAGGTGGTGTCTTTAATCTTCCAGCCGGTAAGTGCATAGATAAGCCATGAGAAGAATATCATACCCATGCGCCTTGTTACCGAAGACCTGTAGGCAGTCTCTTCCACATATCTGGAGCCAATAGCCATATCACATCTGTCTTGCTTTAGAGGTTCTATAAGCTTGTCCAGGTATAGAGGGTCATGTTGTCCGTCACCGTCTATCTGAATAGCTATGTCATAGTGATTGTCCCTGGCAAATATGTACCCGGTTTGCATTGCGCCTCCAATACCCAGATTGAATGGAAGAGTTATAACCCTTACTCCCTCTTTCAAAGCCTTCTTAGCAGTACCATCCTTTGACCCGTCATTTACTACTACAATATCTACGTTTGAGTAGTACTTTATTTTACGTATTACATTGTCTATTGATTCTTCCTCGTTATACGCAGGGATTATTACGAGAATTTTCGGTTCAATCAAACTATGTACCTCCTTAGAGCCTCAAGGTTCTAAATACTATGAGCAGTATATCATATCCTTTATTTTTTGTAAAACCGTTGTATACTATGCGGTACGCAACCCTACACCTACATTCTCCTTTAATCCGTTTAACAAAATAGAAGTAAATAATTTACACAATATGGATTAAAATTATACTTAAGGTTAACAATTCATTATAGATATAACTTGCTAATATTTTGTTAAATGTGCCTAATTTTAATCTTATTATGTAGATAAATAGCCTTTATTGTGCTAAAATTTGGTTTAGTAAAAAAACAGGACGGGTGAGTATTTTGAATTTAAGAGAGAATCGTATAATTAGAAGCATAGCATTCATAATTGCAATATTTGTTATAAGCAGGGTGGGTATCTATACTGTAAGCTACTTTGGATATAACCTGTTTTCCAAGTATCATATCCAACCAAAATATACAGTCCCTGAGGGCTCCGGCAGACCGAAAATGCAGCTTCCTGAGTTTATTAAGGATACACAATTTCCTACCCTTGATAACTTTGTTAAGTTTGATAGCCACTTTTACGTGAGGATGGCGGAGAAAGGTTATGATAAATATAGGATGGATCAAAAGCACCCCTATGCCAACTGGCCGTTTTTCCCTTTGTATCCTCTGCTAATGAGCCTTCTGCATTTTATTATACCGATAAAAATGAGCTATATAGGGTTTATCTTGTCTAACCTTTTCGGGATTATGGGCTTGTACTTCGTTTACCGTATAGCCCAAGAGGTTACCGGGGATAAAGGTATTGCACAAAAATCTGTAATATACCTTCTCCTATACCCTGCTTCCATATATTTATCCATAGTCTACACCGAAAGCCTGTTTATTTTCCTTTCGGCACTCTCTATGTATCTATTGATAAAGAAGCGGTTGGGCTGGGCAATCCTTGTTGCCAGCATATCTACCGTAACAAGGATACCGGGAATAGCAAACTTGGTGATTATAGCGTTTTATTTATTTAAGGAGGCACGTTTTAACCCTCTCAAGATCCATATTAAGCACTACGTATACCTTTTACTATCGGGTATACCTCTGCTTTCGTTCTTTACATATATGTATTTCCTGACCGGAGACTTTTTTGCGGTCTTCAATGAGCTTAAAAATTGGGGTAGGACTGCTTCAATGCCGTTTATGGCATACCTGGGGTATTTATTCTACCCTACCTTTGTAGGCTGCGGCGGATGGGATCTTGGGCTGGCAAGCTATATTTTTACTTTGCTGGCGTTTTGCGTTTATACAGCGTTTCTTGTTTATATGCTGGTTAATCGGAAAAAGCCTCAGTTGTTTGGGGTAGAGCTTTTGGTATATGGACTTATTCTGATTCTTATACCCCTGAGCAGTGCCTCAACATCCATGACAAGCATGGTAAGGTATTATATGGCAAGCTTTCCCCTCTTTATATTTATGGGGATCCTGGGAAGTAAAAACCGCGTTGTTGAATTCTTGTTTACTATATTACTTTTCAGCTTTAATGTAATATACACCATATCCTATGTAAACAACTATTATTTTGTTGTATAGATAATCAAAGTTAAACTTAGTGATTTCCAGCTAGGGAAATACCTGTGATAAGTGGTGTTTCCCTAGCTGGAAAAATTCACTTTTAAGTTTGGTTATCTATATAGTTAACGCACTCTAGCCTTAGTAATTACCAAATTGCCAAGTCTGTGTAATTTATTTAAACCAGTTGCCAGCATAAAGACGCTTTTTGACCTTATCTTTATTAGCAGCAACGTATGCCTTAAACTGTTTTATGGTATCAGAAAGTTCCTGCACGTTCTTTGCAGCAGAAGCTTTCGCAATAAAGTTTTTCATCCAGTGCCACATCTCCTCTTGGGGATTGAGTTCTGGTGAGTAGGGAGGTTGGTGTAATACAAATAAATCACTTTCATGGTCTTTCAACAATTGCTTTACTTCCTTTCCTTTGTGGATTGTAGCATTATCCCATTGGATGAACGTCACTTTACTCCCCAAACTTCTATCGTGGAGCAGTAGTTGCTCAAGGAAATTAGCAATGTGTGCAGCTGTCACGGAGCCATCTTCCTTGGTATATTGATGGTAAAGGAATTCAAAGTGCTTTGACACTTCAGTAGCTCCGATTATATTAAGTCCCTTATGACAGCCGTTACGCTCAATCATCGTTGGTTTACCTATAGGACTCCAGGAGTAGAAGTTGTTGGACTCTAACCTTTTACCTGTTTCATCAAAGACCCAAAGGGAGAAATCCTCTGTGTTTTCGATAATTTCCAACAACGTTGCCATTTTTTTTTGAAACTTACTTGGAGATCTATATCTCCCTTAGTTGGCTTGTATACGCCCCTCTTGTAGGAGAAACCAAGGTTTTTAAGCAGCTTCCTTACCCAGGACTTAGAGAACTTACTTCCGTAAGTATCTTCAATGTACCTAGATAAGATATCGCTATTCCAGCGATTATGCTCATATTTAAACTCGTGAGGACTTTTATTTTTAACAACACCACGGATATCCTCAACCATATCATCAGTTAGTGTACTGGGCACATTACCGCCTCTGTTGTCAGAAATACAAGCAATCCCTTGCACATTCCACTTGTTGATGTAGTTGGCAATTGTAGCATTACACTTATTGAGATTCCTTGCAATAATGCTTGTAGGTACACCGTTATAACGTTGAATTACCGCTTGCAAAACATCGCGTGTATAGTTACTCTCCGTGCTGTTAGCTATAAGTTTTAGATCCTCTACTGTTGAACCATAAAGTGATTTAACCTCAACCATTTTTCTACTCATTTTATACTCCCCCTTAGGCTTATATTATAAAGCCCTTTGGCAATTTGGAGTACTGGTAATTGTTAGTTTTAGGGTGCGCTATCTATA
>JAOAEJ010000035.1 GCA_026416815.1 Clostridia bacterium | reverse complement strand
AAGAGTAAGACCCCATGTAGACTACATGGTTGATAGGCCAGGTGTGTAAGTGCAGTAATGCATTAAGCTGACTGGTACTAATAGGTCGAGGGCTTGACCAATAAATCAATTGACAGTTGACAGAGGACAATTGACAGTTATGTCAAAACCAGTGTCACAGTCATACAAGTGTGAAAAGGTCTTAATCCAGATAAATGATTAATTAAGTCTTCTAATCAATAAATCTTACATTATACAGTTTTGAAGGTGCAAACAAAAATAGTTGACAGTTGACAGAGGACAATTGACAGTTAAAAGAAGTCGACTATAGTTAAAACCTTTAAATTTTAAAAAGTTAATATGTTGGTAAGTGATGATACGATACGACGGTAAATAACTGTCCTCTGTCAATTGTCAATTGTCAACTGAATTTTCTGGTGGTTATTACGAGAAGGTCACACCCGTTCCCATACCGAACACGGCAGTTAAGCTTCTCAGTGCCGATGATACTTGGACGGTCGCGTCCCGGGAAAGTAGGTCTCTGCCAGATTTATACCAAGGCTCTATGGTTATCCCATAGGGCTTTGTTTTATTTAAGAAAGGAATAGAAAAAGAGCTCATGATGATTAGACAATCTTTCGACTGCCCACAAGAATTACAGAACCTACACCAACATTTGCTCGACCATCACGAACCCTGCCTTATTAATATGGTCCATAGCATACTTTTAGATACATGGCCAATCTTTGTGTGATGTAAAAATAAATGAAAAAATTAAACGATAAAATACAAGTTACTGGATGTTATAAAAGAAAGCAGAATGTAATTATTCAAAAACCGAGATTGATTTTATGTAATTCTGCAAGTAATGTGAAGTAGGAAAGTCTATTTTTTTCTTGACACATACATACACGAATGTTAATATAAATTTGAGGTGAACTTATGCGCAGAACAAAAGATGATGCGGAAATTACAAGAAGGAAGATACTTGATGCTGCTATGGTTGTTTTTAACCAATACGGATATGCAAGTGCAAGGCTTGAGGATATTGCTGCCGAAGCAGGTGTTACCAGAGGTGCTATCTACCATTATTTTGAGGGTAAACCGGAAGTATATACAGCTCTTTTAAACGAGCGTTTTGAGGGTGTTAATAATTTAGTGGGGAGCATAGTTTCAGATGGGGGTACACCGAAGGAAGTATTGGGTAAGCTTTTGACGAAGATTCTTGTATTTATGGAAGAAAACAGAGAGTATCGTATGGTTCAGGAACTGGTTTTGTTTAAGACTGCTTACTTGCCGGAGCTTGAAGAGGGTATGGCACATAAGGTGAAAAGTACAGAGGCCACAATCAGTTTTATTGATAACCTCATCAAGGAAGGTATTCAGTGCGGAGAATTTGATAAAAACATTGACACCCGTGCTGCAGCTATTGCAGCTGTTGGGTTGTTTAGTGGAGTCTCAACGCTGTGGCTGCTGAATGATAAGATGTTTTCAATCAAAAAGTATGCTGAAAGTATAGTTGATTGCTTTCTTAGCGGTATAATAAATAAATAATTTTTTTCAAAATTAACATACAAACATGTATGTATAAGAGGAGTGGTTTTAATGAAAAAAATAACAGCGATTATCGGAAGTCCAAGAGGTGAAAATTCAACTACTGCAAAGTTGACTAAAAATTTCCTTGAGTTAGTTAGAGAATACAATCCTAATGCACGATATGAAATCATAATGCTTGATGGAACAAGTATAGGATACTGTAAAGGTTGTATGGCCTGTACTAAAATTGGTGAATGTGTGGTTAAAGATGGATTGCAGGATATCCAAATGAAGATCAAAAACAGTGATATGGTTATATTAGGTTCCCCTGTTTATGTTCATGGGGTATCGGCACAATTTAAGACCTTTGCGGATCGAATTTTTGTTTGGCTACATACGCTAAGGCTTATTGGGAAACCATCTATGATGGTTATTACGACAGCTGGTTCGGGAATTTCGCCTACAAGAAAATTTTTAAATCTTATTTTATACCTTCTAGGTACCATTCCTCTGGGTAGACTGGAAGCAAATGAATACTTTAATAACGATTATACTTCAATGGATTTCTGTCGCAGGAAATATGAAGGATTGGCTAAAAAAGTAGCTAATATTTTAAATGATAATAAAAAACTAAAACCAAAATTGATGAATAATTATTATTTCTGGGCTATGAAATCGAAGGCGAAATTTGGTGCTCAATGGCTTCCTTATGAAAATAAATATTGGGAAAGTAAGGGCTGGTTTAAGATGTCATATAATAAGGTTTTTAAATCTTTATAGAGCTACAAAGAAAACAATTATAAAGTAGTGTCCGATAGGTGTTGGCTTATAGAAGCAGCCATTCATTTAGATACATATTTTGCTGGGTGACTGCACACAGATTACACCCAAAAATTAGTAGTCATAATATTTGTTTATTGTCAACTTTTAGAGAGGTTACCAATATAATAATAGTAATTTAACAAAAGGAATTAAAGAATGGATTAATTACAAATGAAATCTGTATGTTGATTGTAAGGTATTATTTAACAAGGAGGCATAATTATGTCCATGAATAATGCTGTCCATAAAATAAAGATTGAGGCAGGCCAGATTCTGGAGCCGAATTCATTTCCGTTGCCCAATGAACTGGTATGTATAGAGGCGCTGAAGGTTTTGGATCAGGCAGCTCTAAGGGAGTGCGTAACCGAATGTATGGTACTTTCACCTGAATCGGGTGCATGTCCCCCAAATTTCTCCTTCCGGGGAGCGGAGCATTTTAGAGTTACAGAAGTAAAAATAATATCAATGATTGCCTCACCAATTAAACCCGGTTTCAAGAGACTCAAATTGGTTGTAAAACTTGAATATAATATTTTATATTCTGACGGCATTAATAATTTATCTAGGCCAGAGGAGGCAATCTTTAATCTGACAGTAAATGAAATTTATTGTCCCAGCAGCCTTACACAAGCAGGGGTAATACGTTACCCAAAAGTCTATTCAGGCGATGGTGGCGGGATAATGGATAAGGATGGATTTTTTCTTGAGGTTGAGTCCAGAGCTGATGTATTCGACGATGTAATTTGTCCCTGCACCGGAAGCTTAATGCTAGACATTGGCGCTTTCTTTATTGTCAGGTGTGGGTGCGTTGCTACGCTTTTGGTTCCTTCGTACGGGTACTGCCCAGTCCCACTGGAACAGCGATATCCTGCGGCACAGAATTGTTTAATATTTAATAAAAGAAATATTACTCCGTTTCCAACACAATTCTTCATTGATCAGAAGTGGAACCCTTTAGATGCTTAACCGATAACAAAAGGCTTATCAAGCAAGAAAGTGAGAAGCTTTTAAATGAAATGTAAGGATATGAATTAGTGTAAATATCCTTGGTACCATTTTTGAAGTAATCCTTGGTAATATTACATGCTAGTGCCTTGTAACAGAATTCGTTTCTATTATAAATTGCGATAATGATATTGCAAGGGAAAATTTGATTATCGCAATATAACTTAAGGTAACAAATTGCAAAAAAGATTTAGGGAGAACTTCGTTGTAGATTCTTTTTGCAATTTATATATATAAAGGAACAACAATCAAGGGAGTGCATTTTTAACATTAGTATAAATAGAAATTTGTAATGTTAAAAAGCACTAGTTATATCAAGTACGTGTGGGAGGGACTTGACGGTATGAAGATACTTATAACCGGAGGATGTGGATTTATCGGTTCACACGTAGCCGACAGACTTTTTAAGGAAGGACATGAAATATATATTATTGATAATCTTTCTTCAGGAAGTATTGAAAACGTAAAGGTCAAACACAGATTTTACAATTTTGACATAGCTGATGAAGAATGTGAGAAAGTACTGCAGTGCAATAAAGTTGATATAGTCATTCACCTTGCTGCCCAGGCAAGTGTAAGCACTTCGCTTGAATGCCCGTATCTGGACACAAGAACTAATATTCTGGGGACATCCAATATGTTGTTTTTGTCAGAAAAATATGGTGTTAAAAAGTTTATTTTTGCATCTTCAGCAGCTGTGTATGGAAATCCTGAAGAAACTCCCCTAAGTGAAGAATCTACAATCAATCCAGTCTCACCTTACGGAATGAGTAAATATACCGGTGAATTTTATTGCAGAAAATGGTCTGAAATCTACGGGCTGAATACACTCTGCTTTAGATTTTCAAATGTATATGGACCTAGGCAAGGGATGGCAGGAGAAGGGGGAGTAATCTCAATTTTCATTCAAAAGATACTCGATAACCAGCCATTAACAATCTATGGGGATGGCAATCAAACCCGGGATTTTATATTTGTAGAGGACCTGGTTGATGCACTTTATAAATCTTTGGAAAGCAGTTACTGCGGTACCTTGAATTTATCAACCAACACCGAAAACAATCTAAATGGCCTTGTTCAAATATTAGAAGGCATTCAGCCTATAAGTGAGGTCATTTTTCAGGCTGCAAGAGATGGCGACATATTAAGGTCAAGGCTAGACAACTCCAAGATTAGAAAAATACTAAACTGGGATACTGAATATACTTTTTCAGAAGGTATTAAAAAAACTTATCAATGGTATCTTTCTAAGAGGTCAGGTGTCACAACACAATAAGGTTATGACGCTGACAAACGCAGCCGACACGGTTTTCTTTACGGCTGCCCCTCCAGAGCAAGGAGGATTGCACCCTGTTAACTGCCAACCTTATGAATTCTGGATAAATTTATTTAAGGAATTTGACTTTGAAAAAGACAGCTTGACCGAGACAATCCGTAAAGAATTTGCCGAGAGAAATGTAGTACAGTGGGTTACAAAAAATGCCATGGTGTTCAGAAAGTAGTAATATATCGATTATAAATGACCATTAAGATTTTATTGGATTTCCATATAAGTTAAAAGGCAGCTGACAAACATTTAAGTTAAGGGGACACACTGATGTGTGCCCCCTCATTTAGAGCATTCAAAGCTTAAACTATATAGAAGTATATTTTATTAACAATCACTAGAGTTTATAACTTATCATAATTAGTTCAGCCCTTTTTTTGCACGTATGACATTATAATCTGTGTGCTCTTCGTTGAATATTTTCTCATGTGTGTCGATTTCCGGAGCTGTAACCCCGGAATGACACAAATCCCATATTTCACTTCCTTCTACCTGCCCTTGAGGTCCGCATATAGCATTTATCGACGCAGCGAAAGCACGGTCTTCAAGTCCCCACCCCTTGAATCTTTCATCAAAACCTCCGACCTTTTCAAAGTTCTCGCGGGGGATAAAGAAGCGTTCACTCTGAGAATTTCCATAATAACCGTACCCTTTTAAATTTAAATCGGTAAGGTATATGCTTGGAGATTCCTTAACAAGGTCAATAGTTTGCTCTTCATACAGGAAGTGGGTACCGGTGAATGGGAATAGCCATGGATGATGTGAGAGCAGTTCAAAAGCTTTTACTATATAAATTTTTTTGTTTTTGGATTAGGTCAAATAGCGAGCAGAATGTCTTCTATTTACATAATATATAGTATATTATTCTGGCTCTATGCTATAAATGAGGAGGTATGATAATGTCATTTCCTAATATTCCCGATATTACGCCGGATATTAGCATAACAAGGGAAGATGCAGTAAATTTGCTATTAGTTTCTATTGCGCTTGAGGAAATCAGCCTAGCAGAACTTATAGATGCTGAGACTAAAAAAATCCGGGCCATAGTGGGAGATGGATATTGTAATGGACATTCCGTTCAGGATATTAAGGATATTAACCGCAGTGTAGATCAGACCATAAAGGATATCATAAAGCTGCAAATGCTTCTCCAATTTAAACTCGAAAATGTACTCGAAATAAAATGCCCAACAACGTCCACTACAACAAGTACGACAACCACAACATCCACTACAACAAGTACGACAACCACAACGTCCACTACAACAAGTACGACAACCACAACATCCACTACAACAAGTACGACAACCACAACGTCCACTACAACAAGTACAACAACCACAACGTCCACTACAACAAGTACGACAACCACAACGTCCACTACAACAAGTACGACAACCACAACATCCACTACAACAAGTACAACAACCACAACGTCCACTACAACAAGTACGACAACCACAACATCTACTACAACAACCACGACATTTACTACAACGAGTACAACTTCAACCAGTACAACAACTACCAAGAAAAAATGTGGATGCGTACTGAATGGTAGAGGAATGGGAAGGGTACTGAACGGATGTGACCGGTTTTATGGTGGCACAGCTGTCGTCCAATCATGTATTTCAACATGTAACTGTGCTAAGGACAATTTACTTTGCTATAGTGTACAGAAATGTAATGCCATGGAGATTTTCAAAGCCTATACAAATAGCTTAATAGTTGAATGTTCTTCTGAGGACTATCCTCACTGGATTGTAATAAAAGGAGTCGGTACAGTAATAAAAAAAGTGCGAAATCAAGCAGAGATTAAAGGTGTAGGAAAGTTCGTGTTAAAAATATGGAATGAGGGTGTAGGGTATAGGTCTAAAAAATTCGAAATGATGATTACAGTTTATAATGAACCGGAACTTAACCATAACAGTGGTGTAGTTGATGTGATCAAGGATTGCGACCTGGTCATTGGAAACTGCTGCCTCGAACAGTAATTTATGAGGTAGTTAAAACGTTGATTATATATTATGTAAAACGGGCACCTTCTTGATGTCGTTTACATAATATATAAAAGTGAACTATAACAAATAAGTAAAAGAAAGGAAGTAAAAAATATGTCATTTCCAAATATTCCTGAAAAAATTAGTCCTGATATTACTCTTACACGAGACAATGTGATTGATTTACTTCTAGCTTCCATAGCTTTCGAGGAGCTTGGGCTGGCTCACATTATAAATGCTGAAGCCGAGAAAATTCAGTCGATACTTGGTACACTGGATGGGCAGACTGTGAAGGACCCTTCAGTGAGCGATCTGGAAAGGATCGATAAAGTTGTGGAACAGGTACTGAGGGATATAATCAAGAAGGAAATGCTCCTTCAGTTTAAGCTGGAGACTATACTGGAAATACCTGTAGTAACCACTACGACAACTACCACTACAACAACGACTACTACAACTACTACAACTACTACAACTACGACTACAACAACTACGACTACAACAAGCACAACAAGCACAACAAGCACAACAAGCACAACAAGCACAACAAGTACAACAAGCACAACAAGCACAACAAGCACAACAACTACTACCAGCACAACAAGCACAACAACTACAACAAGTACAACAAGTACAACAAGTACGACAAGTACAACAAGCACAACAACTACTACCAGCACTACCAGTACGACTTCCACTACTACAAAAAGACCTGACGATACAGTCTAACCAGCGATAATAACAATTCCAAATATCAACTTGCTCTAAATAAACGATATTCTTTTGAGTCCGGTGCTCTACTCCGGTGGGGCACCGGGACATGTAAAAGCTATTAATCTTATATAGACGAAAAAAGGGGCGGAAAAATGATTATCCACCCCTTTTTCGTTTATATAGTAGGGATAACCAAAGTTAAACTTAGTGATTTCCAGCTAGGGAAACACCTGTGATAAGTGGCGGTTTCCTAGCTGGATAAAATCACTTTTAACTTTGGTTATCTATACTCTACTTTTCTAACAAAGGCTCAAATTGGTTTTTCCATATCCATTTGGGATTGTAGCGCTGCCTTACCAATGTTTTGGAGTGAACTACCGGGTTTTCCCTCATCATCTGGACCACGATTGCTCCATGATCCTCAAGATAGGCCTGCTCTGATGGGTGATAGTTCTCCTTGGTGTCAAAGCCAAAGTTTCTCGCATCCCAGCGCATAAAGTATGCATTTAGCTGCTTGCCTACTTCCTCCAGGGCAGGAACAGCCTGGTTTAGAACCAGGAAATTTCCTCTGCTGGCTGCCTCCAGGACTGTCAGCGGGAATGCCTCGGAATAGGAGGGAGAGATGTAAAGGTTGGACAACGTAAATAATTCCAAAACGCCTTTTCTGGGGAACCCGTTGGGATACCCTAAATCAGTTGTGAAAGCTATATCATCCTGCTCAAGGCCAAAACGTTCACCTACCAATCTAACTGCTGCTTTATACATTTTTGCATCCACATCTGCTGAAGGAAAGTCACAGAAAACCACCTTTACACTTCGCTCGTTTTTTTTCTTTATAGCACCGGCAAAAGCAGCCACCTTATCAAATTTTTTACCCTGGGTCAGTCTTCCGGCATAGACTATAAGAATATCCGGTGAAAATATGTCAAACTTTTGTGCAATTGCTTTGACGTCGTCACTCATGTTAGCCAATAAGTCCAGGCTATTATTGATTACGCGGCATTTGCCCTCAGGCACGTTGTATTGCCTGGCGAGTGGGGTTATGCTGGAATATGTGAGCGCGATGTAAGTAGTATTGGGCATAGGGCTATAACGAGCAGAAAAAGGCCACTTCGGATTATTTGGACGATTGGCAGGCGCAGAGTGTGAGAAGGAAATAAATCTGACATCGGGTAACTTTTCCTGGGCTTTCCGAACTGCTACGTTATGAATTAAATGCCAGCCCTGATAGAGAATATCATGCATAATGCATACATCCACATCCGACAGCTTGTTTACCAGATCGTCTGCTATCACTTCTGCTTCCTGGAAGAAAGTATCATGGACTTTTCCAGTGGGCTGGTCATAATCAAACCATTGGATTTGCTTGCCGTTAAGCGTATTGGTAACTTCAGCCCATTCTATTTTTTCATCCAGATAGATTCCGTATTTGCTGCTTTGTGCAAAACGTTCACAAACCAGCAATTTAGTGGGTACATTCGCAGTAAGAAGCATCCTTAATTGTTCTGCTACCACATTTACAAGTGAATATGTAGTATCAAGATCACTGAACATGGTTAGAATAGCTACTTTCATATAAATCTCCATTCCGCCGCTGTCGCTGGCGGCACAAATAGTAATGAAAAAATGGTGCGCGACTTTCACCAAAATGCTATCTTAGTCTTGAGGGGAAGGTAAACTACAAAGCACGGTAGGAGGAGTCGTAGATCG
>JAOAEJ010000047.1 GCA_026416815.1 Clostridia bacterium | reverse complement strand
GCTAAAATAGCGATTTAGAAAGGGGATGAGGTTAATTGTTACCACCAAATCAAAGCCATTTGGCTTATTCATTAATTCTTTTTCAGCATATCCGCAGAACTGACAGGATAGCCAAAATAATTTCTAAAATAGACCTTTCATGTGCCTATGACCTATGTAAGCATTTTTATTCGTCAAATCCTTGGGGACGTGTTGCAGAATTTCGACCACAAGATGCATTAAGGTCGCTGCTTGTCATGTATCTTGCAGGTTTCACATCCATTAACAAATGGGTCAAAGAGCTTAAAGATACATCACGCTATGCATATTTATCCGGTTTCAACCCTGATAGAACGCCTTCCAAAGCCTATTTTTCATGGTTTATATCAAACCTGTTTAGTAAGGAAGTGGATATTGACGATATTATGTCTCAGGGTACTCTGGTTAAAAAGTTATTTGAAACCGTATTTGTAAAAACATCTGTCGAGTTAGGCATTATTGATCCTCACGACAAAGTAATCTTTGACGGCTGCAAAACCAAGTCTTTTTGTAAGCAGAAGTATCTGCCAGAAAAGTACTGCAGGTGCTCCAGTAGTAGTATAAAGCCTTTTAAGTGTTCCATGTGTACAGACCCGGAGGCTACCAAGGGCTATGACCATAATCTTGATAAGTACTTGATGGGATATGGAATTCACTTTGCTGTCACACCATTAGTGAATAATCCTTCCAAGTGCCTACCCCTCACATTCTTTATTGCAGGAGCAGATGTCCATGATTCAAAAGTATCTCCACATCTTTTAATGTACCTTTACCACAGCATGAAAGTGGATTTTAACTACGTAATCCTAGACTCTGGCTATGACGCATTCTACATTTACTGGTGGATATGTCTTCTGGGCGGAAAACCTATAATTGCGATAAACCCGAGAAATTCTCAAACACCCACACCAGAGAATGAATACGGTTTACCCGTTTGTCCTGCCGGACATGTTTACTATTACTGGGGAATTGATAAGAAGAAACGAAGATACAAATGGAGATGCCCTTTGAAAGCATCTAAGAAGTTAGCTAAAAAGTTAAAATGTGATAAGCCTTGTTGTGATTCCAGCTATGGCAAGACAGTCTATACCCACATAGAAGACGACATCCGCTGGTTTACACAAATCCCTAGAGGCTCACAACTCTGGAAAGATATATACTCAAGAAGAGCTCGCATCGAATCCGTAATCGGCGATACGGTCCTCAATAACGGATTAAAGACCCCACTATTTAGGGGTACTAAAAACTTCTTTGTGAGGACTGCCTTGGTATGCATGACCCAACATGCAAAAGCCATAGCTGAAGCCCTTGAGAATATAGATTACCAGGAAATTGCCGCTTAATCCATAGGGAATTTTCACCTTTATTCCTATGCTTTGCGAAGCTTTGCCATTTTGTAGTGGTAAACTCTTCCTATCAACTGCACCTTATTCTATTTTCAATGATCAGTTCTTTGTTTATTGCTATACTGCTAGTTGTTGGTAGTTTTTTGGTGCTCGTAACCATTTTTTTAGATTTACTGAACACCTAC
>JAOAEJ010000026.1 GCA_026416815.1 Clostridia bacterium | reverse complement strand
TTACCTAAGTTTTGTACAAACGACATAGATGCAATTTGTAAATAGTTTTCCAGCAATACATTAGGCTTAATCCCAAGGTTTACCGATATTTCTGTAATGAATGAAGCCACAATGTATTGTATATCATATTTTAAGAAATATTTACAGTCAAAGGCTGTAGCGAACCTTGAAAACTCCATAATATAACAGTTAATCCCAGCTAGGATGTTGAGAACAATGATACTTGCTCATATCTTGGTTGCATGCACTCTGCAAACTTCCGTGCTAGGACACTTACTTTCGGTAGAGTGACTACAATGGACTGAGCCGTTTTCCTAACTTCAGCAGTAATGGAGCCAAGTTTCTCAACTAAAGTTTTCGTTCCCACACCCTCAAGTTCAGTGCCGGAAAGCATTGTAGCTTTAAACCAGGATAAGAGGTTGTGGGTAATGAATACAAGCCATAGGAAGGCATGAATGCCATTAAACTTCCTGGTTCTAAGGTTTCTAATGTGGTACACATTCTTGCAGGTCTTGAAAAATGCTTCAATTGTCTGCCTCTTGTTGTAAAAGTGGAACATCTCTACCGCAGACATTTGCCTGGATGGAATATTGGATATAAGCATGGTGTACTCGAAATCCCCTTTACGGGTTAGGGTTCTTACTACAATATGCCGTAACCCATCCACCATAGGGAGTTCGAACAGATCTACACAGTCATCAACTTCCTCCCAGTCCTCCTTTTTAATGGTCTTGGCGATGTTGGTAGGTCTGACGGTTGAATAGGCTTTGGCTACAAACAAAACTTTGTGCCGGATTTTATTGATGTTATCATCAGAACCATACCCACTATCGACTCTTAGAATAAGCCTGTGGTCCTTGGCAATATCACTTAGCTTAACGAGCGTATCTTTCACAAGATCATCAAATCGAGCACCACAGTGAGTATTGCCAGGGTCGAGATACAAGGATACTGATTCACTTACTTCACCGCAGAAAGCGGCTGACAGTTGGTAGCCTTTCTGGTTCTTCTTTTTTGAGAAGTACCCCTTTTGAGCTACTTCATAGGTTTTACCATTGGCGATAAGTCCGGACTGATCAATATCTACCACAACGAAACCAGCAGCAGATAAACATTGAGCGTTCTGCATAAACATTTGATGATGTACACTTGCTAACTGTGCTACACCTTTTTCGTCAATCCTCCGGATTAAGTCGTTTACCTGGGACTGGTCAGGAAACCGCTTCATGTCGAATAGATTGGCGGCAACAGTGTCGGGCACAAGTTTATGGTTAATATCAGATGTGTATCTGCAGCCAGTGACGATAGATAGCAGCAAGGTAATCATCTTTTGGTGTACGGTGTAGTCAATTTCTTTCATCTTTATTTTTACCTGTTCAAGAAGTTCTAGAGCACCAAGTGTTTGAGCAAATTTAACGAAACCAACAAGCCATGCAGAAGTTTTTTCCACTTTAAATTCACCTGTGGTAAAGGTTATACTTTTCATAGGTGAGACCCCCTTTGTTTATTTTTTTGTGGTGAATTAATAATACTACAGGGGATTGTTCTCACCTATTGTTATATTATGGTGTCCAACATATTACATTTTCAATGTTCACGTTTGTACGAAACTTACGTAATTACTTCTTCACCAGGTTATGCTCTAAACTCTGCGGCAAATATCCAGGAACTGAAAGCTACTCCAAAGGTGACAGCCACAGTTAGCAAATCACCTATTACTTTGACCATGTACAGTGATATTCATCTCTATAATTATGAGGACTATAAAAGCCCTGTTGCTAAAAAGCTTAAGGAAAAGACGGGAGTTACTCTAAAGATGATATTTCCAGTGGGCAGTTACAAGCAAAAGGTTGGTGTAATGGCAGCTAGCGGAGAATATCCGGATATTATGTATTTAAGCTCAGATTCGGTAGCAACTTTTATGAAAATAAATGCCCTTGTTCCATGGAACAACTATCTTGAAAAGTATGGCTCCAATATAAAGGCTTTTTATGGGGATAAAATCAAACGCCTGCAATACTCAAAAAATGATAAAAACATTTATGCATTAAATGGCAATATGGGTAATGATGCAAGGCCAGGGTATATGTGGGATTTCTCTTTTGCTGTACAATTGGCAGTATTAAAGGAACAGGGATATCCAAGGCTCAAATCCCTTAAAGACTTTGAAAATTCTATAAAAAGTATAAGGACAAACATCCTACGATTGATGGAAAGCCTACCATAGGCCTTACACTACCAACTTCGGACGGTTATAGATGGAAGCTTTCTTTGGAAATGCCTGCAGTTTTAGCCACTGGAGCACCTGATGATGCAGAGTTCTTTGTGGATATAAAAACGAAAAAAGTAACGTATCACTATAGAAGAC
>JAOAEJ010000039.1 GCA_026416815.1 Clostridia bacterium | reverse complement strand
GTGTAGGTGTTGGCGTAGGTGTCGGCGTAGGTGTGGGTGTGGGTGTGGGTGTTGGCGTAGGTGTCGGTGTAACTGTTGTTGTCTTTTCTAAATTAACATAATCAAGGTTAACATTTCCACTGTCCCCTGAATCGTATTTGTATACAATTGTATTACTCCCTGCATTGAGTGTCAGTGTCTCCTTTTTATCAGCCCAAGTATCCCAGTTTGCAAGGTTTGTAAGTGTAGACTGCGTAATCTTTGTACCGTTTACATATATACTCAATGTTTTTGTACTGCCAGTTGAGTTTGCATACCTTAGGACCACATCGTAGCTACCTGCCTCCGCTGCATTCACGGTGAAGGTTGTAGTAGCTCCGCTGTTCCAATATCCGTCAACAAAGCCAGTTCCCGAATAGCCGCTATGGTCTGTATTAACTTTAGCACCATTTAAAAACGCTGCATTTTCTGCCTCATATTTCGAACCCGGGGTAGGCGTTGGCGTCGGTGTTGGTGTTGGTGTTGGTGTTGGCGTTGGTGTAGCTCCTCCCTCATCGGCTTCAATGAGAATAACACCATTAGAATGAGCACTGAATGTGACATTTCCTGCGTTAACAGTTGCGGTTGCTCCTGTATAGTAGTCTCTAACGGTTGTTCCGTTTGTAAATACTGAAGATACATTAACAGTAGTAGAACCGCTAGCTCCAAGTACGCAAACCACTTTATCGTCACCTTTTACCCTGCTGAATGTATAGGGGTAAGAATTTATTTGTCTATGTGCACCAGCTCCTACAGCTACGTGCTTATTCCTGAATTGGCCCACTTTCTGCCAGTGGCTTAGAACATCGGTGTTTCCAGGCCAAGGCATGTCGGACCTTGTACCCTGGGTTGAATCCGAACAACTATGCCCAAATGCTCTGGCATTTTCATCTCCATAAAAGATTTGAACAGCCTTTGGAGCAAGCAATAAAAGTGTTCCTGCCCTTTTTTGCCTGCTTGTATCACCATTGTAATATAAGGATGTATCGTGAGATGAAATATAGCTCAAAGGATCTGCATTTGTTATGCTTGCATAATAGGCATAAGTACCTTCTATTCCACTATAATTACTTATTCCATCGTTAATTGAGTTCTGAAAATAGAAGTTTATTATAGAGTCAAAGCCATTGTCATAATAGAAGGTTCTTTCCGGCCCATGACCCCATACTTCTCCTGTCATCCAGAAATCCACATCATCAATCTTTTTGCTGGGATTTGCCGCCTTCCAGTCTCTAAGAGCCTGCGTTGCACTTGCTTTTAATTCTTTCCATGAATCCATTTCAATATGCTTAGTGGTATCACATCGGAATCCATCTACTCCATACTCCCTTACCCAATCGGTCAACCATTTGACCAGATACTTTCTTACTGTATAGTTGGCAATGTAGGTTGCTTTGGTATCGGTCTTATTTGAATAGAAATTCGGTAGTCCCACATATTTAGTAGACTCAGTCTTAAAATCAGGCAACCCTAAAAGAGAACCCACTACATCTCCTTCACCGGGATACTCATATCCAGGCAGTACGACTCTTAACCAGTCGGGTCCCCACCATCTAGCCCACTCAGTGGTCCCATTCTCGTAGTCTATATAGTTATTGTACGAGCTCCAGTTTTCTCCCGACCCAGGGGTCCAGTTCACACTTAAAGGACTTCCTTTCCACTTTCCAAAGCCATATTCCAGCATATCCTTGATAGTGCTATATCCCGGATGGTTCATTACAATATCAAACAATACTCTAACACCTTTTGAGTGTGCCGTATCTATAAAAGTTCTGAGCTCACTCTCAGTACCCATATTTGCATCTACCTTGGTATAATCCAGTGCATAATAGCCATGGTAGGCATAGTGCTTAAAGTCACCGCTGTTTCCGCCCCCTACCCATCCATGTATTTGCTCGTATGGAGCAGTTATCCATATTGCATTTACTCCAAGGTTTGTAAAATATCCTTCATTCAACTTTTGGGTCAATCCGGCCAAGTCACCGCCGTGGAATGTCCCGATGTTCCTTCCGCCGTCACCTCCGTCGCTAGGGTCACGTCCATATGAGCGGTCATTTAATGTATTTCCGTTAACAAAACGGTCTGTAAAAACAAAATATATAGTAGCGTTATTCCATGAAAATGTACTTGTTTCGGTGGCAGCACCTACTTTTTCAGGCACGGTAACAACATTGACAAATGTTATTACCATAGCAAATATCATAAATATTGAAATTAACTTTTTAACATACATACACCAATACCTCCCTATATTGTGAGGAATTCCCAAACCTCACTTCTCTTTATTACACTTTTGGGCAGTTTGAAGAGAACACGTCTTAATTCAAACTGCCCAAAGGCATTTTATTTTTTATCTATTGTGATGACCGGAAGCTATGTTCTTAAAGGCGTTTAGTTTACCCACGTCCAGGTGTAGCTTCCTGTACCCGATGTAGGAACTGTATATGTCTTGTTGCTTCCGCCTTCCCATATTACATTTCCACTTGCATCCTTCTTTATTGCCTTAAACTGTATGGCCTGACCGGCAGGTAATGCAACAGTCACTTTCCATGTGGGGTAGCTCGGACATGTACCAGGTCCTGCTGCACTTGCAGCTGCCCAGTTACCTAACTCTATGCAGTTTCCTGCGATATAAACATTCTGCCCCACGACAGTAGTAGCATTATTTATTGTAAATGTAACATTAATTTTTCCTGGTGTCGGTGTCGGTGTTGGCGTCGGTGTTGGCGTTGGTGTCGGCGTCGGTGTTGGTGTCGGTGTTGGTGTTGGTGTTACAGACTTCACAACATCAATGCAGTCAATATTTACATTACCGCTGTCTGTTGAGTCATATTTATATGCAATTGTATTGTTACCTGCATTTAGCGTTAAAGTCTCTAATTTAGTTCCCCATGTAGGCCAGGTTGCCAGATTTGGAAGACTGGTCTGTCTTATTTTTGTACCATTTACATAAATACTTATTGTCTTTGCACTACCCGTAGCATTGCCATATCTCAAAGTAGTGTTGTAGCTTCCTGCTGTAGCAGCATTTACAGTAAATGTTGTTGTAGCACCTACAGCTAAGTAGCCGTCTACAAATCCTGTACCTGAGTATCCTGCATGATTGGTGTTTACTTTAGCTCCACCTGCAAGAACTGCCCTTTCTCCTTCATACCTTGTTGTAGGCGTTGGCGTTGGCGTCGGCGTCGGTGTCGGCGTCGGTGTTGGTGTTGGCGTTGGTGTCGGCGTTGGCGTTGGTGTCGGCGTTGGTGTAGGTGTCGGTGTCGGCGTCGGCGTCGGCGTTGGTGTTACTGTTGGTGTTGGCGTCGGCGTCGTATTTCCAGTCAATGAAATACTCAAGCAATCAAGGTTTATTGCCCCGGAGGTGCTTGATTCACGCTTAAATGTTATTACATTGTTGCCTGCATTCAAACTTACCGTTTCTGTCTTCTCTGCCCATGTATCCCAGTTCGTTGTAGTAGGGAAACTTACATCCCTTAATTTAGTTCCGTTTACATATAAACTTACTGTTTGCGCCGTAGTACCGCCGTTGGAATACTTGAGTTTTGCGTCATAATTGCCTGCTGAAGCGGCATTCATAGTAAACGCTGTAGTAGCTCCTACATTCCAGTATCCTTCAACAAATCCTGTACCGGAGTACCCAGTGTGATTTGTGTTTACAGCGGCTCCACCTGAAAGTGCTGCTATTTCCGCTTCAGCAAAGGTTCCAGGTGTTGGTGTCGGTGTTGGTGTCGGTGCCGGTCCATCGGTAAGGAACGGATATGTACCCTGTATAGTACCGTTTATGTCCTCTACTATCTTGCCTCCTACATTGGAGTACTTTCCTGCACCTACATAAACAGTCTGTATTTCACTCTTTGTTACATTGCCTTTTTCATCAACTGCTTCAATATAGTAGTCAACCAATTGGTCTCTGTAGTTTTTGAGGTAAGAATAGTATAAATCACCTATTTCCTGTGCAGGAACCTTTTGCATGATTTGTTTTCCTGACGCCTGCCAGTCTACGCCGTTGATATCAGGTTTCAAATCTCTCTTCTTCATAGGATATTCAACCCAACTGCTAACCTTTGCTGGATCTATGTTTGCAATACCTTGTGCCTTCAGTGCTGCCGGATCATACACTCTGAATGTGTTATCCTTTGCATCTGCAACTTTAGCAGTATGTGTCCTTACCTTAACTTTTATGTCCTTTATGCCGCTCAAGTCATGGGCATAGGTATAAACAGCAAAGGTATTGTCAAAGTAATGAGTAGTCCAACCTTCGGACTTATCGTTATTTACACTTCCAGGATTATACGGCCATCTCTGAGGCCACCATACTGAAGGACCTACTTTATCCTTTGCCAACTTGCTCTGAACATAAGGCTTTGAGAAGTACAATGACTGGTTAAATGAAACCGTAGGTTTTACACCGTCGTCTACGTTCTCATCATAATAACCGAAACCTGAATCAATAGCAGGAATCAAGAAGTACCATGCCAATTCTGCCGGGTTTGCCCCTCCTGCATAATCATTGCTTGGATTACCTTTTACGGGATAGGACATCATCCATGGGTTCAACTGGTTTCCTTGATACGTTACCTCATTATCAAGCGCTGTAGTTGGCTTCCAGTAATTAGGATGTTCTTCCAACCATATCTGCTCGGCAGTTTTCGCGTAGTTTAAAGCAGCCTGTAATAAAGCAAAGTTTCTTTCAAGGTAATGATATCCGTATTCAAATGAGACAGTCATTCCTTCCTGCTGTCCGGATAAATTGGTCTTTGGTGAATAATTTGTACCCATAACCCTGTTAAAGTCTGCAAACTGTCCCTTCCATATGCAGAATGGCAGTTTCCAGTGGTGCCATTGAGGGTCGGAGGAAGAATCCCTTGTATCTATCCATGAACCATCCTGCACATGTACTACATCAGTAGCAGCAGGAGTATTGTTTACCAGGTATTCGTCTATACCTATTCCTTTAACCCCTGAGTCTGAATATGTAACGTTTCCTGCATTACGCCAGGTTCCTTCATCTCCCGCCCTACCTGAGGAGTTATCTCCATCATGGGCTATAACAAAAAATTGTTTTTGAGATACCATACCTTCAAAAGGCTTAAGTGCAGCAGCAGTAACAGAACCCTGGTATCCTTCCTCCCATGATTCAGCCTGAGCTACAGGAACACCGACAATCTTGTCTTCAGCTCCAGTTTCTGGATTTACATAACGTACCCAGTGTGGAGTAGATGCAAAAGGAAACTTATTCTGAGTTACCTGTTGTTCATTAAACATCGGCTGTGAAATCCATCCGCCAACATTGCTTTCGTTCTGTAGATCAGCCCTGTTAGGAGGTGATATTAAGCAGTCCTTACCGGGATCGTTTAAGTAAGGATAATCCCTTAAAGTACGTGAAAAATGAACATTACCGATAACAGACCACTTTATACCCAGCTTTGACAATGTTGGTATAAGTCTCTCGGAAAAGCCGAGCTCTGTGGGGAAAAATCCTTTTGATGACTTAAAGGAGCTTCCCATAAAATAAGGTTGTGCCAACGTTACATTGTGGTAAATAAGGTCTTTAAGGAAATAATCATTTCCAACCAGCGGACCCATAGAGTGGTGTCCTGTGAAGTGAATCATGTCTAATGTTTTTTTGCCGTTAACAGTCGTCAGACTATCGTAAGCGCTTTTCCAGGGCTGTCCCCAGTTTACATTATCATATCCTGAAACATTTTTTGTGTACATAAAACTATTTACGTTATTTATAACAGCTGCTGACATGGTAACATGCATTTGAGCTGAAGGATGATTGGCATCGAGGGTACTTGCGACACTCCATGGCCAGTATAAGTAGGCACCAGTCTTTGCATGATGTGTATAATAGCTTACCAGATCATCGTGGGGCATTGGAGCACCACTGGGTAAATAATATGTATAGTTTGCAGGCGGATTCTTTTTCAACTCGATAACCTGCCCGTCATACATATACCTTATCTCACCGCCTACAGGCGTAGAGTCGTACTTTGTCACATCATAGTAGGGCCAGAAATTCGGCATATGGTTGTGATAAACGTGTGAAGCGGCGATTTCTCCAAAAGCTCCTAATGAGTACACTGTCATTACTACTAGCGCCATTATTAGTGCAGATATCTTCTGCGCTAGCCTTTTCGAGATAACACGCCTTTGTTTTCTCTTTTTTAAATACATACTTTCTCCTCCTAAGTTCTTAAATTTTAGTTTGGTTAAATAAACTTAATAGCCTCTCCTTTCTATAAGATTGCGTTAAATGTTATTTAAACTTATCAACACACGTTTGCAAGCAACATGGAACTATACGAAGTTTTAAATTAACATTTCGTACCATTTTACATATTTATTACAAACGTTTGCGATAATAACGCATTTTTAGGTTGTGGAGTGATATTATTAAAAGCGGTTTACGAAGCAAATTGCACTTTTGAAGTATATCTAGAAATCTATAAATATATGATATAAAAAAGACTAGAAACTACAATAGAAAAAAATTTAATCACAACTACTAAACCACTCATACACTTAACATACTTATTTATGTCTTATTCTCTCTCTATTTATAACAATACATTATTTCCCACGTATAATTTATTATATAATAACACCTTTAAATTTGTCAATATGGTGGTTGCCATTATTAAATAATCTATGCTTTTCACTCAATAACCACAATTCAGCTTATTATGTTAACATATTCCATATTTTGAACATAATATATATAAGTAAATGAAGTTAGAGGGGATAATTAATATATGACATACCGGGAAGCAATTGAAGATACTATCAACCGCTGCCATTGGTCTGAAAGAAAAAGAAGAAGGTATAGCTGCAAGAAAAATACCCATTCAGAAAAATGTATAGAGGAAGAAAATATACCCCATAAAAAGTCGGATGTTAGCTCAAACGGCAATATAATACACATTTTAATCCCTGCCGGTACCGAAATTAATCTTTTGAATTTAATTGAAATATTGTCTCCAAGTGGTATAAGTCTTGACGTTAAACTGCTATTTCTCAAATGATAAAACGTACTTACTTATTGCTTGAGCTCTTCTATAAGGGACTTAACATGCTATACCTTTAATAAGTTATATTGGCTTGCAGTCTAAAGTTGCATGCCTTTTTTATATCTATATAAGATAATTACAATCCCTCTCTTACTTTGTTACAATAAATAATGTAAATTTATTATGTTAACATTTTTATAAGTAAATGCATAGTATATATTACAGTATAAAAATAAGGGAGGTCTACATTATGTCATCTAAAGAACAAACTTGCACAGGTAATGCGTCTCATCCATGCCCACAGTTACCAGGTACAGTTCTTAGGGTTTTTATACCAGCAGGTGCTGTTATAAGCCTTTTAAACCTTGTTGAACTTTCCTCTCCAGCTGGAATATGTGTAATTATAAGACTGCCTTTCTTAGGAGGAAAGCACTCTAGTGGTCTGCTTGGAATAATGGACACTATAAGAGCAGCTGGCGGATCAGTTGAAGTAGTAAACTAAGAGTAAACAAGGGGTTGGTCTTCTAAGACCACTCCCCTCTACATATATAACTTTTAATTAAAAATAATCAACACAATAGTACTTCCTTATTTTGGAATTTGCCGATAAAGAAATAACAACCCAAAAACGTTGTTGATTATTTCTTTATCGGCAAATTAAGCTTAAAACTTACCATAATTAAGATAAATTTTAAAGTAATAGCAAATTATCTATAAGTTATCGTATATATAAGTTCTACTATATAGGCAACTAATCGCTTAAACTACTTCTACTCTTAGATGTAGAGTTAAACAAGTCTATGATATAGCTGTATAATTTTGATATAAAAAACTCCTCCCCACAGCCAAATATATCCAAACTTTTGCTACTAAAACTTCCTGATGAAATATGGTATTTAACACCTATAATTTCATTAATATCGTTGGCTCCAGTTTTATACCCGGGCATATCTGATTTTTCATCGGATATTAATATATTTATATCAATATCCGCCTTATTCCCCAGAAGACCTTTATACCCGCTACTTTTATTCAGCATACTAGTTGTAAGAATTAAAATATCAGGCTCATACAGAGTACATATATTTCTCAATTCGGATATTTCACATTTATACTCTATATCCTCGTTGGGGTTATATGGAATAAATTCACTGCCTGCCAATACCCCCAGACATGAGTCGGAAACAGTTACAGCGTGATATCCATCTGCCTTAAATAAACTTGCTAATCGGTCAGCTATAGATAAAAAGGCCTTACCTGTATAATCATAAATAGCTATTATAGGTACATCTATTTGCTGTATGGCTTTACCGGATTCACTAAAATGCCTGCATTCCAGTGAAGGATACCATACTTTTTTGTTATTATTTTCCACTTCTACTTTTAGTGGTTTGTCACTGTCATAATTGCAATCTATAAAAATAATATTCTTACCTAGTAAATTTACACTTTCAATAAATGCTTCAATTTCCTGTGTTGAGGCCTTTAATTCACAGTCATTTATAACTATCACTACAGTGTCCGCAGTATTTGCCATATCTTTATCATCAATTATAAGCCTCCATATGACAAAGAGCCCTTCCTGAACATTAGAGCATTTTATGTTTACCTCTTTTATAACATTAAAACAATAGTCAACCTTACTGAATGGAATTCCGTATTTGCTCAAATTGAAAACAATACCCTCCTGCACCCAATCAATAGTTCTATGGGATTCCATCTTTTCCATACACTCCTTCCTATTGAGTGCGTCTATCTTAAGCCTATGCTTAATATCTTCTAGTGATAAGCACCGGGCAGCCTCCATAATCCTGCCTACCATGGCAGTAACAAAGGGTGCCGCAAAGCTGTTACATAAGAGACTGGTCATTACTTCCCCAGTATACATAGTAAGAGTGTGGGTACTGCAAGCTGTTATTTCAATGTTTTCGAGGTAAGGATGATTATAGATATATTCCTCTTCTTTGAGACGCGTACTTTTATCACATCTAACACCTATTACATTAGAAAGTGATGCCGGGTAAGTTATTACATCTTTATTATTACAGGCAGCCACTATAATAAGACCTTTTTCATATCCCAGATTGACTGTATCCTTAATTGCCTTGAAATCTCTATAATCAACAGAACCAAGGCTTAAATTCACAAGTTGGGCTCTATTATAAATGCACCATTCTATTGCTTTTACAAGCTGCTCTCTTACACCGGAGCCTCTTTTATTTAGTATTTTTATGCTGCTTAGCACTACATTGGCTGCGTACTTCTTTATTATACCGGCGCAGGTCGTCCCGTGGCTGTGTTGGTAAGGGTCATAGCTGGATCTTTCAATCACTTGAAGCTCAGGGGTTATTTCCAGATTATATTTTAGTGGACCTATGTTATAATTGTAGAATTTTTCATTTATACCGTCATCTATTACCACTATATGTATAGGTTCTTCAATCATACCGCCATGCGTTTTCCTTCCTGAATAGTACAAATAATCACTACAATATTATTAAAGGTATTGAATTTCCCTGCAATAATAGTCTCCTGGGGTATCGTTATGTCAAACTCTTTTTCTATATCGAAAAAAAGACACAGAAGATCCCGGGGAGCAAACCGGATTTCCGAGCCAAGCAGATTTTTGTCCAATGCAGCCTCACCTAGGTTATCAAAATTTAAATCAAATCTACTTCTAAAAATCGCTTTTAGTTTTAAGTAAATATCTTCACATCCACCTGTACAGTTCATACCTATATTCCTCCTACAAGCATTCTATGGCTGCATATCCTGCCAGCTTATCTACCAGAAAATCACTTAGTGCTACAGCGTCCGCCTGATTCAATACATTATATACCGGAGTACTGAGTGTGCTGTAATTTTTTTTCTTTCCATCAATGAAGCTTGATTCCGATGTTAAGTACATCATTTTGCTGTGAACATTAGATGCCTCCCAGTCAAACTTTATATTTGAATAATTAAAGCAGTCTATATCAACTCCCAGTTTATATTTTATCGCGGTGATTAACTCTTCGAAGTGTTCAGGTCTATATTCGTCATATAAAGTACTTAGAATAGAAGCATCAGGAGTAACTGCATTTGATATTTCATATGCAAGGATACCAAAATTGTTTGTAAACTTATTATTTAGGGGCATTATTCCACCCGGAATGCCTACAATTATAACATCAGGATTTTCATCTCTTTCTATCTGTTTTAAGAAGTGGTTAAACATTATTATTTTATCCGCTTCAGCAATTGAGCAGCTGTACATAAATTTGGGAAATGAATGGAATCCGAATATTTCGCAATAATGCCTTGTCCCAATCTGGCTGACACTGTACCCTGCATTAATGAGGTTTTCCCTTAAAGCCACTTGTATTTCAAACTTTTGCATTCTTTCAGACATACCGAGAACAAATATTACCGACACATCTATATCCATCAACATATTTAATTGGGTATTTTGTCTATTGTATACCTTTAAATCCTCTGAAGGTGAAAATCTCTTGAAGTAAACGCCCTTACAGTCACAAGCTTCCTGCAATTCCTCGACGACAGCCCTATCGATGTCTATTAGGCAAATTATATTTTTGCCAGCCTCTATGGCTTTCTGCATTTTAGGATAAATAAACATGTTAAAATCAAGAAGTGCCGATGCTTCAGTAAATAAAACAGTATCGCATGAATCCAGCTTCCCCTCAAAATCCCTATCTATGGTGATTCCTATATTGCTGCCGCCATCAGCTATACCGGCATCCTTTCCGTTCATCCCCCAGCCATTGGGAGTTATAACCGCTGTAATATTGTACGCTTGTAAAAGCTTGCTATGCCTTAATATGGGGCTTGATTGAAAATCAAACGGGTAAACCATTAAGTTTTCTTTATTAGCCATTATAATACCTCCATCTGAAGTTACTACCTTGTCTTCTATACATACTGTGCAAACATATTATTGCCGTCTTCAAATTTATGCCCCAACTCTATTAGGGTGCAGTAGTCCTTTAATAAGTTTTCTCCATTAGCCCTAACACGTTCACAATTAGACGCTTTTATTTCGGCAGATAATTCATTTAAGCCATCTGCTGCCGCAGCACATAAATAGCAAAACCTAAAAGCCCAGCAATTTTTACATTTGTCCTCAGTTAGACTTCCTATATTTAGCAGACTTCTGATTTTCTCTATTTCAAACCCAGTATCCACATTTCCTATCTTCATGGTCTCCGACGATTCGCTGACTCTCTCACAGGGGTACAAGTCTCCGTTAACATTCATGAACAGCCTGTTTACACCTGGAATACATGGACCTCCATGATGGTTTTTATCTGAAATCTCATTTGTATGTTCCCGATCATCATACATGCTTTTCTTTAAATCGGAATAGTATCGCATAACGAGTTTGGAAGTATACTTTTCATCCAGTCTATTAAGTTTGGAAAGGAACAGTTTGAAGATTTCGTAGTTACGTTTAATGAGGTAATCCTCGGACACCTCAGGCTTATCCTTTAAATAATATGAGCTTATATCACTGGCAGTAACAAATGAGTCTTTTATAGTTTCAAAGTTTGTGAAAAACTCATTTGTGCAACTAAAGTCATTTTGTGGGTCTAATACAACGTTATAAAGTATTTTTTTAAAATATTCGGGAAACTTTTTGCTTATATTTTCAAGGTTTTTCATTACGACATCAAAGGTCCCATTGTCATTGCCTGCAAAAACCCTATTTTTATTATGCACATGTTTCGGGCCGTCAAGACTTATCAAGAGATTGACGTTATATTTTTCAAAATATGCCACTATTTCTTCATTTAATAAAGTCGCATTTGTAGTGAGATTAAATATAATTTCTTTACCTTCCGCTTGATTAATCGCGTATTCAATACATTTTTTAATCATGTCAAATTCCATCAGAGGCTCTCCTCCGTAAAACCCAATGAATATATGGGGAAATTCTCTTGAATGATTTATAGCAAAATCTATACCTTTCTTAGCCGTTTCGAAATCCATTTTTTTATTTGAGTGATTCCGGTTTAAATAATTGCCCGAGTAGGCGCAGTACTGGCACCTTAGGTTACACTGTTGGGTTATTTGTAACGCAATCATGCATACTTTATTATTTATGTAATAATGCAGTAACTCGTTATCCGGATGTACGATTTCAAAAGCTCTTTTACTTGATAAAAAACCACTATCTTTCATCCGCGTAACAATATCACTTTCAATTATATTTTCAGCGTCCTTTTGATAGGTACGCAGCGATTTGCAGGTATCCTCATCAATTTTCACTATTGCATTTTTATTTACATCATAGATGTAAAAATTCTGGTGAAGCGTGAATAGGTGTATAAAAGGTTTCGTAACAGCCATATTGTAATTCTCCTTTTTCCGGTGCTTTTTATAGATAAGTCACTGTAAAAGTGTTTTTACCCAGTTAGGCAAATCGCACTTATCACAGCTCATTGCCTAACGGTCAATCACTAAATTTACACTGACTTATCTATAACACAACCGAATTCTAATAGTTCAAAATTTATAATGTACTCCCTTGATGTGGCGCCCACACTATTTTAGAAATAAATCCTGTTAAAGGGCACTTGAGATTAAAATTAGTACTTTAAAATGTATTTCAGGGGTAGATTGCTCTGCCCCTGAAATACATTTTTGAAACTATTCAATAATTAATCAGTATACCCTGCATAAACTTGACCGGATAATGAAACTGATATTGGTGCACACCATGCACATCTGGTACCACATATTGAGCTGTAAGCCTGAATAGTTTTTTTAGTTTCTACTAGTTTCTTACCGAGCTTTTTCATGATAAAATACCTCCAAAATTTAATTTAAATTGTTTTTCCGCTCCGGAAGCTCGCGATTACTTACGGCGCCAGAATTTATATTCTATTTAAAATCCCCTTTACCCTCGAGGTATAGATAACGAAGTGTAAACTTAGTGATCTCCTTTATTGGAAATCACTTTCAAAATTCGTTATCCGCTATGTAATTCAGGGAATAAATAGCCAGCTTTAAACTGCATTTTTTCTTCCAACACTGCTGTCAATGTTTATAATACTCTTATACGCAGTACTTCTAAGGTAAAGCTCATCATGTGTACCCATATCGGAAATGACTCCGTTATCAATAATGATTATTCTATCAACACCTTTTAATATATCCGGCCTATGGGTCACTACTATAACAGTTTTATTAAATGCTCTGTTATTCAAAAGCTCATTTATGTATAGCTCCGATTCAACATCACAGTTGGACGTAGCCTCATCCAATACCAGTATCCTCGAATCCTTTGCCAGGGCCCTCGCCAGTGCTATCTTCTGTCTCTCTCCCCCTGATAAATTAGCACCATTCCTCCCAACAACCGTATTGTATTTTAGGGGCAGCTCTTTTATAAACTCATGGGCTGTACTATCCTTTGATGCTTTGAAAATATCCGCACTTCCATCTGAAATCCCTATATTCTCTTTTACAGTTGTATTAAAGAGATATAAATCCTGACTTACAACTGATATTATTTTTCTATAATCAATCAAATTTATCTGCCTTATGTCTACATCATCCAACAGTATCTTGCCGGACTGTGGATCATAAAATCTCAAAAGTAAGTTAATCAATGTTGACTTTCCTGAGCCATTTGTACCAATGATAGCCACTTTTTCACCATTTTTTATGTCAAAGCTTATATTTTTAAGCAGCCGACCGCTATTATCATAAGAGAATGAAACATCGTCAAACTTTATACTTCCCTGAGTACTATCTCTATCAAGCCTGATTGCTTTAGCTGCAACTTTACCGTACTCGCACTCCATCTCCATTAAGTTAAATAACCTCTTAGCTGAAGGGATTATATTGGAAAAGTTGTATCCTATATTGAGAATCGCTGACATTGGCCCTGTCACATAAACACTGTATGTCACAAAGGCAAAGAGCCCACCCACAGTCAAGCTGCCGCTAATTATCATGTTTACACCAAGTATATAGAGCACACTTATAATAACCTGAAACACTATACTTTCAGAGAGTTCGTTAAGCTTGTCTACTATATTGAGATTAATATTTACTTTTATAATATTACGCTGTTTTTTTATAAATTCGCCCAGTTTTAACCTATGTATCCCCCAGAGCTTTATTTCCTTTACCCCACTAATGGTATCCCCATACCAAGATGAAAACTCTCTATTATACTCCATATATTTTTCAAACATATCCCTCCGTTTCTTAGCAAGGTATTTGACCAATTTATAGCGGAGAGGTATTATACTTAAAACCAATATAGTCAGTTTCCAGTCAATTAATATAAGTCCTATAATGCCTCCGATAATTCTGAAAACCTGGGTTACTATGAAAAACGTCCCTCTATCGGAAATCTTGGATATGTTAGTTACGTCCATGTTGACATTATTCATAACCTCAGCGAAATTGGTGTTGTTGAAGTATTTCATTTTAAGTTTGAGAATATGCCTGAAAGCATTTTTAGATAATTCATAGGACATCAAGGAGTTTATATATGCTCTGTATTTTGTCTCCAGCATACCAAATCCCTGATCCAGTAATATCAAACAAAGACTGGCAATTGAAAACTTGATTACCATAAGCACATTTTTCTCCAGTATGCCTTTATCCATCATTTGTTTACTGATTAGGGGGATAATCATATTTATCCCGGCCGAAACAAGCATTATTATTATTATGGCGGCAATTTCCTTCTTATATGGCTTAAATAGAGCGAGTACTTTTTTCAGAATACGCATATCCTGTTTGGCTATAAACACAATTTCCTTACCCCCAGTCACCATGTCTCCCGTGTATAACCTTATTATAACTTTTTTTACTACTTTTGGTGTTGCAAGTTTAGTGAGATTTCTGTGAGAAAAATCTAAGGATATTTATAGATACTAGCTCGGGGTGGTCTTCTTCAAGGACTTTTTCAAATATTCCTATAGAGTTTAATATACATTCCTGAAATTGCCCCAACTCACCTTTTGCCCGGTATATCCATGCTAAGGTACTATATAATTGACCAACCCAATAGCTTTTTTCAGAAGACTTCTTATATATTTCCAAAGCCCTTTTCCCGTATATCAGTGCTTCTTCAACATCTCCAAGGTGGTAATGTATCCCAGTCAGAGTATTATAAGACCTGGCAAGGTCGGAGTGGTCTTTTTCTAAAATTTTTTCACGTATTTCTACTGCTTTTAGCTGGTATTTAAGGGCTTCTTTATATTCTCCCATTTCCTCCAAAATTACTGAAGCATTATTTGCAAGATTTGCAATATTTTCATCTTCTTCGTATAGGTATTCCAGAATGCTGCTGCCATAAGGAACATACTTTCTCTTGTGAATTGGATTTTCTTCAGGTTGAAGTTCAAGTTTATCAGCAAGTGCCTCCATCAACTTACCGCACTTTACAATATCGGGTTTTAACTCATACTGAGCTATCTCCTGTATTACCCTATGCATGCATATGCTAAACCCTTCCTGCTTAAGCCAGCCCTTTTTTACCAGCATATTTATATCGTTATTGGAATTCAGGCATAGCCATTGCCTTAGTTCTTTTATCTCAATATATGTTGCGGGAAGTATGGACATATTTGCAAGTATGTATTTCTCACTAGGGTTCAAAGAAGACATATTGAACACTTTCAGTAGATGATTGAAAAAATGGTAATTTTCATAACTATAGTTCCATGAGGCGCTTATAGTTTCTTTCACTTCTCTTCTAAGGTCAAATCCGATATTTGTAAGGTTACCCAGCAGCTCTTTTATTTCCATTGCTGCATTATTTGCTGCTTTAGCTAAAAGCTCAATCGTTAGTGTGTGATTTCCCGCAAATCTAATTATCTTAGCAAGACTTTTATCATCCCTTGTACCTTGATAGTGGTTATAGAAAAGTTCCAAGCATTTCTTATCATCCAGCATTTCAAGGTTATATATATCAAATCCTTCAATTTGAACTCTTGATGTTGCCAGAACCTTAAATGGCAGTGAAAGGATAGCTTTCATTGCCTCATCATGATTTTCCTCCAGATTATCCACTATAAGCAGCGAATTTGACGGAAAGTTATAGAGGCGTCTAATTAATTGTGAAAATTTCTCATCTAATTTTGCCTCTTCAGTAAATTTAAGACCATCAATTGTAATCTGATTTACAAATGACTCTTTTACGCCTGAAACATAGTCTATCCATCCGATAAAATCATATCTTTCTCTATTGTTCCAGAATAGTCTCTTACAAATCTCGGTCTTGCCAATTCCCCCAATACCCTTAACAAGAACTGCTGCATTTTTTTCATTGAGTCTAGCCTCAAGCTCTCCCAATTCCTTTTCCCTGCCTACGAACTTATTGGTGGCTCTGGTAGGTAAAAGTGTAAAAGCTTTCATAGAGTCTTTCTGCCTCTCATCTTTGCTGTCCACTAAGGTTTGCTCAAATTCAACTGCCGTAGTTTTAAGTACTTCCTGCAGAAACTTTGAGAAATCTTCATTGTTATCAATCAGTTCATTCTTAATATCTTGTCTTAGATCTGAATTCTCTATCAAACAAACAATTTTATCTCTTATTGCATTACGCTGAATATAAGACGATTCATTAACTGCAAATTCCACTATGTTATTCATATCGTTTTCACTAATTCTAACTGTCTTATTTCTCCATTTATATATAATTGTCCGATCCTTTAAAAGATATCTATCAGCCAGAATACTGACACGCTTATTGGTGGTTTTAAAAATAATATCCAATACTGCCCCTATACTAATAGTGCTATCCTTCATAAGCTTGACTCCTTAAAAGTATTATAACTACAGATGGTCAACTTAAAATTGATTGCATGATTATAATCTCATACAGCTTCAATCCAATTCCTTATTTTTTGATATTTTTACATTTTTTTCATGTATCTAGTATGAATTATATCACTACAATTTTTTTAGTACAACCTACCCGAACTACCGTTTTTTAACAGTTGGCAGTTTTATTTTGGGTTAGCTTTGTATACCGTACACTAAAGCCATATTTTATATATTTAATTAATATTGAAGCCACATTTGCTTATAAAAAGTATTTCAGAAGAAGGGTGCTACCGTATGAAATATGTATTCCTACAAGTTAGTCAAGATAAATTCAGGCATATAAAAATAGGCACCAGCTGAGGTAGCTCCCCCTTGCTAACGCCTATCGCCATTTTAACATGCACTTGCTGTAAACTCTTTTCCATCATCCTTACATATTCTCATTATGCTCCCTCTCCCGATCATTAAAGCTGTAGGGAGTCCACTGACTGGACTTACATACTGCCCTGCTCAATATCAGGATTTTTTTCCAACCACTTGGATAAACTTATACCCAAGCTTCTCTTTTTCTGCCTTATATGCCTCTGGACTCCTGTACAATTCTTCCCACAGCTATTTTGTTACACTTATTTCATTTGGAGCATCATACCTGCTGCATTCATCTTGATAATGAGATATGCTTAATTTATACCCCATATTTATTATGAGGTTGTAAACCATATTCACCCTTGATACTGATAGTCTCTTAAGTATTGAAGGCAAAGAATAGAACCTCTTTCTAAACCACATATAACCCTCAAACAGTTCTTCCGGCGTCATATTTCTTGGCCTGAATGCAATTTTTGTTTTTCCATTATAGTATGACCAATCATCGGTCAACAGTCTGCCCTCTCTTTTCATCTGGTCATAAAGCGGTGTTCCGGGAAGTGGAGTCAATACACTCACAGTTACTCCATCAATACCAAGTTGGTTGCAAGCGTCAAGAGTCTCCCGAAAAGTGTCTGTGTTGTCGCTATCGAATCCAAAAATAATTCCTGCCTGAACCGATATTCCGTTTTATGAAGAAGCTTTATTATACTTCGGTATTTTTCAACGTTGTTGATACCCTTATTAACGCTTTGGAGGCTGCTGCTCGAAAACGATTCCAAACCGATAAAAAGATAAGTACACCCCGACTTTCCTGCCAATTTCAATAACTCTTCATCGTGGCAACGGTCGAGAGTGACTTGTGCTGCCCATTTTTTATTTAATGATTTAAGCTCTTTCAAAAGGGTCTTTGTGTAGTTTACATCTCCAAAGAAGTTATCATCCCAGAAAACAAAATACTTGCTTTTTATACTCTTTATATCCTCCATAACATCCTGAACAGGTCTTACCCTATAAGAGTCATGGTATATCTGCTTCAGGTTGCAATAACTGCACTTATAAGGACATCCTCTTGTTGCAAATACAGCACCTTTATTGAAGGATCTACTCTTTACCAAATGCCTTTTGGGAATAGGCAAGCCTTCGAGGCTGGGGGCATAATTACTCTGGTATACGTTTTTAGCAGACCCATTGTGAAAGTCTTCAAGAAAACGCGGCCAAATATCTTCGGCCTCTCCAATCATAACAAAATCACAATGCTTCATTGCTTCGTCGGGCAGCAACGATACATGAGGCCCTCCCATAACTACTTTTGAACCTTGCTTTCTGAATCTGCTGGAAATATTATAACAGTGGGTTGCATTCGGTGTATTTACAGTGATAGCTACTAAATCAAAGCTTGAGCCAAAAGGAATCTTCTGGTTGTATTCATCTATCAATGTAATGTCGTATTTAGACTCATCAATAAAACCTGCGAGGTAAGGCATGGTTATTTGAATAAAGTTATTGAACTGCTTTCTTCTAAAGTTATTTATATCTTTATTTTCAGGTGTTATCATTAAAATACGCTTTTTTATATTCCCCATAGCAGACCTCTTTGTTCTATCTTTTCCCAATTATGAACATTGTTTCAAGAATTATAATATTATAATATGCGCTGACCCTTTTGTAAGCATATTTACACAGTGTTATAGAAATATATTTCTAACTTTAATTATCATATTATATTTGAACTTAAACGAGATAGGCAGTGATTTGATTCTTTTATTATAATGCCTTTATTTGGGCAGTAATAAAATAAAAAGGGTTCCATATTCTCAGAATATAGAACCTTTTATGCCTATGTTATAAATAATAAAATTATAGGATGTCCGCTTTTGCAAATAGCGTAAGCCTCTATTAGGTAATCAACTCCGTCTACTCGATACCTGAAATACCTACATTTACATCAACATCTTCGTTATAGTCTATATTTGCAAACCCAAAACCGAAAAGTTTAAAGAAATCTTCCCTATACCCTTCAATGTCCGAAATAGCATTTATGTTTTCACTACTAACCTTATTCCATAAAACCGCTACCTCTTCCTGGACGTCCCCTTTCATCTCCAGATCATCAACACGGATTCTTCCTACTTCATCTAACTCTAGTGAATCCGTATACAAACGATCTGCAAAAAGGCGGTACATCTGTTCAATACATCCTTCATGAGTTCCGTTTTCCTTCATTACCTTATATAAAAGTGATATGTATAAAGGAACTACCGGAATTGCTGAACTTGATTGCGTTACCAGTGCCTTATTTACTGATACGAATGCTCTGCCGCCAATATCCTTAAGATTATCAACTATAGTTTTTGCAGTAGCTTCAAGGTGATCTTTTGCTCTGCCTATTGTGCCTTCCCTATAAACAGCGTGTGTTATTTCCGGTCCAATATAGGAATAAGCAACTGTAGTCACTCCATCAGCAAGTACTCCTGCATTTTGAAGCGCTTGCATCCACATATCCCAGTCTTCACCACCCATAACCGCCACAGTCTGGTTAATTTCATCTTCATTCGCCGGCTCAATTGTAATTTCAGATACTTCTCCATTGTGAAAATTAACTGTTTTATTTGTAAAGTCCTTACCAATAGGCTTGAGTACCGAGTTAAAAGATTCACCTGTTACAGGATGGATACGCCTTGGAGAAGCAAGACTATATACTACAAGGTCTACTTTACCTAAGTCCCTCTTAATTAATTCAATTGTTTCTTCTTTAATTTTGTCGGAAAAAGCGTCCCCATTTATACTCTTTGAATATATGCCTGCCTCATTTGCCTTTTTCTCAAATGCTGCTGTGTTATACCAGCCGGCAGTAGCGGTACGGTTGTCCGAAGCAGATTTTTCAAAAAATACACCTATTGTGTCTGCACCTGCACCGAAAGCAGCTACGATTCGTGAAGCCAATCCATAACCTGTAGAAGCACCTACTACCAAAACTTTTTTTGGCCCTTTAATCAGCCCCTGTTTTCTTACGTAATCTATTTGTTCCTGTACATTTTGCGCGCAACCTTCCGGATGTGCAGTAGTACAAATAAAACCCCTAGTTTTCGGTTTAATAATCATTTTTTACTCCTTTCAAAACCATATTGATTAAAATTCCCCTATAATTACGAAATATATATCTTAAACACATAGTTTTAATTATAAAGTATTTGTTTCGCAATATCAAACATATGTGTTATAAAACCGTAATACCAATAAAATTTAACCTATATTTTACCTAGTATTTATAACACTGTTACTCCTTGCTTCCCATTAATCATTAGTAATTGCCATAGTTTTACATATCGAGGTGTTTTATATATTATATACAAGTTACTTAGTACGCCTTTTTGGCATTATGGTGCGTAAAACCTTTGTAAGTCGCTTTATGCCTTCCTCAATTTTCTCTTCGTTTGAGTTAGAGAAATTCAATCTAACAGTATTATCTCCTTTATTATCAGTATAAAAAGGCATACCCGGTACAAATGCAACTCTTTCTTCCATTGCCCTATTGAAAACTTCAAGCACAGGTAACTCTTTGGGTAAAGTCAGCCATAAAAACATTCCCCCTTCGGGTTTTGTAAAAGTTATTTCTTCAGGCAAATATTGTTCCAACAGCTTAACCATCAGGTCACGCTGTCTTCCATATACTTGTTTGATTCTTTCAATATGTTGGTTTATATCATTTTCTTCAAGGTAACTATAAATAATTCTTTGTGCAAGATAGTTTGAGTGCAAATCTGAAGCCTGCTTTGCAATAACAAGTTTTTCAATAACTTCCTTTTCAGCATAAATCCAGCCAACCCTTAAGCCAGGTGATATAATTTTTGAGAACGAGCCTAGTAATATGCTGTTTTCATTATTTAAGGCTTTTATTGGTGGTAAATCCGCCCCACTAAACCTCAATTCACCATAGGCATCATCCTCTATCAATACCGTATTAGTATTTCTTATAGCAAAGGACATAGCAATACGTTTTTTTAGGGAGTAAGTTACACCTGATGGGTTTTGGAAGTTTGGTATGCAGTAGCATAGTTTTATATTATCATTCTTTAATACTTTTTCAAAAGCATTAATATCTATACCGTCATACTCCAAAGGTATCTGTATAAACTCAGGCTCATATAAGCTGAAAGCCTGTATTGCACCCAAATATCCCGGACGTTCTATTGCTACTTTGTCTCCACTATCAAGGAATACCTTCCCCAGTAAATCGAGTCCTTGTTGTGAACCGTTAGTTATAAGTATTTCCTCAGGTAGAACCTCAATTCCCCATCTTTCCGTGTATCTCCTTGCTATAAATTCTCTTAAAGGATAATATCCTTCCGTTGTAGTGTATTGAAGTATCTCACTACCACCTTCCTTAAGAACCTTATCTGCCAGCCTAGTGATTTCAGCAACAGGAAAAGCACAGGGGTTGGGTAGCCCACCTGCAAAAGATATAATGTCAGGATTTTGTGTAACTTTTAGTATCTCCCTGATAAAAGACTTTTGGGTATTCATAACCCTTTTGGCAAATAAATTTTTCATTTAATACCACACTCCATTATTTTATATTTCTTCCTATGGCGCCTAGTAGAAAGATAAAATCAAAAAACCCTTCGTCCGTATTAGGACGAAGGGCTAAACTCCGTGGTACCACCTAGATTTGTACAAATGCACACACTTTAATATAGTACAGGACTATTACACCGATACTACTTCCCTTTTAACAGTGGGACTCCGTTGAAGTCTACTCTCATACGATTTCGGTTCACAGCTCAGAGGCTACCTTCTATATAACCGTCATGGGGAATTTCCACCGACATCCCCTCTCTAGATTTCAGGAATATATATACTCCTCCTCATCAAAGCCTTTAAGCGATATGATGTTATTACAATTATAGTACTTCCAAAATTTACTGTCAATATTAATTAGTATGAATATTATTGAGTATTATACATCTTTTCGCAAAGTTTATTATATTTATTTTGTTCTATAGATTAAGTATATCTGCCAACTAGAAATGGTGTAGTCTATAAATAATAATACATATACTTTAGACTAAACGTATAAAAACAAAACGTCCTGCAAAAACTAGTCAAGACGTTTTGTTTTATAAAAATATCAGATTTGATAATTTCTCTAGTAAACAACTTTTTCTCCGATTAATAATTGTACAATCGGCTTAGCCGCATTTTGAGTACCCACAGTTACGGCAAATCATACATCCGCCTTCATGCTCTACAGCCTTTCCACACTCGGGGCAAGCAGACGCCGTATACTGCATTTCATCTTCCGAAACATCTTTATCTTCATTCATACAGAAGTCTTTCATTGTACACGAAGCACAGTGTGATGAACATTTCGCGGTTGGACGCGGTACGCTCTCATTATCCACAGCTGCTAATTCACTAGCTATCTCTTCATTCCCACCATTTTGCAATCTTGCAACCTTCTCAATCAATCTTCCTATAGCGTCAGGGCAAGACATTACTTTCATACCCTTCTGCCTTATTGTAGAAGGACACCTTATTCCCTTTAGCTGACCTACTATTGATTTTACATCTATACCTGATCTCAATGCAATGGATACAAGGCGGCTTGTAGCCTCAGACTGTGAAGGGCATCCACCTGCACGGCCTGTGTTTGTAAACACCTCGCATATTCCACGCTCATCATAGTTAACAGTTATATATAAGTTACCACAACCAATCCTTACTTTTTCGGTAAAACCGGTAGTTATGTCAGGTCTAGGCCTTGGGGCAACACTCAGCTCCTCAGATTTTGCTTCGTCCTCGATAGCCTTAGGCTCTTCTTTCCCTTTTACCTTCCCTATGTTTAAAACCTGCAAGTCTCTACTACCATCTCTGTAAATTGTAACACCCTTACAGTAAGTTTTATACGCCAAAACAAAAACATCCCTAACATCGTCTTTCGTTGCATCGTGGCATAGATTAACTGTCTTAGAAACGGCATTATCCGTATACTTTTGGAATATAGCTTGCATTTTTACATGCCATTCCGGTGAAATATCATGTGCTGTAACAAATACGTCCTGTATAGCCTTCGGAATTTCCGGGAAACCTTTTATTGTTCCCTTCTTAGCAATCCTCTTCATAAGTTCTTCAGAATAGAAGCCTTCTTTAATTGCTATATTTTTGAAAAGAGGGTTAACCTCTACTAGCTCATCGTTGTCCATTACATTCCTTATGTAAGATATTGCAAACAAAGGCTCAATACCGCTTGATACACCTGCAAGTATACTTAATGTACCAGTTGGTGCTATTGTAGTAGTGGTAGCATTACGGACCTTTACGCCTAAATCTTTATATATGCTTTTATCAAAGAGTGGGAATAACCCTTTCGTCTCTGCCAATTCGATAGAAGCCTGCCTTGATTTATCCTGTATAAAGTGCATTATCTGCTCGGCGAGAGTAAGTGCTTTCTGTGAATTATAAGAAATACCCATCTTGCAAAGCAAGTCTGCCCATCCCATAACTCCAAGACCTATTTTCCTAGTTCCCCTTGTCATAGTGTCAATCTCAGGCAGAGGATATTTATTTACATCTATAACATTATCCAAGAAGTGAACCGCTTTCTTTACTACATCTCCAAGCTTTTCGAAATCGAATTCAATCTTTCCTTCGATATTTTTCATCATCACACTCAGATTTATTGAGCCAAGATTACAAGCTTCGTAAGGAAGTAAAGGCTGTTCGCCGCATGGATTAGTACTTTCAATTTCACCTAGCTCAGGCGTGACGTTATCCTTGTTCAATCTATCTAAGAATATAATACCCGGCTCACCATTATTCCATGCCATATCTACTATGATGTCAAATACCTCTTTAGCATTTAGTTTCCCTACAACCTTTTTATGATGGGGGTCAACCAATTCGTAATCTCTGTTCTGCTCAACCGCCTTCATAAATTCTTCTGTAATTCCAACACTTATATTAAAGTTAGTTATTTCTGCATTGTCCTTTTTACAGGTAATAAAATTGAGTATATCCGGGTGGTCGACCCTTAAAATACCCATATTCGCACCTCTTCTGGTGCCACCCTGCTTAACAGCCTCGGTAGCTGCATTAAACACCTTCATAAAGCTTATCGGTCCGCTAGCAACACCACCGGTTGAATTAACCGAAGCTCCCTTAGGCCTCAATCTTGAAAAGCTAAATCCTGTTCCTCCACCACTTTTATGTATAAGAGCCGCATTTTTTATAGCCTCGAATATACCTTCCATTGTATCTTCAATAGGAAGTACAAAGCATGCACTCAACTGTCCTAATGGCCTTCCTGCGTTCATAAGGGTAGGTGAATTCGGTAGAAACTCCAGGTTGGTCATCATATCATAAAATTGCTCTTCTATAGCTTGTAATTCCTCAGGAGTAGCATAATCCTTATCAGCTTCGGCAACTGCTTTTGCAACCCTCCTAAATAAGCCCTCAACATCCTCTAGCAGATTACCATGCTCATCTTTAGATAGATACCTCTTCTCAAGTACTTTAATTGCGTTGTCTGACAACTTCATGGAATAGCCCCCTACTATGTCACTATATTTTGTGTACCAGTTTTATACTGGCACAGTATATTGTATCACTTCTTCTAGTTAAGTCAATATGAATAGCCAAATATTTTTATAGTAATTAAGTCCTATTGAAAAGTAGACCGAATTATGTTGGTAAATATAAAAATAAAAAGAAGGTACTTAAAGCACCTTCTTCAGTATAAGTTTATATTATTTATTTTCCTTCAAAAATGCTGCTTCAGAATATGTGTTGTTCGCATCCCAGAAGAGCCATTCTTCATATCCGGCATCATATACTGCTTTAATTTGCTGCTTTACCTGCTCCGGACCATAACTCAGGTAGTAGCCTTTACCTAACCAAGTAGCGGTAAAGTCCTGTAAATAAGCTCTTACATTTGCTTTATAACCATCTACCTTGGATATTCTAGTTTTAGCCTTAGCAAGAGTATTATACACCACACCATAAGGGTCAAAATCAGGCTTCGCGAAAGTAACACCATTTACTTTTTGACCTACTGCATAATGCGATGGATAAGCCATTGGTGAAATATACTCTATATTTTTACCTACAGTTTCTAAATTTTGTCCAATGTCTTCTACGTCCCCAGGGCTTTCGCATATAATTCCAAATACATCCGCTGATAATGTGACTCCGGGAAGTTCTTTCTTTGCATAAGCTAGAAACTCATCTATAGCTTCATGCTTCTTTTTATCGGTTCCAAAATTCATGGCCTTTTTACTTCCGTCATTAGCAAACCGAACATAGTCAAACTGTATCTCATCAAAGCCTTTCTTTACACCCTCACGAGCAATTTCAATAATATATGGCCATGATTCCTTATTATATGGATTCAACCATGTCAGCCCATGATTATCTCTCCATAATCCGCCCTTAGAATTTTTTATAGCCAATTCTGGCCTCTTTGATGATAATATGGGGTCTTTAAAGCATACTAGCCTTCCTATTACATAAATATCATTATCATGAAACTCCTTTATAACTTTATCAACATTATATTTAGGTTGCCATGCCTTTATGTCCCTTACAGCCGGTATACTTGATTCATAACCGACATAGCCGTCGTCATCCTTGATATCAACTACATAAGCATTTATTTCTGTAGTATTAGCTAGTTCCACAAAGTGTTTGACTTTATCCATACTTCCTACAGTCCAACCTGTAAGATATAGCCCCTTGGCTTTTACTTTTTTAGTCGGCTCTGTTTGTTGATTGGCATTTGGTGTTTCTGAGGGTTTACTTGTATTTTCCGGTGACTTAGGCTCGGAAGTTCCCTCTTTCACAGTAGTATTGTTTTCAGATGCAGTTTTTTGTACAGGATTTGATGTAGTAACACTTGTAGACTTGCTACAAGCTGCAAAAGTGCCTCCGATTAAAGTTGCTGAGAGTAGAATTGCAACAACTCTTGTTTTGACGTTTCTTATCATAATAACCCCCACCGTATTTAGATTTTACTTTTAAGCGAGCATTTGAGCTGCACGTTTTTATGAGTTTCTATGTATACTTTTCGACATATTTATTATAATTATTAACGAAAACTTTGTCATCGGGTAAATATTCCTATATATTAGCTTGTCAGGTCTTTTAATTTATATTCAATTTCCCCTTAGTTATTCATAAAAAGCTCCTGAGTTAATTTATCAGGAGCTCTATCATTTATCAATTTCTATTTTTCCCTTTCAAAATAATCTTGCTTATATGCGTTGTATGGGTCCCATAATATCCATTCGTCATAGCCGGCGTCATAAACGGCCTTTATCTGCTGCCTAACCTGTTGCGCCCCATAAGCTTGATAGTATTTTTTATTCCCTATATACGATGCTGTAAAAGCCTGCAAATATGGTCTTATTTTAGCATTGTATCCTTGCACCTTTGCTATCCTATTTCTTCCCTTTATTAGCGTATGATAAACCACCTTATACGGCTCTAAGTCTGGTGCAGTAAACTTTACACCGTTAATTTCCTGGCCTGCCCCGTTACCCATCACACCCATTGATGCGTTGGCATAATGCGATGGGTAAACCATTGGGCTTATATAGTCTATGTCCCTGCCAACACGTTCAAGTACTTGCCCAATACTTTCACCATCTATAGGGCTTTCGCATATTATACCAAACACATCAGCAGATAACGGAACCCCATTTTCTTTATGAATCTCATTAGCCGATATCTCTAAAAATTTAGATATTGCATCTGCCTTTGAGGTAGCATATTGTCCATAATTAACATCAGATTTCCTTACAGTAGGAAAACGTACATAGTCGTACTGTATTTCATCAAATCCCTTAGAAATAGCCTCTTTAGAAATATCAATATTATATTTCCATACTTCTTCATTGTATGGGTTTGTCCATGGGATGATTCCGCTCTCCTTCCATAATTGACCGTTTGGTCTTTTAATAGCTAAATCTGCACGTTTGGAAGCAAGGCCCGGGTCCTTAAAACATACTATTCTTCCTATAACATATATATTATTATCATGCAATTTTTTTATAACTTTTTCAGGGTTATAGTAGTTTATGTATAACTTGTTTTTATTAACTTCAGGAACATTAGACTTATAGTTGACCACTCCATCTTCTTTTATATCTATAACAACTGCATTCAGCTCCGTCTTCTTAGATATTTCAATTATCTGGTCAATTTTTTTGCTGACACCAGCAGATATACCTGTGAGATATACAGCTTTAGCTTTAATATTCTTAAAATTCTTTTGCCGTACAACTTCTTGCTTTTTTGGGGCTGTCCTATCTGCTTGCATTGGGTTCAAAGCAGTATTTTTAGGATTAGTTGTTTTATTTTTACTAGTGTCATCCTGGGTAGTATTAAACTCCTGGCCTTTTGATTCGGTCTTCCTTTGGGATAACCTATTACCCTCATTTTTATCCGTTAGATAAAATCCAGCATACGCCCCGCCTATTGCTAGAAAGACAACCATTATAATAAGTATAACTTTGTTACTCCTTCTCATATCTACCTCGTTTAATTTTTTATAATATTTTGTATTTTTACTAACAGTTATGTTACTACACGCAATACTTTATAAAAAAGTAAAGGAGAGCACCTCCTTTACTTTTTTACATTCTAAAATTATTATAGTTAATTATAATTAGATTTATTCTTTTATGTACAACTCATCCTCAGCCATTGATTAGTATATAATAAAAAAAGAAGAAAGTCTGATATTTTTATCAGACTTTCTTCTTTTGGCTCCTCAAGTAGGACTCGAACCTACGACCCTGCGGTTAACAGCCGCATGCTCTACCGACTGAGCTATTGAGGAATATAAATCTGGCAGAGACCTACTTTCCCGGGACGCGACCGTCCAAGTATCATCGGCACTGAGAAGCTTAACTGCCGTGTTCGGTATGGAAACGGGTGTGACCTTCTCGTAATAACCACCAGAAATTTATTAACTTTTTAAGGTTTGCACCTTCAAAACTGTATAATGTAAGATTTATTGATTAGAAGACTTAATTAATCATTTATCTGGATTAAGACCTTTTCACACTTGTATGACTGTTATACAGGGTTTTGACATAACTGTCAATTGTCCTCTGTCAACTGTCAATTGATTTATTGGTCAAGCCCTCGACCTATTAGTACCAGTCAGCTTAATGCATTGCTGCACTTACACACCTGGCCTATCAACCAT
>JAOAEJ010000028.1 GCA_026416815.1 Clostridia bacterium | reverse complement strand
AGAAGGGCGATCTACGACTCCTCCTACCGTGCTTTGTAGTTTACCTTCCCCTCAAGACTAAGATAGCATTTTGGTGAAAGTCGCGCACCATTTTTTCATTACTATTTGTGCCGCCAGCGACAGCGGCGGAATGGAGATTTAAATGCAGGAAACCTTATTCGAAGAAAAAATGTCCAAAATTGCTTCACTAAACGGAGTAAACGTATACCAGATAAAAGCTGAAAAGTTTAAAACAAATACTATTAATGTTTTTTTTCATGATAATCTGAGTAGAGAAAATGCTGCAAAAAATGCCCTGTTGCCCGCTGTACTAAGGAGAGGGTGCGAAAGCCTTCCTACCTTTCAGGATATATCCCAATATCTTGAAGAACTTTATGGTGCAGGCTTTGATTGCGGAGTGGTTAAAAAAGGGGAGCGACAGATAATTCAGTTTTACATAGAGTATGTTTCAGAGAAGTATACCGGTGAGACCGATAATATTTTTAAGAAAGTATTTGGTTTGCTTTATGAAATAATAACCAAACCTGTTCTTGAAAACAGTACTTTCAAAAAAGAATATATGGACCAAGAAAAAGTGAACCTTAAAAAGCTTATAGAAAGTAGGGTTAATGATAAGCTTCAGTACGCCGTTGAAAGATGCTTTGAGAAAATGTGTGAGGATGAGCCTTACGGAATATATGAATATGGCTCGGTTAACGACTTGGAATCTATAAACGGGCAAAATCTATATGAGCATTATAAGTATTTTCTGAAAAGCTTACCGATGGATGTTTTTATTACCGGTAAAATTGATGAAGACAATCTCAATTGGCTGATAGATGAACTATTCCAGCTTGAAAGAGGAAATATAAAAGATGTTGATATAAGTCTGGTCGCGAAGGAAGTCAAGGAAGTAAAAGATATTACAGAAAAAATGAGCGTTAGCCAAGGAAAGTTATCTCTAGGCTTCAGAACAAATACCGCTTCAAACGATAAGGATTACTATACGCTGCTTGTCTATAACGGTATTTTAGGTGGAGGAATGCACTCAAAACTATTTCAGAATGTAAGAGAGAAAGCCAGTCTTGCATACTATGCATTTTCAAGGCTGGAAAAATTCAAAGGCTTGATGATAATTAGCAGTGGGATAGAATTGGATAATAAGGATAAGGCCATAGATATTATATTACAGCAAATGGATGATATTAAGGCGGGGAACATCTCCGACTACGAATTCGATTCCACCGTAAAGACCATTGAAACAGGAATAAAATCCTTAAAGGATAGCCAGTTGCAGGTCGTAGACTTTTATCTCAGCCAGGCTATAGTAAACACTAATGACACTCTTGACGGCATAATTGAAAAAGTAAAAAGTGTCTCAAAAAAGGATGTAGTAGCTGTAGCTAAAAAAATCAGGCTGGATACTATATACTTCCTGACGGCTGGAGAAAAGGAGCAAGCTGAATAGATATTGGGTGAAAATAAAGGAGACTGTATAATGGATATAAACACTATTGAATATAAAAAGTTGAATGAAGTAATGCATGTATACCAGCATAAAAGCGGTTTAAAGGCCTTTGTAATACCCAAAAAGGGCTATTATAAAAAATATGCCACATTCTCTACCCACTATGGATCAATCAATAATGAATTTATTGTACCGGGGGAGAAAGAAGTTACCAGAGTTCCTGATGGCATTGCACATTTCCTGGAGCATAAGCTATTCGAGCAGAAGGACGGAAGTGTAATGGATAAGTTTTCCGAGCTTGGCTCAAACCCAAATGCTTATACCGGCTTCAGTCAGACTGTTTACCTTTTTTCTTGCACAGATAAATTTAACCAGAATTTCAGATTGCTGTTAGACTTTGTACAAAATCCATATATAACAGAAGAAAGTGTAGAAAAGGAAAAGGGAATAATCGGCCAAGAAATAAAAATGTATGAGGATGATTCCGGTTGGAGAGCTTACTTTAACCTTTTAAAAGCTTTTTATAAGAATAACCCTGTAAGGATAGATATCGCAGGAACGGTGGATAGCATTAGCAAAATAAACAGGGATGTATTATACAAGTGTTATAATACCTTCTATCACCCTTCAAACATGGTGATACTTGTAGTTGGTGACGTAGACCATAAGGAGGTTTTTGAGCATGTAGAAAAAAGTATATCGGTTACCGACAGTATTCCTGAAATAAAGAGAATTTTCCCCGAGGAACCTACGACTCTAAATGAGACTTACATAGAACAAAGCCTTGAGGTATCTACACCATTATTTCAGATGGGCTTTAAAGATAATAGACTGGATACAAAAGGTATAGACTGCCTTAAGCATGAAATAGCAGTAAAGATTCTGCTTGGAATGATAATGGGAAGAAGCTCAAAGCTATTCAATGAATTGTATAGTGAAGGGCTAATCAATAGTACCTTCGAATATGACTATACTATTGAAGAAAGCTATGCATTTTCTATGTTTGGCGGTGAATCGTCCAATCCTGAAAAAGTAAAAGAAAGAATTCTAAACTCGGTAAATGCTATGAAGCAAAATGGCTTGGACAGCCATATCTACGACAGAATAAAAAAGGCTATGCAAGGAAGATTAATTAAACAGCTGAATTCTATTGAAAGAATTTCCCATTCCTTTATATCCGTCTATTTTAAAGGTGTAAGCTTGTTTGATTATTTTGACGTTTATGATAAAATAACCTTTAATTATGTCGATGAAATATTCCGGGAGCATTTTAATACGGATAATCTTGCATTATCGGTGATAAAACCGGTATAAGGGGGAAAAAATGAATACAGTAGAATTTCCGGGTCTGTGGGGACTGAAGTTTACGGTAAGCCGTACTGCTTTTGAGGCATTTGGGCTAAGTGTTTACTGGTACGGTATAATCATTGCAGTGGGATTTATGACAGCAGTGTTGCTAGCTATGAGGGATAGTAATAAATTCGGCATAGAATCGGAGCATGTAATCGATTTGGTATTGATTGCAGCTCCGGTCGCGGTAATTTGCGCCAGGATATACTATGTCATATTTAAACTAAATGAGTATGATAGCTTTGTGGACCTTCTTAATATTCGAAAAGGCGGACTTGCAATATACGGGGGTATATTAGGAGGAATAGCGGCTGCCTACTTCTTCGCAAAGCGAAAAAAAATCGGAGTATTAAAGCTGTTTGATTTTGGAGTACCCTATCTTGTACTTGCACAGGGGATAGGTAGGTGGGGGAATTTCACAAACCAGGAGGCCTTTGGAACAAATACAACATTACCTTGGGGAATGACTAGTGAATCTGTCAGAAATGAGCTTTTGAGACTTCAGGCAAGTGGTATGAATGTTGATCCTAGTATACCTGTTCATCCCACTTTTCTCTACGAATTCCTTTGGAATATAGGTGTGTTTTTCTTTCTTATCTGGTTCAGAAAGAGGAAAAAGATTGAAGGTGAAGTGTTCTTTTTATACATGGCGCTTTATGGGTTAGGTAGGTTCTGGATTGAAGGATTAAGGACAGATAGTCTTATGCTGGGCAGCTTTAGAATTTCGCAAATATTGGCGGCAGTTTTTGCAGTAGTATTTGCTGCGGTTATATTTATTAGAAGAACGAGGGTGCTTGGAGAGAATACCAATGAAGAAGTTATAGTAGGACAAAGTAATTATGCAGATGTTCTAAACCAGATAAAAGATGAAGAAAACAACGTAGAAAAATAAAGAAAATACGACAAAAAATGTTCTTGAAGATTCAAAGAAAAAAATGTAAAATAATACTGCTGAAGGAAAACTAAAAATGAAGATTTATATTGAAAAATATCTAAAGACCTTGAAGGGAAATGTCGATATTTTACTTGCAGCATTTTACTAAAGAAGAAAATGGTGGTGTATTAGATGATTGAGGCAGAAATTGAAACCCTGAAATGCCAATTAAACAATGCAATCGACAGAGGATTTGACTATGCGGAAATTTATGAGCTAAGTGTTAGATTGGATAAGCTTATTGTCCAATATTACATTGAAAAAGGATGTGCTATGGCTATAAGAGTAAATTAGCCATAATGCAGCCTGAAGCTAATATATTTCAGTTAACAAGAAAAGGAATGCTACTTTTTGACGTACAATTAAAGAAATAGAAAATTTGGACACCCTTAAAGAATAATACTTTGCTTACCACCATCATATTAAAGTACCACCACCCACTTTAATATAAAGTCAAAGTAGTTACCTGGCACTAAATAGGTGTAGTTTGATTGGGCGGGCTGAAGTTGCTAATGTGTATTGTTTTGAAAAAGTACTTAATATAGGTGCTTAATCTATTTATAGAAATTCAGACGGTAAACTTTGTCTGTAAATTTTCTATAGGTTATCGTAAATTGGCGAAATTAATATATCTAGTATCATAAAAACTACCAGGTTCCTCTATTAGGGGAACCTGGTAGTTTTTAAATAATATTTTTAAATAAAGCATATTATGATATTATAGTATTTGTTAGAGTACAAGGGAGGGAGCACCTAAATAAAAAATAGTTAAGGTGATAGCATATGTATTTTGTTGAAAAGACAAAAGGAATAAATTTAATTAAGCGTTTTGAATATCCTTTGTTTATCGCTGTCCTAGTTCTTTCATTGATAGGTATGCTGGTTTTGAGCAGTGCAGTGTTTACAAAGCAGGATGGTGCAAGCATTATGAAAATGCAGACGATAGGGCTTTGTATCGGAATAGTATTGTCATTAATAATTAGTGCTATAGACTATAAGGATTTCAAAACGTTGGGCTTTGTGTTTTATATATTCAGTATATGTCTTCTGATACTGGTGCTCGTTATAGGTACCGGCGACCAATTGGGGAGTAGAAGCTGGTTCAGATTGGGAGGAGTTAGTTTTCAACCGTCTGAAATAGCTAAGATTACGTTTATAATTGTTATATCGGTATTTCTCGAGAGAATAAAGGAGGGAAATGCCGATAGGAAAAACATTATAAAGCTGGGTATATACTCAATTATACCCATTGCCCTTGTAGTTGCCCAGAAGGATTTTGGAACAACTCTGGTATTTATATTTATATTTTTTGTTATGATATTTATTTGTGGGGTGCCATACAAGTATATTTTGACACTGCTGGGTATATTCTTTGCCTCGCTGCCTTTTGTGTGGATGTTTGTGCTTAATGACAAACGTAAAGAGAGAATTTTAACATTTATTTCTCCAGAGCGTGATCCGCAAGGTGCCGGCTTTAACGTGCTGAGATCTAAAATGGCTATAGGCTCAGGGCAGATATATGGGGAAGGACTTTTTAAAGGAATTCAGACCCAGAGTGGTGGAGTACCTGTAAAAGAATCAGACTTTATATTTTCGGTTGTGGGGGAAGAATTAGGGTTTATTGGGGCAACAGTTATCATTGTTTTAGTATTTTTTATACTTCTTAGAAGCATATATATAGCAAGAAATTCAAGGGATTTATATGGGTCGTTCCTAGTAGTAGGAGTAATAAGTATGATGAGTTTTAATTTTTTTGAGAACATAGGTATGAGTATAGGTTTATTACCGGTAACGGGATTACCCCTTCCTTTTATCAGTGCCGGTGGGACCGCAATGATAACTAATTATATAGCAATAGGAATTATACTCAGTGTATCAATGAGAAGGAAAAAGGTGATATTTGACAATTCCCAATAGCTTTGAACACCTGTTAAACAGCTTGTTTGAACGGATAACTATATTCTCTTGAATGTAAATAAAGGTAGGACTATCGTCCTATCTTTATTTTTTTTGGTAGGATTTTTATAAATTCATCTTGATTATTAATAACTTTTAACATAAAATAACATTGTGGTGGTGAGAAGTGGTGTAAAGTGGTGGGTGATACCAAAAATGTGAGGTGAAATAGTTGTTCTATGGTGAATACCAGCACACGGTAGATACAAAAGGGCGTGTAATCGTACCTGCAAAATTCAGGGAAGGGCTTGGTGAAAAATTTATTTTGACCAAGGGCCTTGATAACTGCCTGTTTGCTTATTCATCAGAAGAATGGACCAACCTCGAAACAAAGTTGAAATCACTTCCTTTTACGGACAAAGATGTAAGAGCATTTGTGCGATTCTTTTTTGCCGGTGCTACTGAATGTGAAGTAGACAAGCAGGGAAGAATACTAATACCGCAAAACTTAAGAGAATACTCTGGGCTCGATAAAGAAATATACGTCATCGGTGTATCGACAAGGGTGGAAATTTGGGATAAAGACAAGTGGGAAAATTATAACAATGATGACAATATGGGTGCAGATAAGATTGCGGAAAAAATGGCTATGCTCGGTATTTAGAGATGGCAATATTCAAGAGGTGCCTGATGGAATTTAACCATAAGCCTGTTTTGCTGGACGAGTGTATAGAAAATCTGGATATAAAGCCTGACGGTATATATGTAGATGGTACCCTGGGTGGGGCAGGACACTCAAAAGAAATCTATAAGAAACTGAATAAGAATGGAATCTTTATAGGTATTGACCAAGACGCTTTCGCCTTAAAGACATCCGGTGATCGTCTTAGGCAAATTGGTGGACAGGCCAAGATAATTCTGGCAAATACAAATTTTAAAAATATAAAATCCGTATGTATTGAAAATGAGATACATAGGGTAGACGGTATTCTCATGGACCTTGGAGTATCTTCACATCAACTGGATGAGGCTGAAAGGGGATTTAGCTACCAAAAGGATGCACCCCTTGATATGAGAATGGATAGAAGGATTGAGCTCACTGCCGAAACCATTGTGAATGAGTATAGTGAGGAAGAAATAAAAAAGATAATTCGTGATTACGGGGAAGAAAAATGGTCGGCACGTATTGCAGCTTTTATAGTAAGGGAAAGAAGTACAAAGCGTATAAGTACAACTTATGACCTTGTTGAAATCATAAAAGCAGCTATACCAAGCGCAGCAAGGCGGGAAGGGCCTCACCCGGCGAAACGTACATTTCAAGCTTTGAGAATAGCAGTAAATAATGAATTGGGTATACTAAAACAGGCTATAGACGATTCCGTATCTATTCTAAACCCTGGGGGGAGATTATGTATAATAACTTTTCACTCTCTAGAGGATAGAATAGTAAAAAATGAGTTTCAACAAAAAGTTCAGCCTTGTACATGTCCTCATAGTTTTCCCGTATGTATATGCGGAAATAAAAAAGAAGTAGAACATGTTACAAGAAAGCCGATAATTCCATCGGATAGGGAACTAGAAGAAAACCCAAGAGCAAGAAGTGCAAAACTAAGAGTTGTTAAAAAAATTTAAATTTACCATAAAAGCAAACAAAAGAAAAAATAACTAAAAACAAAAGAAAAGCTTAGGAAAAACAAAAGAAAAAACTACAAAGTACACAAAAGCTGAAACCAAAATTAACAAAAGAAAAAGCAGCAGATTTGCTGGAAAGACACACAAAAGAAAAATCACAGAAAAAAGTACAAGAGAAAAGGACAAGTAAGACTTAAAACTAAGTTGCCTTCCGTGGACTGGCTGCTGGCCAGTTCCCGGATTTACTGTCTTACGTAAAGGTGTAAGATAATTAAGAACTTCTGTAAACACTTGGATAGTATCAAGACTTAATGCTAGTCATAGTTTATATTTACAAAGTATACGGAGTCCTAGTTATCGTGAATAAATTGTTATTGGGGTGAATAGAATTGATACAGTCAAATAATAAGTACGTTTACGGTACAGCTGCGGAAAAAATTGAATACAATGTTTATGAAGAAAATGTTGTCTTAAAGAAAAAAAAGCAGCAGAGATCAAATACTAAAGCTAAGTTCAAGATGATAGGTTATATATTAACAGCATTTGCCGTATGCTTTATTATTATGCTGAGATACGCACTTATAACCGATATAAACTATGAAATCAGCCAAATGAATAAAAAGTATAATGACCTAAGAAACGATAATTCAAGATTAAAGGTAGCATTAGAGAAGGAAGTAGATTTACACAAGGTTAGAGATGTTGCAGAAACTAAGCTAGGTATGCATAAACCGGATAAATATCAGGTAGTATACATAAAAGTACCTAAATCCGACTTTACAAAAGTAGCGGAAGAAGAGGCTAAAGAGATTGGAAACGATATATTTGCAGCAATATCCAGCAAAGCGGATAAGCTTACTAAGCTATTATATTAATTTTTACTTTAATAACATAGTAATTACATAATCTGGAGACATATACAATCAGCAAGTAAAGTGATAAAAAATAATTGAAAAGCATAGACTGTGGACGGTATAAAATCAATTTTATATAGTCCGGGGTCTTTTTTTATATTTGAGACAAACTGTAAAGTATATAATTTTATAAACCAACTTGTGATATTTAAGCATACTTATGCTGCCTTTTACATTATACATAATTAATGGAGTAAATTTATACCACAGCAGGTTGATTCTTGTATAGTACCTTGGCCGTAAATATAGTATAATTTGATGTGCCGGACTGCTTATCTTTTATTGTAATAGGTAGGCTTCAAATAACATTTAGAAGAATAAATCTATAGCAAATACAGGGGGTAATTATTTTGGCAGGACCAAGTATACAAACAAAGAAGAGGTTATTGTTTCTGCTGTTTTTCTTTACAGCGCTGATAGCTGCTTTGCTTGTCAGAGTAGCGTGGATACAGGTTGTACAGGGAGATAAATATCAGAAGCTGGCATTTGAACAGCAGACTCAAGACAGAATAATCAGTCCAAGGAGAGGTACCATATACGATAGAAATGGTAAGGAACTTGCTATAAGCGCTTCGGTTGAAACTATATCGGCTAATCCTCAAGTTATAAAAAAGACCAAACAGAATATAGATGGCATGGCAGAAAAGCTTTCTGAAATCCTGGAAATGGATAAGGAAACAGTTTTGAAGAAGCTGAAAAAGTCAAGCCGCTATGAGTGGATAAAGAGAAAAATCGATAAAGATGTGGGTGACAAGGTTAGGAAATGGGTACAGGATGAAAAAATCCAGGGAATATATATTGATGAGGATACAAAACGTTTTTATCCGAACAGAAACCTGGCAGCCCATGTTATAGGCTTTACCAACACTGATAATGACGGTATTTTCGGAATGGAGAAGGTAATGGAAAAGTACCTTAAGGGTGTTCCGGGGAAAATACTGAGTGAAGTAGATGCGGGAGGTCTTGAAGTACCTTTTAAGGAGGAGAAGCACATAGAGGCCCAGGACGGGGCCAATGTATACCTTACAATAGATGAAACCATACAATACTTTGCGCAGAAAGCGATGGATAAAGCTATTGCCGATAATAACGTGTTAAATGGAGCGGCAGCAATAGTAATGGATCCAAGAAACGGTGAAATACTGGCTCTTGTTTCAAAACCGGATTTTGACCCCAATGACCCCAGGGGAGCGCCTGCTGGAGTAGACCCGGCTACATGGAAGGGATACACCGCAGAAGACGTTAAGCTGTTGAGTGAAACAGTTTGGAGAAATAAGGTTGTGACAGATACATATGAGCCCGGGTCTACATTTAAGGCAATAACGTCCTCTGCTGGGCTGGAAGAGGGGGCAATAACACCTGAAAGCCCTGTAAATGATTTCACAGTTACTGTCGGTGGAAGAAAAATTAACTGCTGGAAGCCTAATGCCCATGGAAATGAAACCTTCGAGCAAGGAGTGTTCAACTCATGTAACCCTGTCTTTGTAAGACTGGCTCAGGGTCTTGGAATAGATAAATTCTATAGCTATATAAAAGCTTTCGGGTTTTATGATAAGACAGGCATAGACCTTCCTGGAGAAGCTACTGGAATTATTCATAAAAGGCCTAGTGAAGTTGATATGGCTGTTGCTTCCTTCGGACAAAGGTTTACCATTACGCCAATCCAGCTTATAACAGCTTATGCTGCTATTGCTAATGGTGGGAAACTCATAAAACCCCACTTAGTAAAGGAAGTTACAGATGTAGAAGGAAATGTTATAAAAAAATACGAACCGGAAGTTGTAAGACGTGTAATATCCAAACAGACATCGGATACAGTAAAGAATATCCTTGAAGGGGTTGTTTCTAAAGGAACTGGTGGTAATGCCCGTGTAGCAGGGTATAAGGTAGCTGGTAAAACCGGTACATCCGAGACGGTAGATACAAAAACAAAGGGAAGATATATAGCTTCATTCTCCGCCTTCGCACCGGCGGATAACCCTGTTGTATGCGTACTGGTTATATTGGACCATCCAAACACATACCCACATACAGGTGGTTATATAGCTGCTCCGGTTGCAGGAAAGCTGGTAGAGGATATTTTGAATTATCTTGGTATAGAAAGACAGTATACTGAAGACGATAAAAAACTTCTTATGCAGGAAGTACCTGTACCCGATGTTAGAAATGTTACTATTGAAGAGGCTAGGAAGATACTCAAAGAGAAAGGTCTTGAGTATAAGGTGGAAGGCGACGCAAATAATAAAGACGCTGTAATAATGGAACAAACTCCTAAGCCAAATGCAAGTGTACTGGAAAAATCAGTGATAATATTATATACCCATAAACCTGCTAAGGACGTAATGGTGAGAGTGCCGGACTTGTCAAACAAGACCATTTCTGAAGCAACACAGACACTGAATGATGTAGGCTTGAACATAAAGGTAAATGGTATGGGAAATGCTTTTGCACAAAGTATTGCACCCGGCAAGGAAATGCGCAAAGGTGAAATCGTAGAAGTAGAATTCAGACACCTTGATACGGAATAGGAAATGAAGTAATATTTAGAAAAAGATTAAGAAGAAGTTAAAGAATAATTAACTTCTTCTTAATTCCAGTCTTATATAATACGGAGGTTAAAATATGTTGCTTAAAGATTTGATTTCAGGTTTGGAAATAAAAGATTCCAGAGGTAGTCTGGAAATTGATATAAACAGTATTGCGTATGATTCGAGAAAGGCCAAAGCGGGTACATTGTTTGTATGTATAGAAGGAAATAAAGTAGATGGACATAACTATATACCCGATGCGTTAGAAAATGGTGTAAAAGCAGTATTGGTTCAGAAAGATGTTGATGTTCCTGAGGGTATAACTGTAGTAAAAATTGAAGATACGCGGTATGGGCTTGCATATGTTTCGGATTCATTCTACCAACACCCATCATCTAAATTTAACTTAGTGGGAGTAACCGGCACAAAAGGGAAAACAACTACAACATACATGCTTAAATCCATCCTTGAAGTTACAGGACAAAAGGTGGGGTTGATTGGGACAATAGCCAATATGATAGGTGATGAGGTTCTCTATGCTACAAGAACTACACCCGAATCTTATGATCTCCAGTCACTGTTTTCGGAAATGCTTGAAAAAAATGTTGGAAGTGTAGTTATGGAAGTGTCGTCACACGCTCTGGATTTACACAGAGTAAGCCGCTCGGAATATGACATAGGGGTTTTTACAAACCTTTCGAGGGATCACCTGGATTTCCATAAGACTTTTGAAAATTATTTAAACGCTAAGATTAAGCTTTTTAAAATGTGTAAAGAAGGGCTAGTTAATATTGATAATGAGTACGGCGATGAAGTGGTAAGAAGGGCAGAGTGCAAAGTTTATACCTATGCTATCGACAAGGAAGCCGATATCAGGGCTGTAGATGTCGTAAAACATCCCGATAGTGTTGAATTCAAAGTGATAACTCCATGGGGAAGTAGTGATATAAGAGTAAATATTCCGGGGAAATTCAGTGTATATAATGCTCTTGCAGCCATAGGAACATGCTGTCTTATGGGGATATCGTTTGGGGATATAAAGTCTGGATTGGAGAAGGTTACAGTTCCGGGAAGGGCTGAAGTAGTAGAAACTGGGAGAGATTTTACTATTGTTATAGATTATGCTCATACTCCCGACAGTCTTGAAAACATACTAACCACAATAAAGGGCTATGCGCCCGCAAGAGTAGTATCACTATTCGGCTGCGGTGGAGACCGTGATAGGACCAAAAGGCCGATAATGGGTGAAATTTCAGGTAAGCTTGCTGATTTTACAATAATAACTTCCGATAACCCAAGAACTGAAGAACCTGCTGAAATTGTAAAAGATATAGAAGCAGGAATCAAAGGGACAAATGCTGCATATATAACAATTGTAGATAGAAGAGAAGCAATAAAGTATGCAATAGAAAATGCTCAGTCTAAGGATGTAATTGTACTGTCAGGCAAAGGCCACGAGACTTACCAGGAGTTTGCAAATAAGGTAATACACTTCGATGAGAGGGAAGTAATAAAGGAAATCCTTGATGGGCTGGTATAGAGTTTGGCCTGTGTAAGTATAGAAGTATATATACATATAGGCAAACATTTTTAAGTAATTTTTCCGCGGTAGGGAATGGTTAAGTTTAATTTTGGTTGGCTATAACCCTTAAAATATGGAGGAAAGTAATGCAGAAAATTAGTTGTCAAGAAATAGTCAAAGCAACAAATGGAGTGCTAGTCTCGGGAAGTATTAATGCCGAATTTACCGGTATATCTATAGACTCAAGGAAAATTAGCAGTGGTGATTTGTTTATACCCATAGTGGGCGAGCGATTTGACGGACATGACTTTATACAGAGTTCGCTGGAATTGGGGGCGGAAGCTGTATTGACCCATAAAACTATAGAAAAAATAGAAAACAAGATTGTTATAAAGGTTGACGACACATCCAAGGCACTAAGAGATATTGCTGAGTATTATAGGACGAAGTTCGATATCCCCTTTGTTGGAATAACAGGGAGCGTGGGAAAAACAAGTACAAAAGATATGATTGCAAGTGTACTGGAACAGGAGTTTAATGTACTCAAGACCCAAGGGAATTTCAATAATGAGATAGGACTTCCGCTGACGGTATTCAATCTGGAGAGTTCTCACGAGGCTGCGGTCATTGAGATGGGAATGAGCGGATTTGGTGAAATCAGCAGGCTAACCTCGATTGTGAGGCCATCCATAGCAGTAATTACGAATATTGGACTTTCCCATATAGAAAAATTGGGCTCAAGACAGAATATATTAAAAGCAAAAATGGAGATATTTGAGGGGCTGAGAAAAGACGGGCTGGCAGTACTAAACGGTGATGACAAGCTGCTTTACGGTTTGAAGGATCTTTTGAAATTCAGGACAGTATTCTATGGAATGGAAGAGGATGTTGATTATCAAGCTTATAATATAACACCGGTTGGTGAAAGTGGAACATATTTTGAAATTACAATTGGCAGCCGTGAGTATAAAGTCCATGTACCTGTACCGGGAATTCACAATGTATACAACGCTCTTGCTGCAATAGCTGCAGGTATAGAGTTAAAAATTTCTATGGGAAAAATAGTAAAAGGCATTTCGCAATTCAGTTCCGGCAAAATGAGGCAGAACATAATATCCCACAAGGGCTTTAAGATAATAAATGATGCCTACAACGCAAGTCCACAATCCATGGAGGCAGCCATTAGTGTATTGAAGGATATTGCGGGAAATAACAGGACTATTGCTGTTCTGGGAGATATGCTTGAAATGGGTGAGTGGGCTTATAAAGCACATATTGATGTCGGCAAATTTGCAGCCACAAAAGGTATAGATTATTTAATAACAATAGGAGAAAATGGCAAGAATATAGCAATAGGTGCTCAGAAGGCTGGAGTTCCCGAAGGTAATATTCATACGTTTGAAGATAACAATGCGGCTAATGCATTTTTAAAAGGCTTAGTGAAAGAGAATGATTATATACTTGTTAAAGGCTCGCGTGGAATGAGGATGGAACAAATAGTTGAGAGTTTGACAAATGAGCTTTGATTATCTACAATAGGTAATATGCATTTGGAGATAGACTATACGCAGGATATTCCCGTGCAGAAGAGAGGAACTCAAAACAAGAGCCTTTCTCTACAAACTTTTTGGGGGGAACAGAGTTGAATTTACCTTTTTGCAGTTCAATACAGGTGGTAGTATTTGTAGTAACCTTTATACTAGCGTTGATTGCAGGGCCTATACTGATACCGGCATTAACAAGATTAAAGTTCGGCCAAACGGTCAGGGATGATGGACCGGCCTCACACTTTAAAAAAACAGGTACTCCTACAATTGGAGGCTTAATATTTTTAATTCCTATTTTACTTGTTGGTGCCTATTATTCACGTATATATCCTGAGATAAAACCACTTGTACTTGTAACTTTAGGGTTTGGTTTGATAGGATTTATTGATGATTTTATTAAGGTAATAAAGAAAAGAAAAGATGGCCTGTATGCAAATCAAAAAACCATATTACAGTTGATTGTAGCAGCGGTTTTTGCAGTATACATAAGCCGATTTACCGACGTAGGCAGTAACATTGTTATACCATACGTAGATATAACTGTAGCTCCTTGGATGTTTATAGCTTTTACAGTTATATTGCTCTATGCAACCGCCAATGCTGTTAATATAACGGATGGACTTGACGGACTTGCAGCAGGTGTAACACTGATTGTAATGGTGTTTTTCACTATCGTAGCAATGACAAGAAACGAATGGGATTATATAAAGGTTTTCTCGGCTAGCATTGCCGGTGGATGTTTGGGATTTCTGGCTTTTAACTCCCATCCTGCTAGGGTTTTTATGGGCGATACCGGCTCACTGGCTCTTGGTGGTGCTTTGGGGGCTATAGCCATTATGATGAGGATGCCCCTTATTTTGTTGGTGGTTGGCGGGATATATGTAGTAGAAACTCTATCTGTAATTATACAGGTTTCGTCATATAAGCTTAGAGGGAAAAGGGTATTTAAAATGGCCCCTCTCCATCATCACTTTGAACTTAGCGGATGGAAAGAAACAAAGGTTGTAACGGTTTTTTATATAATGACGGCTGTCTTATGCTTTATAGGGCTGCTTTTGCTTAGAATAAGATTCTTCTAATTCATTTTTTGATTATCCGGAGGTGCTAAATGACCAATAAAAAGCCTTTCGATTTTTGGATTTTTGCTACTGTTCTGGTGCTGCTGTGTTTAGGTACCATTATGGTATTTAGTTCCAGTGCAGCATATGCTTATAATACATTCCATGGAGATACATACCTATTTTTAAGAAAACAGCTGCAATCTGCTCCAATAGGGTTGGTAGCAATGATTGTAGTTATGAACATTGATTACAGAAAACTGGGCAAATGGTCATCTATCCTGGTAGTAGTGAGTATGGTATTGCTGCTCATGGCGCGTATACCTGGAATTGGTCGAGAAACTAAAGGTGCATGGAGATGGATTTATATAGGTCCGATCAACTTTCAGCCTTCAGAAATTGCAAAGTTGGCTGTAATACTTTTCTTTTCTTACAGTCTTTCTAAAAGGAAAGACCAGCTGAAATATTTCTACAAAGGGTTGCTGCCGTATCTTATGATAATTGGGGTATACGTCGCCTTGCTTATGTTCGAAAAGCACTTAAGCGGTACGATAGTAATAGCATCTGTTGCCTGCGTTATATTATTCTGTGCCGGGGCAAGAATCAAGCATTTTATACTAATGTCCATACCGGCGATACTCGGAGTAGTTGCAGCTATTATTTATGAGCCCTACAGGCTGGATAGGGTCAGGGCATTCCTGGACCCATGGAAATACAAGCAGGATGAAGGATGGCAGATAGTGCAATCACTTTTGGCTATAGGTTCGGGAGGACTGTTTGGAAGAGGATTGGGGAAAAGTCTTCAGAAATTTCTGTATATTCCCGAGCCCCATAATGACTTTATTTTTTCTGTAATGGCCGAGGAGCTTGGATATATAGGAGTTTTCACAGTATTGCTGCTGTTTCTTATTTTTATATGGCGAGGGATAAAAATAGCCATGAATGCCCCCGATGCGTTCGGTAGTTTTATTGCTATAGGCATAACAACACTTATAGCCATACAGGTTATAATCAATGTCGCGGTTGTAACATCATCAATGCCTGCAACGGGTATGCCATTGCCGTTTTTTAGCTATGGAGGTACGTCGCTGGTATTCCTTATGTGTGGAATGGGTGTTCTGTTGAATATATCCCGATATGCCAATTACGAGCGAATATGAGGTGAATAGGATTGAAAGTATTAATTGCGGGCGGCGGAACTGGAGGTCATATTTATCCAGGCGTGGCGATAGCAAAGTTTATAAAGCAAAAGCACCCCGATTCGGAAATTGTTTTCGTTGGTACCCAAAAAGGGCTGGAAACAAAGCTGATACCCAGGGAAGGGTTTGAACTTAAGCTGATTACTGTCCGGGGATTTAAAAGGAAGCTTTCGGTAGATACTTTAGTCGCTGTAAAGGAATTATTCCAGGGGTTATTGGAAGCCAGAAAAATTATAAAAGAATTTAGCCCCGATGTGGTGATTGGTACCGGAGGATATGTCTGTGGACCTGTAGTTTTTAGTGCCACAAGGATGCGTATACCTACAGTGATTCATGAGCAAAATGCTTTTCCCGGTGTTACAAACAGGATTCTTTCAAGAGTCACTGAGGCTGTGGCTATAAGCTTTAAAGAGTCAAAAAAATTCTTTAAATCGGCAAAGAAATTAGTACACACAGGAAATCCTGTAAGGGATGAAATGCTTCGTGTAGATAAGAATGAAGCTCGTCAAAAGCTTGGAATACCTAACGATAAACAGCTTGTAGTAGTATTCGGCGGAAGTAGAGGAGCAGGAAAAATAAATGAGACAGTTGCGGAGTTAATTCAAAAATACTATAAAGATGGCGACTGTAAAATAATATTTGCTACAGGAGAGGCTCAATTCGAAAAAATCAGCAAGCAGCTTTCTGATATAAAAACTTCTAATATAGAAGTTACACCATACATTTATGATATGAGTAACATAATGGCGGCGGCAGACCTGGCAATATGCAGAGCCGGCGCTATAACCATCAGTGAACTGCAAGTGCTTGGGACGCCATCAATAATGATACCTTCGCCAAACGTCACGGCAAACCATCAAGAATTTAACGCAAGGGCTCTGGAGCAAGAGGGTGGGGCTGTTGTTATTCTTGAGAAGAATCTAAATGCTGAATTACTACACCACCAGATGATGGATTTGTTAAAGGATAAAGAACAACTGAGTAAAATGTCAAGAAATGCAAAGAAAACAGGTGTCACTAATGCAACAGAAAAAATTTATTCAATAGTGAGAGAACTTTCGAATATGTAAAAAGCACATAAATAATGAATCAATCCCAGGCTCCCAGCCTGGGATTGATTCATTATTTATGTGTTTTTTGATAACTATAAGATGGTTATGCTAATGCCATAAAGTAACACTTTCGTAAACCTGGCATAAGATAATAATACGGAAGAACAACAACTGACTGGTGATTATTGAGGTATTTTTTACTGCCTGATATAGCACTCAAGAGACAGGTAAAAGATATACTCCATTTTTATTTTTAGTCAAAAAAGTTGTTATACAATTGGGTTTGTGACTGTAAATCTAAGCACCTTATAGTCTAAAGTAAATTAAAAAATAACTGCATTTACTTTACAGTCTCAGAGTCATAATTGCCCTGGTTCTACGGAGGTGTATTTATTATGGGCAAATTAGTTGTGATAGGTGGTCAGAAGCTAAAAGGAGAAATAACCATAGAGGGCTCTAAAAATGCTGTACTGCCTATTTTAGCAGCAACAGTTTTAAACAATGGGATGAATATTATAAAAAATTGTCCAAAGTTGAAAGATGTTGAATTGATTATTGAAATATTAAGGAAAATAGGTTGTACTGTAAAAGTGGAAGGAGACACAGTTATTATTGACTCTTCTACAATGAACACTACTAAAATACCAGAAGACCTAGCAACAGAAATGCGATCTTCAATAATTTTTATGGGCCCTATACTGGCACGCTATGGAAATGTGACTATAAGCTACCCGGGTGTATATGTTGGTTTATTGGCACAATAGTGAAGCAGGTAAAAATAGCTGTAAACAGATAAAAGACCCCATTCAGAGGTCTTTTATCAACCAATTACAGTACACAAAATTAAATATAATTTGTGAATTAATATTCCATTAATGAATTAAACAACTCTTGATTGTTCTGAACAAACTTCTGAACAGACATATAAACTTCCTGCATTACCCCTTGTAATTCCTCTTGGCTTGCAGTATTTAAGCTTACCGAATTTGAACTAGTCACCTCAGGTAAGGTAAAATCGATATCAAAAGTAGTTTCTTCCTTAAGGTTTATATTGCCGGAAAATTGCTTTTCTGAAGCTCCCGGAGGTGTTAAATCGAATTTGACGGCATAATCTGTAGATCTTGATTTGTTTTTGTTGTTTGAAGCAGTTTTTATATCCACTTCTCCGGCTCCCTTAAACTCCTCATCATTTTGCTTGAGTAAGAAATCAAGCTTTAAATTCTGTTTACCTTCAGGCTTATTTACTTTAGATACTAAATCAAGTTTAAAAGCTGAGGTATTACCGGAAGTTTCAGAGAATGCAAACTCAAACTGTGCTTTATCAGTAGTATTTTTGCCATCCTCCAGGCTTTGAGTATTACATTTTAAGGCCAATTTTCCTTCATTATTTTGTGGTGCAACAGCAAGCTCTAAAACATTGTTTTTTGAATTATCCTGCTCTTTAGTCCAATGCTTGCTATTAAAGCTGATATTTACAGGTTCATCATTACTATCTACCAAGATATCTATCTTTCTTCCAAGAATGTGTTTTTTGCTATCAGCCCATAAAGTCATTTTGATGCCATTAGGTAATTTGAGTTCGTTGAGACCTTCGATAAACTGTTCTTTACTTTCTTTAAAAGATTGTTTAGCCTTAACTTTATCAAATAATTCCTCAAGCTCTTCATCAGATTCAGTGAAGTAGCCTGCCTTACGGTAAACATCAACAACATTTAAGAAATTACCATAGGTAATTTCGAATAAAGAATCGTCATTTGAAACTTCGTCGTACATCTTTATCATAAAGGATTTTAGAGTATTTTCGTCAAGAGTAATGGTGAATTTGCGGCTTTTTATCTGCTCTCCATTTGCCTCAAATGCAACATTACGCTCCAAAACAATACTCTTCTCGTCTATACTGTCATAAATAAGCTTACCGTACTTCTTCAGAAGAGCTTTTACAACATTATCGTCGATTTTTATAGCATCGATTATGTCCTTATTTTCTATAATTTTATTTGGAATGTTCTCATCGTATGAAACGCCTAAATTTTTGTAAAGTGATTTTAAGTCAGAACCGTCTACAACTAGATATTTGCTGTAAAAATCAGGCACATTTATCCCTATCTTCTTATCATTCATAAGAATAGTACTTTTTATCAATTGCGTATCTTTTATAAACAACTTAAAATCAGTTAAATACTGCTTTTTTACAGGATTGGCCTTTATATCACTCTCAATCTTCAATTTGCCAAGTAGCTCACTCACTTTCTGAGCTGTATCGGGGTCTATACCCGGCATGTTTTTTAGGTCAGCACCTACTGAAAACTCCACTTTGCTTTGATAGTTTTTATCAAGCATAGGCTTAATCTGCTCTTCATATTCTTTTTGATACTTCTCTGAGATAGCTTCAATATTTGATTCAAGATTTTTTGCTTCAATTTCGAGATAGAGCTGCTTAGGCGATTTAAGCATTTCGATGACGGAGAAAGCACCAAAAGCAACTCCTGACAATGCTATTAATGCAATTGCTGCCACCAAAAGCACTTTTAATAGTTTTTTACTGCCCTTTTTAGGAGATAAATCATTCTGGAAATCAGGCAGACTATTCATTTGCTGGAGTATACCTGCACCGCTGTTAGAACTGCCATGAATGCTTGAATTTTGGCAGCTTTCGCAGATTTCTGTTCCCTCTGGCACTTCTTTACCACAATTATTGCAAAACATTAAACCCCTCCTAGTATTGTTAGAAATGTAGGTTATAGATATAGATAGTTTAGGTTGAAAGTGATTTTATCCAGCCAGGCAAGTCGCACTTACCACAGCTTATTGCCTAGCTGGAAATCACTAAGTTTACAGTAAACTATCTTTAGTTAAAGAGCGCTGATTAAATAGAATTATTTAATGGAGCATTCCCAACACTGGTATTATTCTACATAAAACTTACAAAAACCTTCAAATTTTTTCTAAATTTTAATATAAATATCTTGAAAAAGAATTGTTGTAGAAATTATATACTTGTGCTAACTTAAGTCTATGATAGCATATTAATTGACATGGTTATAAAGTAAATTCTAACAGTCTTTACTATGAAAGTAGAGTATTGAGAAGGGGTGTAATTTAATTATGAGCTTAAAAGATGAAGTTGTGAAAAAAATGAAAGAAATATTCGGAAGTGATGAGCGCCGTATAAATCATGCATTAAAAGTACTGAGATTTTCAGAGCAAATTCTTCTTGAAGAAAACATGAGCGGGGATATTGAAAAGATAGTATGTATTACAGCAATTCTACATGATATAGGAATACATGAGGCTGAAAGAAAGTACAATTCAAACTCAGGGAATTATCAGGAAATTGAAGGGCCGCCTATAGCTAGAAGTATTATGGAAGAGTTGGATATTGATACAGAAACAATGGACAGGGTTTGCTATATTATCGGAGGGCATCATACGGCATCTAAAAATAATGGAGTTGACTTTCAAATAATATGGGAAGCCGACTTATTGGTTAATATAGAGGAAGATGGACTGGCAGTGGATAACCCCAAACTAAAAGGAATTATTGATAAAAACTTTAAGACCTCATCAGCGAGAAAATTAGCAGAAAGTCTATACTTAAAATAAATTAGTTAAAGGGAGCGGATGCTCCCTTTAATCATATATACCAAAAGCTTAACGGTGTTCTATAAGGTCAAGAGAGCCAAGAACTATGTGTGCAAGACCGAAACCTGCAATTCCCCATGCTAAACGTGGAATAACCGGTCTAAGTGCAATACCGGTTGCTGTTACTACTGTTCCGAGTACGGTTGGTACCAATCCTTCACGAGTTTTCATAAAACAGCCTCCTTTTGTTTAATCAAGTCTACAAATATGAACAATGTAGCTTTTATAGTTTGTGTTATTTACATAAAGAATAACCGCGTATAATTTTACGTAAACAAAAGATATATGTCAGTTTTAAGATTTATTGTTCATATATTATATTACATTAGCCCTAATATGGTAATAAATGTAATAATTTTAAATGGGAAATAAGAGGCAAGTATTTCTATAAAAATACGATGATTTTAGAGGCTAAACACAAAATAAAACCGGGGAGTTTTTCCCCGGCCCTATTTCTACTCGGTTGCAGATGTTGTTACTTTATTAATTATTTTTGTCGCCTTTTTCAAGTCTGCGATGGTTTTTCTAAATTCAATGGCCTTCTTTATTTTGTTTACCAATATTAATCGGTTTGTATGATCTAATGGCTTAATCACATAATCAAAAATATTATACTGCAAAATTTCCTCAATATTTTTTGCGTCATCAAGGCTAGAAGCAACAATTATAGGAATTTCTTTGTAAAGCTCAGTCTTTGAAAATTGCTTTAGGAATCCAAATCCGTCCAGTACAGGCATAACAAGATCAAGAAGAATAAGATCAACGTTACGGCTTTCAACCAGCTCCAACGCTTCCATACCATTCAATGCCGAAACCAGATTAACCCTTTCGTTATATAGGTAGTTTCTGAGAATAGCATTATCAAGTACATTATCATCGGTAACCAATATAGTGTTTATCATATAATTACCCCTTTTTATAATAGAATAAAGTAAACAATTAAGTCAGTGCCCTATACAGTCATCTTACTGTATTAGTTAGTCAATGATTGTTATTCTACAAAAAGCGTAAAAAAACCTTTGGGAAATAAAGGGAAAATGTGATGTCTTATAAAACTTCTTCATAAACAGGCTATACAAAGATAAAAGGTATTGAATAATACAAATGTTAAATATTGACACAAAAAAACATGAGATATATAATCTATTAGTAATATGTGGGATATATTTGATGATTTAACATTTTGTGGGGAAATGGGTGTAAAAATGCAAAATACAAAAGATAAGAAAATAGAAGATATTCTAGTTGAAGCAGGACTTATTGATGTAGCTAAATTAGATGAAGTTAACAAAAAGTGTGAGTACACCGGTGAAAAAATAGAAAAGATACTGCTTTCCGATGAGATTAAAAACCAGAAAGAAATATTAAGTATAGTAGCAAGAAAAATGGGCGTTGAATTTGTTGATTTGGAAAATATTAGTGTTAACAAAAAAGCTCTTCAGCTACTAACTGCCGACACTGCAAAAAAATACTTTGTCTTTCCTTTTGATATAAGAAACAACCTCTTGTTTTTAGCTATGGAAAACCCTGATGATATTTTTATAATAGATGAGATAAAAGTATTTACGCAAATGGAAATAAAGCCCTTTCTTGCAGAAGGTAGTCTGATAAGCAACGCTATAGAATACTTTTATCCAGAAGAGTTGTTAGAAGCAGATGCCGATGGAACCGAGCACAGATGTGAAGAAATGAGCAGCCAACCACAGAAAAAACAGGCTATAGATGCTGATACCGATATCAACAAAAGCAGAAGTAATTCAAGTGGTGTAGATATTTTTATAAAAAGTATGTTTATTATAGCCTTAAAAAACAATGCAACCCATATTCACATTGACAAGGTTAACAATAAATTAAGAGTACGTTACCGCGTGGACGGCTCTTTAATAGAAGAAAACAATAAAAATTCAAACAATTTTGAGATGGTAGTATCGAAGCTCAAGGCTCTAGCAGGCTTGAAAGGAACAGACTTACATAGTGCCCAAAAGGGATACATATCATATGAGCTCAGCAGGAAAGAAAGTCTATATGTAGAGGTATTGGCTCTAGCCACCATAAGTGGAGATAAACTACTCATAAAAGTGCAAGAAAGAATGGTGCAGCCTATTTTAGGTGAACTAGGTTTTACCGAGCACGAGAAAACACTACTCAGCAATGCAATTGAAAAAAAATCCGGCATGGTAATTTCAACGGGTACGGGACGAAGTGGAAGAACTACTACATGCTATGCTTTGCTAAAGGAAATGTCAACTCAGGGATTAAATATAATTACCATAGAGGAAAAAATCCGGGAGGAAATTGAGGGGATCGGTCAGATACAGATACACCACAGGAGGGACGAAGAAATTTTAAATCTGCTTGAATCGGTATCAGACCATGATCCTGATGTCGTCATGCTGGATACCTTAATAAGCAAGCCTGTAATAGACTTCCTGATGAGAATTGCACTAAGCGGTAAAAAGATAATCGTGACGCTTCCTTTCCCTAATGTTTATGAAGCATTACTCGGGCTAATAAATATGGGAATAGCACCGTATATGATTGCTTCATCGGTAGACGTAATAATAGCACAAAACCTGATAAGAAAGCTATGTGCGGGCTGCCTTGATATTCAGCTTGCAACTAATATCAGCACAAACAATGCTACAGAGGAAGCAAAGCCTGGGGCTGGTGACTATATCAAATGCAAAGATAAGTCGTGCAACGGTAAGATTGGCTTATTTGAAGTTTTCTTTATGAATAATGACTATAAAGAATTATTAATTAGGAGTAATAATTTACGGGAAATCCGGGATAAGCTAGAGAGTGAGCAGAGTACCTTCAAGAAAAACTTTGAAAGACTTATAGCCTGGAAGCTGGCAACAATCGAGGAAACAAGAAAGTTGGAGGCGGAGAGGATTATATAAAGTGGCCCGGAATACAATTGGAGGATATGGAACAGTTATAACAACACACTATACAAATGACTACACTATATGTAATAAGGAGAAAATATGATGTTTCCGTTTACTTTCAGCGGATTAGGAAAAGTATTTTTAAAAAACGATATTCTGAGTATTGATATTGGATTTACAAACATAAAAATTGTCCATGTAAGAAAAAAATCGGGAAATACAGTTAAAGTACTCAACTTTGGTATCTCCAGCACACCATCAGGATGTATAAAAAACGGTATCATATCGGATATGGAACAAATAGCAGAAAACTTGAAAAAAATTATTGAGGAATGCGGTATAAGTGAAAAAAATGTAAAGATCGTAATTTCTGCAGGTTCAAATATCATTTCCAAAGTAATATTTGTACTAAAGGTCAACGGGAAAAAAGCGGAAGACTGCATAAGGGAGCAGTTGTCTAAGCAAATGCCTGTAGATATTCATAAACAAAAGCTTTTCTATAGAATAACCGGAGAGACTCTAATTGGTGGCGCACCTTACTATAAGGTTCTCGTTACAGTAGTACCCAATACCACCATTGACAATTATGTTGGGCTAATAAAGCACCTTAAATTTAAGCCTATTGCAATAGAAATTCCTTTCAGAAGTGTTGCGAAGTTTTTTAGTACAGGTGTGACAGTGGCTCAAGATGACGGCTGGCGTTATGACATGAAGTATTTGAGTATTGACAGTGGAGCTACAGCTGTAGTTGATCTAGGCTCGGAAACTACCAACCTGAGTGTATTGAATAGCGGAGCCCTTGAGTTTAATAGAATTATACTTGCAGGGGGGCGAAACCTGGACGAGATAATCGCAAGAAAACTCGGAGTAGGGCGTGAGGTAGCTGAAAGATATAAGAAAATGCATGGAATAGTAAATAAAAGGCATATGGGGGATGAAATTGAGGAAATGGTAGATGGATGTGTAAGAGAATACCTAGGTGAGATATTAAGGAATGTAAAAAGAAGCCTGGAGTTTTATGTTAATCGCTGCGGAGGGCAGCCTATAGAAAGGTTATTGTTTATAGGTGGAGGGTCAGGGCTAAAAGGTTTAAAGCATTTCTCAACCGAAATATTAGAGATACCGGTCTACACTATTGATACAATGAATTTTAAAAATGTTGAGTTCGAAAATAGCCTTGATAGGGAGAAAATAAGGTTCCTCATAAGTGCACTGGGATTAGCAATGTAGAAGGTAAAAGGACGATCAAAAAGAAATATCTTTAGAACTTTCTGTACAAGCTTAATAGTGCGTCCATTAAGTGGAAAAATAATTTTTGAGGTTTAAGTTCAAATATAAATAAAATAATTGTATAATATGTGGAGAGATGATAGCGTTACTATCATCTCTTTCTGTTCTTTATTAAGTGCTCTTATTAGGGAGGGCAGGGTACATATGAGTGATAAGGAAAAATATCTTTTGCTAAAATCAAAAAATGGGGATATTGAGGCATTCGAGGAGCTGATCGAAGCATACCAAAGAAAAGTATTCAATATGGCTTTAAGAATGATTGGAAACCACGATGATGCAAGTGAACTTGCTCAAGAAGTATTTATTCGTGTTTATAAGTCGATCAAAAGCTTTAAGGAGGAATCCTCCTTTTCTACATGGATTTATAGAATTACGTCCAATGTATGTCTTGATGAGTTGCGCAGGAGAAAAAATAAAAAGGTCATCTCGTTGGATGAGGATATAAAGGCCGAGGATGGAGATATCAAACGCCAGGTAGAGGATGACAAGCCAACACCGGATATGGTAGTGGAAAATAAAGAGATGAGAAAAGCGGTAAATGACGCCATAAATACATTATCCGCGGACCATAGGATGGTAGTTGTAATGAGGGATATACAAGGGCTCAGCTATGATGAAATAGCTAAGGTGCTAAAGTGCCCGGAAGGTACCGTAAAATCCAGGATAAACCGTGCGAGGCAAGAATTAAAACAAATTCTCAAAAGTAAAAGGGAACTTTTTAATTCGGAATACGTCAAATAAATATGGAGAGGAGGGGTTTAGATGGCTAGCTGCAAGGAATTTAATGAACTGATTTCACTTTATATAGATAATGAACTTGATGAAGCTGCTCGAAGTGAATTTGAAGAGCACGCTAGAAGCTGTGATTGCTGTAAAGAAGAATTTGACGACATCATGCAAACGGTAAATTACTGCAGGGAGATACCAGAAGAAGAGCCTCCGGAAGATTTTAAACAAAAGCTACACAGTAAGCTCGTAAAGTGCAAAGCTGAAGAAGAAAGTAAGAATAAACTTTTAACTATAAGAAATAGGTATATTAAAATATGTTCTTCCATCGCTGCAGGATTAATGCTGGTGTTTCTATTAAGGGGCTTCTGGGGTAGTAACTTTATTGTGGGCCAATCAGGTGATTTTAGTAGTACACAGAGTATAGAACATAAAGAAGAACCTTCCGGCAAGTGGGATACCAAAGCTTACAGGGACCAAAGTGTGTTGGAAAAAGGCGATATTATGAGTAACTCCAGCCCAAGCGACAAAGAGAAGAGTGAAGCAGCAGAAAGTAATAAGGCAGATACTTACAGTGTCCAAAATGAAACAGTTAAAAATAAATCCAGTGAGAGTCGAGTAGTAACTGCGCAAGATGCCAGTAAAGGTGAGAGGAACAATGGTACGGAAACCGTTACTATACAGGGAACAGAAGAAAAATTTATCATGAATTTTTCTGAAGCAACATCCGAGCAGGTTAATAATGCAGATACCAGTAGCAGTGTTGCTATGGCTGCGAGTCCTAAATTAGCAGGACTAGCTGTAGCAAGCGTGAACACTAGCAGCATTACTATACTTTCCGATAAACCTTGGGAAGAATCAGATAATATAAAGAAACTGGTGGGTTCCTATGGGGGAAACATTGATGAAATGGTTATAGCCACCACGTTCGATGAACGAGTAGATGGGGCGGATACCTATAATAAAACTCCTGCTGAGCCAGTGGTACTTACTGCTAGAATACCTAATGACCAGTATGAAAAATTTCTTGAGGCACTAAAGGTAAGCTATACACCGGAGCTTTTATCAGTAGGTGAAATGCAAAAGGTGGACAATTCGGCTAAAATCAATGAGCTTACAAAGAGGTTGGAGGAAGTTAATAATAAAATCAACAGTGAAAAAAATACTATTAACTTGAAGGAACTTAATGAGCTAAAAGTGGAAAAAGAGAAGATAACTGCTGATATAGAAAATTTAAAAAAAGTTATGGAGTACACAGAGATTCAGCTCACAATTGGAAGTAAATAAAAATATATAGGAATAATTATTTATTGATTTTTTCCCATGAAAAAGAAGGAAAAATAAAAATTATGTCGAATATATTTACTCTGATAATTTTGTGAGGGGGCTGTGTATATGAATGATCAGAATTTTATAATACACAAAGAAGAACGGGAAGACGTTTTTAAAAGAGGTGCCGTATTAAGCATTAAGCATCCTTTGATTTTCGAGCCTATTTTAACTGTAATACAATCAGTAGAGGACATGTCTATATTCTTCAAAGTTCCGGACGAGTTCTTAAAAAGCAATGTATTAAAGGGCGATATGGTATCATGTCACATATTCCAGGGTGATTATGAGTTTGTTGCTACCGGTATAATAAGTGAAATAGATATAGGCTACCCCCACATGGTACGTATATCTCTGGATAAGGTAGAGAAATATAAAAACAACAGGAAAGCTAAAAGGTATCCAGTAAACTTCCAGGCGAATATTACCACACCCGGCGGTAGCAAGAAAGTATATGCAATTATAAAAAATATTAACAACATAGGTGTTTCTGCAGTATTTAAAGAACAAATAGATCTTAATAGCCACGTAAAGGTGGATGTCTCTGCGCAAATCGGCAAAAGAGAAATGCTGGAGTTCAAAGCTAGAGTCGTAAGGACTATTCCTATGGGAAGCTATAACGAATACGGTTTGGAAATAGTAGATATAGATGAATTGAACAGAGATTTGATGGAGAAGGTTATCTTCCACCTCCAGGAGAATGAAAGCCTATATGTAACAGAAACCTTAAAATAAATAATTATCCGTATTAAAATAATCACAGAAAGTACAAAACAACCGTTTACGGTTGTTATTTTTTTGTGTAAAATTAACTTTAGTGTTTATTAACACAATTTTTACATAAAATACAATAAAGCAAATACAAGGCAGTTATAATAATATTTTGCTGATAAGGTGGTTGTAAATGACAATAACAGCAGTTATAGCTAGGATAGAAAATGGAAATGCTATTCTTCTTGCTGATGAAATCGGCATAGAAATAAGTGTTCCGGCAGATATAATAGAAGGTACATACAATGAAGGGGAAGTTTTGACATTGACCTTGGATAAAGACGGAAATATTAATGGACTGGATTAAAGGGGTTATCTATGAATTCTGATAAGCTAATGCTAATTGATGGAAATAGTATTTTAAATAGAGCCTTTTACGGATTGCAGGGATCTCAACTTCTTGCTACGTCCGATGGGCTATATACCAACGCTGTTTTTGGTTTTTTAAATATCCTTTATAAATACCTTGAGGAGGAGCAGCCAAATTATTTGTGTGTTGCCTTCGACTTAAAGGCACCAACCTTTAGACACAAGGAATTTGAGGGGTATAAGGCCAATAGGAAAGGTATGCCCTCGGAATTGGCAGTCCAAATGCCTGTGATAAAGGATGTATTGGATGCAATGAGGATAAAGAGGTTGGAGTATGAGGGGTATGAGGCTGACGATATTATAGGATCGGTGTCTTATTGCGCTGAGAATAAGGGAATGGAAGTTGTTATAGTTACCGGAGATAAAGATTCATTGCAGCTTGCATCAAGAAAAACTCGTATAAAACTACCTACTACAAGAGGTGGCAAGACTGAAACCGACGAATATGACTTTGACAAAATGATGGAAAAGTATGGAGTAACTCCTACCCAATTCATTGATTTAAAAGGATTAATGGGTGATAAATCGGATAATATACCCGGAGTACCCGGTGTAGGGGAAAAAACTGCAATTGACTTGATAAAAACATTCGGAACTATAGAAAGCCTTTATGAAAACCTTGACAAGGTGGAAAAAAAGAGTGTAAAGGAAAAATTGTCAACGAATAAAGATCTTGCTTTTATAAGTAAAAAGCTTGCTACAATTGAAAGACAAATGCCGGAGCTTTGTAATCTGGATGAACTCGAACGTAGAGGGTTTGATAAAGAAAGATTGTTGGAGTTATTTAAGCGGTTGGAGTTTAAGAGTTTTATAGAAAAGTTTAAACTGGGAGAAACTTCATCGGCAGTAGCTCCCAAGAGCGTTTCTAAAGCCATAGAAGCTATAAAGGATATGGACAAGCTGAGAGAGCTAAGGTCAAATATACTTTCATCCGGAGGGTTTTCTTTCTATTATCTTATTGATAAAGTAGAAGGCTTCAAAAACAAGTTAGTTGGTATTGCTGTCACGTGGGGCAAGGAAAAAACTGCATATATTGATTTGGGTGAGCACATTGATGAAGATAGCTTCCTCATAGAGTTTAAGGATATTTTTGAAAACAATACACTGAAGAAGTACGGGCATGACGTTAAAAACTTTATTTTGTATTTAAAAGGTAAAGGAATCGGATTAAATGGATTGACCTTTGACACCATGATAGGTGCTTATGTAGTTAATCCATCCAGAGATACGTATACAGTTTCCGAACTGGCAGCTGAGTATTTGCAGATAGACATACAGCCAATAGAAGAGTTAATTGGTAAGGGGAAAAGTTTTACTCCCTTCGGAAAAATGACTGTAGAAAAAATTGCAGCGGTAGCTGGAATGCACTGTGAAAGCGTATTTGAAATTTGGAAGCTGATTGATAGAGTTATTAAAGAGAATGAACAGGAAGAATTGTATTTCGGTATAGAACTTCCGCTGGTAGAAGTACTGGCAGATATGGAATTCCGTGGGTTTAGAGTGGATGTAAATGCGCTTAGAGGATTTTCTACAGAACTGGAAGGGAAAATAGGTGGCCTGGTTGTAGATATATATGCTTTAGCAGGAGAGGAGTTTAATATAAACTCACCAAAGCAGCTGGGGGTAATCCTGTTTGAAAAGCTAGGACTTCCAGTACTGAAAAAGACAAAAACCGGTTACTCTACCGATGCAGAAGTATTAGAGCAGCTGGCTGAAAGGCATGATATAGTAAGAAAAATACTTGAGTACAGGCAGTTGGTAAAGCTGAAATCTACCTATGTTGAAGGACTTCTAAACGTTATTAATCCTGAAACAGGCAAAATTCACTCAAGCTTTAACCAGACTGTTACAGCTACAGGAAGAATAAGCAGTACCGAGCCAAACCTTCAGAATATCCCGGTAAAGCTTGAAATGGGTAGAAAGATACGGAAGGTATTTGTGCCAAGTGATGAAAATTATCTTCTTTCGGATGCCGATTATTCTCAAATAGAATTAAGGGTATTGGCCCATATATCTGATGATGAAAATATGGTATGGGCTTTTAAGAATAATGAAGATATACATACCACTACTGCTTCAAGGGTGTTCGGAATACCCAAAGAGGAAATGACTTCTCTTATGAGGTCCAGGGCAAAGGCTGTCAATTTTGGAATAGTATATGGTATAGGGGACTTCAGCCTTTCAAAAGACCTTGGTATAACTCGAAAGGAAGCAAGAAGGTATATCGACGAATACTTGGATAAATACAGCAATGTCAAGCAGTATATGCATGATATCGTGGAACAGGGTAAAAACAACGGTTTTGTTACTACCATGTTTAATAGAAGAAGATATCTGCCGGAACTCAAATCAAGCAATTTCAATATGAGGTCGTTTGGGGAACGAATCGCTATGAATACTCCTATACAGGGTAGTGCAGCGGATATAATTAAAATTGCTATGGTAAAAGTTTATAGGCAATTAACAGAGCAAAAACTGAAGTCAACGTTAATTTTACAAGTACACGATGAATTGATAATAGAGACACATAAAGATGAAACGGAGCTTGTGTCTCACATATTAAAGGATAGCATGGAAAATGCAGTGACGTTAAGAGTACCTTTGAGTGTGGAAGTAAGAACAGGACAAAACTGGTATGAAACAAAATGAGAATAACCCTTGAGTATCTAAGGAGACAGTACGTTTTATCTGTCTCCTTGCAAATTAAATTATAAAAAGGATGTTTTGAGTTGAGGATAATTGGAGTTACAGGAGGAATTGGCAGCGGCAAAAGTACAGTTTCCAGAATACTGACCGGTTTCGGAGCCAAAATAATAGATGCAGATGTAATAGCGAGGGAAGTGGTACAAAAAGGTGAAAAGGCTCTTAGTGAAATTGTAGACTTTTTTGGTACAGGCATACTAAGCAAGGATGGAGAGCTTGACAGGAAGCAGCTAGGCAAAATAGTATTTAATAATACTAAAAAATTGGAAGTTTTAAACAGTATCACACATAAATATATAATAGATAAAATAATCAAAGAAGTAAATGAGTTAAAGAGTGCAAAATGTATAAAAACTGTGGTTGTTGATGCTGCAATTCCTTTTAAACACGGATTTATAGATACAGTTGATGAGGTATGGGTGGTTATAGCTGAAAGGGATATAAGAATAAAAAGAATTATGGAAAGAAACTTGCTTACCTATGAAGAAGCAGCGGCACGGATAAACTCTCAGATGAAGGATGAGGAATATATGGGGATAGCCGATAGGATAATAACAAACAATGGCGATACAAAACAATTGGAGAGTTTAATAACTGAGCTGTTAAGCAAGGAAAATCAGGGTGATGCTGTTGAATAAAAGTTTACGGAAAAGCAGTAGAGCAATTTGGGGCATATTCTTCATTTTCATAGCCATAGTACTGTTAATTGATAATTCTACTACAATTTTGCGATTCAACTATCCTTTAAAGTACAAGGAGTATGTTTATAAATATTCAGCACAAAATAACCTTGACCCTTATCTTGTTTTTTCCATTATTAAGGCAGAAAGCAGCTTTGACCCTAATGCAATTTCACATAAAAATGCCAGGGGATTAATGCAAATAAGTGAAGGAACAGGCAAATGGGTTGCAATGGAGAAATTAAAGCTTGAGAACTATACACATGATTTATTGTATAACCCCGAGCTAAATATAAAAATTGGATGCTGGTATCTAAAATGGCTGAAAAAAGCATTTAATAATGATATAAGCCTTATACTTGCAGCTTACAATGGTGGAAGCGGGAATGTAAGCGAATGGCTTAAAGACCCAAATTTAAGTCGCACAGGTAAGAACCTTGAAAGAATCCCTTTCAAAGAAACTGATAGGTATGTCAAAAATGTCAAAAATAACTACTTTGCCTACAAAAAGCTTTACGAAAATAGATTTTAGTGATATCGTATATATTGAAAATGTAAAAAAAGCTACCAAAAGAATTTATTAGTATATGTAGTTTTGTTAGGAGTTATTGAGTTCATACAGTTATTAGTTTTTGTGTACCGAGGAGGAATTAAAATGAGTAAGAGTATAGTATTTGTAAGGGATTTGCTCTATCCTACGGATAATATATCTGAGCCGGGATGTATCCACGTAGAGGTATTAAATCCTACCAAAAAGGGGAAAATACCTGTTGTGATTGAAAACAAAACACCTCATTCACCAATTAGACATTTTGAGTCTATAGTTGGAATTATGAAAAGTGACATATTTGATAAAATTAATGTTGATATTAAGGTAAATGTAGATTTATATATATCTGTAACACCTGAGATAGGCAGTGAACTTGCCGATAGCAAATATGTAAGGGTGGATTTTGCCGGAGATAAAGTAGAATATAGCAGTGTAGATGATATAGAAGCATAAATAAAAAATCAGGTTTGCACACATACAAACCTGATTTTTTATTTATAAATACTATCTAGATGCTACTTTTTTTACAGCTTTCTCAGGACGTGAATGGAAGTTGAGCTTTTGGGCTGTTTTGGTACCATAGCCTCCTGAATAGCTGGATTTATATTCGTGCCTAGCCTTTTCGGCACACTGCTCACAGTATTTGCCGGAGTGTATTGGAGTTCCGCATATTTCACAATCAAGGAACCGATTATCTTTTTCAACAATTTCAAGCCAGCCTTCTCTAAGATAGCGTTTAATTCTGCTTACAGGTATACTAAGTTCGTTTGAAACTTCAAAAATTTTAGACAAGGGATGTTCGATTAGATATTCCCTGATTCTATGGTAGTTCTTTTCATCCTGCTCCATACAGGGAACGCAAACACTGGAATCACTGATTGACCTAAACAATCGTCCGCATATCTTGCAATTTCTCAATTCTTCTACCATATAAATTCCCCCTGTTCAGCAGGTTGTTGGTTGCAATTCCTATAATATGCTACTTCATAATATAATTATATATCCTGTCTCAAATTATGTTAATAAACACACAGCCTCAACTTTTATTTGGAAAAGTCCTATATAGTAGTGCCTAGGTCCTGGGTCTTTTAGCGCTGGGGGTGTGAAAAAACTCTTAATTGGCAATGGGAACTATTACTGCTATAATTAGTTTGGTTATACTAGGATCGATTGTAGGTAATGGATAGTATAAATTAGAGAGTAAAGATATAGAATTCTAAGGGGGCGATAAGTTTGAAACCTGAAAATAAAGGATACATATTTCTTCTAAACACGGTGGTTCTCTTCAGTACGTTTGAGGTTGTCAGTAAGACATTAGTGGGGAAGATAGACCCTTTCCAAATAAACTTTATTAGGTTTTTCGTCGGTGGATTAATACTACTCATTTTCTTGATGACTAAAAAGGATTTGTATATACAAAAGAAGGACTTAACGCTTGTAGCTCTTGTAGGGATAGTTAATGTAGCAATAAGTATGAACTTGCTTCAACTAAGTCTATATGTCCCAAATGCCAAGGCTTCGGTCGTAGCAGTTATTTTCAGTAGTAATCCGATATTTGTATTTGCTTTTTCGGTTTTGATAGATAAAGAAGAGGCACACATATATAAGCTTGCGGGTATGTTTGTAGGCATAATAGGTATTATCATTATTTTCTTCGAAAGATTACAATTAAATGGCCTGAGATATACAAGCCCACTACTTGCTTTGACATCAGCTGTTTTCTACGGACTATACACTGTGATTGGAAGAAAGGCTTCAATGAGAGTAGGGAGCTTAAAAATGAACTCTTATTCTTTCTTAATAGGTAGTGGTATACTCCTACCTATGTTCATACTTTTCAAAATACCTTTAGTAGAGTTTGACTATTCAGGTATATGGCAGGTTGCATATTTAGCGGTTTTAGTAACAGGATTGGCGTATCTGACGTATTTTAAAGGACTTTCTATGATAGGTGCAAGCAAGGGTTCTCTAGTGTTTTTTATTAAACCGGTACTTGCAAGTTTAATTGCCATATTATTTTTAAAGGAACAGCCTTCAATAAACCTTTTTGTAGGAACAATCCTAATAGTTGCTGGCATAGTTATTACAATATACTGGCCTTTAATGAGTGCGAAATTTTTTAAGAGACATGCAGGATTTTCTAAATAAATGGAGAATAAATCTAATTGCCAGTGAAAATTGTCCAAGACAGAATGGTAAATTTCTCTCTAGAGATGAGAAGTAATTATGAAAAATAAAAATACCAGAAAACCTGTTAAGGAAGAAAAACTAAAAAGCCTGAATAAGTGGAGCGTTGTCATTTGTTTTAAATGGCTTTCTTTATTGCTGGTTATTTTTATGTATTTCTTTGTCTCGGAGTTCAAAATACATAGTTCTGCTTTTGTTAAAACCTTAGCGGTATATGCCTTTTATCTTCTTATAACAACATCTTTAGTAATGAAAAACACTGAGGATAATAGAAAACTCAGTTTAATATTGTTTTTAACAACCTATATAGATATTGTATCTGTTTGTACTTTCTCATATCAGCTTGGAGGAACAGGTTCCGATATATACATTCTTCTCTTTTTTATAATAGGCTATTGTAGTTTATATGGAAATATTTCAAGTGCGTATAGGTTAGGTATGCTTTGTATTATACTTTATTCTGCCTCGAGTTTTCTTGCGGATAAGGCTGGGATTGGCATACTAAATCCTTGGAAATTACTCATAAGAGACTTTTTACTAATAGCTGCAAGCTTTAGTGTTTCACTGGTATGCTATGAGATGAAGAAGTACAACGAAATGCATAAGAAGGAATTTAAGCGTGCTAGGACAGATAAGCTCACAGGATTGTCCAACAGACACCATTTTGAACAGAAGCTAAAGGAAGAAGAGGAATATGCCCAAAGAACAGGAAATCCTATAAATGTACTTATATTTGACCTGGATAATTTCAAAAGCTTTAATGATACTTATGGACATATATGGGGTGATAAGCTGCTTACATTATTTTCAGGCATAATACGCCAAAATACAAGAAATGATGATGTAGCTGTAAGGTATGGAGGGGAAGAGTTCTTAATATTCATCAGGGATTTGGACATTGAAACTGCTAAAGGTGTGGCTGAAAGAATAAGAAAAAACCTTGAAATGCAACGTGTCTATATAGCAGATGATGAAAATCGAAGAATTGTAACCGTTAGCTGTGGTGTTGCCCAGTACCCTATACATTCGAAGCGGTTAAAAGACGCTATAGAATGTGCTGACAAGGCGTTGTATCGTGCTAAAGAAATAGGGAAAAATACAGTTGTAAGTTATGAGGAAATAAAGCATTATGTTTGAAAAAAAGGGTAGGCGAACAGTTTAAATCTTTACTATATAAATTGTGATAATGATATTACAAGGAAAAATTAGATTATCGCAATATAACTTAAGGTAACAAATTGCAAAAAAGATTTAGGGAGAACTCCGTTATAGATTCTTTTTTGCAATTTGTATGGTAAAGCTTGAAGGGTGGATATCTATGTGTCCACCCTTCATTCTAAACTGCATTTATATTTTTTTTCCTACTGCCATGGCAATTGGCTCAAGCTCTTTCATTAGCTGAGCAAATTTAGATGGGCGTAGTGATTGAGGACCATCACAAAGAGCATTTGCCGGATCGGGGTGTACTTCTATAATTAAGCCATCAGCACCGGTTGCTATAGCTCCTTTAGCGAGAGGTGCTACGTATTTCCAAGCTCCGGTAGCATGGCTTGGGTCAATTACTATAGGAAGGTGTGAAGCCTCTTTGACAACCGGAATTGCACTTAAATCCAAAGTGTTTCTGGTAGCCGTTTCGAAAGTACGTATGCCTCTTTCACAAAGAATTACGTCCTTATTTCCGGCAGCAATTATATACTCCGCTGCCATTAGCCATTCTTCAATGGTAGCTGACAATCCTCTTTTAAGTAATACAGGTTTTTGAGTAGAGCCTGCTTCCTGTAGAAGTCTGAAATTCTGCATATTCCTTGCGCCTATTTGGATTATATCAGTGTATGAGGAAACCAGCTCGACATCACGTGTATCAACAACTTCGGTAACGATTTTAAGACCGGTAGCTTCTCTGGCAGCAGCCATTATTTTAAGTCCATCCTCTTCAAGGCCTTGGAAGGCATAGGGAGAAGTACGTGGTTTAAATGCGCCTCCACGCAATATCTTAGCCCCAGCTTCCTTTACCTTTACTGCTGTCTCCAAGAAGTTTGCTTCATTTTCAATTGCACAAGGGCCAGCCATAACGACTAATTCGTCACCGCCTATTTTTACGTCTCCGATTTCTATTATGGTAGGTGTCTGTTTTAGCTCCTTACCTGCAAGCTTATAGGGTTTCATAATAGGGACGAGGTTTTCAACACCGGGCATATTGGATATTAGCTGTGTATTGAGGAGTCTTTTGTCTCCTATAGCTCCAATGACGGTTTTTATGTCTCCGAATATGGGATGGGTTTTAAATCCCAGTTCGGACAATTTTCTTTCAACATTATCAACTTGTTCTCTCGTAGCGGATGAACTCATTATTATAATCATGGTAAAGCCTCCTAAATATTCATTAATAATCAGATAAAATTCCTAAGTTCATACAGTGCTTGTGATTAACGCTATATTTGGGTCTGGTGGGGGAGAACGAAGACCCGTCGTACATCCCTCAGCAATGGTATAACGATAATTTATACTGTAGTTCAATAGGTAAAGTGCTTGTAAAAAACTTATAATGCTCTAAGTGATATAAGATTTTAAAATATAAAAAACTCCTCAATCCCTTAAGGGACGAGGAGTTATATTCCGCGCGGTACCACCCAAATTGGCATAAATGCCCACTCATAATGTACGAGATGAAATTTCATCTGATACACTCCTTCATGTAACGGCGAAAGTTTCCGGTTTAGCCTACTGCATAGCACCCTATACTGGACAAAGGGTGTTTTTTCAGCCAACAGCTCGAAGGAGAACTTCAATTATGTAACTTTACCGGACTCACACCACCACCGGTTCGCTGTAAAAGTATCAATAACCTACTTTTCCTTTTCATAGCCTTTAAGGTTTATTAATTTTTTTTATATTACCATGTTTGGTATTTTACTGTCAAGTAGTTTTATTAATGTCGTCTGCACCTTAAAATTTGGTAAGTGTAAACTTATACTTCAAAAAAATTGCTATTAAATGTTGCAGTATGATATTATTATATTAGTCACTGCAATTTGAAGTGACTTAAAAATTAGAAAATGTTTGAATCTGTTATCAGCTCACCTTTATTTCCAGCAGAACTAAATTATCCGCCTTAGACCTATACACCGTATTTATTCCAATGTTACAGGAGGTAATAGCAATGGCAGAGATGCAGATTGTAGTTTTTAGCCTTAATGATGAAACTTGTGGTGCAGATACTTCACAAGTGTTTAAAATTGAGAAATATCAGAAGGTTGATAAAATTCCCGAAATGCCTTATTTTGTCGATGGTATAATGAATCTGAGGGGAAGAGTTGTACCTGTTGTCAATCTTAACAGGAGGTTTGACCTTGGACAGACTGAGATTACAAAGAAAACAAAAATAATAATTACTGAAATAGATAAAGGGTTGGTTGGGTTTGTTGTAAACGATGTGCAAGAGATTATAAAGCTTTCTGATGATGAAATTGAAAGTCCTCCGGGTGTCATACAAAAAAAGGATAACTCGTATATGAATGGCGTAGGGAAAAAAGGCGAAAAACTAATATCTATTCTGGATTTAAGAGCAATTTTAGGCAGTGAGGAAATTGAAGATATAAACAAAGTACTTCCAGAGGAGGAAAAAAATAAACAGCCATAGCGGCTGTTTATTTTTATACATTAAACCTGAAAAGAGTCACGTCTCCATCTTGCATTACATATTCTTTACCTTCAGAACGCACCAGGCCTCTTTCTTTGGCAGCAGTGTATGTGCCACACTTCATCAAGTCCTCGTAAGCAACAATTTCCGCACGGATAAATCCTCTTTCGATATCGCTGTGTATTTTACCGGCTGCCTGTGGAGCTTTGGTTCTTTTTACAATGGTCCACGCTCTTACTTCCTGCTGTCCTGCTGTGAGGAAGCTTATAAGCCCAAGAAGTGTATAGCTTGCTTTGATAAGCTTGTCCAGACCGGACTCAGACAATCCTAGAGCATCTAAAAACTCTTTTTTATCGTCATCGGCAAGTTGTGCTATTTCCTCTTCGATTTTAGCACATATCACCATAACCTGAGCACCTTCCTTCTGGGCGAAGGCTTTAAGTTCTGAAACAAAAGCATTATCGCCACCTGCCTGTAAGTCATCCTCCGAAACATTTGCAGCATATATAACAGGCTTGGAGGTTAGAAGGAACAGTTGCTCCACCAATTCCTGCTGTTCGGTGTCGAGACTCATTGACCTTACCGGCTGGCCTTTCTCTAAGGTTTCCTTTATACTTTCGTACAATTCAAGCTCTACCTGGAATTTCTTATCGCCTGATTTAAGCATTTTACGGGTTCTGTCTATTCTTCTTTCCATTACTTCAAGGTCGGAGAAAATCAACTCTAGGCTAATGGTTTCAACATCGCGTACCGGGCCTATTGAACCATCGACATGTACAATATTGCTGTCCTCGAAGCAGCGTACTACATGCACTATTGCGTCAACTTCCCTTATATGGGATAAAAATTTATTACCAAGACCTTCACCTTTGCTTGCTCCCTTTACAAGACCTGCAATATCTACGAACTCTATTGTAGTCGGAGTTACTTTCTCCGGGTTATACATTTCGGCAAGTTTATCAAGCCTTTCGTCAGGTACTGCAACTATACCGACATTTGGCTCTATAGTACAAAAAGGATAGTTGGCGCATTCTGCACCTGCTTTTGTTATCGCGTTAAAAAGAGTACTTTTACCTACATTCGGTAGTCCTACTACACCTAATCTCATTTATATCATCGTTCCTTTCTCGATTTTTAGACCATACAAATTATATAACATCCATAATTTGAATGCAATAATAATGCAGAAGCCACAGAGTTTATGTTGCATTAAATTATAGTTTGCAAAATTCTATGATTTTATTTACATATTCTGTATTAGACGTGTTTTTCTCTGTAGTACTAACGGGCATTAAAAAATACTGCAAAATATCTGCTAAAATATAGAAAATATCGATTGCACTTTATTCAGAAGCATGCTATAATTTCAATAATAAAGTTCAGTTGAGATGAGAGAAGTTAGAGTAAAATTTAAGAAGAGATGAGAAGAGACGAGGCATAAGAAGTTTAATTAGTATGTCTATACGCCGGGTGTCTTTACCCGGTTTTTTAATATACTCTATTCTCATATCTTCTTTCCAAAAACGGAAGGAGGAGTCACAATGTTTTACCCAACATTAGACGAAGTAAAAATTCTAGCTAAAGACTATAATCTTATACCTGTCAGCATGGAAGTATATGCTGATATGGAAACGCCCATAAGTATTTTTAAAAGGTTTGAAGACAGCAAATACTGCTTCCTGCTTGAAAGTGTAGAAGGTGGAGAAAAATGGGCAAGATATTCTTTCATAGGCAGAAATCCTTTTTTGACTATTAAAAGCAGCAGTTATAAATCGTTAGTTGAAGATAAATCGGGAAGAAAAAAAGAAATAGAAGGCAATCCAATAGATATTTTAAAGGGTTTACTGGATAAATATAAAACCCCGGATTTACTGAAACTGCCAAGATTCAATGGGGGAGCCGTTGGGTATTTCGGATATGATCTGATTCGATATTATGAAAAATTACCTGGTGGGCAAATTGACGACCTACAGCTTCCTGAGAGTCACTTTATGTTTACAGACGAAGTTTTAGTATTTGACCATTTAAAGCAGAAAATTCATATAATAGTAAATCTTCATGTCAACGGCAACATTGAAAGATGTTATAATAGTGTCGTTGAGAGAATTAAAGAAATTTATAAAGAGATATTATCTACCCGTTGGAAAATCGCGGACAATTTTAATCCAAATTTCGGTACAAATAAAAAAGAGTTTAGCTTTACTAGCAATATAACAAAGGAACAGTTTTGTGAAAACGTAGTAAAGGCAAAGCAGTATATAAAGGATGGGGATATATTTCAGGTTGTTCTTTCCCAGAGGTTATGTGTGGAAACAGACCAAGACCCATTTAATGTATACAGGGTTTTAAGGATAATTAATCCCTCTCCGTATATGTATTATTTAAAATTCAACGATTATAAGCTGGTCGGCTCATCTCCTGAAATGCTGGCTAGGGTGGAAAACGGTACTGTGGAGACCTGCCCTATTGCCGGTACGCGGAAAAGAGGAGCAACAAAGCAGGAAGATGAAGAGTTGGAAAAGGATTTGTTGGCTGATGAGAAGGAACTGGCGGAACATACAATGCTTGTTGACCTTGGAAGAAATGATGTTGGTAAGGTATCAAAGTATGGGTCGGTTTTTGTTAAGGATTTAATGCATATTGAAAGATATTCGCACGTAATGCATATAGTTACAAATGTTCAGGGTGCACTGAGAGAGGATAAATCTCCTTTTGACGCGCTTATGTCAATACTTCCTGCAGGTACTCTTTCAGGAGCCCCAAAGGTAAGAGCCATGGAGATAATCGATGAATTGGAGCCTAATAAAAGAGGAATTTATGGGGGGGCAATTGGGTACCTAAGCTTTAATGGAAATCTTGATAGTTGTATAACAATAAGAACTATTATATTTAAAGGGACAAAAGCATATGTACAGGCCGGTGCCGGTGTAGTAGCCGATTCCATACCCGAAAAGGAGTATGAAGAAACGTTAAACAAGGCAGGAGCACTGTTAAAAGCTTTGGAGGAAGTAGGTGAAATAAGATGATATTGATTATAGATAACTATGATTCGTTTACCTATAACCTGTATCAGTATATAGGGGAAATAAATCCTGACATAGAGGTGTACAGGAACGATAAAATAACCATAGAGGAAGTAAGGCAAAAAAATCCTACGCATATTATCATATCCCCAGGACCGGGATTTCCGAAGGACGCAGGTATAACAATTGAGTTAATAAGGGAGTTGGGGTATAGCATACCTATACTTGGGGTATGTCTTGGTCACCAAGCTATAGGAGAGGCCTATGGGGGGAAGGTAGTACATGCGAAAGAACTAATGCACGGTAAAGCTTCATTAGTAGAAGTTTGCAGCAAATGCAGCATGTTTGAATCCTTACCGGAGCAGTTCACTGTGGGAAGGTATCATTCTCTTATAGTAGAAGATGAATCCTTGCCGGAGTGTCTGGAGATTACGGCTAAAACTATTGACGGGCAGATAATGGGAATAAAACATAAGGAATATCCGGTGTATGGGATACAATTCCATCCCGAGTCTATACTTACACCCGACGGAAAAACGATGTTGGGCAACTTTTTGAAAGTTGAGAAGTAGGGGGCTAAGTGATGAAAAAGCCTGAGGAATGCAGAAGTTTGGAAGATATACGCTGTGAAATAGATAGGGTAGACCTCGGAATTATTTCAGCTATCGGAACTCGTTTAAAGTATGTAAAGGCAGCTGCGAAGTTCAAGGTAGGCGAAATGGCGGTTAAAGCACCCGAGAGGGTGGAAGTTATGCTTGAACAGAGGAAGGTTTGGGCAGAGGCCGAGGGCTTGGACCCAAGGCTTATTGAAAAGGTTTACCGAGATCTCGTAGGTTATTTTATAGATGAAGAATTAAAAGAACTGAGATAAAAAATTTATAATCGTGAAGAGCTGAGAGGAGATGAGTATTATGATGCAGAGTGCAATTAAAAAGCTTGTAGAGGGTAAGAGCTTGACCGAACAGGAAATTATAGAAGCTATGAACTGCATTATGGAAGGTGAAGCAACTCAAGCACAGATAGGAAGCTTTATAACTGCTTTAAGGATTAAGGGTGAGACCATTGACGAAATAACCGGCTGTGCTAAAGTTATGAGGCAAAAAGCGGACAGAATTGTTCCACAAGCGGAGTACTTTATAGATACCTGCGGTACAGGTGGGGATGGAGCAAATACATTTAATATCTCAACTGCTGTGGCATTTGTATCAGCCTCGGCAGGAGTAACAGTAGCTAAGCACGGTAACAGGTCGGTATCCAGCAGATGCGGATGTGCAGATGTGTTGGAAGCTTTGGGAGTAAATATTCAGTTGAGTCCGGAACAGGTAAAGGAATGCATAGACAGGGTTGGAATAGGGTTTATGTTTGCACCAACTTTCCACAAGTCAATGAAACATGCGGCAGGACCCAGAAGAGAATTAGGAATCAGAACAATATTCAACATACTTGGGCCTTTAACAAATCCTGCAACAGCAAAGGGGCAAGTGTTAGGTGTGTTTGATGAGAAGCTCACGGAGCCTATGGCAAACGTTTTACTGAATTTAGGACTTGAACGGGCTATGGTTGTACATGGTATGGACGGCCTCGACGAAATTACCACTACAAATGCTACAAAGGTATCGGAATTAAAAAATGGGACAGTTTCAAACTATGAAATAACTCCTGAAAAGTTCGGACTGACGAGAGTTGATAAGGCTGAGTTGGCTGGGGGAGATAGTGCAACTAATGCTGAGATTATAAAATCAATTTTTAACAGATCAACGGGACCAAAGAGGGATATAGTACTTATGAATTCAGCAGCTGCTTTGTATGTAGGCAAGGCAGTTGATAGTATAGAAGCGGGAATAGAAAAGGCAGCGGAGTTAATTGACTCCGGTAAGGTTTTGGCAAAACTGAATGAGTTTGCTGAGTTTACGGTAAATCTTGCAGGTAGGTGAACAAGATGAATATACCTACCGAAAACGGGAAGAAGCCCATAAGTCTTAATTTAGATCGTATTGTTTTTATAGGTAGGACATTTGAAGAATATAAGCTGATGTTTAGCTTGGAAGATAATGACCTTTACGGGCGACAAATACTTGACTGTCCATCTGGTGCTTGTTCTTTTACAGCTATAGCAGCTAAGAAATATAATGCTGATGTTAAAGCTTGTGATATAGCTTATTATTATACACCCGATGAGCTGAAGGAAAAGGGGACTCTCGATATTGAGCATGTAATTTCCAGAATAGGCGAATCAAAGGACGGTTTTTTATGGGATGCATTCAAAAATGTTGATGGATTGAAAGAGGCACGAACTAAGGCCATAAATGATTGTATAACTGATATGAAGCTTGATTGCGAAAGGAAGCGATATATTCCCGTAGAACTGCCTTGGTTGCCTTTTGATAATGAAAGTTTTGACTTGACTTTATCGGCCCACTTCCTATTTACTTATGCCGAGCAGCTGGATTATGAATTTCACAGGAAAACGCTGCAGGAACTAATGCGTGTAACTCGTACAGAAATTAGAATCTTTCCTACTGTAGACCTTGAGGGAAAAAGATACGCTTACATGGACAAATTGCTTCAATGGATTCGAAATGAGGGATGGAGTATTGAAGAAGTAAAAGTCCCCTATGAATTTCAAATTAACGCAAATACAATGTTAAAATTATGCCGTATCTAAGAATTTTATATAGCAAAGATTTATGGAGGGTAATATGATTTTAGATAAAATAGTTGAGCAAAAGAGAATACAGCTGGACGAAGAAATGAAGCAAATTACACTGGAAGGCTGGAAGCAAAGGATAAAAAGACCGGGATTACACTCACCGTTAAATTTCTTTAATGCAATAAAGAGACCGGGTGAACTATCAATAATTGCTGAAGTAAAAAAGGCTTCACCGTCGAAAGGTATAATCAAAGAAAATTTTGAGCCTTTGGAGATAGCAAAGGAGTACACTGCTTCAAATGTTCAGGCTATATCTGTATTGACTGAAAAGAGTTTTTTTCTAGGTAATGACGACTATCTCGTAAGAATCAGACAGTCACTGGCAACGCCTCTATTAAGAAAAGATTTTATTATAGATTTATGGCAGGTGTATCAATCCCGGTGCATGGGAGCAGATGCCATATTGCTCATAGCTTCAATATTGTCAGATGAAGAATTGAAAAAGTTTCAGGTTGTTGCAGGCATTCTGGGGCTGCACTGCTTGGTTGAGGTGCATGATAGAAACGAACTGGAAAGAGCTTTGGAATCAGGTGCCAAGATAATAGGGATAAACAATAGAAATTTAAGAACCTTTGATGTGGATATCAAAACAACTGAAAAGCTTATGAACCATATTCCCCATGATAGAGCAGTCGTGAGTGAAAGTGGGATAAAGACTGCCGAGGATATGAGGCATCTTAAAGAAATGGGCGTGGACGCAGTACTTATAGGTGAAACATTTATGAGAGCAGAATCAATCCAGGGGAAAATAAATGAATTAAGAGTGGGTTGATAATATGGCTAAAATCAAAATATGCGGTATAAGAAGGCAAGAGGATGTAACCTATGTCAATCGGGTCCTACCTGAATATATTGGTTTTGTATTTGCAAAAAGTAAGAGGCAAGTAACGCCCGAATGCGCAGAGCAATTAGGAGCTGCACTTGATGGAAGGATTCAGGCTGTAGGAGTATTTGTTAATGAAGATATTAAGGCCGTGGTAGATATAGCCTGCAAATGCAGATTGAATGCAGTACAAATACACGGTGATGAAACACCGGAATATATCTCTGTTCTGAGAAAAGAGCTTGATTTATTACAGTTAAACATTGATAAGGCTAATAGGTATCCGGTAGAAGGTAGTATACAGATATGGAAAGCTGTAAGAGTAAAGGATATAAGTAGTATTACAGCCATGAAGGACTACAAGGTAGATGCTTTTGTCCTGGATACTTTTGTTGAAGGCCACTATGGAGGTGCAGGTATCACTTTCGATTGGCGTCTAGTTAAAGAAGCACAACAATACGGAAGTATAATACTGGCTGGTGGCTTAAACCAGAGGAATGTACAGAAGGCGGTAGACGAGGTAGCGCCTTTGGCAGTGGATATAAGCAGCGGAGTTGAGTCAGATGGCTTTAAGGACGAAAAAAAGATACGAGACTTTATTTGTGCAGTTAGAAGCTATGGCTGATACTGAAGTTTGTCGTATGGAAGTTCGGTATACTGTTATAACAGGAAGTAGATTATCCAAGTAGGATTAATATAAGATGGACCCTGCTTGGAAATGACTAACAGATTGGGGTGGAAGGTAGAATGTCAATACAAAGAAAAGGTAGATTCGGGGAATTTGGTGGTCAGTATGTCCCCGAAACACTGATGAATGCCTTAATAGAGCTGGAAGAAGCTTATAATAAATATAAGGATGATGATGATTTTAAGAAGGAGCTAGAATTTTATTTTAAGGAATACGCAGGAAGACCTTCTTTACTGTACTTCGCCGAAAGGATGACAAAAGACCTCGGGGGTGCAAAGATTTATCTAAAGCGTGAAGACCTTAATCACACCGGGTCCCATAAAATAAATAATGTTTTGGGTCAGGCGCTGCTTGCTAAACGCATGGGTAAAAAAAGGGTTATAGCTGAGACTGGAGCGGGACAGCATGGAGTAGCTACTGCTACTGCTGCAGCTTTATTTGATCTGGAATGTGATGTTTTCATGGGGAAAGAAGATATGGAAAGGCAGGCCCTTAATGTATTCCGAATGAGACTGCTTGGAGCAGAGGTACATCCCGTTACATCAGGGACAGCTACCTTAAAAGATGCTACAAGCGAGGCTATGCGGGAATGGGTTAGCAGAGTAAATGATACGTTTTATGTATTGGGTTCGGTAGTGGGCCCACACCCATATCCGGCAATGGTGCGTGACTTCCAGAGTATAATAGGAAATGAAGTCAAGGATCAGATAATGGACAAGGAAGGGCGTTATCCCGATTACCTTATCGCATGCGTTGGAGGGGGGAGTAACGCAATGGGGTTGTTTTACCCCTTCCTGCACGATACTGAAGTGAAAATGGTGGGTACTGAAGCGGCAGGAGAAGGAATTGACACCGAAAAACACGCTGCATCTATAACAAAGGGAAGTATAGGAGTACTTCACGGTATGAAATCATACTTCCTGCAGGATAAGGATGGGCAGATAACACCTGTATACTCAATATCCGCAGGTTTGGACTATCCTGGTATAGGGCCGGAACATGCTCACTTTTACGAAAGCGAAAGGGCGCAATACGTGCCTGTAACCGATAATGAAGCCGTTGAAGCTTTTAAATACCTTACAAGGGTAGAGGGGATAATACCTGCTATCGAAAGCTCCCATGCAGTTGCATATGCGATGAAAATTGCACCGCAATTGCCGAAAAATAAAATTATCGTTATCAACCTTTCGGGAAGAGGAGATAAGGATGTATATTCCGTTGCAAGGTATATGGGGGTGGATATAAATGAATAGAATTGAGGAAAAATTTTCTGAACTTAAAGCGAATAATAAAAAAGCGTTAATAACCTTTGTTACTGCCGGAGATACGACTTTGGAGGTCACTAAAAAGCTGGTAAGGGAAATGGAGATTCAAGGGGCTGATATAATAGAATTAGGCATACCATACTCCGACCCGATAGCTGAGGGTCCGGTAATACAGGCAGCAAATGAAAGGGCACTTAAGAATCCCATAAAAATTAAAGACGTAATGGATACAGTAAAAGAGATTAGAACGGAAGTAAAGGTACCTTTAGTATATTTACTTTATTTTAATTGTATATTCCAATATGGTCCCGAAAAATTTTTTTCCCACTGCTCAAAGTGCGGTATTGATGGGGTTATAATTCCTGATTTGCCCTTTGAGGAGCGTGGTGAAATAGAGGATATAGCCGACAAATATTCGGTACACATAATCACCTTGGTTTCTCCGACTTCCAAGGATAGAATAGAAAGAATTGCAAGGAATGCAAAAGGATTTTTATACTGTGTTTCCTCCCTTGGGGTAACGGGAATGAGAAGTGAATTTAACACTGATTTTGATGAGTTTTTTTCATATATAGACAGATTTACAGATATCCCAAAGGCTCTAGGATTTGGAATTTCAACTCCAGAGCATGTGCAAAAACTTAGAAAGTATTGTGATGGTTTGATTGTAGGAAGTGCAATAGTAAGGCAAGTGGAGAAAAGTACCGGCGAAGAGGAAATTATAAAGAATGTGGGGAATTTGGTCAGGGAACTTAGGTATGCATTAGATGACTAAGTAGGGATAACCAAATTTAAACTTAGTGATTTCCCATTAGACAATGGGCTATGATAAGTGCGACTTGCCTAACTGGATAAAATTACTTCAAGTTTGTTTAGATATATTAAAGTTTATAGCAGGCTTTATAGAAAATTTACAATATAATATTAATTATTTGTGAGAAATGCATAACTTTCTAAAGTTATTTTTGTGAAAGTTATGCATTTCTCTTTGTTGGAAAAAATAAAAAATATGATAAAATATAACAGGTAATAAGTTGTCAAAATCGATAATAGGATTAGTAAAGACTGTATTAGCGGTACAGAATCAATGCAAGATATGATTGCAATTGTAAGTAGGAGGAATACAATGAACGAGGAATACAATTCAATTTTGATTGAGATACGTGAAATGCTAAAGGTTCTTGCAGATGAGCACGAGAAGCTGATGAAAACTGTTGTAGAGTTGCGGGAGGAGCAAAGGAAGCTAAGAGAAGAAGTAAAGCTCAGTAATTTTGTTTTAAATAATTTTACGCTAAGAAATGAAATGATAAATTAGAGTATAAGATAAGGGGGCGCATATCAAGGCGTAACCCTTTTTTTATTATATAAGAAATATATATTTCTTATATAATAAAAAACATTGAATTTATGCCGTTCCAGCATTTTTGCTAGTTCGGAAAGGACTTGCTTAAATAAAAGTATCAAAGTGACCTTTGTATCTTACAGTATATTCAAAAATTAGCTGTTGTTGAAATGTTTTGAGAATGCTATTATTATTCTGTGCAATATGGGTAACAACCAAGATGAAAGTGGGTGAGGAAGAATGTATGTTAAGCCTAAAGTTCTGATAATAGATGATGATGTCAATATATGCGAACTTATAAGGTTGTATATGGAGAAGGAAGGGTATGAAGTTTTAACAGCATACAACGGTATAAAAGCTATAGAGGTGTTTAAAGAAGCTGCTCCAAACATAGTTATTCTTGACATAATGCTTCCCGGAATTGACGGATGGCAGGTGTGCAGAGAAATAAGGAAGGTCAGTACTATACCCATAATAATGTTGACTGCAAAGGGGGAGACCTTTGATAAGGTTCTGGGATTGGAGCTTGGAGCAGATGACTATATGGTTAAACCTTTCGAGCCAAAAGAACTAGTAGCAAGAGTTAAAGCTGTATTAAGAAGGTATGAACATAAAGAAGTAGATGTACAGGAAATTGTGTACCCCAACCTTATTATAAATAAAACCAATTATACTGTAAGGATTAATAGCAAGGATTTGGAGCTTCCCCCTAAAGAACTGGAACTCTTATTCTTCCTTGCCTCAAACCCCAATAAGGTCTTTACTAGAGAACAGCTTTTGGAACATGTGTGGGGGTTTGATTTCTACGGAGACTCAAGAACGGTAGATGTGCATATCAAGAGACTGAGAGAAAAAATAGAAATAGAAAATCAGATATGGCAATTGAAAACTGTTTGGGGTGTAGGGTATAAGTTTGAGGTGAAATAATGTTTAAGACAATATTTAGTAAGCTAGTTGTCATATTTATTTGTATTTTGATAGTTAGCTTCTCAATTGCCGGTATAGTGCTCTACTATTTTCTTGACAACTATGGATCATCAGAAAAGGTAAAATCACTTGAACAAAGTGCGGAGAAAATTAGTAATTTCTTCAGTCATGTTGAAAATCAAAGAGATCCGATGGCTGTAGTGGCTTTTGAGTGGCTTCTTAAGTCTTATAGTGAAAGTACCGGGTCGATAGTTTGGGTTGTAGATAAAGATGGACAGATAAGATACTCAAAGCCTGAAATTACCGAAATGAATGAGAAAATACAAAACAGGCTGAAATATGATACAGGTTATCCAGCGCTTCCCGATGAACGTCAGTACAAAAAAGTAATGACGGGTGAAAGTCAGTTTGTTAGAGAAAAAGGGGATTTTTACGGACTATTTAAAGATACCGGATGGTCATGGATTACAATTGAGAAACCCCTGAAAGATAACAAAGAACAGATAATTGGAGCAGTATACCTACATGCCCCTATATCAGAGATTAATAAGACCAGAACTTCGGTGTTTGGTTTTTTTATGGTGTCGGTTGCTGTGTCTATACTAATTTCGATAGTATTAGTATATATTTTCTCTTTAAGGATCTCCAAACCTCTAAAGGAAATTAACAATGCGGCAAAGGTAATAGCCGGGGGAGAATTTAGAAAGCGGTTAAGTATAAACTCCAGTGATGAAATCGGTGAACTGGCAAATAGCTTCAATCAGATGGTGGTTGCGCTACAAAACCTCGAAGAAATGCGAAGAGGATTTATAGCTAATGTATCTCATGAATTAAGGACTCCCATGACTTCAATAAGGGGGTTTATAGAGGGTATTTTGGATGAAACAATACCCCCTGAGAGGCAGCGGGATTACCTTGTTATCGTTAGAGATGAAACAAATAGATTGAACAGGCTGGTTAACGATTTGCTGGATCTTGCAAGAATGGAGGCCGGTGAAGTTGGACTTAACTATAAAAACTTCAATATAAATGAACTTATAAGAAGGTGCATAATAAAGCTTGAAAGCTTTATTACCTCAAAAAATATCCAAGTCGAGGCAAGCTTTGAAGAAGAGGACATGTTTGTTAGTGCAGATACCGACGCTGTGGAAAGGGTTATTATTAATCTTGTCCATAATGCTATAAAGTTTACACCTGAAAGTGGCAAAATAACAGTTTCTACATCAGCTCAAAAGGATAAGATTATTGTTACCGTAGAAGATAACGGTATAGGAATTGACAAGGATGAGATAAGCCTTATATGGGATAGATTCTATAAAACCGACAAGTCAAGAAGTAAGGATAAATCGGGAGCAGGTTTAGGACTTGCCATAGTAAAGAATATAATTAACGAACACCAACAGGAGATATGGGTTGAAAGTGAGCTGGGGAAAGGCACCAGATTTTACTTCACACTTAGTCGTTCAGATTTATAGAGTAACTTTAAGTATATTTAACCAATGTTGAAAAAGGGGCTTAAAACGGCCCAATGTTAACAGATTGTTCATATTTTTTTAAAAATGATTATTTAAAATAAGTATAGGATATATAACAAACATGGAAAGGAGTATAGCTCATGGAAAATAAGGATTTAAATAATTTCAACGAAGTTGAAGCAAGTGAATCTAACAATGCGATAAGTGATAGTGGTACTGATAATTTAAGTATTGAAACTAACGATTCAGACAACAGCAATAATGATACTAATAGTGGGTATTCAAGTGATAATGGAGGAGCAGATACTCTTAAAACAACATCATTTTATACCGAAACATACAGAAAGCCTGCTGATAAAAAAAGAAACGGCGTTTTACAGTTGGCGCTTGTAGCTGTTATTAGTTCTATTTTAGGTGGAGGTGTAGTGGCGGGAGCTTTTATATTTTTTGCACCTGCTGTTCAGCCTTCAGTTAAGGAGTATTTTGACAAAATGATACCAGGCAGGGTAACTTCGGATTCAGCTGCTGTACAAAAAGATGGTATCTATAAAAAGGTTGAAATTGAAAAGTCTGACTCTCCTGTATCAGCAATTGCTGAAAAAGTAAGTCCATCTATTGTAGGAATAAGGGCGGTATATGAGTCTAGAGATTTCTTCTTCAGTGAGCAGCAAGGAGGAGGGGAAGGATCGGGTATCATTATAAAAGCTGATGGGTATATAATGACAAACTACCATGTAATACAGGAGGCAATAAATACTAAGACAAAAAAACTCAATAGTGGGGCAAAAATTGAGGTGTACTTGCCAAGTCAAAAGGAAACTCCTCATCTAGCACAGGTAGTAGGGTACGATGCTAGGACTGACTTAGCTGTCATAAAGATAGAAGGCAAGAACTTACCGGCAGCTGAGATGGGAAACTCTGACGAAGTTAAAGTTGGTGAGCTTGCAGTAGCTATAGGTAATCCGGGTGGATTGGAATACATGGGTTCGGTAACTGTAGGAGTTATAAGCGGCCTAAATAGGACAGTTCAATCAGAAGGTGGAAAAGAATTTAAACTGATACAGACTGATGCGGCTATAAATCCTGGAAATAGCGGCGGAGCATTAGTTAACTCAAAAGGGCAGGTAATAGGAGTTAACTCCATAAAGATGGTTGCTCAGGGTTTTGAAGGGCTTGGATTTGCAATACCTAGCAATAAAGCAAAAGAAATTACTGATAGCCTCATGCAGTATTCATATGTTAAAGGTAGGCCTTACCTCGGTGTCTCGATAGATCAAAGGTATAATGAAGAGATAGCTAAGAAAAATGACTTACCGGTCGGGGTATATGTGGCAGATGTAGAAATGCTAAGTGGTGCCTATAAGGCAGGAATTAGGGAAAACGACATTATTGTAAAGATTGATGGCAAGGCTGTAAAGAGTTTTGATGAATTAGAAGAAGTAAAGAATAAGCGTAAGCCAGGGGATATTGTTACTATAGAAGTATACCGTGACGGTGAGAACAAATCATTTAAGGTTACACTAGGCGAAGCTAAATAAATAAGAGTTAAAAAATGACAGTTGTATGACTGTCATTTTTTTATGTAAAGAAATATTAAGAATAAAACACTATAAAGGTAAAATTTGGGGTGCTGTAAGAGATTAAATATGACAGCATACATAATAATTTCGATATTTAAATAAAAAAGTAAAAAAATTAGAGGATTTCATACTAAAATGTAGAATATTATATGCGTGAAATTTGTCTGTATAATTAATTCAAAATGTTCTACTAAATGCAAAAGGATCTAAAATGCGAAGATCTTAATTACTAGATTGAATAATTTCTTGTTACTTGTTAGTAAAAACCTTTATAGTTTAACTGGAATTTAAAAACTATATCTCAATTATTGCCTTGTAACCGAATTTGTTTCTAGAAGCAGTAAGGCATAACAATCGAGGAAATGCATTTATAACATTAAAATAGTTAGCTATTTGTAATGTTATAAAGCACTATCTATAAAATCAGGTTGGTCAAGAATGAGTAGAATATATTAATCTTTGTACGGAAAAGTATAAAAGTAGGTTATGGAGGAAATACATGCTAAATAAGTTGCCAAGGATTGATATAATAAAATTGATATTAGCTTTCTCCCTTCTGATTGTGCTGTTATACCAGTATTTTATAGTAAAGAGCATTTTAAATTTGTCAATCGTCTGCTTATACTTGGTTACAGTCCTACTTTATGAGTTTGTGTCTAAGAAGAGAAGGCAGCTTGCACTTTTGCATACCAGTGATTGTAAAGGGAATGCGATGGATGAAGCAGCAGTGGTCTCACAGCGAGTAAATAATAAGACGGTGGTTGAAGAAAAGCATGATGGCATTTTGGTAAAGCTAAAGTTAAAAGAGGATGAACTTGAGGCACTAAGAGCCACATCCGAAATATTGACATCATCTTTAGATATTAATACAATAATCGAGTATATATATGAAGTGTTTAAAAAATTTACGGGGTGTGATAGGTCGCTAATCAGCTTTGTAGATAAGGAAACGAGCGAGTTAATTTGCAAATATGAACTTGGAGATACTTTGCTTAATGAAGTTGGAAAGGTATTTTGTGAAGATTCGGCTGTTAAAAAATGCTTTGAAAGTAAAGAGGTAATTTCAATACAAAATGTAGAAATTAAGACGAGATGTGTAATAGGAGATAAAGCTGCGATTCCTTTAAACCTATCAAATGAACTTGTTGGCGTCATATTTATTGAGTCTAGCATACCAGGGACTTTCTCGGAAATAAACAAAAGCTTTCTTGAAAGCCTTGCAAACTATGCTGCAGTAGCAATAAAAAATGCAGAGCTGTTTAATAATATTTACTACCAGAAGCAAGAGATTGAGGCTCTGTATGAAGAGACTGCCGCGGTAAATGAGGAACTTAACAGTTATATTGAAGATTTGAATAAGACCAAGGAAGAGTTAAAGATAAAAAACAATGAGTTGACTAACTTCTATAATAATATTCAGACAGGTTACCTGCAGACTGTTATGTCTCTTGCCAACGCAATAGAGGCAAAAGATGCGTATACTAGAGGGCATTGCCAAAGAGTTATGGAAATTTCATGTGAAATAGCTACACGTATGGGCATGGATGAAGAGGGTATTAAGGATTTAAGATACTCTGCCATATTGCATGATATAGGTAAGATAGGGATTTCTGCCAATATACTCAATAAAGAAGGCAAGCTCACTGATGAAGAATATAACGAGATTAAGAGACATCCGTCAATCTCCCATAATATCTTAAGGGATGTAGAGTTCATAAGAAAGGGACTTGAAGGCGTACTGCAGCACCATGAGCGATATGACGGGAGAGGATACCCCTACGGTATAAAAGGGAAAGACATACATATATTCGGAAGGATTTTATGTGTAGCTGATGCATTCGATGCGATGACAAGCGATAGACCTTATAGAAAGGGTATGCCTATGGAGGAGGCACTAAAGGAAATAGAGCGTTGCAAGGGTACTCAGTTTGACCCGGAAATATCAGACTTGTTTATAGCAATGTGTAAGGCGGTAATAGATGCAGGAGAGCAAATATAAGGGGTGATTTTATTGGATAATAAAAATGTAAAAGACAGTAAAATAAAGCCTATAGAAGAAAAAAAGAATGCACTGGAAGAAGCCTTAAAAAAGGATAATGTGACTGAAATGCTGGCAAAAGCAATAAAAACTGCGATTGCGAAGGATAAGTTAAACTAAAAAGGTGTTTGTTACGAAGAAATATTTACATTACCATTTGAGTTAAATAAGTTTGAAGGTTGCTAAGGAATACACTATTAATAAGAGATTTTTGAATTATACTAAAATGCCAATATACCAGATATAAACTGTTGAATTAATTTTTTTAATATGTTATACCTGATAATGACAGATAAATATGTTTAAAATCCGGGTAGTCCGGATTTTTTGGCTTTTTAATAGCTGTTTCACTTCATACAAACACTATATACATAAGCGTTTTGTTTATACAGATTTCAAGTTGACATCACGCTATAGATAACTAAACTAGAATTTTAGGAGTGAACAAGCCATGGATAAAAAACAAAGAGCTATTGAAATTATAAAGGTATTTGATGAATTGTATTCCGATGCAGAATGTTCTCTTGAGTATAAGGACCCTCTGCAATTGCTTATAGCTACCCAATTAGCTGCCCAATGTACCGATGCACGTGTCAATATAGTTACCAAAACACTTTTTCAAAAGTACAAAACTGTGTATGATTTTGCCAACGCTGACCTTGATGAATTGGAGAGTGAAGTAAAATCTACAGGTTTCTACCATAACAAGGCTCGTAATATCATTAACTGCTGTAAAATGATAATTGATTGTTATGGTGGAATAGTTCCCAATACAATGGAAGATTTGCTAAAGCTCCCTGGGGTTGGGAGAAAAACTGCAAACCTAGTTTTAGGTGATATATTCGGTATACCCGGGATTGTAGTAGATACACATGCTAAAAGGCTATCCAATAGGATAGGTTTTACTACAAAAGAAGATCCGGAGAAAATTGAATACGACTTAATGGATATAGTGCCTATGGAGAGCTGGGGCAAGTTTTGCCATCAATTGGTCTACCATGGAAGAGCAGTATGTAATGCACGTAGACCAAGGTGTGAAGATTGCGGTATCAAATACTTTTGCGACTATGGAAAAATTACTATAAAATAAAAAAACTAAATTTAAATAGCTTGTATTAATTTAATCTCAAAATATTTACTAAATATTGAAATAAATTTTGTCATTTTAAGGTTGGTTATGTATAATATAAAAGAAGGATTTAATACTAATTTGTCGAATAATATTAAAATGTATTAAAGGGGAAAGAGGTGTTGTCATGCCCTTAAATGCCAACCAGGCGGAAAAACCTGCAAAACAAAAGAAAGTGTTAAAATTGGAAAAGCAGAAAGAGGTTGAGAAAAAACCTCTTGAAGGGTATGATCCTGAGGATTTAATATTTGCTTTAGATATAGGTACAAGAACAGTTGTTGGTATAGTAGGTGTTCAGGAGAAGGAAATTTTTAAGGTAATAGCTGCTGAAGTTGTTGAGCATAAAAACAGAGCAATGCTTGATGGTCAGATACATGATATAAAGCAGGTTGCCGAGGTAGCAAAAGAGGTTAAGGAAAGCCTCGAAAAAATAATTGGCACTACGTTGTCAAGGGTTGCCATAGCTGCTGCAGGTAGGGTACTAAAGACCTGCGAAGTCAAGATAGAACGAGAAATAGAGCAGGGAAGAGAAATTACTCAGGAAATGATAGGCAGTATAGAGATGGAGGCCATACAAAAGGCCCAACTCATATTGGACGAAGAAATTGCCAAGGATGAAAAAACCCAGTTCTACTGTGTAGGATATAGTATAATAAATTACTATCTCAATGGCTATGTGATTTCTTCTCTACTTGGTCACAGGGGTAAAAAGATAGGAGTGGATATTTTAGCAACATTTTTGCCTCATATTGTAGTGGATAGCCTATATACCGTAATGGCTAAGATAGATTTGGAAGTAATAAGTCTTACTTTGGAGCCAATAGCTGCTATAAATGTTACAATCCCTAAAGATCTTAGGCTATTGAATCTTGCACTTGTTGATATAGGGGCAGGAACTTCGGATATTGCCATCACTAAAGATGGTGCAGTTGTTGCCTATGCAATGGCTCCAATTGCCGGTGATGAACTCACCGAAAAGATTGCACACCATTATCTTGTTGACTTTAATACAGGTGAAAAGATTAAAATATGCCTTTCTGCTAAAAGTGAGAATATAACCTTTGTTGATATATTAGGAAAGAAAAACACCATAAAAAGAAGTGAAGTATTGGAGGTCATAAAGCCTTCAGTAGAACTTCTGGCGGAAACCATTTCCCAGAAAATACTTGAGTACAACCATAAAGCACCCAATGCGGTATTTTTAATAGGTGGTGGTAGTCAGATACCCGGACTTACGGAAATGGTAGCTGAACAGTTGAAATTGCCCAAGGATAGGGTTGTAGTCAGGGGAAGAGATATAATCCAGAATGTTAAATTTAAGGGCAAGAAATTGGCTGGACCAGAGGCAATTACACCATTTGGTATAGCTATTACCGCTCAAATGCAGAGGGGACAAGACTTTTTAGCCGTTACAGTTAACGGGAAGAAGGTCAGACTCTTTAATTCTAAAAAACTTACTGTTGCAGACTCGTTAATTCTGGTGGGGTATAATGCAAACCAGCTTATAGGAAGAACCGGTAAAGGTATTTCCTTTGAACTTAATGGCATTAAAAAAATGCTTAGAGGAGAACATGGTAAAGCGGCAGAAATAATTGTAAACGGTAAAACTGCCAGTCTGGATACCATGCTGGAGCCTGGGGACAGTATCACTATAATACCGGCTGAGGATGGAAAAAATGCTCAGGCTAAAGTTGGAAACTTTGTTTCCCAACTGAGAAGGGGTAAGGTTTCTTTAAATGGTTCTGTTATTGATATTAGCACTACGGTGTATATAAATGGTAAAATTGCTACACTCGACAGTGATATTTCAGACGGAGATGTTGTTGAGGTTCATGAAATAGCTACAGCAGCAGAACTATTTAAGGTTTGTGAGATTGATGCAAACGAATTTAATATTATTATAAACGGTCAGGCTGTGAACTGTGGGTACATATTGAAAAACGAGGATGTTATAGAGTGTAAGTGGAAAGAAAAAGGCAAAGAACCAGTTCAAGTTGTAGATATACCCGAAGCCGAAGAACATGAAATAGTTATTGATGAAATAAAAGTATTAAATAGCGATGTGGAGGCAGTGGAACTCAATCAGAATACATCTCCACTTGTTATGAATGACTTTGCTTCCTTTAACGTTACAGTGAATGGGAAGGCAGTTGCTATGAGTAGTGAGAAATTACAGTATATTTTTGTAGATATATTTAACTACATTGATTTTGATTTGTCTAAGCCCCAAGGAAATATTGTATTAAAACTAAATGGTAAACCCGCGGCGTTTACCGATGCAATAAAGCCTGGGGATGTTATTGATATATTTTGGGATAAGTAATCTTCAAACAAGGGGTAAGGGTGTGTTCAGATGAATAAAACCGCAAAATATGAATTGCTGTATATCAAGTTTACATGGGCATTGATATTTGTCTGTGCTATTTATATTATTCTTTCCAATGCTATGGGGGTACTTGAACGGCAGGCAGAATCGGATATTTATATAAATATTACTTATTTTGCTTTGGTAGCTACACTAAATTATGCAAAGCTGATTTTTTTGCGAAAAGGCTTGTTCGAAAAAAATGAAGTCTATATGGCCTCCAGGATAATAGAGCTTTTCCTTATAGCGTTTTCTATTATTTTTATGCAAGTAGGGTACTGGCTTTTTATTTTCCTCGTTTTTCCAGTGTTTTTCACAAGTATATCCAAAGGAAGTAAGCCCGGACTTCTTTTAATAGGTTCCTCATTTATAGTTTATGCGCTGCTAAAGGTTGTCAACATAGCTTTCTTCCCGTACCAGGGTCCTGATGTCTATGGGTTTAATATTTACGACACAGTTTTTTACGTTGTATTTTTCTATTTATCAATGATTATTTTCACAGTGTTTTGTGGATACATGTATAAAGAAAATATTGAGAGAGAGCATGATAACAAAAAGCTGCTGGATGAACTGGAAGAAAAATATGATCAGATAGCTATCGCTCAGGAAGAAGCAAAGTGCCAGTATGAAAGGCTCAAGGATGCGAACATTAAGCTGGAGGATACTAATAAAAAGCTTACAAGTAATATAGCAGAATTTTATACTCTTCAGCAGATAAGCCAGGCTATCGGTTCTATATTTGATATAAAAGAACTCCTAAAGTATGTTAATGATATAATTATCGGGGTAATGGGGGTTAACAATTCAACTATTATTTTATATGATGAAAAGAAAAAGATCTTGAAGGTAGATACTACAAATATTAAAAATGAAGATGAGCTTTTAGCTATAAATGACAATATAAATTCTAAAGTACTTGTAGATGTTTTGGATAAAGGGAAACCTATAATCGAGAATTTTGTGGATCATGAAGAATACGCTTTTACTAAAGGAAGGGATGTAAATTCACTTATTTGTATCCCACTCAATACAAAATCGCGTAAGCAGGGATTGGTCCTAATTGAACATAAGTATTATAATGCATTTGATGAAGAAAATGTACGACTGCTTGACATTATTGCTCAGCAGGTGGGTATAGCAATGGAAAATGCAGAATTGTACCAGCAAATGCAGGAGTTGGCTACAACCGACGGATTAACCGGTGTTTACAACAGGGTATACTTCCATGATAGGCTGCAAAAAGAATATAAAAGTGCTAAGGAAGGAAACTATGAACTTTCTCTTGCAATATTTGATATTGACCATTTTAAAAAGTTTAATGATACCTATGGGCACTTGTTTGGTGATAAAGTTTTAAAGTCAATTGCAGAACTTGTTAAGAGTTCCTTGAGAAATAGCGACATATTTGCGAGATTTGGCGGAGAGGAATTCATCATACTCTTTCCTCGTACAAGCTTGCAAGACGCATATGAAAAGGTAGAGGCACTAAGACAGAAAATAGCACAAAGTGAAGTTAAGGATAACCTTGTAACTGCAAATGTTACTGTAAGCTTTGGTATAGCTTGTTTTCCTTTAAGCTCTAGCCTTGAAACGGAACTGATCCGTGATGCCGATGACGCCCTATACGACGCTAAGAAAAATGGTCGTAATTGTGTGAGAGTTGCAAAAACACAGCAGGATTCTATATAAATTGCGATAATGATATTACAAGGGAAAATTTGATTATCGCAATATAACCTAATGTAACAAATTGCAAAAAAGATTTAGGGGGAACTTCGTTGTAGATTCTTTTTTGCAATTTATATACTGAAAGCTTAAAAATATTTTACCAATTACAAAAACCCAGTACTTTTGAAAAAGGCTGGGTTTTTATAATTGGTAAGAATTATTGAGTATCGCCTTAGTGCAGCTTAAAAGACTTCGCTATACTCCAGAATGTATCAGACTGAGCTTTATTCCATAAGCTTTCAGGAGAAAAATAGCTAATTCTATACATTAGGTTACTTCTTTGCAGAAATACTTCAACACATCTATAATTTTTCCTATCACTTGTTAAAATAGTATAATCCCATAGATAGCCAGGAATATTGTTAATACGTACTTTAGATGATTTAAAGTTTTTATATAAGCTAGGAGAACTTTTCTGAGATTTTTCTAGAAATTCCTTAAGTGAATAAGGTAGATTCCAAACTTGTACAAAGCCATGGATAGTATTCTGGGTTTTATTTTTAAAGTCTATATGATAAAGTATTTCACTTCCACTGAAATCTTGAGTGCTTAAAGTAAATATCGACGGGTATTTAAAGCTGAATTTGCCTTTTAGAGATTCATAGTTAGAAAATTTTTGTGCAAGTGGTCGGGAAAGTGCAAAACCTGTTTCTATAGAATCGATGCTTACCTGCTGGCTTATATATACATTATCAATCTCATAGGAAAAAGGATAGGAGAAAGTAAGGTGGTTATTGATACTTACATTAAAAGCTAACTTATTAGATATATCAAATATGTATAAAAAAAATATAAAGGAACAGAGTATGCATAATGCAGACAAAAATATCACCTTTTTTTTGTAATTTCTAATATAAATAACGTACAAGTTAAATACCCCCTCGAAAAGTCTCAATATTATATTTATTCGATAAAGGGACAAAATAAAACTGATTATTATCCGTCTTGCGGATAGTGTACAATTAACTACCTATGGGTATTGTGTTTATATAAGGAGTTATGTACTGAGAAGATATGGAGGTATAGCTTAATGTTTGGATTTGTTATTACGTTATTTGTTGCAGCTTTAGCGGGATGGATAGGGGATGCTTTGGTTAGAAACAATATGCCGGGAGGTTTTTGGGGGGCATTGTTAGCTGGCTTGGTAGGTTCATGGATAGGGGCGTATATACCTGTGTTTAACACACTTGGACCTAGAGTTTTGGGAGTAGCTCTAATACCAACAATTATTGGAGCAGCAGTATTTGTTTTTATACTTGGGCTTTTTAAAAGTGCAGTAAAACAAGCAAGTTAATAGAATTAGTACCTTCTAATAGAGAGTATTTATAGCAGCAAGGCCACAAGCGAGGAAATGCAATTTATAATACCTGGAAGTATTAGAGAAGTCGATACGTTAAAAGTATTTGATAGGAGAAATAATAACCGTAAAAGTATAACAAAAGTAAAAACATTCACGAAAAAATATTTGTTGAATATATTAATAGTGTAGCGTCGAACCGTTTTTGTATTAGGGGGAGGAGTATTTTATGAAAATCTTAGTAGTTAAAATGCCGAAGTTCTTTGGAAGCATACTTAAAAGAGTATTAAGAATGGGATAAGCTGCTTATAAAAAATAAAAAAGCGTTCTACGCTTTTTTATTTTTTATAAGCAATTTTATTATATTGCCCTTGTAACTTTATTGGAACGTAAGCATCTGGTACAAACATAAGCTGATTTAGCAGTACCATTATCAACAACCTTTACTTTTCTCACGTTTGGCTTCCAGGTACGGCTTGTTGCATTCATAGCGTGACTTCTATTGTTTCCGAATTTAGTATCTTTGCTGCATACATCGCATTTTGCCATTTATAATTACACCTCCTTTAAGCTGGAGAAATAAAGTCTTTCATAGACTTAGTTCATTTCAGAATCAAAGCAATAACTATTTTAACACATATTCTAGAAATTCCGCAAGTTTTTTTTCTATATATTTTCTTAATATAAATAAACAATGTTTTAGATTAAGAAAAATACTAAAAATATAAAAGTAAATAAAATATTGAGTCTATTTTTTGCGTTAAATAGCCTTGGTAAAGGCTTGACTATATTCACATATTGTATTATTTATAGAAGGTAAACCTAAAATACATTATAGAAGGTAGTTATGCCTATGAGAGAAGAAACTAAGAGTGTTCTTAAAAAACCTGTCCAGTATGTTAAAAGTGTAGGTGAGGCTAGAGCCAGACTTTTTCATAAGTTAAACATATATACAATTGAAGATATAATAACCCATTATCCAAGGGAATATGAGGATAGGAGTAGCCTTAAAACAATAAGCCAGCTTGAGCATGGCGAAACATGTTCCTTTAGGGGAATAATTGCCTCTAAAATATCTGAAAGCCGACCAAGAAAGGGCCTGTCAATATATAAAGTGAGTATAAAAGATGGGTCAGGAATTATAACTGCCGTGTGGTATAATCGGCATTATATAAAGAATATTTTTAGCATAGGTGAAAGTTATGTATTTTATGGAAAGATAGTAAGAAAATACGGTAGCTTTGAGGTGCAGGGGGCTATTTATGAAAAAGTTGATGGTATGGCTGATACAAAAAATGCTTGTAGGATAGTGCCGGTATATCCATCAACAGCGACTTTAACTCAAAATACCATTCGCACAGCTATCGGTAATGCGTTGGAGTTAGCTTCAAACAGTATTGAGGAAATACTACCCCAGTGGATAAGAAGTCATTATAACCTAAGCGAAATAAGTTACTCAATGAAACATATACATTTTCCTGGAAGCGAAGAAGATTTTAAAAATGCCAGGTACAGACTTGTTTTTGAGGAACTGCTACTTCTACAACTGGGGCTTTTGAGCATAAAGAATACAATTGATGAGACTAAAAAAGGTATAAGTTTTGAAGCTGTTGATGAAATGAAGTCCTTTATAAATGGACTGCCTTTTAATCTTACCGGTGCACAGATGAGAGTCTTTTCTGAGATTGAAAAGGATATGGAAAGCGATAAGGTAATGAATAGGCTTGTGCAGGGGGATGTAGGTTCGGGTAAAACTATTGTCGCAGTGCTTGCACTGTTTAAGGCTATAAGAAACGGTTATCAGGGGGCTTTAATGGTACCTACAGAAATCCTGGCCGAACAGCATTACACATCAATACGTCCCTTGCTTGAGAAATATGACATCAGAGTGGAACTGCTTACTGGAAGTCAGACTAAAAAACAAAAAAATGAGATTTTAGAAAAAATATCATTGGGTAAAATAGATTTAGTAATAGGAACCCATGCTTTAATTGAGGAAAATGTAAAGTTTAATCGGTTGGGACTGGTTATTACTGACGAACAACATCGTTTTGGCGTAAGGCAGAGAGCAATATTGTCCCAAAAAGGAGAAAATACAGATGTTATTGTCATGACTGCTACTCCTATACCCAGAACACTTGCATTAATCTTATATGGTGATCTGGATATATCAATAATTGATGAGCTACCGCCAGGTAGAAAGCCTATAGAAACTTACTCAGTAGATAATAGTATGCGTGAAAGGATAAACAGCTTTATTAGAAAAAAGGTTGCGGAAGGCCGGCAGGTTTATATAGTATGTCCTTTGGTTGAAGAGTCGGAGACTATCGAAGCCAAATCTGCTTCTGAAATGGCTGAAAGGATTGCAAAAGAGGATTTTGCAGACTTAAGTGTTGGGTTGATTCATGGTAGGATGAAGGCTAAAGATAAAGAAGAAATTATGAGAGGGTTTGTATCCGGTGAGATTAATATCCTGGTTTCTACAACGGTTATAGAAGTCGGGGTTAATGTACCAAATGCAACTGTAATGGTTGTGGAGAATTCGGAACGGTTTGGGCTTGCACAGCTCCACCAGTTAAGAGGTAGGGTTGGCAGAGGTGAGCACCAGTCTTACTGTATACTCTACAATCAGGGAAAGAGCAAAGTATCTAAGGAACGAATGTCTGTCATGCAAAAGACAAACGATGGGTTTATCATATCCGAAAAGGATTTGGAGCTCCGTGGTCCTGGAGAATTTTTTGGTACAAGGCAGCACGGGATTCCGGATCTTAAGATAGCAAATCTGTATAAGGACATGGAGGTATTGCGGTTATCACAAGAGGTAGCTTTAAAGATACTTGAGAGTGATGCGCTTCTGGAAAAGGAAGAAAATCTGAAACTAAAAGATAGGATAATTGAAAAGTTCAGCAACAAATTAAATGAACTTAGTTTAAATTAAAGACTATGCAAGGGTTGACAATTAAAAATCATAATATAAAATAACATTATAAAGGATTTTGTCAATCAAGTGTTTTAATTGAAATATATGTAACTATAATACGTTTATTTGGAGGAATTTTTATTTTACGTGTAATTTCGGGAACAGCTAAGGGCCATAAGTTAAAAACCGTGAAAGGTGACGTTACGAGGCCGACCTCAGATAGAGTAAAGGAATCGTTATTTAATATAATTGCACCCTATATCGCCGAGTCGGATGTATTGGATTTGTTTGCAGGGACGGGTAATTTGGCAATAGAGGCCTTAAGTAGAGGGGCAAAGACTGCTGTACTGGTAGATAAAAGCCATGAGTCTATTATGGTTATTAAGGAAAACTTAGCCCATACAAAGATGGTGGACAGAGCTACTGTATTAGTAGGGGATGTTGCAGTAATGATAAAAAAACTTTACAATGAAGGTAAAAAGTTTGATATAATTTTTTTAGACCCTCCATATAATAAAAATCTTGTCCAATCGACATTAAACCACATATTGGAAAATGATATAATTACCGATGGCGGTATTATTGTAGCAGAGAGGGACAAGGATGATGATGTGCCTGAGGAATTCGGAGTACTAAAGCTTATAAGAGATCAAAAATATGGTGATACTGTATTATCCTTTTATAAGAAAGGCTAATACAGATTTGATATTAAAGAGGGTATTTTGTAATTAAAAGGTAAACAGAGATAGGACGGTATAGAAAATTGAGAATATGTGTTTATCCGGGTAGTTTTGACCCAATAACAAACGGACATTTAGATATAATAGACAGGGCTTCAAAAATTAGCGATAAGTTAATAGTGGCTGTCCTTGTAAACAGCAGTAAGAACCCGTTATTTACCCTTGAAGAAAGAGTAAGGCTTTTAAAATGTACTTTAAAGGATAAGCCAAATGTAGAAATAGGAAGTTTTTCCGGTCTGCTGGTTGATTTTATGAAGGAGAAAAACGCTACTGCTATCATTAAAGGGTTGAGAGCTGTATCGGATTTTGAATATGAACTTCAAATGGCGCTACTAAATAAAAACCTGGCACCGGATATTGAGACTTTATTCATGATGACAAATATAAACTATTCGTTTTTAAGCTCTAGCGCTGTAAAGGAATTGGCCAGGAATGGCGGTAAGATAGATGGGCTTGTACCTGAATGCATTAAGGACGAAGTTATTAGGAAGTTTAATCTTGGAGTATAAATCAGGGAGGGTGAATGATGGAGATACTAGCTATTCTGGAAACTCTTGAGGATGTTGTTGAGAGAAGTGTGAGCGTACCGTTTTCCGGCAGAAGTCTAATTGATAAGGAAGAGATACTTGAGATTGTTAAGGAAATAAGGCTCAAGCTTCCTGATGATATTAAACAGGCAAAGTGGGTGAAGGAGGAACGGCAGAGAATTTTATTGGAAGCACAAAAGGAAGCTAACAACATAATAAAAGACGCAGAAAATAAGATTTCTTCCCTTGTTGACGAACATGAGATAACAAAAAAAGCCTATGAGCAGGCAAACGAAATCATCGCAAATGCTCAAAAAAATGCAAGGGAAATCAGATTGGGTACCAGGGAGTATGCTGACAGCATACTTAATAAGGTTGAGGAAATATTAAAGGATACCATTGAAGTAGTGCAAAATAATCGAGAAGAATTAAAATAGGCGTTTTTTATTTGCATTGCGGATAAAGTTTATTAGTACCGACAATAAAATGCCTAAGGCTATAATAACAAATGTGGCTAAGAGGTTTTCACAAGCTGTTAAAAAGTTATTAATCCAATGGGGTGTTTTGGTTGTTTCAAGCTGAAGAAATGCAGGTCGTACTTCAAAGTTGAACAAACTCATTGTTTTTAAACAAACATATGTGTAAAAAGCAGAAAAAATACCTTGAAGGAATTTGCCTGCCAAATAAGGTTTTATACTTAGATCTGTTTTGTTAATGATACTTAAAACTTGTGAATGAACTGAAAGTCCTGCCCAACCTATTATCATACTTGCTGCCGTTAGTTGCTCTACTAACGGAGCTGTCTTTGAGTTGCTTACCATGCTTGTTCCTGTGGTTATCTCAAAAAAACCGCTTATTAAAGATGAAATAATATCCTTATGTATCCCGATAGGGGCGAGTATAGGGGATAGCAAGCTTGAAACACATGCTACAAAGCCTGTCTCAAGGAGCATATTTATAATAACTGAGAAAAAAGTTATAAACCCGCCTATGGCAAGCAGCATTGTTACCGAATCTCTAACAGCCTCTCCCAAAATATTGCCAAAGCTAGAGGAAGAATTTTTTTGAACTGTAATTAGTTCATACTTAAATCTTGATAAGAGTTTCATACTATAGACTTGGTTGTTTGCCTCTTTCGTTCTTTTATAAAATCTAAAAACTATCCCAACAGTTACACATGCTGCAATATGACATGCCAAAAGGAACAATCCTAGCTCTGGTATTTTGAACATGCCTACTGATACTGCCCCTATTATGAATAATGGTCCCGAGTTGTTTGTAAAAGTGAGAAGTCTTTCTGCTTCTATCTTAGTTAATAGCTTTTCCTCTCTCATTTGGGTTGTGACCTTAGCTCCTAATGGGTATCCACTGGTAATACCAACTGCCAGTGCAAAGGACCCACAGCCGGGTACATTAAATAGTGGGCGCATTATAGGCTCGAAGAGTATTCCGATAGCCCGCACAAATCCAGTTTTATTTAGCAACTGGGAAGCAACAAAAAAAGGGAATAAAGATGGAAAAACTACATTCAGCCATAACGTAATCCCCTGAGAGGCTGCGCTGACCGCTGTTTTTGAAAATAATACAAGACATAGGATAAATGATATAGTTGCAAAGGGTAGTAAAAGGTTTTTTAGGTATATGACCCTGCTACCCTGAAACTTTCTCCAAAATAGTATTATAATTATTAGAAATAGTATCGCATAAAAATATAAGCTCATACACCCAATCCATAGCACAATTAATCTATAGAAGATTTTATTTATTTATGTAAAAATATATGATAAAATTTTAGCTAATAAATCCATATTTATATTTATTTAACTACATTTGCATGTTTAAAAATAATTTTATGGAGGGGTAAAAGTGTTTAAAAAAGGTATTGGTGTATTAATTATTATGGCGCTGTTTATTTCATGTGTTAGTTTTGCCGGAGCTGTATATGATGGGCAGTCACTAGACTACGGTATATACTGGTTTGGGTTGGGAAATGTATCTCAGAAGCATACTTCTGGTGTTACAAACCCTTATTATGATCCTAATAAACCTACTATTATATATGTCCATGGATGGCAAAACGGCGCTACACCGGAATTAAGAAGGGAAACCTTCAATTATAAAAAGAATGACAGTACATATGGAGTGGATGTAAATACTGCTGACGCATGGATAAAAGCAGGGTGGAATATAGGGATTTTCTACTGGACACAGTTTGCAGATGAAGCAAGTGTCACTGATGCGGAAGCTAAGATATGGTCAGCCACTGGACCTAAAGGCATGAGATGGCGTAAAATTGACGGTACATACGTAACTACAGGAGTAACAAAAAATGCTGCGGAATTGTTCTATGACTCTTATGTACAAGCCCTTTCCGATTATACGGGGTCAAATGTCCGTATAACTGGACATTCGCTAGGCAATCAGATGGCAGTACACCTGACTAAGCTGGTAAGTGATAAAGTTTCTGCAGGACAGCTTCCTAAGAATCTTTTACCCAAAAGGGTAGCATTACTTGATCCCTTTTGGTCTAAGTACGGCAAGGATTATCTAGGAGGAAAATGGACTGGTGAAAAAGTAAGAGAATTTGTTGCTGAGCTAAAAACAAAAGGAGTACTTTTCGAACAATATAGATCTTCAGCTGTAGAGCTTGGGGGAGATAGCAATACTGAGCTTCAAAAAATGACAGCATTCTCAGAATTAGCTCCTTGGTATATACCGACCTTAGAAATAACATGGAAACATGTTGCGGCTTATAACTGGTACTTCTATTCTTTCTATTCCAATCCTCCGATTGAATGCACAATAAATTTTTGGGGGACAAGAATAAAGACAGGAAATGTAGCGGCTAATGCCAAAACATCGGATAGTAGGATTGCTGAAATGATGAGTTCTTCTTATAGGTGGGTACAGGTAGAGGGAAGATATACAGCAGATCCAGCTGACGATTGGTTTGAAAGAAAAAGTAGATAGATACTAGGTAGTATAGGTTTATTTATATGGAGACAGGCTTTTCTTACTTAACTATTAAGAAAATCTGTCTTTTTTAGCGCAGATAATCGGGTGGGTTTATAAAAAGAATAGATAGTAACTTCCATAAAATGCTTATAAACTATGCACGAAAGTGATATAATTATTAAGTACAAAAGTAGAGCTAATGAGAGGAGAATATATAAATGAAAGTATACGTACACTTAGCGGATGGTTTTGAAGAAATTGAAGCAGTCAGTATTGTAGATGTTCTTCGTAGGGCGGAAATTGATGTGGAAACAGTTTCAATTATGGGCAGAAAGGAAGTAAGAGGAGCACATGATATTGTTGTGCTTTCGGACATCTTATTTGAAGAGGCCGACTATCCGAAGGCTGATATGATTATACTTCCCGGGGGACTTCCAGGTGTAAATAATCTTGAAGCACATGAGGGACTAAAAGAGCAGTTGAAGGATTTCATAGAGCAGGGGAAATGGATTGGAGCTATTTGTGCAGCACCTATGATATTAGGAAGAATGGGATTGCTTGAGGGGAAGTCAGTGACCTGCTACCCAGGTTGTGAACCTCAATTAAGAGGTGCAAACACTACAAAGGAGTCTTCTGTATGGGATGGAAAGGTAATTACTTCAAGAGGCCCAGGGACCTCTATTGATTTTGCATTAAAAGTTGTAGAAGCTTTGGAGGGTGCAGATATTGCAAACGCTTTAAAGCAAGGAATGATAGTCTGCGACTAACCGAAAGGTGAGGGGGAGTTTTCCCCTCTTAATAGATAACTTACCGTCAAGCTTATTTATAATTATCGAATTGAATTTAAGGAATATTTTAGATTGACACCTGTCGAAAAAAGTTGTATAATTTCGGTATAAGTTAACCTTTATTTAACAAAAAATATTGCAAAACAATATAGTCCATACATTTTTAATGTAAATGTCTAAAAACTTTTCAAAGTATTTACTTAAGCGGGAAATATGTTAAATTTATATAGAGAGATAATATAAGTATGTATAGGGAGTAGTCAGTGGATCGATGCATATAAAGTTTACTTTTATATAGGTGAGGATTTCAAAATTTAAAGTAGCTTTTTATGCTTGTAGTCAATTATCTTATCACAATCACTTCAACAGTCAGACAGTACAACTGCAATTTAACAGCAGCAGTTAAACAGTTCCTTTATACTATTTATTTATCTTATATTAGTCATTTAAAATGCAAACGTTTTCTGAGTGTGCTCAATGGTTTAATGTGAAAGTAGTGTGGGTTGTATCCAGTTAATGGTATGCAGTGCATACGCTTGCGCATGTAATAAAAAGGATTTTACTATTTTTTAAATTAAAATAGTTTAATATGAAAGGCACCAAATTAAAAAACTACGAACAAGGGTGGAGGTGATTGGTGAATTTGGGTATTACATGAACAAATGGAAGGGGGGAAAAAGTAAGTTTTTAAGTATCAGTATTAATATCATAGGCATTGCAGTTTTATATTTATTAATAGGTATTCTCTGGTATGTCTAAAGATTAATCTTAAAGGATTTGTATTACAAGTTGTACAAAAAGATTTAGAGAACTGAAAAAGAGGAATTTTACTGGGATTACCTTAGTAAGATTGTGATATTTGGCAGAAGTATATCTTAGTACAATTTACTTTTAATTGAGTGTATGTTAAAAAAATTGGGAGGTTGCTTAAATGAAAAATTTTAAAAAGATGTTAGCAATGCTTTTGGTAATTGCCATAGTGTTGACTTTAGCGCCTGTAATAAGTGCTCCACAAGAGGCAGTTGCGGCAACAAGTACATTTTCATGGAATAACGCAAATATATATTTTGTAATGACAGACCGTTTCGTTAACGGTAATACAGCGAATGACAATTCCTACGGACGCAGCCCTACTGATGGCGGTGACGGTGGAAAGAATATCGGAACATTCCACGGTGGAGACCTTGCTGGTTTGACTAATAAGTTGAATCAAGGATACTTCACTAATTTGGGTATTAATGCTATCTGGATCACAGCTCCTTACGAGCAGATTCACGGATGGGTAGGCGGTGGAAGCGCCGGTGACTTCAAGCACTATGCTTACCATGGATACTATACGCTGGACTATACTAAAGTTGATGCAAATATGGGAACAGAGACTGACCTCAGAACTTTCATTGATACAGCTCATTCCAAGGGAATCAGGGTATTGTTTGACATCGTTATGAACCATGCAGGATACAATACTATTAAAGACATGAATGAGTTTGGCTTCGGTAAATGGAAAAGTACGCCTCTTAGCAATAGTTGGGCACCAGGTTCCGGACAAAACTGGCATTCATATCATGACTCCATAGACTATAGCAATGGAGCAACTGAATGGGCAAAATGGTGGGGACCTAACTGGATTAGGGCTGGATTGCCTGGATATACAGCAGGGGGAAGTGATGATTTAACTAAAACTCTGGACAATTTACCGGATTTTAAGACTGAGTCAACTACCGTTCCAGGATTGCCTTCATTCCTCACAAGAAAAACTGACACTAGGGCTGTTGCTATATCAAATTACACAGCTAGACAATACTTAGTAAAATGGTTATCTGATTGGGTAAGAGATTATGGTGTAGACGGATTTAGATGTGATACTGCAAAGCACGTTGAAATGGCTGGCTGGAAGGATTTAAAAACAGCTGCTACAACAGCTCTGCAGCAGTGGAAAGCGGCTAACCCAACTAAGAAAATAGATGATGCTCCTTTCTGGATGACCGGCGAAGCTTGGGGACATGGAACAGACAGAAGCAACTACTATGACAATGGATTTGACTCCATGATAAACTTCTCATACCAGGGTGCTATTGGAAATGGTATCAGCAACTATTCAGGAATTGAATCAACCTACGCTTACTATGCAGGTTTAACTAATGCGAATCCTTTGAGCTACATTTCTTCCCATGATACTTCACTGTTCTACAATGGTGATGCAACTAGGCAGAAAAAAGCTGGAACACTTCTTATGCTTACTCCAAAGGCAGTACAAGTTTTCTATGGAGATGAAAATGCAAGGGCATTTGGACAGCAGAGCTCAGACCCATATCAGGGAACTAGGTCTGATATGCCATGGCCTGGAAACACAGATGTATTGGCTCACTGGCAGAAACTCGGACAGTTCAGGAACAACCACGTAGCTGTCGGAGCAGGTGTACATAGACAAATAACCTCAGCTCCATACACATTCAGCAGGGTTTACGGTACTACCGATAAAGTTGTTTGCGTACTTGGTGCAAGCGGATCAACTACAGTAAACGTATCATCAGTATTTGCTAACGGTACTACAGTAAGAGACTTCTATACTGGTGCAACAGCGGTTGTTAACAACGGAAATGCTACATTTACTGCTAATACCAATGGTGTTATATTGATTGAAGACGCAGGTAGCGTAGTGACGCCAACACCTACACCAATTGTAACGCCAACACCTACACCTATTGGAACACCTACACCAACACCTGTAGTAACCCCTACCCCAACGCCAGTAGTAACACCAACACCTACAC
>JAOAEJ010000025.1 GCA_026416815.1 Clostridia bacterium | reverse complement strand
CTGACTCCGTTAATAGATGCAGCTAAATATAATTTAACTGATGAGCACAAGTATCTTTTAGAGGAAATGGATGATATCCGGGGAAAACGTGATTTAATAGTTTATAAAACTCTTTATAGACAAGGTGTAAAAGATGGTATCAGGCTTTTTAAAATGACTCATGGTTGCAAATAACTCTTTCAACTGAAACTAATGGATTCTAAGGTGCTTTTGTTACAATTAGAAGAATGTAAAGGCTATAAAATTAATATCTATATCAAATAATCAAAAAAGCGTTCCTCCATGAGGGGCGCTTTTTACATGGAGGTGATTAACAATATGGCAATTGATCCGGCAACAGCAAAGCTGCTTGCACAGATAGTCATAAAGCTTGCTACCGATGAAGAAGCGCGAAAAAGGATTTTCATGGTTATTCTTATCCCTGTGCTTAGTTTAGTTCTTATACTTACAACCTTTCTTTATATCCTTACACACCCTCTTGAGTTTTTGAACGAGTTTTTTGATACAAATGCTATTACAGAGGTAGAGAATCTGCAGAGGGATTATGGCATGTACCAATATATCTCGGTAGAGGACTACGAAAGCGGAGTAAATTATAGTGGAGTGACCTTCGCCCATGGAGCTACAACTGTAGTGTATTATAATCAAGGTGATGAAAAATATAAAGACAAGCCATACGGCTCTGACAATATCGGAGGATATGGCTGTGGTCCCACATCTATGGCTATGGTCGTATCCAGCTTAACGCATGAAACTATAAATCCGGTACAAATGGCAAAATGGTCCTATGACCATGGATATTGGGCTCCAGGAGGAGGCTCCTACCATTCTCTTATTCCAGATGCAGCCAAAGCATTTGGTTTGTTTTCAGAAGGATGTACATCAAAAGAACCGCAGAGAATTGTTGATGCTCTGTCTTCCGGCAAACTGGTAGTAGCCCTAATGGGAAGGGGGCATTTCACAACAGGAGGACATTTTATTGTACTGAGGGGAGTCACTACCGAGGGCAAAATTCTTGTGGCCGACCCTGCCAGTAGGAAACGCAGCGACCAAGAGTGGGATATATCAATCATACTAAATGAAGCCCATAAAAGCGCAGGTGCAGGAGGTCCATTCTGGCTTATTTCACAATAAAGCTATTTATGAATCTGAAAATGAGGAGGGATGACATGAATAACCGGGGAAAGCTGATTGAACTATTCATTTATGTTCTGATAGTTGTGATTGGAATTATACTGCTCTTTACCACAAACCTAAAAAACCAGGAAAATAAGCATTACAAGGGAGGTGTCCGTGTTGCTTCTATATCTGTCAAGTAATGAGAAAAGCGGGTTAATTGGCTTGTTAGAAGGTCAAGAGATAGTAGTAAAAAAACTTATTGGGAGATTTTCCTTAAAGCAGTTTGTTGCAAAAGATTTAAGGAATTATGCAGGTTGCAAGTTTGTTGTACTGGATATTTCCTGTATAGAGGAACAGCTTGATGACTTTATTGTTGCCCTTCGTTCATTTCAGATGATGTTTGGAGCTAGAATTGTTCCTATCTTGTCAGGTCTTGAGAGCATAGATGTATATATAAACAGGCTTGTAGATATCAATGTAACAGATATTATTACTGCCGATAGTCTGGATGGAATTAAAGATGAACTCTCTGAGTGCCTGACGGAGTGCGGCATGCAGAAATATATCCATTCGGGAGATGTAGAAGATAATGTAATACTTAAAATCCCTAAGGGCACAGAGCCTGTCATATACAATTGGAATGCACGAAATGTAAGGGTTGCTGTTGCAGGCACTCAGCGGCGTAGTGGCGTTACTGTTACAGCTTTTAATCTTGCTGCTTGGCTAATTGCGAGAGGAGCTTCGGCTTGTTATGTAGAGGCTAATACCAATCGTCATTTAAACTGGATTGTTAATATTTATGATGCCGAAAAAAATGATGAGGCTTATATAATGGGTGGGATTGATTGCTATTTAACAAATGAAATTGAAAAAGAGTATAACTTTATAATCTATGACTGCGGAGCATTCCCTGAACTTCCCGAAATATTCAACGAAGCGGACACCAGGCTTCTTTGTGGAAGTATTCTGCCTTATGAAGCGAAGGAGTATTTACAGGTGCTAAATGCTTGCAAAGACATAGCCATTTATAAGATAGGTCTTTGTGTGCCAAAACCATTGCAGGAATTCTGTAGGCAATCATTAAATAAAGATATTCTTGTAGCGGAAGCATCTCATGATCTGTTTGATAACAATATCAACGGGCATATATATTTGCCAATGATGGAAAGGTATATTGTTTGAGTCGCTGTAATGCTAATATAGTGAATTTGTGTCAACACTGTTGACACAAATTAGCTGTTAAAACTATTTGCACGTTTTATCCATAATCAAAAATAGTGGAAGCATAGCACCTAAAAGATAGCCTACTAAGCTTTATTTATGTTTCATTAAAGTGAATAGAGTGTCAAGTAAATTTAAAACCAACTTCTGATCGTCAAGGTTTAATGTACTAACTCTATTTGCTATTCTGGAAATTATGGAAGTATCAATTTCTCCCTTGGAAGGTTGGATATATTTAAATAGATCTTCAAATGTTATATCTAAAGCCCCGACAACTTTCTCAAGACTGTCTAAAGTAGCGCTTTTTTCGCCTCTTTCCAGCCTGCCAAGGTGTGTAGGGTTAATGTTTGCTTTTTCAGCAAGTTCTTCTTGGCTCAAGTCCAGTTCATTTCTTATTGTTCTTATTCTGTCACCTACAATTTTTGAAATCTCACTCATGAATTTCACCTCACTCATAGAAAACATATAATC
>JAOAEJ010000098.1 GCA_026416815.1 Clostridia bacterium | reverse complement strand
GTGTAGCTCAGTTGGCCAGAGCATGCGGTTCATACCCGCAGTGTCGTTGGTTCAAATCCGACCACCGCTACCAGGCCCATTGGTCAAGCGGCCTAAGACACCGCCCTTTCACGGCGGTAACACGGGTTCGAATCCCGTATGGGTCATTATCCCGGGCGCTTAGCTCAGCTGGGGGAGCACCTGCCTTACAAGCAGGGGGTCATAGGTTCGAGCCCTATAGTGCCCACCAAAAAGACTATACTACACAGTATAGTCTTTTTTATTATCCTTATCTATGATATTAACGTTCTATATATCTTTGGCTATGAGGGTCGCACTGGTATAGGTTAGAGTCATAATACTTATTATTACTCAGGTTTATGTACTCAAGCGTGGCCATTTTGTTTGGCAGGCTTATAGCAGTGATTTTGTTATTGTGCCCAAGCAAAGGCATTTTATCTCGGATACTCTTTCAATTTGTTTTATACCTTCAAATCAACTCCTCTAAGTTGATAAGTCCTTTAAGCGGACTATTATCAGTAATATAATAGTATTATAATACGCCTATATAGAAAATTTTCACATATTCATAATTATCTATAATAAATTTATGACTAAAAACTACATATTTTCATTTAAAATTTATCGTTTTAATCTTTTGCTTAACCATATATTGGTTAAATCTCGGTTAGATTATTGTAACCCTACGAATTGTTTTGAGGATAAGTGTCAAAATAATTTTTCGGTTCGCTTCCTGAAATTGACAAATATTTTCGATGGATTTATTTATAATCAGTTCTGCAAACAAAAATCCAAAAACAATTTAATCTCAGTATGCAACTATCTATATGGCACATCTGCTATCTATAAACTTACTGAATATTAAATTGCTTAAAAAACATAGGGGGTTACTAAAGATGAGAACAGAGATTCTTCCATATCAAAGAGTAGGGGAAATGGCAAGAAGCCTGGAAGGCGGAAAAGTAAAAAATTCAATTCAAGAACTGGTGAAAAGAAATAATCCTATTTTATTAGGTATTTCTTTTCTGTTGGGCAGGGCTGTATTAATTGGTGGGCTAATGCCCTTTGGAATGTCTATTTATGCAGCGACCTACGGCGGTAGTGCTAACAGAATACTTTTAGGTGTGCTTGTTGTAATAGGTATGTTGACCGCAGGGGCACAGGAGCAGATATACACAACTATAGCAGCAATGATTTTATTTAGTGCTTTCAATATTCCTTTTAGAAATAATAAAGCAAAATCGACCAACCTAAGACATGGGCTTACTGCTTTTGGAAGCGTAATGCTTCCTGAACTGATAATTACTTACCTCCAGGGGTTTTTGCTATATGATGTATTAAAGAGTCTCTTACATGGATTTATAGTATTTGCCCTTGTGTTTATATATAAGAATGCTACATCTATAATTAGCAATGTACAAAAAAAAAATCCATTATCCAATGAGGAAGTAATAAGTAGTGCAATAATAATGGCTATAGCTGTGTCCGGACTGTCGGGCATAGGTCTTTTGGGATTTGATATAAAGAATGTGGTTTGTATACTTATGGTGCTTGTATTTAGCTACAAGAGAGGGTCGGGTGTAGGCTCGGCAATCGGTGTCACTGTAGGCATTATTGTTAGTATGTCTGGGGTATCGTCGCCGCTTATAATTGCTTCTTATGCTTTTTGCGGCCTTCTGGCAGGTGTACTAAAGCATTTGGGCAAGCTAGGATCAGCATTAGGCTTTATTATGGGAAATGCTCTATTGACGCTGTACATAAACGGGTCTACAGACACTCTTGTTTACCTCCATGAGATTGCTGCAGCTACAATTATATTTATGCTCATACCTCAGAGGATTATGGAATCGGTGGTAGCTAGATTTTATAGGGGGGGCAATTCCTATTTGGATAAGGATATCTATAGCCAGCGGGTAAAAGAGATTACAGTAGAAAGGTTGAATAAGTTTTCAAGGGCCTTTAAAGAACTATCCAAGACATTCAGTGAGATATCTGAAACAAAGGTTGTAACCGATAAGCAGGATATTTCAAATCTCTTTGACCGTGTAGCGGATAAGGTGTGCAAGGATTGCAGCCTGTGCCTGCACTGCTGGGACAGAAATTTTTATAATACTTATCAAGTGATGTTTAAAATAGTTGATAGACTGGATAGTAAGGGAAGAATAGATGAAAACGATATTCCGGGCTATTTTATTGATAGATGTGAAAGAGTAAATGATTTTGTTCAAGCAGTTAATAATATGTACGAGGTATTTAAAGTAGATATGGTGTGGAAAAACAAGATCGGAGAAAGCAGAGGTCTTGTTTCGCAGCAGCTTGAAAGCTTATCGGAGATTATTTCAAATTTAGCTTCAGAAGTTGAGATGGATGTTCAATTTAAAGGAGAAATGGAGGATATTGTACTAAAGGAGTTGAATAAGGGAGGAATTAAGGCCAGCGAAGTAATTATTTATGAGAATAAATGGGGTAAGTATGAAGTTGGCATATTCCATAAAGGGTGTGGAGGCCGAAGAAGTTGTTTAAGTGGCATTGAGAAGACTGTGTCTGACATAATGGGAAGAAAAATGGTGAAGGCCAGTAGTGAATGCTATCATGAACATAAATCGGACGCATGTAATCTCAGACTTGTAGAACAAGAACCATTTAAGGTAATTACCGGGGTGGCCAAGGCATCCAAGGGCAACGGTGCAGTTACAGGAGATAGCTATACCTTTATGAATACCGGTAATGGCAGATATGTACTGGCTTTAAGCGATGGTATGGGATCGGGGCAAAAGGCTGCTACCCAGAGCAGGGCCACAATAAACCTGCTTGAGCAGTTTATGGAATCGGGGTTTGATAAGGACACCGCGGTAAAACTTATAAATTCTATATTGGTACTCAAATCCGATGATGCTACATTTTGTACTATCGATCTTTCGATTGTTGACTTGTATAAGGGAGAAGTTGAATTTGTAAAGGTCGGGGCAGCACCAACATTTATTAAAAGGGCAGATGTTGTTGAAACAGTAAGATCTGCTTCGCTCCCTGCGGGGATTCTTAGCAATGTTGAAACGGAGTTGATACATAAAAAGGTAAGCAGTGGTAATTTTATCATAATGGCGACTGATGGAATTGTAGATTCCTTTAAGCAGGATGATGACAATGAAAAGGCATTATATAACTACATAAAGTCTATTAAGAGTACAAATCCGCAGGAAGTAGCCGACAAAATAATTAAAGAGGCTTACTCTCGATGTGAAGGGGAGCCGATTGACGATATGATGGTTGTAGTAGCAAAGGTTTGGAAAGGAGTTTAGAGAAGGGAGTATAGGGTAGTACTGGATAAAGTGAATATTAAGGGTATGCAACACTTCCATACGGGAAATATTTTAGTTATGTATATTTTGCACAATTTTATCATAAACTACCCATAAATATTCTTCTCGGAGGATTCATATGGGAAGCGGTGACACTAGGCGGATTGTTGTTATTAAAGATATCCCTTCAAACATTATAGAGGAAGCAATTCTGATATTAAAGGGTGACCCTGGGGCTAAGAATGATGGAGCAGCTAAAGATGTACCGGGCAGACCTAAAAAAAGGGACAATGATTACCTCATTAAAGAGGCAGAGATGGTAATAAATAATTATATCAAATCCAATAAGACATTGGAGAAGGAGAAAGTAAGTAAAAGTGCTGTTGTAAATACAAGTACCCCTAAAAAGAAGTTTTTTGTAAATACAGCTATAAATTGTGCACTTATGGGAAGTATTGCACTCCTTATACTATTACTTACAAAGGTTATTTAAAGCGCGGGATAAATAAGCGCTTTTTCTTTTTGCGTAAAACAGGTTTAACCCGGCTAAAGTTTATTTATGGATAAAGGTATGTTAAAATAATGGTTATGGTCGGCTAATTAACATCTAGGGGTTGAATCTGTATGGGGATGCAGGATTTAATTGAGGTAAAAGGTCTGTCTAAAAAGTATGGTAAGCTAACAGTATTGGACAGGCTAAGCTTTACAATACAAAAGGCTGAAATATTTGGGTTACTGGGGCCCAATGGAGCGGGTAAATCCACCTTTATATCCATACTGGCTACATTATGCAGGCCAACGGATGGAGATATACTGATAAACGGTCTCAGTGTAACAAAACAATCTGATAAAATAAAGAAAAACCTTGGGTTTGTGCCTCAGGAGATTGCATTATATCCTATGCTTTCAGGCATAGATAATCTAAACTTCTGGGCAGGAATATACGGGCTTTCAGGAGGCATTAAAAAGGAAAGGATACAGCAAGCCCTTTCTGTAGTAAGACTTGAGGACAGGGCTAAAGATAGGGTGGATAATTATTCCGGCGGCATGAAACGAAGGCTTAATATTGCGGTGGCGCTGCTTCATCATCCCGATATCCTTATTATGGACGAGCCTACTGTCGGGGTGGATATACAATCAAGAAAGTACATAATGGATGCTATTAAGGCACTCAAGAAAGAAGGAAAGACTATAATTTTTACAAGCCACTACATTGACGAGATGGAGAATTTGTGTGACCGGATTGCTCTAATTGATAAAGGAAGTATTAAATCAATAGGCACCGTAGGAGAACTGCAGCGGATTTACGGGAGAGAAAAGATTGAGGAGATACTGCTGGACTTTTTAAGGGATTAGGAGTATATAGGTACAGTCTGAATGATAAATAACAAATAAGTTGGGGAATGTATATGGTTGCATTTATAGCTTTATTAAAAAATGACGCAAAACTTGTCTTGAGGGATTGGAAGGCAATAGTACTTTTACTTGCTATGCCCTTCCTTTTTATTTGCCTTTTTACCTATGCATTGGCTCCGCTACTTAATAAAAGTAGTTTCATGGACCCTTTTAATATAGCCCTTGTTGATAATGAAGGAACTGTACAAACCAGAATGCTCGCTAATCAGTTAGACAGGTTAGAGATTTTCAAGGAAGTTATGCGAGTGGATGAAAGTGAGGCAAGGCAGCTGCTGCATGAAAACAAAATAGCTGCTATCATTATAATTCCTGCTGAGTTCTCCAATAGCGTTTACTGGGGGAGGAATAAGCCGGTCACTGTTATTGGTAATAAATCTATGCCTCTTCAGTCTTTTGTAGTAAAAAATGTGGCTCAAAGTGCAGCAAACCTTGTGTCTGCCGGTCAGAGCGCTATAAATACCATCTACCACTATAACCAGAAAGCAGGCATGAGTGGTGAAGAACTCCAAAAGGAGTTTTCTGAGTCTACTATGAAGGTTTTAATGGAGACATTATCTAGGAATGAGATGTTTTCTAAGGTAGACGACGCTGATAACATTAGTGTGACCCCGGCAGAATACTTTACAGCTAGTCTAATGGTAATATTTTTGATGTTTGCCGGTATGCCGACAATGAAAATGCTTGTCACAGAGAAAAGTCTGCACCTTACCGATAGGCTGAGGGTTTCACCTATAGCGGCGTGGCAGGTAATCGCATCAAAATTTATGATATCCATTATTTTGTCGGTAGTTCAGTTTGGACTCATTATTGCATTGACTTCTACGGTGTTTAAGAACTATTGGGGTGGCCCGGTGATGAGAGTATTGTTTCTTTTATGCGGGATAATATTTGCTGTGTCATCATGGTCTATATTTGTGTCATCTATCGCTAAAACTTCCGCTTCTGCCGATATTATAGGGAATCTAGGCATACTTATTATGGCTGTAGTAGGAGGGAGTATATACCCTCTTTCTTCAATGCCGGAGTTTGTCAGGGATTTGAGTAACTTTACAATAAACCGATGGGCCTCTGAGGGGTTTATGATTATCTTTTCAGGAAACGATGGACTGAGCGTAGTTAACAATTTTTATGCTTTAATTGTAATAGGCCTTGCATTTTTGATAATCTCAACAGCCATACTAAAATTAAGAAGATATTAGTAGTACTTTGTTATTTGCCTTAATTATGGTAAATTTTAAACTTGATTTTATGATGAAGAAATAATCAACAACGTTTTTGGGTTGTTATTTCTTCATCATAAAATTCCAAAATAACAAAGTACTATTAGGAATATTGATTGTAAGAAGTCATGGCAAGTATTTACTGAATGGGGGGTCAGACGGGTTTATGAAGCTGCTCACTATAACACTATATAAATTAAAGATAATGCTAAGCGACAGACTCTTTTTTGCCGCGATGATTATTCTGCCTTTGTTTATTAGCGGTGCAACGGGTTCTGCTCTTAGGTACGAGAAGCTGAATATTGTACCTGTAGCAGTAACTGATGAAGATGGGTCAAGCTACTCCAAACTGCTCCTTGAAAGATTATCCAAGAAGGAAGGCCTTGGGCTGGATATTACAACAAGGGAACAGGCTGTCCAAATGGTTAAAAATAATAAGGTAGAAGCAGCTTTTATAGTAAGAAAAGGCTTTGAAGATAAAATACGAAAGGGAGATGATAAGGAGATAATCGATATAATAAATGCTCCTTTATCTTTTTCTTTCGGTTATGTGAGTGAGGTCGTAGCTGGTGAGGTTATGCGATTTACTGCAAATAGCATTGCAGCTCAGAGAGTGTTGGGGCAGTATGATAGATTAGATATTCCTGTGAATGCGGGACTTAGTGAAGAAGTCATGAAATATGCAGATTCTCAATGGGAGCCCAAACCACTGATGACAATAGACTATCGTGAAATGGAAGGCGGGAGTGCTATAGAGGTAAGCAAGGTCTCAGTACCCACTGCCACGACTACGTCAGTCGGAATAATAGTTATGTTTATTATGCTTTATATACTTTTTAGCAGTGGGTGGCTAATAGACGAAAGAACAAATGGAACACTGAGAAGATTGGTATCCGGCTCAAATGCCTTGAGATACTCTTTTATGGGGAATATCTCAACATTAGTTATCGCGGGAATCATCCAAATAGCTGTAATTTCGGTAGTTAACAGATGGGTGTTTCAGGTTGAGCTTTTTCCTGGAGGCTGGTCCTATGCTGTATTGGGTGCATACCTTCTAGCCGTTATATCTGTGAGTATGTTTTTATCATCGGTGTTAAAAACTCCAGCCCAGCTCCAGGCGGGTGCTCCGGTTTTAGCATTACTTACAGGTTTTGTAGGGGGCTGCTTCTGGAACTTCACGGAAGTATCTGAGCAGATAAAGCAGCTTGCCAGATTTACTCCACAAGGTTGGGCTTTGGAGGGGATTAATTCACTCATTATAAATTCTGAGAACATAAGTGCAGTATATTTACCTATGGGAGTGCTTATTTTAATGTCATTGATTTTGCTTCCTGTAAGTTATATTATTATAAAAGTGCAGGTAAGAATGTAGTGTACTATCGGCTACAAATAGAAAATACATATGGAAGGAGAACTTTTTTGAATGAATACGATGAAACTTAAAGATATATTTCTGTTGCCAAAGGGCTTTTATCAGAGGATAACAGACTCAAGAGGGACTTTGTATGCGGGGATTATATTGGTTGGAATCAAAGACGTAGTGTATACCCTGATTGACGCTTATCCAAGGATTTTTGCGGGAAAGGCTCAGGCGGCCTTAGTAACTAATATAGCACTAGCTGCTGTCCTCGTCCTTTTGATAGGCCTTATTGATGTGATATTTTTTTCCAAGCCCCTGGCAGACCTTTTTAGGAACTTAAGTGAGGACAAAGGTTCTGGTAGGGACAACTTGATTATCAGATTAATGAAGATATATATAATTGCAAATCTTATGATGATACCTTTAGAAATTATACTTGCTACAATGTCACGAAGCGTGGGGAGTGGAAGCCTTGCTGTGACTATGCAGTATGTAGCAATCTTATTGTTTCTAGTTGAATTGATATGGTTTAATGCCATTATCGCAAGGGGAGTAAATGCAGTATATAAGTTTAAATTTATGTTTAACAGGCTTGTATTCATAGTAGTATTTGTGTGGAACTATTTGATATTTTATGCTCTAGGATATTTGATTGAGAAGGGTATAACCCTAGTATTCAAATAACTTTTTGGAATCTGGGAAAAGATTTGCTTTTTTTTTATAACTGTGGTATACTAAGGAAGTTAGTCACTATATATTAAACATGGATTGATTTATTTTCGAAAATAGCCCTCCTTAATATGTTGGAGTGAGATGTTAAGAAATATAAAATCCAAATAAATTAAGGAGGTATATAGAAATGGCAGACAAAACTTTAACATGTAAAGATTGTAACACAGAATTCACTTTTACAGAGAGCGAACAGGCTTTCTACAAAGAAAAAGGATTCGATAACGAACCACAGAGATGTGCTGATTGCAGAAGAGCAAGAAAGCAACAGAGAAATAACAACAGAGGCGGCTACGGCAGCAGCAACAATAACAGAAGCTACGGAAACAGATGGTAAAAAAAATGGAGAGTGTATGCTCTCCTTTTTTATTTACCATCTTTCCCTATTATTTTACCGCTTAGAATTTATTACTTAAGAACGATATATAATAACTATGGAGGTGTTTTTTATTAGAAAAAATGAATTGCCGATTAATGAAGAAATAAGGGATAAGGAAATCAGGCTTATCGATAACGATGGGGCAATGATAGGTGTTATGTCATCTAAGGACGCTCAGAAACTTGCCATTTCAAAAAATCTTGATCTTGTCAAAATAGTTCCCAATGCGGTACCACCGGTGTGCAAAATAATGGACTATGGCAAAAGTATGTTTGAACAAGCTAAGAAAGAGAAAGAGGCAAAGAAAAATCAGAAGGTAGTTTCTATTAAGGAAGTAAGAGTTTCGGCTAAAATTGAAGATCATGATTTTGACTTTAAGGTAAAAAATGCACATAAATTTTTACAGGATGGAAATAAAGTCAAGGTTACTATACGATTTAGAGGCAGGGAAATGCACTATACTTCCGCGGGGAATGAAGTGCTTGAAAAGTTTGCAGATGAGATAAAAGATGTGGGAGTAGTGGAAAAAAAGCCAAAACTTGAGGGTAGAAGCATGATTATGATACTTAACCCCAAGAAGTAAAAGGGGCTTCGTTTAGTCGGTTTACTATATCTGAAATACAGTGCCTCGTCATGCAATGTTTATAAAGCCTACGAGGCACATTATCTCATATTTGTCTACTATCCTACGTCTGCCTTGATTTCGTTGCGTATATGTGAAATATCCGCATTCATATATTCTTTTGCCAGGGTGTTCATCAATTCTTTTACAGGGATAATTTCTTTTGCTCTATAGGCATTTACGCCGGCAAATGCGAAGCCGTTATTAAGCTTACCTTTTTGGGCACTAATCAGTGCGTAGGCAATGCAGTAGGGGCTGGATTTATAATCGCAGGTTACTATACAATGGTATGGGCATTTGTACGGCTTCTTGTCGCCTGCGTTTACATCTTCAATATATTTATTTATTATTGCTCTTCCCGGCATACCGACGGGACTTTTTATAATCCCTATGTCATCTTCCTTGCAATTAATGTAGGAGTTCTTAAAATCAATTGAGGCATCACATTCGTCAGTAGTAACAAAGCGTGTTGCCATTTGTACACCAGCTGTCCCTAGGCTTATAAATTTATGTATATCACTTCCTGTATATATCCCACCGCCTGCTATTACTGGTATAAGCTTTCCCGATTTTTCCTCAAAAGGCTTCAACTCCTGCATTACTTCTGTGACAAGGTTTTCTAAAGCGTATGCAGGATCATTAAGCTGCTCTACACTAAAACCAAGATGACCACCTGCCAGCGGGCCTTCTACTACTATAGCATCGGGTGCATATTTATACTTCTCTAACCACCTTTTTGTAATAAGGCTTGCTGCTCTTGCCGACGATACAATAGGAACAAGCTTGGTATGACTTGTTTCTCCAAGATATTTCGGTAGACTGAGGGGCAGGCCCGCTCCTGAAAAAATTATATCTATTCCTTCCTCAATAGCAGCTTTGGCCATATCCGCAAAATTTGATAAAGCTACCATTATATTTACACCAAGTATACCTTTTGTTAGTTCCCGTGCTTTCCGAATTTCTTTTTTTAGTGCCCTGATATTAGCTTCAACATAGTTAGTTGAAAAATCCGGCTCGGACATTCCTATGACCGCAGTGGAAATTACTCCGATCCCGCCTTCATTAGCTACCGCAGATGCAAGTCCGCTTAAAGAAATTCCGACACCCATTCCTCCTTGAATAATAGGCATTCTAGCTGTAAAATTACCTATTGTTAAACTTTTTAGCTTATGTATATCCATCAAAATCCTCCTTTGCCGTTATAATTATAAATTATGGTTAAATAGCTCCTCACCTTATACATTCCTTAAAACTTTTAATTTCGTTTGTATTATTATTTTTTCCATATTTATGTTATATATGTCTAAGATTAGGCTTATAAATAAAAATATTAAGATAAAGATTTAAAAAATTTGAACATAACGGAGTTTAATTTGTTATATGCCTTATTAACATAATTCTTCTAAGCATGAAACGAGCTCTATGTTAGCATAATAATAACGATACAAGTTGGATTTCTAATGGTATCATTGATTCCAAAATACTTTGGAGGTGTATGTCAAATGACTGGAACAGTAAAATGGTTTAATGCTGAGAAAGGTTTCGGTTTTATTGAAAGAGAAGGCGGAGAAGATGTATTTGTACACTTTTCTGCTATAAAAGCAGAAGGCTATAAATCACTTGAAGAAGGGCAGAGAGTTCAGTTTGATGTGGAAAAAGGTCAACGTGGGTTGCAAGCTACAAATGTAGAACCTTACTAAAATTGATGAAAGGGCGCTGGCATTTTATGTACAGCGCCTTTTATATGAGTATATGTAGACACTACACTGTATGCAGGGAAATACATGAATAAAATATGGTATAGTAGTATAATTCTAAGTAATAAGCATGATTGAATATTTTACAGATAAATTCCAAACTTATAGTAGTTGTAAAAATGAGCGTTTTAGATTATAATACTGTAGTAGTAAATTTAGCAAGAAAAATACAAATTTAAAATATGTCTCGGTAGTCTAATGGATAAGACAGTGGATTCCGGTTCCACTAATCCGGGTTCGATTCCTGGCCGGGGCGCCAAAAGCTTTTAGGAATGCGGTGGGCTAGACTTTTTGATTTGGTCCACCGTATCTATTTAGTAGTAGTGGACTCATGATTTATCAATTCCGAGTACTCGGTCAAAATGACCTGAGGAGGGAATTTTTTTATGCCAAAAAGTTGACGAAGCTTCAACAAAAAGACTACGCCTGGGAAAATGCTCTGGAGGATTTTCTGTTCTTTAAACAAGCCCAGGGACTAAGCAACCGCACAATTTCCGACTACAAGAAACCCTATGTTGCCTAAGACTTCAGCTATTATTAACAAGCTCGTAAGTGTAAGATATCATGAATGGACTGACAGTGTTCCTGTATTCTGCACCTGCGAGGGGACACCGCTGGATGTCGGCTCTCACCGTAATAGGCTGGGGTATTACAGTAATAAATTGGGGCAAAGGTTCCACAAAATTGCATGAATTTTTAGAAGGATGATTGATATATCATACTCTAACCAGGGTAAAGCTACAGTGTTAGGACTACTCATTGTGACAAGAGTGTGCTTTGATATATCTAATTCCAAAAATGCGCATAGATGAAGGAAGTGCCACGCTTTAATTCTACCTTGTCTTTTAACGAACCCGACTTCTCTTGCTATTTTTTCAATCTCTTCTTTTGAAAGTATTTTAAATATATGCTCCGATATTTGTTTTATATCATTTTCCATTGCTTGTTTCTTATGCCTCAATTTAAGTTGCTCCTTTTGTTATTTTTTAAGTAGCAACATTTTACTATTTTTCACGAATGGGGGCATATTATTTTTACTTTTTCCTTAGCTTGATGGGCATGGGGTACTGGCAGCAAAATGCGGATTTTATACTTACTTTGCCTCTGATGACACGGTTGCTGCTAGTAGCCCTTTATAAATAGCCTGTTGTTTACGAAAAGTTATACAAGGTGTCTTAAATCAAATTTAATATTACACCAACAATTGTAGGTTTGCTGAATTCTTGGTGTCTGCTAAATTTAAGCATGGTCACTATTAATGTTAATTATTTAACAATAAATGACTTTTAGATAATTTATTATCAGAAAAAGTGACTAATAGATTCTTCTATATGACTAAATGCTGATTGCATATCAATAGGTGATTGTAATATAATCATCCATAACATGTTACAGTTTCTAGAAACGTGATATTATGGTATAAATTAATTTGAAATAAGCTTACTTACACAATAATGAAGTATCAGTATTACTATATAGTCTATTTTTTACTTACTAAGATAGCTCAAGCATGCTTTTATCTAAAGGGACTAGATTTATATTTAATACATTAAAAAGTATTTGATACTAAATAATCTGAGTTATTATCGCGTAAGCTTATCTCGGAAGCTGTAATTCTAATAGTGATAACACTATTATAGTTTTGCCGTACTCTATCATATAACGGCTTATATGTTTTAACTGTTAGTTTATAGCTTGTTAATAAGGAGGTGTTTAGCAAAATATCTATACGAAATTGAGTAAAAGATTTAAAGAAATTTTAAAGTATTTAGGGAGGAAACATATGAAAAAAGTAACCTTTATAGCATTATTCTTATTGTTAGTTGTTTCTATAAATTTAAGCAGTACATACGCTTGGAAGAAAGATCCGGAATATACGCCGCCTACTTCAGATTCGCGTTATTATATACATACATCATTTCCAACATCACAGTACTCGGCTGTTACTTCTGCAGCTAGTGCATGGAATAGTGCAGGCTCAAAATTTAAACTTAGCTGTGAAAGTGTTCTGGATTCTTCAACGCTAAAATGGGGAGACACTAAAATGCACGTTGCATATGTGCCCTTTTCATACTATGGATGGGATCCAGACGGTAATGGTGCGTTTGCATATACAGCAACTAAAGTATATGGAGATGTTTTGTTAAATTCTTCAAAATCCTGGGGGAATGGCTCATCATCAAATTATTTAGATTATCAAGGTATCTTAACACATGAATTTGGTCATTCAACTGGATTAGACGATGTTTATGGCCAAGGAGATGTCGTTGGAGACCCTAGTAAATATAATTTAGTTACAATGTATGGGTACAGTAGCTATAGTATGCAAAACTCTTGGGGGATGAGAACTTTAGAATATGATGATATAACAGGAATAAAAGCTTTATGGCCATAGGAGGATTAAAATGAAAAGTAGAAAAATTAAATTAACAGCTGTAATATCCGGAATATTATTATTAACCCTAACAGCAATTGGAGTTAATAAGTTTACCTCAGTAAGTGATGTAAAGGTAGTAGCTAGCACTAGCCAAAGTCCAATAAATGTGAGCATGAGTGTACCGCAAATAAGCATGCCTGAATTATTACAAAAATCTGACTTAGTAGCAGAAGTGAGAATCGATAAGTTGAAAGAAAAAACGATTAAAACTTTTGAAGTAGATGGTGAAGAAGATTCTGCTGCCAAAAAGGAAAATAAAAAGGTGATAATTGAGGCTCCTGTAATTATCTATGAAGCGGAAGTTGTTGATATTATAAAAGGAACAGAAGAAAGTAAAAAAATTGATTTAGTTCTACCAGATATGAATATTTCATCTCAAAAAACTACAATTAAATTAGAGAATAAATACCTCTTATATTTATATAAGAATGGGCACTACGGGAATAAAGCTTATAGCATTAGAAACTTTTCAAAAGGCATTTATGAGTCTAGTAACACTGATGAAATAGTAGTTGAGGGTGAGACTATAAAACTACAGGAGTATAAAAAGAAGTTAACTTCCAGCTTAAGTCAATAATCTATAGAACACCTTGAGGCATATTGCATTTTGGTTATCTAAATAAGTAATAGTTAAGGGAACTGATACACAAGGAACTGAGTAGTTGTCTATGTATCAGCTCTCTTTTTAGATATAAGCCTAATGGGAGCAACCGTGTCATGTACTGAAAAGTAAATGGAATAATGTGGTGTTTATTGCCATCTTTTAGTACTCCATGGAGCCCCTTTACATCATTACAATAAGCAATAATCGAGGTACTCTAATGGATAAGACGGTGGATTCCGGTTCCACTGATACGGGTTCGATTCCTGTCCGGGACGCCAAATTAATTGGGGACATTCCGCAGCAAGCCTGACCCGCAGAGCAGCGGTGTGTCCCCTTACCTTAATCGGCTAGACTTTTTGATTTAGTCCACCGTACCTATTTAATAGTAGTGGACCGATGATTTGTCAATTCCGAGTACTCGGTCAAAATGACCAGAGGAGGGAATTTTTTTATGCCAAAAAAGTTGACGAAGCTTCAACAAAAGGACTACACCTGGGAAAATGCTCTGAAGGATTTTCTGTTCTTTAAACAAGCCCAGGGACTAAGCAACCGCACAATTTCCGACTACAAGAAACATGCCAACCTCTTCTTTAAACGCTTTCCAGATACCTGGAGTACACCAGGGTTTAAAAGCTCGGTGCTGGAGTATATGGCGGATGATATCAAGCCAGCCACATACAACCTTCGGCTTGTCTATCTCAAAACCTTCTTTGAATACTGCATAAAGGAGGGCTTCATGACAGAAAACCCGCTAAAGGACTTTAAAAAGCGTAAGGCTCAATCCAGGATTGTAGATATACACCTGGACACTCTTAAAAACCTTTTAGCTTTACCCAACCAGAAAAGCTTTGCAGGATTAAGGGACTATGCCTTGATTATGTTTACCCTGGATACGGGTACACGTCCGAATGAAGCGTTATCACTCAAGCTGCAGAATTTCGATTTAGCACATAACCTTGTGACCATTCCAGGGGAGGTGGCAAAGACAAGGACTCCGAGGACTCTTCCTATATTGTCTAAGACTTCTGCTGTTATAAACAAGCTTATAAGTGTAAGATATCACGAATGGACTGACAATGTTCCCGTATTCTGCACCTGCGAGGGGACACCACTGGATGTCGGCTCTTACCGAAATAGGTTAAGGTATTATAGTAATGAATTGGGGCAAAGGATAAAGCCTTACGACCTTCGGCATGCCTTTGCTTTGCTCTATTTGAGGAATGGCGGTCATGCTTTCGGATTACAAAAGACTCTGGGACATACGGATTTGGGTATGACCAAGCGGTATCTGAATTTATCAGGGGAAGATTTGCAGACATCCCACAGACAAGCAAGTCCATTGAATGATTTAGTAGCTTCCAACAAGGGCAAGGAACGAATGAGGGGGATATAATAGCCTTTGCCTAGCAAGGGGAGGTATAGTGC